>CACKWP010000001.1 GCA_902603945.1 uncultured Pelagibacteraceae bacterium
GGGTGCTCAAATGGTTAAAGAGGTTGCCAGCAAAACAAATGATAATGCCGGAGACGGAACAACAACTGCAACTATACTTACTCAAGCAATAGTTAATGAAGGGTTAAAGTACGTGACAGCTGGCATGAATCCAATGGATATTAAAAGAGGTATAGATAAAGCTGTAGAAAATGTAATAAGTAAATTAAAAACATCTTCTAAAAAAGTGAAAGCCAACGAAGAGGTCGCTCAAGTTGGAACTATTTCAGCAAACGGTGAAAAATCTATTGGTGATATGATTTCAAAAGCTATGCAAAAAGTTGGTAACGAAGGAGTCATAACAGTAGAGGAAGCAAAAGGTGTTGAAACTGAATTAGATGTAGTTGAGGGTATGCAATTTGATAGAGGATACTTATCTCCTTATTTTGTAACAAATACTGAAAAGATGACAACTGAATTAGAGAACCCTCTTGTGCTTTTAGTTGAAAAAAAATTAACAAATCTACAACCAATGGTACCTCTTTTAGAGTCTGTTGTACAAGCAAATAGACCTTTAATGATTATTTCTGAAGATGTCGAGGGAGAAGCTTTAGCAACTTTAGTTGTAAATAAATTGAGAGGTGGTCTTAAAGTAGTTGCAGTTAAAGCGCCAGGATTTGGTGATAGAAGAAAAGCAATGCTAGAAGATATCGCTATCCTTACTGGAGGACAAGTAATTTCAGAGGACTTGGGTATCAAATTAGAGAACGTAAAAATTGGAGATCTTGGTTCTTGTAAAAAAGTAAAAATAGATAAAGAAAACAGTACGATAGTAGCTGGTGAAGGTAAAAAATCTGATATCGAAGCAAGATGTAACCAAATTAGATCTGAAATAAACGAGACTACATCTGACTATGATAAAGAAAAACTTCAAGAGAGACTTGCTAAGCTTGCTGGTGGAGTTGCTGTGATTAAAGTTGGCGGTGCTACAGAAGTTGAGGTTAAAGAAAGAAAAGATAGAGTGGAAGATGCTCTTAACGCTACTAGAGCTGCAGTAGAAGAAGGTGTTGTTATCGGTGGTGGTTGCGCTTTACTTTATGCTGCACAAGATTTAGATAACGTAAAGGTTAAAGGTGATGATCAAAAAGCAGGTGTTGAGATAGTTAAAAAAGCTCTTCAAGCTCCGATTAGGCAAATTACTGCTAACGCAGGTGTAGATGGTTCTGTAGTAGTAGGAAAACTTTTAGAAGGTAAAAAATCTTCACAAGGTTATGATGCTCAGAACGAAGAGTATGTAGATATGTTTGCTAAAGGAATAATTGATCCAACTAAAGTTGTAAGATCAGCATTACAGGATGCTGCTTCAATAGCTGGACTATTAATAACAACTGAAGCAATGATCGCGGATAAACCTGAGGAAAAAGATGCTAGTCCTGCAATGCCTCCAATGGGTGGTGGCATGGGTGGTATGGGTGGTATGGGCGGAATGGGAATGTAATTTCACCTACCCAAATGATTTTAAAAAAGGCTGTAATTTTGCAGCCTTTTTTTTTGCAATAAATAAACATGCATTTGAGCTAAGTATTAATCCATCTTTGAGGACTCTTAAATTATTATCTGCTAAAGTTTTACCCGTAGAAGTTATATCTGTAATAATTTCTGAAGAACCTATGAATGGGTACGTTTCAGTAGCACCAAGACTAGGTATCAATTTATATTGAGTTACCCCTCTAGATACCAAAAAATCATTAGTCAAATTTGGATATTTTGTTGCGACTCTCAGCCTAGCATTTCTTTTAGATCTAATATCAAAGGATACCTCTTCAAGATCAGCAATGGTCTGGACATCTATCCAGTCATCTGGAACAGCAATAACTAAATTAGCATTACCAAAATCAAGTTTTCTTTGAATATTTATTTTACCCTGTAAATTTTTACCAGATTCTTTTAAGAGATCTAACCCTGATACACCCATGTCTAAAGTTCCATCTCCTAATCTCTGAATAATTTCTTTAGCATGAAGAAAAATAATCTTGATATCAGGTTTATTTTCGATAGTCCCAAAATAATTTCTTTCTTTCTCATTTTGTAAAATCTTGAGCCCTCTTTCATTAAAAAATGATATTGCTTTATCTTTTAACCGTCCTTTGCTTGGTAGCCCTATAGTAATTATGCTTTTCATATATTTTTCAAGTTTATTGCAGCCCCTACAGCAGGGATATTTTTTTTAGCACCTAAGCTCTTTAGTAAATCATCATAACGACCGCCCCTAGCGATTTCTTTTTTTCCTGAAAGCACTTCGAAAACTATTCCAGTATAATACTCTACGTCTCTACCAAAATTTGCGATAAAATTAATATCTTGATTAAGTTTTTTGAGATTAAGAATAGATTTAAAATCTCTAAATATATTTTTCTTAAGATTATTTTTTTTTGTGAAATCTAATAATCTTTCTTCAAGTTCTGAAAGCTTACAGTTAATTTTTAAAAATGAAGTGATAATTTTAACAATTTTTTTTCCATCAGTAAAAGATCTTGGGTCCTTAATTTTTTTATCAAATCTTTTCAAAATTTCAGATATTGATCTTCCTGCGATTATCTTGTCTTGATTTGTTTTTTTCATTTCATAGAATCTTTTCTTGTCTGAGTCAAAAGTGACAGCATCAATATCTGAATTCTGTTCCAATCTTTTCAAGAGTTCCTCGAAATAACTTGGTTTCCAATAATGTCTTACTAATCTTAACTTCCATCTTTCAGGCATATCCAAGGCATTTATTAAATTTTTAAATAAACTAATGTCCCCAACTTTAATTTGAATTTTTTTTCTTTTTATTTTTTTTGCCGAATTTAAAATTGTACTTAAAACTTTAAAATCATCTTGGATTTGATTTTTGGAACCTAAAATCTCAATTCCTAATTGATCATGAATAAAGTTTGTGCCTTTCCCGCTTGACCTTCTATACGCTTGACCAGAGTAGTAAATTTTTGAAGAAGATTTTTTTTGTAAGAAATTTATACATGAAGCAACTGTTAAATCTGGTCTTAAACACATCGTTTTTCCATCTTCTCTATCAAAAGTAAGCATTGAACTTCTAAATTTTTCTCCAGACCTCTCAATAATATAATTTGAGTCTAAAAGAACATCAGGTTCTGACAAAACAAACCCGTTGCTCTTAAAAGTCTTAATTATATTTTCAGATAATTTTTTTAATTTCATTTACTAATTCTTTAACTTCAATTGTTTTTTCTTTGCCAGAGCCTAAATTTCTTAATGTTGGTTTGCCTGATTTAATTTCATTTTCACCATATAAAATTACAGCTGGTGATTTGATTTTATTTGCATACTCCATTTGTTTTTTTAATTTGCTTTCACCAGGGTAAATTTCTACGCTTACACCAGCTTTTCTTAAAATCATTTGTAGAGAAATATATTCTTTCATTGCTTTTTTATCAAAAACACAAATGACGACAGGTTTTGATTGTTTTATTTTAAATTCTTTTTTCTGCATCAATGCGTAAACCAAACGATCTAATCCAATTGATATCCCTGTAGCAGGCGCATCATAATTGCCAAAGTTGTTTACTAAATTATCATACCTTCCCCCGCCACCTATTGAACCAAATTGGATTACCTGCCCTTTATTATTTGTTACATCAAACTTTAAATTTACCTCAAAAGTTGCTCCGGTATAATATTCCAGCCCTCTAATAATTGATGGGTCAAATTCAAAGTTGCTAAAGTTATAATCTTTAAAAATTTTTAATATCTCAATTAAATCCTCTGACTCAGGAGACTTTTTCTTGAGTGTTTCCTCTATTGTTTGAATATCTTGAGATTTAAGGTTCGCTCCTTTTGTGAAATCTCCGGATTTGTCTTTTCTCCCTGCGCCTAATAATTCTTTAACTCCATCCCAACCAAGCCTATCGATTTTATCTAGAGCTCTTAAAGTAGTAAGTCTTTGATTGTTATCGTTAATATTTAATTTTTTAAATAACTCTTCAGTTATTTTTCTAGAGGAGATCTTAATAATATAATCCGTTTTTTTTAAACCACACTTTTCAAGAATTTCTGAAATCATTACACATAACTCAGCATCTGCTTGTAAACTTTTTGTTCCTACGAAATCAGCATCGAATTGCAAAAATTCTCTAAATCTTCCAGGTCCAGGTTTTTCGTTTCTCCAAACAGTGCCTAATTGATATCTTTTAAATGGTTTTGGAATTTCTAAATAATTTTTTGCAACATATCTAGCTAGAGGCGCTGTAAGGTCATATCTTAAAGACAGCCAATTATTTTCATCCTTAAAAGAAAACACTCCTTGGTCCGGTCTCTCTGCGTCAGGTAAAAATTTACCAATGCTTTCTGTATATTCGAAACTTGGTGTTTCGAGATATTGGAAACCATACTTAATCATAATTTCTTTGATGTTAGAAATTACAAAATCACGGATTAATAATTCTTTTTCTTGTCTATCTACAAACCCTAATGGTAATTCTTTCGAAGGTTTGTTATTTTTTTCTTTTTTCATTTTTTGGTACAGCAGGGTGGATTCGAACCACCGACCCCTAGTTCCACAAACTAGTGCTCTAACCAACTGAGCTACTGCTGCATCCCTTTTGTTTTTATATTAATTTTTAATTAATTTATATGTTTTTGATTATAAGCTAAGCAATAGCCTAGCGTGCATTCTGTGCGAATGTGATCCTATTATTGAAATGATTCTTTTTTTCGTAATCATAGCTTATACTTAAAAAATAATTGTGACTATTTCAAGATGAAATTAGCGGGACAATAAAAATAGCAATAGACTAAAGTTAATGTCCCGATAATCAGTGATTTTGGAAATTTAGATTAAGATGTTTTCTGCAGTTTTACTGCTGAAGGACCTTTTTCTGTGCTCTCCACTTCAAACGTTAACTCATCACCCTCGTTTAAATACTTTAAACCAGCTTCTCTTACCGCAGAAGAATGGACGAACACGTCTTTCTCTTTGTCTTCTCTTTCAATGAAACCATATCCTTTAGTGCCATTGAACCACTTTACTTTACCTTTTAGTGTACTCATATTATTTATTTTTCCTTATTTTTATTAACTTAAACTAATTATTAATTAGTTATTGTTCTTAAATAGATTTGGCGAACAAAAGTCAATAGGAGAAAATATTAATTAATTAAATTGTTTTTATGCAACAATAGTCAAAATAAAAGAGCAATAAGGCCCGATATCGCTAATAAACCAAAACCAGCGTAAATAAGTTTATTTTTAACAATATGTGATGAAAATTTTTGTAAGTTTGTGTCTTTATAACTTAATCCACTACCCTCAAGATTAGTAGATTTACTAAATCCTTGGTTCCTTCCTATCTGGAGAAATTTTGCTTTTCTATGGTCATAAATTTCTTCTTTGCTATAATTTTCAAAACTTTTAAGGTTTTTAATTATTGAATCTTTAATATCAGCAGCGATACTTTCTGGATCTCTATGTGCACCACCTAAAGGTTCTGATATTATTTCATCTATTACACCTAATTTTAATAAATCTTTTGCAGTTAATTTCATTGCTTCAGCAGCTTGTAATGATTTACTTGGATCGCGCCATAATATTGATGCACACCCTTCGGGCGATATTACAGAATAAATAGAATTCTCTAACATGATAACTTTGTTAGATGAGGCTAATGCAATAGCACCTCCCGAACCTCCCTCACCAATGATAATTGAAATGTTTGGTACTGTAAGTGACATACAGCACTCAATTGAATTAGCAATCGCAGATGCTTGGCCTCTTTGTTCAGCGCCCAATCCGGGATATGCTCCTGGTGTATCGATAAAACTAACAATAGGAATTTGAAATCTGTCAGCTAATTTCATTAACCTAATACATTTTCTATAACCTTCAGGTCTCATCATTCCAAAATTTCTTTCAATTCTGCTATTTAGATCTTCACCTTTTTCTTGACCGATAATTAAAACTGATTTGTTATCAATTAGTCCAAAACCTGCAATAACAGATTTATCATCTCCAAAATAACGATCTCCAGACAATAATGTAAATTGAGAAAATATTTTTTTTATATAAAAATTTGCCTTTGGTCTATCTTCGTGTCTTGCTACCTGAGTCTTTTGCCAACTATTTAATGAAGCGTATGTTTGTTTTAGTTTTTCATTAATTTCATTTTGAGTATTTTTGATTTTTTGAGTGTCAACTTCAGAAATACCCTCTGATCCGAAAGGACTTTTTAAATTATCGACTTCTTGTTCAAGGGCTTTGATTTCTTTTTCAAATTCTAAATAATTTTTCATATGGGTTACTATTACTACTATTAATATATTATAATATAATGTAAAGATCGGTTCACCATGAGTTTAATAGATAAAAATGGGCTTAAAATAAGTTCAAAGCTGTTTGATTTTATAAATAATGAAGCCATACCCGGAACAGGTATCAAAATAGAGGAATTTTGGAATAATTTTGAAAAAACTGTGCATGAGCTTGCTCCGATTAATAAAAATTTAATTGAAAAAAGAGAAAATATTCAAAATAAAATTAATGATTGGCACAAACAAAACGCCGGTAAAGAATTAAATAAAAAAGAATATACAAAGTTCCTAAAATCTATTTCTTATATTGTTGAAGAAAAAGATGACTTCAGCATTGAAACAGATAAAGTTGATGCTGAAATTTCATCTATAGCGGGTCCACAACTAGTTGTTCCAGTAGATAATGCTAGATACGCATTAAATGCTGCTAATGCTCGTTGGGGTAGTTTGTATGACGCACTTTACGGAACAGATGTAATTCCTGGAGAAAAATTTAAAGATTTTAATGAGAAAAGAGCTGACAAAGTTATCGAATATGTAAGAAAATTTTTAGATGAGATAGCACCAATTAATGATCTTAATTGGAATGAAGTTTCAGAAATTAAAATTCAAAATAGAGAATTAGTTTTAACAGATGGCAAAGATAAAAAAAATCTAAAAAGTAAAAACCAATTTATAGGTTTTACTGGGCAGACAGATAAGCCAAGCTCAATATTATTAAAAAACAATAATCTTCATATTGAGATTGTAATCGATCCAAATCATACGGTTGGAAAATATGATAAAGCCTCTATTTCTGATATTATAGTCGAGTCTGCAATTTCAACAATTATTGATAATGAAGACTCAGTTGCAGCTGTTGATGCTGAAGATAAAGTTAAATGTTATAGGAACTGGTTAGGTTTAATGAAGGGTGACTTAACTGCAGATATAGAGAAAGAAGGAAAAAAATTTACAAGAAAATTAAATCCAGATCGACATTACATATCCAAAGATGGGGAAAAATTAATTTTGCATGGAAGGGCTTTATTGCTTAATCGTAACGTAGGACATTTAATGACTAATCCTTCAATTCTGTTAAAAGATGGTTCAGAAATACCTGAAGGTATAATGGACGCGTTTATTGCAACACTTTGTGCTTTACATGATTTCAAAAATAAAAAAAATTCAAGGACTGGATCTGTTTACATTGTAAAGCCAAAAATGCATGGTCCAGAGGAAGTTGCTTTCACAAATTCACTTTTTGGCAAGGTTGAAGAAGCTTTAGGAATAGAAAAAAATTCAATAAAAGTTGGAATAATGGATGAAGAGAGAAGAACCACAGTCAATTTAAAAGAGTGTATAAGACAAGTGAAAAATAGAATTGTGTTTATCAATACGGGATTCCTAGATCGAACAGGAGATGAAATGCATACCTCATTTGAAGCTGGACCAATGATTTTTAAGGGGGATATGAAAAAATCAACTTGGTTAGAGACTTACGAGAACTGGAACGTAGATGTTGGATTAAGTTGTGGCTTTTCAGGAAGAGCTCAAATTGGCAAGGGTATGTGGGCTATGCCAGATCAGATGGCAAATATGATGGAACAAAAAATTGGTCATCCGAAATCTGGTGCAAACTGCGCCTGGGTTCCTTCACCCACAGCAGCTACACTACATTCGATACATTATCATAAGGTGAATGTATTTAACGTACAAAATAAAATTAAATCTAGAAGTAAAGCGCAATTAGAAAATATACTAGAAATTCCAAAAGCTGATAGGCCTAACTGGGCATTAGATGACATAAATCGTGAGTTAGAAAATAATGCTCAAGGAATTTTAGGGTATGTTGTGAGATGGATAAATCAAGGGGTAGGTTGTTCAAAAGTTCCAGATATTAATAATGTGGGTTTGATGGAAGACAGAGCCACACTTAGAATTTCTTCTCAACACATAGCAAATTGGTTGCATCATGGAATTTGTAATAAAGATCAGGTCATGGAGGTCATGAAAAAAATGGCTAAAATAGTTGATGAACAAAACAAAAATGATTTAAATTATCAAAAAATGTCAGATAATTTTGATAAATCAGTAGCATTTTCTGCTGCCTGTGACCTTGTTTTTAAAGGTAAAGATCAACCCTCGGGTTATACAGAACCTCTATTGCATCAAAAAAGGCTTGAGAGAAAAAAAAATAATTAACTTTCAGTTACAGGAACTCTATTTTTAAAAGCTGAAAATAATGTTCCATCATCCAATTGTTCAATTTCACCACCTACTGGCAAACCTTGAGCTAATTTAGTTATTTTTAATTTGCCATTTTTAATCGTATCTTCAATATAATGAGCAGTAGTTTGCCCTTCTACTGTAGCACTTGTGGCGATAATAACCTCTTTCAAATTATTTTTTTTTATTCTTTTTACTAGCGAATTAATTAAAAGGTTTTTTTGTTCGTAATTTTCATTTGAATTTAATGTACCACCCAAAATGTGGTAATGACCTTTATAAATATTAGCAGAATCTATAACCCACATATCAGCAAGATTTTCAACTACACAAATTTTGTCATATGAATTATCTGATGAACAAATACAAACTTTGTCAATAATCTTTAAATTTCCACAGTCTATACATCTTACTACTTTTTTGTAAACTTGGGCTAAAGATTTGGCTAAGGGCTTCACCATGTTATCTTTATTATTTATTAATTTTAAAATTATTCTTTTCGCTGATTTAGGTCCTAAGCCAGGCAATTTTGAAAATTGCTGGATTAACTCTTTTATTTCTGGAATATCGTTGTCCATTAAAAAGGGAGTTTAAAATCTGGGGGTAAATTAAGTCCTCCAGTTACCTTAGAAAGTTCTTCGGTAGATTTCTTTTTTAAGTTTTCTTTAGCATTGTTATAGGCAGCTATTATCAGATCATTAATAATTTCTTGACTTTCTTTTTTCGCTTGGTCACTTATAGTTATTGATCTTAGTTCATAGTCACCTGATAAAATTACTTTAACGAGATTTCCGCCAGCTTCTCCTTCTACTTCGATTTTTTTAATTTGATCTTGAACTTCTTTCATTTTCTCTTGCATGGCCTTTGCTTTGGATAACATGTCAGAAAAATTTGTCATTTAATCCTCTTCTTTAAAATCAATTAATTTTGCATCCGGGAACACTCTTTGAATGTCTTGGGCTATTTTTGTTTTCTTAAATTCTTCTATTTTGCTATTCTTCTCTTCTAAGTTCATTTCGTGAATACTTTTTGCATTATCATTTTTACTTAAAGAAATAATCCATCTTTCACCAGTCCATGAAAGTAATTTTTCTGAAAGGTTTTTGATAAAATTCTTATTCAATTTTTCATTAAAACTAATATCAATTTTTCCTTTATTGAAGCTTACCAATTTAACGTTTCTTTCAAGATCGTACTTTAGTTCTATCTCCTTTTCTTTATTGGCTTGGTCAATTAAATCCTGAAAACTTGTTATATCAATTTTAGAATCTAGATTTTTCCTCAGTAAATTTTTTGTTGGATGTGCTTTAATTTGATTTATATTTTTAAGCTGATTTTTAATCTGGTTGGGAATGTTGGCTTCCGATGATTTATCATCTATTTTTTTTCCTATTAAACTTTCGTTTGATAGTTGATTATTAGTACTTTCTAAATTTGAGATTTCGTGTTTTGATCCTATATTTTTTAAATGAGTCATTTGTATTAGATACATTTCTAAAGTTAAATTTTCATTACCAATTACTCTTAAATCTTCAATAGTTTTAACAGTAAGTTGCCAAAACAATCCTATATCTTGCATGTCTATGTTCTTAGAATATTTATCAATCATCTCAACTTCTGACTCCGAAACTGACATGTCTTTTTCAATAGATCCTAAGCTTATTCTTCGACTAAATAGATATAAAACTTCTAAAATATCATTTAAAAAATTTTTTGCGTCCAAGCCATCATTAATAAGCTCACTTAAGAGATTTAAAGCATCTTTTTCATTGCCACTTAAGACCTCCTTGAATAAAGAAATAATTTTACTTTTATCCGCTAAACCTAACATTTGTCTTACTTCTGGCTCTGTAATCTTCTTATTTTGATTTATTGATTGAGAAATTAATGCTCTATCCAAGAGAGAAACGGAGTCCCTTACTGAACCCTCTGAAGTTCGTGCGATTAATTTTATTGCATCATCTGAAATGTTACCTTTTTCTTTAACAGCAATTTTCTGAAGATGTTCACAAAGCAAATCTACGCTTACTCTTCTCAAATCAAACCTCTGACATCTAGATAAAATAGTAACAGGAATTTTTCTAACCTCTGTTGTCGCTAAAATAAACTTCAGACTTGGAGGCGGCTCCTCTAAAGTTTTGAGTAAGCCGTTAAATGCCTGTTTTGAAAGCATGTGAACTTCGTCTATTATAAATATTTTAAATTTTGCACTTGTAGGGCTGTATTTAGAATTTTCAATTAATTCTCTAATATCGTCTATTCCAGTTTTAGATGCGGCATCCATTTCTAAAATATCGATATGATTTGAATTAATGATTTCTTGACAAGTCGGGCAGAATTTTTCTCCAGAGCATAAGATTTTCGGGTCTTCGTTTTTTGGGCAGTTCAATGCCTTTGCAATCAATCTAGCTGTTGTTGTTTTTCCAACACCTCTTATGCCAGTTAGTAAATATGCATTCGGAGTCTTTCCCAACTTTATTGCATTGGTAATTGTCTGCACCATTACTTCCTGACCAATTAAATCTTTAAATTCTTGAGGTCTATATTTAAGTGCTAAAATTTTATTTGTCATTTTAAAGAGGCAGGCAACAACCTGAATAATTTTCACTACGGCTGCTTCTTTTCAGACCTGACCGGGTTTATGAAACATCCACCTGATGCCAACCTCAATATGAGTATATCAAGATCAATTTAAATACCACAAGACAAGATTTCAGTTTTGTGGACTATTTTTGCCTAAATTCTGAAGATTCGTACACTCCTAAGATATCTAAAGTTTCAGTATGAAAACCAAGTTCCTCAAGTGCTTTTTTTACTCCGAATTGTTCTAGATGGCCCTCAAGATCAAGATAAAAATTTGCCTGATCAAAAGTATTTTTCACTGAAAAACTCTCCAGCTTTGTTAGATTAACTTGATTAGTCGCAAAGCCTCCTAGACATTTATAAAGTGCTGATGGTTCACTTTTCACTCTAAATATACAGCTAGTGATATATTTCTTATTTTTATCATATTCTGGTTGTTCTATATTTTTTCCCATGATTAAAAATCTAGTAACATTTCCTTTATCATCTTCGATATTCTTTTTTAATATTTTTAAATCATACATTTTTGCAGATAAGTCAGACGCGATTGCAGCTATAGTTTTATCTTTTCCCTCTGCTAAATCCTTAGCAGATCCTGCTGTATCCACTGAAATGATAGATTGAAAATTTTTTTCTGTAATAATTTTTTGACATTGGCTAATAGCTTGGGCATGACTTCTTACATATTTTATATCCTCCATTGTGGCTTCTTTTTTTCCTAAAAGATTATGTTCTACTGGTAAAAAATATTCTCCATGAATTTGCAACTTATATTTAGGTAATAGATAATGAATGTCTGCAACTCTTCCAGCTAAAGAATTTTCAATGGGAATTACAATTTTATAATCAGAGTCATTGTAGGCCTGTTTAAAAGTTTCTTCAAAAGTCGCACAAGTTTTTATTTCTGCGTTTTTATAGAGTCTTTCTACAGCAATATGCGAATAAGCTCCTAGCTCACCTTGTATGGCTATTTTAATTTTGCTCATCTTTTTTCATTATCTTTCTTACTTCCATTAAATCAAGCTTGGTATCAACACTTAAAGGAGATGAATTAATATACCCGACATGGATTGTCATTGAATTTTCTAAAGCTCTCATTTGCTCCAACTTTCTCTCTATTTCAAGTCTTGATCTTTTAAGCCCTACATATCTTACTAAAGCTTCGCTAGTAAAGGCATAAATACCAACGTGATGATAAAAATTTTTATGTTTTTTTGTATCTATTCTAAAAAAATCAATTGCTTGTTCGTATTGATTATTTGGAAGCTCATTTTTGACAGCAACTTTTACATTGTTTTCGTCTAATAATTCTGTTTTTGAAGCAAAAGAGCTCGCTAATGTTCCAATATCACAATTTTTTTTATCCATGTAAGATATTAATTCAGTTATAGATCTAGGATCGATATTTGGCATATCTCCCTGCAAATTTACAATTGTGTTGGGCTCACTATTTAGATGATCTTTGAAAACTTCATAAATCCTGTCAGTACCAGTTTGATGCTCTGAAGATGTAAGAATTGCTTTTCCACCATTGTTGCTTATTAGTTCAATAATTTTTTTATCAGGAGTAGCAACATAAACTTCATCAGAATTAGTTTTTTTTGCAGCCTCGTAGACATGAAGAATCATCTCTTTATTATTTATTAGCTCTAATGGTTTATTTGGAAGTCTCGATGCTTTTAATCTAGTAGGTATTATTATTGCAGTTTTATTCATAATTATGCGTCCCAAAGACGCAAAAAAAATTGAGTAATTTAAAGTTTTTTTTCAAAAGTCGTGCTATATGTCAACTAAGTATCTATCAAAATTATGGACAGTTTTGAAATAAATAAAATTATTGCAGCAGTTCTCCTTACTGCTCTAATTGTGATTGGAATAGGGAAATTTGCTGACATTTTATTTTACGTTGAGAAACCAAAAGAGTCAGCTTACAAAATCGAAGGTTTAGAAGTTGCTACAACTGGAGCTTCCACAGAGAAAGAAACTAAGGTTGTGCAAGCTGTAGATATTAAAGCTCTCTTGGCTATGGGAGATTTATCTCATGGTGAAAAAGTTTTTAAAAAATGTACAGCTTGTCATCAAATAGCTGATGGTGGAAAAAATATGATTGGTCCTAATCTTTGGGGTGTGATTGGTAGAACTGCAGGGTCCATAAGTGATTATAAATATTCTAAAGCAATGATAGCTTATGGGAAAGAATGGTCTTTTGAAGAAATGAACAGTTATTTAATTAAACCTCAAGCATACATAAAAGGAACTAAGATGGCTTTTGCTGGTCTGAGAAAAGAAAAAGATAGGGCTTCGGTAATTTTGTTTATGAATTCAAAA
This sequence comes from uncultured Pelagibacteraceae bacterium, assembly GCA_902603945.1. Taxonomy (GTDB): domain Bacteria; phylum Pseudomonadota; class Alphaproteobacteria; order Pelagibacterales; family Pelagibacteraceae; genus Pelagilacustribacter. The sequence continues at coordinate 13,398 of CACKWP010000001.1, forward strand.
AGTAGTAGCCCAAAACCATTACCTTAATCGATACACCATTTAATAATACTCTTTTGAGCGTGAACTCTATTTAGAGCCTGTCTCCAGACAACAGATTGTTTTCCATCAATAACCTTATCGGTAACTTCTTCTCCTCTGCCTACAGGAAGACAATGCATAAAAATTGCATCTGATTTTGCTTTTAACATTAATTTTTCATTTACTTGAAATGGCTTTAGAGTTTTTTTCTTAGACTTTTTATTTACTTTATCATTCATTGAAACCCATTTGTCAGTCATCACACAATCTGAGTTCTTAATAGCCTCATCTGGTTTTGATGTAATAATTAAACTCACTTTATTTTTTTTTGCCCAACTTAATATCTTTTTATTTGGTGAGTATTTTTTCGGACAACCGATTTTCAAATTAAAATCAAATTTCCCTGCAGCTTCGATTAAGGAATTAGACATGTTGTTATTACCATCGCCCAACCAAGAAACTGTCTTACCTGTAATAGATCCGTTGCTTTCTTCGTAGGTTAAAATATCTGACATGATTTGGCAGGGATGACTTAGATCGGATAAACCATTAATTATAGGAATACCTAAATGTTTACCGAACTCTTCTAAATTCTTGTGAGACGAAGTTCTTAACATAACAATATCTACATATTCAGTTAAAACTTTTGCTGTATCTTTGAGAGACTCTTCCCCTTTTCCATAGTGAATTCCCTCAGGATTTAAAATAATGGATGATCCACCCAACTGTTTAACCGCGATATCAAAAGACATTCTTGTTCTTGTTGAAGGTTTTTCAAAAATCATTGCCATCGATTTACCCTCAAAGGGTTTGTCTTCATCCATGGCAGATTTATTTAAATTTTTTCTTTTAAGTTTTCTTACTTTTGCCTCTTCAATAATAGCTCTTAAATCGCCAGAGGAATGGTCAGCTATATTTATAAAATTTTTCATTAATAGTTTTTGCACACCTTATCTATTATCTTTAATCCTAAGTTAATTTCTTGCTTTGTGACATTTAAAGGAGGCAAAAGTCTGACTACATTTTCTGCAGCTCTCACGGTAAGAAGGTTATTATCTATTAACTTTTGTATAAATTTAGTTTGATCTTTAAATACACAAATCCCAATTAATAATCCTTTACCTCTGACTTCTTTTATAATTTTAGGATATTTGCTTTTAAGTTTATTTAACTCTTTTAAAAAATAATTCCCATTGTTATGAACATTTTTGAGAAAACCTTTTTTGAACATTACATCCATGACTGCATTTCCAGCACTCATTGCTAAAGGATTTCCTCCAAAAGTAGAGCCATGTGTTCCAGGTTTCATTCCTGAAGCAACTTTTTTATTAACCAGAACTGCTCCTATGGGGAACCCTCCTCCTATTCCTTTTGCTATAGGTACAATATCAGGTTTAATTTTTGCATGTTCAAATGCAAAAAATTTTCCACTTCTGCCTACTCCACATTGTACTTCGTCCATAATCAATAGAATTTTCTTTTTGTTGCAAAGTTTTCTCAGACCTACTAAACAATAATCTGGAATAACTTTAATACCACCCTCACCCATAATAGTTTCAACCATGATTGCGGCAGTTCTACTAGTAATTTTTTTTTCTAATCCCTTATGATCTCCAAAATTAAAATGATCAAATCCATCTACTTTAGGACCAAAGCCCTCGATTGCTTTTTTGCTGTTACTAGCAAAAATTGTTGCAAGAGTTCTTCCGTGAAAACTATTGTTAATACATAAAATTCTATTCTTTCTTGATTGGCCTTTTGAATAAAAGTATCTTCTTGCAAATTTGATTGCGGCTTCTGTGGCTTCAGCTCCAGAATTTTGAAAAGTGACATAATCTGCAAATGTTTTCTGTTTTATTCTTTTTGCTAATTTTTCTTGCTCTGGGATTATAAAGGCGTTCGAAACATGCCATAGTTTTTTCGATTGCTTTGAGATTGAATTTATTAAATATTTGTTAGCATGTCCTAAACAATTTACAGCTATCCCTTGAACAAAATCTAGATATTTTTTGCCATTTGTCCCATAAAGAAATGCGCCTTTACCTTTGGTAAATGAAATTTTTTTTCTATTATATGTATTTAAAATTGCACTCATAATTTAAGATTTTATTTTATAACCTTTTTTATACAATATATAAGTAACAAACCAACTAACAAAACTTAAAACCGTCAAATATAATAAACCAACTAAAATTGAACCGTCTGCTTTCCCAATAAAACTATATCTAAAACCATCAATCATATAAAAAAATGGGTTCGCCTTACTTATTATTTGTAAAACCTCTGGCAATCTATTTATCGAATAAAAAGTGCCTGAGAGGAAAGATAATGGCACAATTACAAAATTAGTTACCGTAGCCATATGATCAAACTTTTCAGCCCATAAACCGGCAATAATTCCTATATTTCCTAAAATAAAGGATGAAAGTAATGTGAAAATTATTAGCAATAAATAGTTTTTGATCTCGATATCAATTAATAATTTGAATACTATAATTGAGACAATAGCAATCATAACGCTTCTAGTAACAGCTGCTAAAGAGACTGAAATTGTAACCTCAGATGCTGATAAAGGCGCATAAAGAAGATCAACTATATTCCCTTGAATTTTTCCAATCATAAAAGATGATGAGGAATGAGAGAAGGACTGCTGGATAACCTGCATTGAAATCAACCCTGGCGCTAAAAAAGTTATGAAAGGCACTCCAAGTACTTCACCTCTATCTGCACCTATCGCTAGAGACAAAACAAGTAAAAAAAGTAAAGAAGAAATTAATGGGGAAAAAATAGTTTGTACCCACACAATTAAAAATCTTAAAACTTCCTTTTTATATAAAGTCCAGGCACCAACCCAATTAACAACTCCAAATCTTCTAGATCCGATTTTATATTTTTTTGTAATTTCAACCATTGATAGTCTTATATCCTTTAATTAAAAAAACTGTGTACAACTAAATCTACTCACAGCTTTAGTGTGTTTTAATGTTTTAAACCCCAATATTATGTCCTAAGTTTTTCATAATTACTAAATATTGTAATTATATACAATGAGTTGGACAGAAGAAAAAGTCGCTAAATTAAAAGAACTTTGGTCTAAAGGCCATACCGCAAGTCAGATCGCTGAAGCTTTAGGTGACACCACTAGGAATGCAGTAATTGGAAAAGCTCATAGGTTAAATTTAGAAGCTAGAGCCCCTTCCAAACAACCTAATTCACCTAGAACTAATGATAACAAGCAAATTAGAAGAGGACCAGCACCAACATCAAGAAAAGCTAAATTTCAATCAATATTATTAGATAAAAACTTTGAACCAGAAAATCCTAAATCACTGGAAGAACTTACAGATGAAACTTGTAAGTGGCCTATAGGTCATCCCAATGAGGAAAAATTCTATTTCTGCGGTAGAAAGCCTGAAGGAGAATTTCCGTATTGTAAATTACACGTGTTATATGCATTTCAACCTAAAGGCACAAAAGAAGAGGTTCTTGATAAAGAAGATGACATTCCAGAATTTATTGAGAAAAAAGTTAAAGCCTCAGGGTAATTCAAACTCAAATGGAATTTATTAAAAAATACCTTAAGTGGTTAAGTACTTTCTTAGTACTAACAGGAATACTGCTTACCAATCTTAATATGTACCCGATTAATATAATGTTTCATGGTGCAGGAGTTGTTGGTTGGACTGTCGCTGGTTTTTTATCAAAAGATAAAGCTATTCTTACAAACTTCGGATTACAAATTCCTTTATTCTTAATAGGATTTTATCAATTAATTTTCTAAAGAATACCCTGCTGAACGAACAGTTCTTATTAAAGGTTTAGCCCCTTCAATATTTATTGATTGTCTTAATCTGGTAATATGAACATCTACTGTTCTAGACTCTACATTGATATCGTCTCCCCAAACATGTTCTAACAACTGCTCTCTGGAATAAACTCTTTTTGGTTGCTTAATTAAAAAATCAAGCAATTTATATTCTTTAGGGCCTAAAGAAATTTCTTTTTCTTTCCTAAATACTTTCATAGACTCTCTATCTATTTTAAGATCTAAATAAGTAGCCTCTTCACTTACAATATTTGGTTTAACTCTTTTTAAAAGAGATTTTATTCTCGCTAACAGCTCTGGAAAACTGAAGGGCTTAGTCATGTAATCTTCGGCGCCAGTATTAAGTCCTTTAACTTTATCTTCTTCTTCACCTTTTGCCGTAAGCATAATAATGGGTATATTTTTTACTTTTTCATCTTGTTTTAAATATTGGCAAATTTTTATTCCTGATAAATCAGGGAGCATCCAATCTAATAAAACAAGGTCTGGTTTTTTTTCTTTAATTACTGAAAGTGCTTCTTCTCCGTTTGAACTAGATGATACTTTGTATCCTTCTTTCTCAAGATTGTATGTAAGTAGAGTTAAGATTGGTTTTTCATCTTCTACAACGAAAATATGAGCGCTCATTAACTTTCTATAGGTTTACCTTTTGGTCTTGCTCCCTCAAGATATTCACCTTCGATTAAATAATAAAGAGACTCTGCGATATTAGTTATGTGGTCACCAGCTCTTTCTATATTTTTTGTTACAAATAATAAATGAGTTGCCATTTCTAAATTTTTTTTGTCTTTTTGTAAATAAGTTGCAACTTCATTCATGGCTAAATTAGTCAAATCATCTACTTGTTCATCTTTTTTCCAAATTTCAATTGCCTTATCTTTTGACTTATTAAGATAAGCGTCTAGAGCATCTTTTAATTGTTTTTGTACTAAATCACCTAACCTTCTTAGGCTTCCTATGAGTTCGTCAGGTAAATCTACAGGTAAAGGTTTAACCTTTTTCGCAACACTTTTAGCAAGATCCCCTATTCTTTCTAAATCGTGTGATATTTTCATTGTTGAAATAGTTATCCTTAAGTCTACTGCCATTGGAGCTCTTTTAACTAAAACAGTAGTAATTTGATTATCAATTACAGATCTCAATTCATTTATTTTTCCATCATTTTTTACAATTTTATCAACTGAGTCTTTATCAACTTTAATTACAGCAGCCATTGCATCTGCCATTTGACTTTCTGTCAAACTTCCCATCATAACAAGATTGTCATTTAAACTTTGCATCTCCTCTTCGTATGATTTTACTGTATGGCCTGTTCCAGACATTTATCCAAATCTCCCAGTTATATAGTCTTGTGTCATTTTATTAGCCGGATTCTTAAATATTTTTTCCGTAGAATCTACTTCTATAATTTTTCCAAGATGAAAAAAACCTGTTTTTTGAGAAACTCTTACTGCTTGAGCCATTGAGTGCGTAACTATTACAATTGTGTAACTTTTTTTTAAATCATCAATTAACTCTTCTATTTTTGCTGTAGCAATTGGATCTAAAGCAGAGCATGGTTCATCCATCAAAATCACTTCTGGATTGACCGATAGTGCTCTTGCAATACAAAGTCTTTGTTGCTGGCCTCCTGACAAACTTGTGCCTGGCTCATTTAATCTATCCTTCACTTCATCCCATAAAGCTGCTTTTTTTAAACTTGTCTCAACTATGTTATCCATTTGATTTTTGTTCTCAGCAGCACCATGAATAATTGGGCCATAAGCAATATTATCATAAATACTCTTTGGAAAAGGATTTGGTTTCTGAAAAACCATTCCCACTTTTTCTCTTAATGTAACTACATCAACATTTTTTTCATTAATTTCAGCTCCGTCTATTTCAACAGAACCTTCTACCTTACAAATATCAATCACATCATTCATTCTATTAATGCATCTTATAAATGTTGATTTACCACATCCTGATGGTCCAATTAATGCTGTTACTTCTTTTTGATTAATATCTAAATTAATATCAAATAAGGCTTGTTTTTTTCCGTAGAAAACATTTAAGTTTTTTGCTTTTATTTTTATTTTTGAATTATTTAATTCCATTTTTTTTCAAATTTTTGTCTAAGATAAACAGCAATGAAATTCATTACAATAAGAAAGCCTAGTAACATCATAATTGTTGCTGATGTTTTTTCCACAAATCCTCTTTCAGCTTGTTCAGACCATAAATATACCTGTACAGGTAGAGATGCTGAAGGATCTACCGGTGAACTTGGAATATCAACTACAAAAGCGACCATCCCGATAAGAATTAAAGGAGCGGTCTCTCCTAAAGCTTGAGCTAAACCAATTATTGTTCCAGATAATGTTCCTGGCATGGCTAGTGGAACAACGTGATGAAACACTGTCTGAAATTTTGAAGCTCCAACTGATAACGCTGCTTCTCTTATTGAAGGTGGAACTGCTTTTAATGATGCTCTGCACGGAATTATTATTCTCGGTAAAGTCATTAGAGATAATGTAATTCCTGCAACTAATGGGGTAGACCTAGGAAATTCCATTACACTTAATAATATTCCTAAACCTAAAAGACCATAAACTATTGATGGTACTGCTGCTAAATTATTAATATTAATTTCTATAAAGTCGGTTATTTTATTTTTTGGAGCAAACTCTTCCAGATAAATTGAAGCCATTATAGCTATTGGGAAAGACAAGATTAAACAAATTATAATTGTGAAGAATGACCCCATTAACGAACCTCCAATACCAGCTAACTCAGGATCTCTGGAGTCCCCTTTGGTAAAAAGATAGTTATTAAACTTTTTGTTAATTTTTTCTTTTTCAACCAAATTGTCATAAATATTTAATTGATAATTACTAACTCGTCTTCGGTCCTCCGGTAAATCTCGAGGAAAATTTCCTTTATTGAGTTGATCGATATCATCAGAGGCTGTGATTTTTACTGGAACAACTTGATCAATTTTATTTGGGTTTTTAATTAAAAAATCTTTAATCTCAAACTCATAATCAGGACTAAACAATCTTAAAATCTGTCTTTCTTCTTTAGAGTCTTTTGCAGGATATATTTTTAAAAGGCTTTCCACCGCTAAATCATAGAAATCTGCATCTTTGAGAGAATTTTGATTAATTGGACTATCTAATTCTAGAAGAGACGAGTCGTAGTTTACTTCCACCTCTATCATTGTTCTGCTGAAAGCTGAACTTCCCTTAGAAAAAATATTTTGAACAAGGATTAATACAAAGATAACTGCTAAGCTGACAGAGATTAAGCCGTACATCTTAAATCTCTTTTCTGCTCTATATCTTTTTTTTAATCTTTGTTCTTTAGTCATATTTTTCTCTATATTTTTTAACAACTCTTAATGCGATATAATTTAAAATTAGTGTTGCGATAAATAATGTTAATCCTAATGCGAATGCAGCTTGTGTTTTAGGGCTATCAAATTCTTGGTCTCCCACCAATATCATAACAATTTGAGTTGTGATGGTTGTAGTAGACTCAAGAGGATTTATAGTTAAGTTTGCAGCTAAACCTGCAGCCATCACTACAATCATAGTTTCTCCAATAGCTCTTGAGACCGCTAAAAGAATTGATCCAATTATTCCTGGTAGAGCTGCTGGTATTACAACTTTTTTTATAGTTTCAGATTTGGTAGCGCCTACTGCGTACGAGCCCTCTCTTAAGGATTGCGGAACTGAATTTATTACATCATCAGATAAAGAAGATATGTAAGGAATAATCATAACTCCCATGATTAATCCAGCTGCTAGTGCACTTTCTGATGAAACAGTAAGACCCAAACTCTCACCAAGGGTTCTAAAGAAAGGTCCAACAGTTAAAGCAGCAAAAAAACCGTAAACCACAGTTGGTATACCAGCTAAGATTTCAATAATTGGTTTGGAATATTTTCTAACTTTCGTTGAAGCATATTCAGCTAAATATATTCCAGAAAATAAACCTATTGGGACAGCCACACACATTGCAATTAAAGCGATGAATGCCGTACCTGCAAATAAAGGCACAGAACCAAAAGCATCTTGAAGCTCTAAAAGCTCTTCAGGAGTTATAGCAGATGCATCTCTTACGAAAGCACGTTGCGGGCTCCAAGAGGTACCAAATATAAATTCAAATATGTTTATCGTAGAAAAAAACTTTAGGCTTTCAAATAACAGAGATACAATTATCCCTACTGTTGTCAAAATTGCTACTAAAGAGGAGGTAAATAATAAAACTTTTAGTATTATCTCAACATCATCTCTAGCTTTATTGTTTTTTTGAATTTTTCTGTATGCAAAAGTTAGAGAGCCAATTAACGCAGCAGCTATAATTACAATTTTTGAATTTTGGGCAATAATATTAATTGATGAGTACTTAATTGAAGCTGCTTTAATTTCATTTGTTATTTCACCTGAAAAATTTCCATTAAAAAATGATAATGTTTGCTCATAAAATAAGTCTTTAGACTCAATTTGAGGAAAATTATTAAGTATCAAAACTTTGATTATTGTGGGTTCAAACAGTGACCAACATCCAAAAATAATTAAGGCCGGTAAGCCACACCATAGAGATAAATAATAACCATAATAAGCAGGAAGGGCTTTTAATTTAATATTTTGAGTAACTAACTTACGAGCTTCAGATCTACCAAAAAAATAACTAGAAAGGCAGAGAATTAAAATTACTCCCGCGATTAAAGAATTCATGATCTTTATGTAGATGAGTAATGTTACAGATTTGTTAAATATTTAAACTTAGAATTGAGAATAAAAAAAAAGGCCGAATAATCGGCCTTTTTTTATTAATTAACAACTTTTACTTGAGGGCAATTGTAACTAAGTCTTTTGCTGCAGTTCTAGTAACTTTATATTTGTCACTAGCTAGTGGCACTAATCCAATATCAGTTAAGTAACCTCTAGATCCCATAGCTTTTTTTGAAGTGAATGCATCTAAAAATTCTTTTAGACCAGGGACTACTCCAACATGAGCTTTCTTTGCATAAAAGAATAATGGTCTTGCTATTGGATAAGAATAATCTTGAATTCCTTCTAATGAAGGTTTTACTCCATTTATAGCTGCTGCTTTAATTTTATCTTTGTTTGCTAAATAATAGCTGTAACCAAAGAAACCGTAAGCGTCAGGATTAGCTGCAAGTTTTTGTACGATTAGAGTATCGTTTTCACCTGCTTCAACTGCGTAACCATCTTCTCTCATTTTTGCACATTCTTTTTTAGCTTTATCACCAAATAGTGATTTAGCTGCTTTTGAGCACCCTTTATTCATTACTAATGAATTCCAAGCATCTCTTGTTCCAGATGTTGGGGGTGCAATTAAGATTTCGATTTTTTTGCTTGGTAAACTTGCATCTATATCGCTCCATTTTTTATATGGGTTTTCTACTAATTTACCATCAACATCTACTTTTGCTGCTAGAGCTCTCCAAAGTTGTTCTTTTGTGAAATTTGCGTCTGGTGATTTTACTGAGTGAGAAAATGTTATACCATCATTTCCTACTACTACTTCGATTATATCTTTAACACCATTTTTTTCACATAATGCTTTCTCTTTAGATTTGATTGCTCTTGAAGCGTTAGTGATATCTGGGTGATTTACTCCAATACCAGCACAAAATAATTTCATTCCACCACCAGTACCTGTACTTTCAATTACTGGAGTTTTAAAACTACCTTGTTTTCCAAATTTCTCAGCAACTACTGTCGCATATGGATAAACTGTTGAAGAACCTACAATTTTGATTTGATCTCTTGCTTGCGCGTATGAAGCAAAATAAAGAATAGCAATAACTGCTACTATGTTTTTTATAATTTTCATATTTGTCTCCTTTTTAAACATAGTTAAGACTTAAACTTTCAAGGTTATTGATTTATTAAACAAATATTAAATTTTTGTTACAGACCTAACTTTTTAGTTGAATTTCTTAAGTAGTAGGAAAATTTAGGGATATTTCAGTGCCTTTATTGATCTCACTTGAAATGGTCATTTCAGCTCTATGCTGATTAACTATGTGCTTTACAATTGCTAAACCTAAGCCAGTTCCACCCACTTCTTTGCTTTTAGCTGGATCAACTCTAAAAAACCTTTCTGTGACTTGCGGTATATTCTCTTTTGATATGCCAATACCTTGATCTTTAATCGTTACTAAAAAATTTTTATGTTCTGATTTTGTAGTGATTGTAATTTTTTTATTTTTTTCACTATATTTTATTCCATTATCTATAAGATTATTAAAAACTTCTATTAAGCGATTTCTGTCTCCATTAATTTTTACATTTTTCGATTCTCGCTCAAATTGGCATTCAATATTGTTTTTCTTTAAAATTTCTTGATGAAGTTCAATAGAGTGTGAGATAATATCATTTAAATTTACTTTTTCATTTGGTCTAATATGTTCCTGAAGTTCTATTCTAGATAGTGATAAAAGATCATTAACAATATTTTCCATTCTTGATGTTTGTTGAAGTACCACAGGTAATATTTTTTTTTGACTTTCGAGATCTTTAGCTGCATGTCCGTTATTTATGGTTTCGAGACCTAACTTAATACTTTGAAGTGGGGTTCTAAGTTCATGAGAGACATTTGCAACAAAATCAGATTTTAATTTTTGAACTTTTATAATATCTGTCAAATCTTTAAAAAAGATTATTACCGAGTTACTGTCTTCAAGCAAATTACTTGGTCCTGGCATCACACTTACTTTAAAAAATTGGAAATTCGGTTTTTTAATTTCTATATCTAAAATTCCACTTTTATTATTTTCTAAAGACACGTCTATTTGACTTAACAAACCTGGGTCTCTTACAATACTTGAGATATTTTGATTTACTATACTTGATCCAAAATGATTTTTTGCTGCTTTATTAGCGTAACCTATTGATTTAAATTTATCTATTATTAAAACTTGATCTGGTAAATCTTCTAAAAATTTTATTTCCTTTAATGACTCATTCATCTTTATCTTTTTTATTATTTTGGATTTTTTCGTAAAGGTCTTTTAAATCTTCTTCGGACAAATTTTTTCTTTTTAATTCATCTAAAATATCTTCATCCTCTTGCTTGAGTTTCGCTTCTCTTTGTTCCTCTTTAACCTCACCTCTAGCATCAAACCCTGCTTTAATAAATTTTACCGATACAAGAATAACAATAATAGCAATGATACCTGCTAGTGATAAAAACAATAAAGTCATTATGAGATTATAACTGATATTTAATGAGGTGTTAAATGAGTTTAGTAAGTATGTAAATTTGTAGCAAAAGGATTAAAAAAGGCAGAATAGTCCTAATAAGTTCCATTGTGTGATTATATTCATCCAATTTTCTTTCTAACCAATTTCTTTGATATTTTTTTTTTGCCATGCGTGTATTTATATCAAGAACGTAAAAAGATCAAGTTTTAGAATTAAAACCAAGAAATATTTTTTGCTTTGCAAATTTCTTGAACTTTTTTTGGATAGTCAGTTATAATTCCGTCTACACCGTACTCGATCATTCGAATAATATCTTGTTCTCTATTCACTGTCCAAACACAAGTCGCAAGACCATGCTTATGTGCTAATTCTACATTTTGTTTAGTAACATCACGGTAGAAAGTACTCCACACATGACCTTCTAAAGATTTAATTATATTTGGTAATAAAAATAATTCTTCCATTGGGTAATTTTTAACCATCCAGGGAGAGTTCTCATAAATATTCTTTTTCGTTATTGAAAGACCTTGTTGTAAGGTAATAAATCCTCTTAAAATATTTGGATTTTGTTTTTTAAGAGCATACAAAATTCTAAAATCATAAGAAGTGATTAAAGTTCTATCTTCAAGTTTAAAATCTTTAATATCTTTAAGGATTAAGGAAACCATTTTTTCTGGATCTGGTGTTACATTTTCTTGCGTTGGAGTTGATTTAATTTCTAAATTTAAAAAAACATCTTTATATTTGTCTTCCGTCACTAATTTAAAGAAATCAGTTAATTTTGGTATTTTTTCTCCTGTAATAGGTTTTTGATCTTTAAATCTTTTTGCATACTTTGTTTCGGGTTTTATACTTCCAATACTATACTTACTTATTTCATCATAAGTCAGTTCTACTAATTTCATGCTTTTATCTGTGATCCAGTTCCCTGAAGCATCTTTAACTAAATCAGGGTTTAGTCTGTAGTCATGAAATATCGTTGGAATATTATCTTTTGAAATTACAACATCAAATTCAACTGCCTTGATACCTAAATCAAATGCGTATTTAAAACCTGATATAGAATTTTCAACAATATCGCCTCTAGCTCCTCTGTGGCCGTATATTCTTATGTAGTTAGGTTTCGTTAAAAATGGATTGATCAATTAATCCTCAAATCAGTATTAGTATCAAACAGGTGAAGTTTGTCATTTTGAATGGAAAGATTAATATTTTTTCCAATAGTATCTTCTTTAACAACACCTGAGATACTTGCAACTAAAATTTCATTACTATTTTCAAGTTTACCATGAATAAGTGTATTCGCTCCGATCAGCTCTACAAGTTCAACTTTTAATTTGATTGGACCATTTTGATCTAATTCAAAATCTTCAGGTCGCATACCTATATTAACAGGTCCATTAAATTTTGAATTCACTGAAAGTGAAGCTTTGTTTGCCAAAATCACTTTGTTACTTCCGCAATTACCTTTTAAAATATTCATTGCTGGGCTTCCAATAAATTGAGCTGTGAATAAAGTTTTGGGCTTTGTATAAACTTCTAAAGGTGTTCCAATATGTTCAACATTACCTTCGTTCATTACAATCATTCGATCAGCTAAAGTCATCGCTTCAACTTGATCATGCGTTACATATAAAGAAGTAGTTTTTAATTGAGTTTGAAGTTTTTTAATCTCCAATCTCATTTGAACTCTTAATTTTGCATCAAGATTTGATAATGGTTCATCAAATAAAAAGGCTACAGGATTTCTTACAATGGCTCTTCCCATAGCAACTCTTTGTCTTTGTCCACCAGATAATTGATTGGGTTTTCTCTCTAATAATTCTCCAAGCTCTAAAATTTCAGCTGCTTTTTGAACTCTTGATTCAATTTCTTCTTTCGGCACTTTTGCAATTTTTAAACCATAAGCCATGTTACCGAATACTGTCATGTGAGGATAAAGAGCATAATTTTGAAATACCATTGCAATATTTCTCTCCATAGGTTCAAGCTCGTTTACTTTTTTATTATCAATTAAAATATTTCCTTCATTAGCATCTTCTAACCCCGCAACCATTCTCAGTAATGTTGATTTACCACAACCAGAGGGTCCAACGATTACAATCAGTTCACCATCTTTGACATCAATACTCAGATCATGAATAACCTGAGTTTTTCCGAAAGATTTTTTTAAATTTTGTAAACTAATTTGAGACATTATTTATCGCTTTCTAATAACCCTTTAACAAAAAACTTTTGCATACTTATTACTACGATGACTGGTGGAACCATAGCTAACATTGCTGTTGCCATAACCGTTGGCCAGTGTGCATAATCATCTCCAGTTGGTATCATTGAGTCGATCGCCATTACAATGGTTCTCATGTCAGGATCGGTTGTCATTAATAGTGGCCACAAGTATTGGTTCCAACCAAAAATAAATAAAATAACAAATAAAGCTGCAATGTTAGTTTTACTAATTGGAACTAGTATATCAAAAAAGAAACGCATTGGACTACATCCGTCCATTCTAGCTGCTTCAACCATTTCATCAGGTATAGTCATAAAAAATTGTCTAAATAAAAAAGTAGCCGTCGCTGATGCAATTAACGGGAAGATTAATCCTGTGTAAGAATTTAATAGATTTAAATTTGCCACAACTTCATAAGTTGGCACTATTCTTACTTCTACTGGTAGCATTAAAGTAATAAAAATTAACCAAAAACATAAGTTTCTAAAAGGAAATCTAAAATAAACAAATGCAAAAGCTGATAATAATGAAATAATTATTTTTCCAACTGTAATTCCAATTGCCATGATTGCAGAGTTCATCATCATTTTTATCACGGGAACTTTGGCTCCGTATCCCTCTGGCGAACCTCTAAATAATGCATTCGCATAATTCTCAAAGAATTCTGTGCCTGGTAGCATTGGTAATGGAGGATAAATAATTGCATCTTGTGTTACAGTTGAGGCAACAAAGGTTAGCCAAACTGGAAAGAATATAAATAAAACCCCAAGAATTAAACCAAGGTGAGTTAACCAATATCCTGATTTCTTTTTTTCAACCATTAGTAATGAACCTTTCTCTCTATATATTTAAATTGAATGACGGTTAAAATTCCAACTAAAACAAGTAGGATTACCGATTGAGCTGCACTTGATCCAAGATCTTGGCTCACAAACCCATCGGAGAATACTTTATAGACTAGTATAGTGGTCGACTGTTCAGGTCCGCCTGAAGTGATTGTATGTATTACTCCAAAAGTATCAAAGAAAGCATAAACAATATTTACGACTAATAAAAAGAATGTGATTGGTGAAAGAAGAGGTATTACAATTGTGCCAAATCTTTTCCAAAAACTAGCGCCATCTATTGCAGCAGCTTCAATAATGGATTTTGGAATAGCTTGTAAACCTGCTAAGAAAAATAAAAAGTTATAACTTATTCTTCCCCATGATGAGGCTAAAATAACTAAAAACATTGCTTGATCACCTTTTAAAGTATGATTCCATTCGTAGCCTAAAGCTTTTAGATAATAAGAGGCTAAACCGATGTTTCCATTGAACATAAATAACCATAGAACACCTGCGATCGCCGGCGCTATAGCGTAAGGCCAAATCAATAAGGTTTGATAAACGCCAGCTCCTTTAATTAATCGATCTGCTAACGCGGCTAAGTATAAACCTAAAGCCATGGATGAAACAGATACTGCCGTTGAAAAAATTACTGTCGTTTTAAAACTAGCTAGATAATAAGGATCGGATAATAAAAATCTAAAATTATCTAAGCCTACAAATTCTGTCTTTAATCCAAATGGATCTGGTAAAAATAAAGAATTCCAAATAGCTTGTCCTGATGGATAAAAAAAGAAGACAAAAGAAATTAGTAGCTGAGGTGCAACTAGCAGCGCTGGTAACCACCAACCTTTAAAAAAAACCCTTTTTTCCATTTGATCTTAAGAATGATACTAGGGGCTTTCGCCCCTAGTAAATTAAATTGATTTATTTGTTAGCTCTTTCAAATCTTCTTAAAAGAACGTTACCTCTTTTTACAGCGCTGTCTAAAGCTACTTGAGCAGTTTTAGTGCCGTTGTAAACTCCTTCCATCTCTTCATCAATAATTCCTCTTATTTGATCAAAAGATCCAAGACGCAAGCCTTTAGAGTTTTGAGTAACTTTATTTCTCATCATCTGTATTCCTGCTAAATCAGTTCCAGGATTTGATTTATAGAATCCTGACTTTTTAGTAGCTGAAGCAGCTGCAGTAGTAACACCTAAATAACCCGTATCTTGGTGCCACTTAGCTTGAATATCAGTTCTTGATAAGAAAGCTAAGAATGCTGCCGTAGCTTTGTTCTCTTCTTTAGATTTTCCAGATAATGCCCACAGAGATGAACCACCAATAATTGTGTTTTGAGGTGCCTCTGTTGCTCCATAGTAAGGTAAGTGTCTAATACCAAATTCGAATTTTGCTTCTTTTTTGATACCAGCGTAACCAGCAGAAGACTCTGTCATTAACATACATTCGCCAGCTCTAAAATTTTTACCGGCTTCATTTCTTCTACCCATGTACTTAAATTTACCTTCTTGAGCCCATTTACCTAAAGTTTGAATATGTTTGATGTGTACTGGGCTATTGAAAGCTAACTCAGTATCTAAACCAGCAAATCCGTTTGATTTAGTTGCAAACGGTATGTTGTGGTAGGCTGAAAAGTTTTCAAGGTGAACCCAGCTGTGCCAACAAGTACAGAAAGGCATATCAATACCTTTTGCTTTTGCAGCATCAAGCGCGTTTCCAACTTTTTTCCAAGTACTCAAGTCCATCTCTGGATCTAAACCTGCTTTTTTCATCAAGTCTTTATTTACCCAAAGAACTGGCGTTGAGGAGTTATACGGCATAGATAACATTTTGCCATCTGTTGTTGTGTAATAACCAGATACAGCAGAAACAAATCCCTTAGGATTAAATCTTTGACCAGCATCTTTCATTAGTTGGTACATAGGAACATAAGCTCCTTTTGCAGCCATTAAACTAGCTGTTCCAACTTCAAATACCATAAGGATATTTGGATGTTGTCCAGCTCTGAATGCAGCGATACCAGCGTTAAGAGTTTCTGAATAGTTACCTTTTCTAGTATGAACTACAGTGTATTTGTCTTGTGATGCGTTGAACTTGTTTACTTGTTCATCAAGTAATTCACCAAGTCTTCCACCAAAAGCATGCCACCATTGTATTTCTACTTTTGCTTGGGCGGCTGTTCCCGCAAACATTGCGAAAAGTGCCAACGAAGCAATTATTGCTTTTATTTTTTTCATTTTGAATGTCCCCCGTTTTCTTTAAAAAGAAAAAAATCTAGCACAAAACATATATAAAGAGGAGTCGCTAATTGAATTTAGATTCTACCTAGGGTTTTATTTTACTTTTCCAAAAAGATTTAAAAGTATAACACCTGCAATAATTAAGATTAAACCTATAGTCCCATAGATATTTGGAGTTTGATTATATTTAAATATACCAAATAAAGTTACTGCAGTTATAGTTAAAGCGCCATATGTTGCGTAAGTAAAACCAACTGGAATTATTGTCATTGCTTTTGAAATGCAAAATAAACAAACCACAATACTTGTAACACAAAAAATTGTTGGGCTTAATTTTGAAAATCCCTCAGTTGTTTTTAAAAAACCATTTGAGGCAATTCCTGTAATAATTGCTAAAGCAAGATATATATACCCTGATAGTAAAGTCATACTTTTCATTTAAGCTTTGGCAAACTGGCCGCCTTCTCTATATCTCCACAGCCATTTTTTCATTTCTTCTTCAACATCTGATGGTTTTAAATCTAAATCTTTTAGTGAAAGAAAGTTATTAGAAACAATATTATCTGCTTCAGATAAAATTTCACATTGATCTTTTGTTAAGATTGGTGGAAACGGCAATAGATCAGTAATGGTACTTTGAATTTTAGCAATAGGCATCGGCATAGGAACAACAAATCTTTTTTTGTTTATAGTTTTTAAAATTGATTTTACCATATCACCAAAACTAATAATTTTTGGCCCGCCTATTTCATATATTTTATTCTCATTATTTTTTGTCTCTATTGCTCTAACTATTGCGTCTGCAACATCATTAACTAATATAGGTTGAAATTTATAATTTATTCCGACCAAAGGAATTACTGGTAAAAAACTTAATTTTGAAAAAAGATTTGTAAAGTTGTCTTCAGTACCACAAACTACACTTGGTCTAATAATTACAGTTTTATTAAAATTATTTAAAGCTTTTACTTCACCAGAATATTTTGATTTTTGATAAAGCGACTTGGAATTATCATTTGCTCCAATAGCTGAAACATGAATAAATTTTTTTACCTCAGACTCTTTACATGCTTTAGCAACTACTTCAGGTATAGTTGAATGAATGTTGTAAAATTTTTGTTTTCTAGTTTCATAAAGAATACCAATCAGATTAATTACGACATCTGAGTTTTTAATAGCTTCTTTTAACTCTGAAAAATTATTTGGATTCCAATTAATTAGTTCTATGGCGCCTGGAGTAGCTTGGGTTTTTAAATATCCTTTTTGAAAGGAATTTCTTGTGGAAATGATGCATCTATAGTTTTTCTTGGTCAAATTTCGAACAAGATATCTGCCTATAAAACCTCCACCACCTAAAATTGTGCAAATATGATTTTTCATGGTATTTAGAACACTTATATATGAAAATTACTAAGTTTAAAGAGGACATAACTTCAGAGATTGCAAATTCATTCAAAAAAAGTATTGCTATTGATACAGAGGCTACAGGTCTTCAGATTCCAGAACGTGATAAACTTAGCTTAATTCAAATTTGTGATGAAAATGGAAATGTATATATAGTTCAACCTAATAAAAATAATTATAAAGCACCTAATTTAGTATCTGTCTTGGAGGATGAGAAAATTTTAAAAATCGGACATTTTTTAAGATTTGATAAAAACTCTTTAGAGTTTTTTTTAAAATGTAGAATAAAAAATATTTTTGATACTAAAATAGCTTCAAAAATTGTTAGGACTTATACCGATAGTCATGGTTTAAAAAACTTAGTTCAGGAATTCTGTAATAAATCTCTAGATAAAAGACAAGGCTCCAGTGATTGGAATAAAGATATTAACGAGTTATCTGATAAGCAACTAGAGTATGCTGCTAACGATGTGGTTTACTTACATAAAATCAAAAGCGAATTAGAAAAAATGTTAATTCGAGAAAAAAGAATGGATATATTTAACAAATGTTTAACTTTTTTAGACACAAGAGTAGCGCTCGATCAAACTGGTTTTAAATTTGATATATTTGAACATTAATGAAAAAAAATTATATTTCCTTAGCTAAAAAATCAGCAGATATTCAGATTAATGAACTGAAGAAAGTTAAAAAAATTTTCAGTAATTCTTTTGTCAAGGCAATTGATTTAATTTTAAATTGTAGAGGAAAAGTTATTTTTGCTGGAATAGGTAAATCTGGTTTAATCGCTAGAAAAATATCTGCAACTTTTTCCAGTGTCGGTATTCCAAGTTTTTTCTGTGATCCAGCTCAAGCTTTGCATGGAGACATGGGTCAAATAGAAAAAAAAGATATACTCATTATTTTTTCATATTCAGGAAATACTTCTGAACTTAATAATATGATTAAATATGCCAATAGATACCGTATTAAAATTATTGGCGTAGCCTCTAAAGTTGACAGTGTCTTACTCAAAGCCAGCGATGTTAAGTTGATACTCCCAAAAGTAAAAGAGGCAGATATAACAGGTATGGTTCCCACGTCGAGTACATCAATAACTTTATTATTAGGAGATTGTTTGGCTACAACAGCAATGCAAATTAAAAAATTTTCTAAAGAGAAATTTAAGATTTATCATCCTGGAGGAAATATCGGCAAATCACTACTATTAGCAAAAGATATCATGGTTACTGGATCAAAAATGCCAGTTGTTAACTTTAAAACGAATTTTAATAAAGTTTTACAAATTATGAACCAAAAAAACCTTGGCATGATAGTTGTAACAAAAAATAAATTTATTATGGGACTTATTACTGATGGTGATTTAAGAAGAGAACTTAATAAAAAACCTTCTAATAAAAATATACTTAAAATTTTAACTAAGAGCCCTTTAATAGTTAATGAGAACATGTCTGCTTCTAAAGCCCTTGGTATAATGAGTGAGAAGAAAGTGACTAGTCTTCTTGTTATCTCAGATAAAGACGTGCCTAAAAAAAACAAGGTTCTAAGAGGAATAATTCATATCCATTCAATTTTACAAACTGGTGTTCAATGAACAAAAGAAAAGAAAGAAAATTTATAATTCAAGCTTTATTATTGATAATGGGAGTAGCTATTCTTATATATACCTACACAAGCAAAGATGAAAAAACCACAGATCAGTCTTCTAATATATCGAACCAAAACAGTATCAGTATACAAAATGATCAAGATGACGGTGATGGTGCAGATGTATTTTATAATATAAAATATTCAGGTCTAGACCTTGCAGGTAATCGATATATATTAAATGCCAAAAAAGCAAAAACAGACAAAAATAATGAAGAATTAATAAAAATGGACTTTGTTGATGCAGTTTTTTATTTCAAAGATGGAACAGAACTCATTGTTTATTCAGAAAAAGGAATTTACAACAATAAAACTTTAGACATTGTTTTTACTGAAAATGTTGAGGCAGAATACGAAGAAAGTAAGCTTTTTTCACAAAAAGCAGAATACTCTAACAATAAAAATTATGTTGTAATATCAAACAATGTAAGTATTAAAAGTGATAAAGGCGATTTATATGCAGATAAGCTCTTTTTTGATATTGAAAAGAAGACGTTAAAAATATCTTCTTTGAATGATGGTAAAATTGATGCTTATATAGACGTAAAATGAAAAAAGGATTTAGAATATTAAAGTTCAAAAAAGATAAGCCAATCTTTGAAGTTAAAGATGTGAGCAAATCTTTTGATGGTAGACCAATACTAAAAAAACTTTCGCTTAAAGTTTACCCTGGTGAATGTGTGGGAATATTAGGTCCAAACGGTTGTGGTAAAACTACTTTGTTTTCAATGTGCATTGGAGAAGAAAATGTTGAAGGGGGTAAGATATTTTTAAATGGAAATTCGATTGAAACTATTCCAATTCACTTAAGATCAAATGAAGGACTTGGATATCTTCCGCAACAAAGAAGTGTCTTTAATATGACTGTTTATGATAATATTATGGGTATCGCTCAAATCTCTATAAAAGGTCCAGAAAATCAAAAAGCCATAACAGAAAAATTATTAGATGAATTCAACCTGCAACATTTAAGAACAATCAACGCTTCCGTGCTGTCAGGGGGTGAAATTAGAAGGCTTATGATGGCAAGAGTTATGATTAATAAACCAAAAATTGTACTTCTTGATGAACCTTTAGCTGCTTTAGACCCTTTGATAATTCAAGATATTCAAAAATATATATTAAAAATTCAATCTTCTGGAACAGCAATTTTAGTGACAGACCATAATGTTAAAAATTTATTTGATATAACAGATAGAAGCTATGTTCTTGGTGAACAAACAGTCATAGCTGAGGGAACTTCAAGAGAATTATTAAAATCTACGAAAGCAATCGAACAATATTTTGGTTCTCAATTTTCGTAATACTGATGTTAAATAGGCCTTTTGATTTATCAGTCAATCAGAAAACAAAAAATTTTAACAAAGTTATTAGAGTTGACTCTGATAAATCAATTTCAATAAGAAGTTTTTTAATTGGCTCAATTTGTCAAAAAATATCAACCGTCAAGAATGTTTTAGAGTCAGATGATGTTATCTCAGCCATAACTTGTCTAAAAAAATTAGGTGTCAAAATAAAAAAAATTAAACAGAAAAATTATATTATTTTCGGCAAAGGATTAGGTTCTTTGGCTGGTGGGAAAAATACTCAGCTGAATTTTGGTAACTCAGGTACTTTAGCTAGACTTCTAATTGGTATTCTATCAACAACACCAAATATAAATTTAAAAATAAAAGGCGATAGTTCACTTAATAAAAGAAGTATGAAAAAATTAATTGATTTAATGTCTGCCTTTGGAGCATCATTTACTCCAAAGACAAGAATTAATTTCCCTTTGAAAATAGTTTCATCAAAAATGCCAATTGGAATCAATTATAAAGCTGGAGTTTCTGCGCAATTAAAAAGCGCTGTGATATTTGCAGGTCTAAACTCTTATGGGGAAACAAAAATAACTGAAAATGAAAAAAGCAGAGACCATACAGAGAATATGCTTTTGGGAAACCCAAAAGTAATACAGATAAAAAAGGGTGATGAAAAAGTTATTAAAATTGATGGAAAAAATCAATTAAATCCTATTAATATTAATGTGCCTGGAGATCCATCTTCTGCAGCTTTTTTTGTAGCTTTAACCTTATTAAATAAAAACTCTTCATTGGTGATAAAAGATGTAGGATTAAATAAAACTAGAATAGGCTTTTATGAAATTTTAAAAAAACAAAAAGCTAAAATCAAATATAAAAATTTTAGAAAAGTTAAAAATGAATACAGAGGCGATATAATAGTAAAGAGCTGTAGTATCAGACCTATTTTAGCTGATAAATCCTTTTACGTTAACAGTACGGATGAATATCCAATATTATTTGTTATGGCTTCTCTAATTAAAGGTACGTCTGTATTTAAGGGTATAGGCGACCTAGCTAATAAAGAAAGTAACAGAATAGTTGAAATGCAAAAAATTCTAAGACAAGTTGGAATTAAAAGCAAATATTACAAAAATACTTTAAAAATTTTTGGAAAAGGGATGATAGACGCCAAAAATAAAAAGATTCACGTCCCAAATTTGGGTGATCATCGAATTTGCATGTCGTCTTTTGTGTTAGCAGTATTAACTGGAGCTAATTTACATATTAAAAACTTTGAAACTGTAAATACCTCTTCTCCCTCTTTTTTAAAAATCGTTAAATCACTTGGAGTTAAATTTGAAGTTAAAAAAGCATCATAAATTAGTCATTGCAGCAGATGGATCTGCTGCAAGTGGTAAAACAACAGGAGCAAAACTAATTGCTAAAAAGTATGGAATGAAATTTCTTTCTTCAGGGCTTTTATACCGGTACGCTAGCTATCAACTTCTTAAATTTGAACCTAAAAATAAAGTTTTTTTCTTAAAGAAAAAATTTAATAAACTTAAATTATCTCAATTAATTAATAAAAAATTTCATTCACCTGAAATTTCAGAACACACGTCAATAATTGCAAAACAACAGAAAATCAGGAATGTTCTTAAAATTTTTCAAAAAAAGTTTGCAAAAAAACATAATAAAGTTGTAATCGAAGGTCGTGATATTCAAACAGTAATATTGCCTAACGCAGATATTAAATTTTTCTTTAAGTGTAGCCTTAATGTTGCAGCTAGAAGAAGATTTAAAGAGTTAAAAAAGAGAAATAAGAATATTAAATTGATGGATGTTAAAAAAGCTATGCGTATAAGGGATAATTTAGACAAAAAACGTAAAATTTCCCCTTTGATTCAATCAAAAAATGCTGTAATTGTGCAATCCGACAAACTTAATATTAGAGGCATGGTAAATAAAATGTCACAAGTTGTTGAAAAAAGAATTAGAGATAAATATGGGAACAGAACTAGATCTAGAGAAAAATAAATCCTCACAAAAGGAATTCCAAACCCTTTTAAATAAAGACTTCGAAAATAGAAAACTCAAAGAAAACTCAATAATAAAAGCTACGGTGACTGAAATAACAAAGAATTTTGTTGTGGTAGACTGTAAAGCTAAAATGGAAGGCATGATACCGGTTGAAGAATTTAAAAATGATGAAGAATTTAAAAACTTAAAGGTAGGCTCTAAAATAGATGTTTTCTTAGAACGAATAGAAAGTTTCAAGGGAGAATTAATAATTTCAAGAGATAAAGCAAAAAAAATGAAAGCTTGGAAAAAATTGGAAAAAGTTTTTGAAAATCAGGAAGAGATGACCGGCTATATAACTGGTAAAGTGAAAGGCGGGTTTATCGCAACTGTAGAGGGCTTACCTTGTTTCATGCCGTCTTCTCAAATCGATGTAAAGCCTCTCAAAAGAGTAGATCATTTAATGAATACCCCAGTGAAAGTAATAGCTACAAGAATTGATAAAAACCGTGGAAATGTATGTGTCTCAAGAAGAGCTGTTTTAGAAAAGAGTAAGAGTGCAGAAATAACTGAAGCTTTAAAGAACATTAAAGAGGGTGATATAGTTGATAATGCAATAGTTAAAGCTACTACGGATTGGGGAATATTTTTAGAAATAAATGGAATTGATGCATTATTGCACGTAAGTGATCTGAGTCATGGAAGAGTAAAAAAACCTTCCGATCTAGTTACTATAGGTCAAAAGTTAAAAGTAAAAATTACTAAGATAGACGAAAAAACTAATAGAGTATCTGCATCTATAAAAGCTCTAACAGAAAATCCTTTCGAAAATATTGAAAAAAAATACAAAGTAGGTGAAATTTATGAAGGAGTTGTTACAAAAATTATGGATTATGGCTGTTTTGTAAAAATTGAAGAAGGAGTCGAGGGATTAATTCATAGCTCTGAGTTAGACTGGACTAATAAAAATATTAAACCTAGTAGAGTTTTATCTATCTCACAAAATATCAAATTTAAAATTGTAAATATTGATAAAGCATCTAAAAGAATATCTTTATCTTATAAAGCAACTTTGGATAACCCGTGGGACAAAGTAAAGAATTTAGTAGGAAAAGAAACAGAAATAAAAATAAATAATATTACTGAAAAAGCAATATTCGGTGAAATGATAGATACACAATTATCAGGAATGTTACATTACAAAGAATTATCTTATCAAGAAAACATCGAGGATCTCAAAAAATTTAAGAAGGGTGATAGGCTAAAAGTTAAGATTCTAGAAATTAATGATGAAAAAATTAAATTTTCTAAGAGAGCCATTGAAAAAGATCCTCTAGATTGGTTTAAAGATAATAAGAAAAAAGTTGGTGATATTATCACGACTAGAATCTATGAAGTATTAAAAACAGGTGTTAAAGTGGCTATTGATAATGAGAAAAAACTTATCGTAACAATCAGAAAAGCAGATTTAGCAAAAGATATCGCTGATGCGAGACCTGAAGTGTTCTCACCCAACAACGCTTTGGATGCCAAAATAACAGAATTAGATTTGAAAACTAGAAAAGTGAAACTAAGTGTAAAGGCTGCTCAAATTGATGAAGAAAAATCATTAATTGCTAAATTCGGAGAAGGTGCAACAAAATCTGGGGCTACTCTTAAAGGAATTTTTGAAAAGGCTATCGGTAAAAAAAAAAATAAAAACGAAAAGTAATTGTCTAGACAAAAGCTTATTAAACAGCTTAAAAATAAAAATCCTAAACTAAATCAATCAGAGTTAGAAAATATATTAAATATTTTTTCAAAAACTCTTTATAATAAGTTAATAAAAGGAAATAGCTTAGAAATTCGGGGCTTTGGGAGATGGTATTCTAAAAAATTAAAGGAAAATTTTAATGCGCGCAATCCCTCTACAAATGAATTAATATATAAACCAGAACGTGTAAAATTAAGATTTAAACCGTCAAAAAAATTAAATAAAATAATTAACGAATGAAAAAAACAAAAATTTTTATAGCATGCGATACAACAAATCTTGCAAAAGTAAAAAAAATTATTAACCAATCAAAAACAAATAAAATTAAAATTGGTTATAAATTTGGTTTGGAATTCATGAATTCCAAAAATGGTAGGACATTTTTAGCAAAACTAAGGAACAAAATTATTTTTGTTGATTTAAAATTAAACGATACAGTAAACACTATGTTGTCTGCGGTAAAAGCTTTAAAGGATATAAAGATTAATTATCTCACGGTTCACATTTCTTCTGGTTTGGCTGCTCTAAAAGCTGTCAAAAAAATTTCAGGGCCAACAAAAATAGTAGGTGTCACAACTTTAACCTCATTAAATAACAATGATTTAAAGCACATTGGATATAATAAATCTGTAAAAAATTTAGTTGCTCATCAAGCAAAGCTTGCCAAAAAAGCAAACTTGGATGCTTTGGTTTGCAGCCCCTACGAGGTAAGTGCGGTAAGGAAAATTTTTAAAAAAGAAATTATTACCCCTGGAGTGCAGATTGGAAAAAAAAATTACGATCAAAAACGTTCTATGGAGGCTAAAAAAGTTAATTCTGATTGGTTGGTGATTGGGAGGGCAATTACAGCCCGTGGAAATATCAAAAAAAATATTCAAAATCTTATTGAAAAATTAAGATAATGAAAATAAAGATTTGCGGTTTAAATCCAATTAGAGATGTTCAATTATGTATTGACCTAAAAGTAAATTATTTAGGATTTGTTTTTTATGAGAAATCTCCACGAAATATTAGTCTACCAGAGATTAAAAAACTTGCTAATTATGATAAAAAAGGATCATCTTTTGTTGCAGTAACAGTGAATCCGAGCAATGAATTTATACAAAAAAATTTAAAGGGTAATTTTGATTTTATTCAACTTCATGGATCAGAGTCAAAAGAGAGAGTAGAAGAAATAAAAGGTATGGGTTTTAAAATTATTAAAGCTATAAAAGTTGAAAAAGAAAAAGATATAGATAAACATCAAGAATTCAATAATGCCGATATAATATTGTTTGATACACCTTCAATGGAAAAAACTTTGGAATTCCCTAAAGATTTAATTACTAAGCTACCTCAAGGTGAAAAATATGCTTTAGCAGGATCTATCTCGAGGGATAATGTGGAAATTATTAGTAAATTAGGGGTTAACTTTTTTGATTTATCATCTAGTTTAGAGAGTCAATTAGGTTACAAAGATCATCTTAAAATTGAAGATTTTATAAATAAAATAAATGAGCTTAAAAATTAGAAAAAACATACCCCTCATTGACCAGCACGATAAAAACTTTATGTATGGTGGAAAATTTGGTGGAAATTTTATACCAGAAACTTTGAAAAAACCTATTGATGATTTAACAAAACTATTTGAAAAATTAAGAAGAGATAAAAAATTTCTTAAAGATAGGGATAACTATTTTAAAAACTATGTAGGTGCTCCCACACCTTTTATAAAGTTAGAAAATTTAACTGATCATCTTGGTGGTGCCCAAATATATGCCAAGGTGGTATCTGAAGCTAATGGCGGCGCCCATAAAATTTATAATGCAACTGTTCATTGTTTAATTGCAAAGAAAGCAGGAAAAAAATATATAGTTGGCGACA
This sequence comes from uncultured Pelagibacteraceae bacterium, assembly GCA_902603945.1. Taxonomy (GTDB): domain Bacteria; phylum Pseudomonadota; class Alphaproteobacteria; order Pelagibacterales; family Pelagibacteraceae; genus Pelagilacustribacter. Next base: position 39,732 of record CACKWP010000001.1, read on the forward strand.
CAGGTGCAGGCTACGCGGGAAAGATGCTCAGCATGGCTGCGAAAAAATTTGGCCTTAAATGTAAAATCTTTATGGGAGCCAAAGACATTAAAAGACAAAGACCTAATGTTGAGGCAATGAGAAAAAATGGGGCAGAAATAGTTCCTGTAACTACAGGAAGTCAAACTCTTGTTGATGCTGTAAGTGAATGTATGAGATACTGGGTTTCAAATTGTGATACCACTCATATGTGTGTTGGTTCTACAGTTGGCCCTAATATATTTATTAAAATTTGTGCTTGGAGCACTGCTCAAATTTCAAGAGAACTTATTAAACAAGTAAAAGAAGAATTTGGAAAAATACCTGAAAAATTAAAATTAATTAATTGCGTAGGTGGCGGAAGTTCAGCAGCAGGATTTTGGAATGAGTTTATGGAAACTAGTGCTCAGTTTATTGGCGTAGAAGCTGGAGGCCCGAGAAATAGTAAACTTCATGCGGCACCATTAACTAATGGATCTAAAATTGGTATTCTTCATGGAGCAGCACAATACGTTATACAAGACAGTGAGGGTCAAATAGGTTCAACAGAGTCAATATCAGCGGGACTTGATTACCCAGGAATTTCTCCATTACATTGTTTTCTTAAGGACACAAAAAGAGCTAGATACACTTCTGCGAGTGACGAAGAAGCGCTTAAAGCTTATCAATTAGTTTCTAAACTTGAAAATATATCTCCCTCACTAGAGCCTTCACATGCTTTTGCTGAAGCAATTAGATTAGCGCCTAAATTAAGTTCATCCGAGATTATTATTGTAAATTCTTGCGGCGATAGTCTGAAAGACAAAGATATTATTAAGCAAAAATTAGGATCATACATAAGATGAAGTCAAAAATTTCTGAAGCTTTTAATAATTGTAAAAAAGAGAAAAGACCTGCCTTAATCACTTACACAGTTGCTGGAGATGATACCAAAAATAATTCTCTCAAAATACTAAATAAGATATCAAAACACGCTGATATTTTAGAGCTAGGTTTTGCGCATAACACTCCTATAGCTGATGGTGGACAAATACAAGGTAGCTCGTATCGAGCTTTAAAAAATGGGATTAAATTAAAAGATGTTTTTCAAATTGTTAAAAGTTTCAAAAAAAAATATCCTAACAAACCAATTATTTTGATGGGCTATTTTAATCTAATATATCAAGTCGGTGAAAATAACTTTTTAAATAATTGTAAATCATCAGGCGTTGATGGTCTTATAATAGTTGATCTCCCTTACCCTGAAAATAAAAACTTTGCGAACAAATGTAAAAAAAAATCAATCAATTTTATACAACTCCTATCACCTACTACCTCTAAAGATCGAATGAAAAAAATTATCAAAGACTCTCATGATATGATTTATTATATATCAATGCTATCAACCACAGGCGGAAAGCTTAAAGTTTCGCCTAAAAAAATTTTGCAAAATTATAATAAGATTAAAAGAATAAACCCAAAAAAAAACCTAGTAATCGGTTTCGGAATTACAAATAAAACCATAAAATCCCTTAAATCTGCGGATGGGCTTGTAGTAGGAAGTATGTTGTGTAAAACTATTACTAATTCGCTCAAAATGAGACAAAATCCTGTCACAAAGTTAGATAAAGTTGTGTACAATCTAAAAAGGCAAATTATATGAATTGGATCACAAAATTTATTAAGCCAAAAATAAAATCTCTTTTTGAAAAGAAATCTTCAAAAACTGAGGAAAATCTTTGGACTACGTGTGGGTGCAAAAATTTAATTTACAAAGAAGATATGGAGTCAAATCAAAAGGTTTGTCCTAAGTGTGGAGCTCACCATAAATTAACTTGTAGGGAAAGATTTGAAACTTTTTTTGATAACAAAGAATTTGAACTAATTGAAACTCCTTTGCCTAAAGATGATCCGTTAAATTTTGAAGATAAAAAAAAATATATTGATAGATTAAAAGCTGCGCGTAAACTAACTGGTCAAGATGATGCAATTTTAATTGCAAAAGGGAAAGTTCAAAATATTAATATGGTAGTTGGAGCACAAGATTTTAGATTTATTGGTGGGTCATTTGGAGCAGCATCGGGTGAAGCTTTTATTGCAGGAGCACAATATGCGATTGAAAATAGAATACCGTATGTTTTTTTTAGTTGTTCCGGCGGGCAACGAATGCATGAAAGTTCTATAGCATTAATGCAAATGCCAAGAACTGCTTTGGCAGTAAACGAATTGAAAAAAAACAATGTTCCTTTCATAGTTGTTTTAACGACTCCTACAACGGGTGGGGTCTCAGCCTCTTGGGCTAGTTTAGGTGACATCATAATTTCTGAACCAAAAGCCATTTTTGGTTTCGCTGGGCGTAGAGTTATCCAAGATACTGTACGTGAAACTTTGCCAGACGACTTTCAAACTGCAGAATATGTTAAAGATCATGGTGGTATAGACTTAATTGTTGAGCGAAAATACTTAAATTCATCTATTGGAACACTACTAAATGTTCTATTGAAAAGAGCAGAGTCTCAAGCTAAACAAGACTCGAATGTCACAGTCGATAAGTCTTTACAAGCAGCTAGCTAATCATAAGCTTTTTAACAAAACTATAAATTTTGACCTTAAGAGAATAAAACTAGTTCTCAAAAGATTGGGCCATCCAGAAAGACGTTTAAGAAATGTTATAAATTTTCTTGGCTCTAGTGGAAAATTTACAACTCTTCATTCAGTTAGACATTTTATTGAAGCAAATAAGCAAACTGCAACTGCTTATATATCTCCTTCTCTTAAAGATATAAAAGAGCGGTTTTGGATGGGGGATAGATTTCTTACTTATCAAGAAATAAAACAATCAATAAGAATTATTGAAAAATTCAATGTGTCCTTGACAACTTTCGAAGTGTTAACTTTAATTTATATTATTAATGCTTCAAAAAGAAATGTAGACTACCATCTTGTAGAAGCAGGAGCCCTTTTTGCAAAAGACTCGACTAATGTATTTGATTTTCCTTTAGCGCAAGTAATTGTCAATATCAATAAACAACATTTAAATTTTTTAGATAAAAACAAAAAAACACTAAATGAAGTAATTTATCAAAAAGTTGGGTTTTTGAGCCACTTTACAAACATTTATGTAGGTAAACAAATACCTACTGTGCTTCATAAAATTAAAAAGAACCTCAAGAGAAATAAAAGTAAATTAGTTTATCCAAATACTTGGAAATTAATAAAAAAAAATAAAAATTATTTTTATCGAGATAAAATAAATAAGATTAAATTAAATACTAAAAATATCCATTCTAAAGGATTGTTAGAAAATCTATGTCATGCTATAAAAATTTCCCTTGATCTAAAGATTAACAAAAAAGTTATTGAAAAAACTATACCGAGTCTCTCCTTTGAAGGGAGATTTCAGTATTTAAAAAATGGAAAAATAAAAAAAAAGCTTTATAAAAATGAGCAAATTATGCTTGATGGAGCGCATGCTGAAACAGATGCTAAAAATTTAGCGAATTACCTTAAAAAAATCAAGATACCAAAATATGCAATTTGGGCAATGATGAAGAATAAAGAACCAGATTTATTCATAAAACAATTTAAAGGAATTTTTAAAAAAATAATAACAATACCAATTGAGAATGAAAAAAATTGTATGTCTGCAAAAGATTTAGAGGCTATAGCTAAAAAAAATAAATTTAATGTAGAGAAGGCAATTCACTTTAATGAAGCCATAAAAAAAATATCTTCACCTGATAAAAAATTAATAAATTGTTTAGGTTCTCTGTATAACGTGGGAAATATATTAAATAAAAATTAGATATGAGGTTGAATAAACTCAAGCATATCTTTTTCACTAGTAGCTCCAACTTTAGTTCCAACTAGTTTACCTGCTTTAAATAATAAAACCGTCGGCACACCTTTGACTGAATATTTCGTAGGTTCATTAGGTTGGCTTTCAATATCATGGTAGTAACAGTCAATTTTATCAGCCATGTCGTTTGAAATCTTTTCTATAATTGGTTTTAATTGTTGGCATGGTCCGCACCAGCTGGCTGAAAATTGTATTAGATTTAATTTACTTCCGTTAATCTGATCTTGAAATTTTTCGTCTGTAGAATTTTTGAATGCCATATTCTTTTAATAAGTATTATTTTGATAATGTCAACTTAGGTCTTAGTGATAAATGACTAATTGTTTATAACCACGATTTAAATCTTTCTTAGGCAGCTTCATATTTTTTCTGAATGTTTTCTACAAATTCATTGATCTCATCTAAAAACTTTAATTTCTCAGCATTCCCCTCTTTTTCAAATTCATTTCTAAAATGGTCACATTCTGTATAAAAATCAGAGCAAGTCGTCCATTTTTCTTTATTGGTACTCAAAATTCTTTTTGCGATACCTCTTCTAATTTCTTTTGTAACACTTTTAGGTAATACTTGAGGTGCTTCTTGATAAATAATCTTCTTGCCAAAATCTACTAAACGCTCATCTTCAAATTTATCTAAAAGTTTAAATTTATCTTCCCAGCTAGCTTGATGCCATTTTTCCATTTTAGGAGTTTCTTTATTGTCTACAAATTTAACATAGATGCTTTCTTCTGGAGTAATGTCTGACTGGTCACCTGTATCTCTTTTTTCTTGAGCTATCTCTGCTAACGCTAATGAAACTCTTGCACAAAAATCTTTATTACCTTTTATAAGTTTTGCACGTTTTAATAGCTGTTCTTTAGTCATTGCTGAATAAGGCTCTGCTTTAGATGCGTAGTCAGAATGTAAAAGAACTGGAGCTTTATTCGAACGAATTGTTCTAATAAATTTTGGAGTTTTTTTCATTTCTTTTTTAAGTTCATCTAAAGGAAGATCAAAATAAATTTCAGGATCAAATCTTAAATCGAATGCCTGGACCCATTTATAAATAGGATGAAGCATATGTTCATGGTAAAGCGGAGTAACTAAATATAATTTTGACTTGCCATAAAAATATTCGTTTAAACTAAACATCAGTTCATTTCTTGAAAAATTTTCTACTTCTTCTCTGCTACCAGTCATCATAGCTGATCGCCATGTAATATTTTGTTCTTTATAAATTTTCTCTAAAACTAATTTTGTTAGGTTTGCATCAAATAATGCATTATGAGCTCCCCCTGACTCGATACCATTCATTCTAGCAAGAGACTCTAATTTCATAATAGCATTACCTTTCTCATTAGTTTCTGTTTTCATTATGTTATCATTTACTGCAAAGGCAGCTCTAACGATGTTAAGACCATCTTGTCTTTTATTTCCGTTGGTGTTTGTTAAGTAAGGTTGTCGAAGACCTTTAAAAAATTCTTTCCTAAGCATTTCATCATCGAAATTTATATTCGAGTAACCCAAAAATACTGCGGGGCTCCATTTCTTAAAGGTTGTCTCAACTTCTTGGAGCATTTGGTAGTGAGAATAATTTGCTTTAGTTAGCATTGAAATATTTGACTGATTTACCAATAAAGCGCCAGCTTGCGGAACAACACCTTCTGGTAATCTACATCGAATATTTAATTTATCTAATTCTTTGAAATTATCATTCATAAGGATTGCCCCTATCTCAATGATAGTTCCAAAAAAAGTATTACTAGAGTCTGTTTCTATATCCCAAATAACTATATTCATTTTTTATTTTCTATTTTTGTTACTTCACCTAGATCAAGATTCTTAATTTTTTCTGATCTATTAATGATTTTTTCAACTGATATACTAAGTTCTCTAAATTCTTGAGAAATTTTATTTTGTGACTTGCTAATATTTGAAAACCTTTCTCCAAACCTTCTAGTGTCTTCTAAAACAGCTCCAACTTCTTTTTGTAAAAATTTAGCTAACCTGCTGTATTCTTTGAATTGGATAAATATTTTCAAATTCATTAGATGGGGAAAAAGAGTATCGGGTGAAACCAAAATAACGCCTTTTTCTCTAGCTGTTTTTACAAAGTCTCTCTTAGAGTTTACTATTGCATCAAACACACCTCTTGAAGCAATAAACATAAAGGCATAAGGCGCTGTTTCTCCTGCAATTACGTACTTAGCTACTTCTTTGATATGGTTAGTAACATCTGTAGCAAAGTCTTTTATGGCTTGCTTTTTTTGAATTTCATTTTTGGTTTCACTCATTATTTTGTAATTTTCCCAAGAAAATTTTGAGTCAATTGGTATTGCTAGATCTGAAGTTCCCAGTGTTAACAAACAGTCAACTCTGCTACCATTTGAAAAAGTATGTTGAAATTTATAATTTTGTTTAGACACAGTATCTGACACAAGAATTTCTAATGACTCCTCCCCTAATCTTCCACGCTGAGTTTTGTTATTAAATAAATTTTTAAAGTCAATCACTTCGTTAGCTATTTTGTCCATTTGCTCTTGGGTTTTTTGAAGAGATGAAACACGTTCTTTTATTGAAACAAATTCCTCTTTAAGGGAGGTATTATGAGTGTTTATTTTTTCTAAAATTGTTTCTTTAAATTCGTTTAGATCTTTTTTTCTTTCTCGCTCTAAGTCTAAGGAAGATTTAATTTCATCGCTGTTATTTTGTTTTTGATCGAGTTTTTTATAAATAAAAAATAAAAATCCAACGAGGATTACTAAAAAAGCTATAATTACATATTCCATTTTACTCCTATTTTCTTAACTACTTATTAGAGGAAAATGTTAGACAGAAAAGAGAGCTAACATCCAACTTCTAAACGAGTAGTCGGTTTACTAATTTAGCTACTTATTTGATGAATGTTTAGATGAAAGAAAGGAAAGAAAGGTTACTAAACAATCACATCTAAACAAGTAGTTATATTTAGTATTTTTTAACATACACCACTCATTTTTAAAGTCAATAATAATTATAAATTTTTTTCTTTTTAATTATTTAATAATATATTTTGTTAATATAAAGTGATTGAAATATAATTATGAGCTCATTTGACGATAGAAAAAAATCTTTTGAAAAAAAATTTGCAACTGATCAAGAGTTACAATTTAAGATCACAGGACGAAGAAATAAGTACTTTGGTCAATGGGCAGCTGAGAAACTTCAAAAAAAAGATCAGGACATAGAAACTTACATTGATGAAGTGATAAAAGCTGATTTAAAAGAGGCTGGTGATATGGATCTTATTAGTAAAGTTCTTGAAGATTTCAAAGCAGCCTCTGAAAATATAACTGAAGAAGAAATTAAAACCAAACTTGATGAGTTTTTAGAAAAAGCTAAAGCTGATTTTCAATAATATTAATCTGTCTAAAGATTATATCTAAATATATTTTAAAATGTTTTTAGCTGGAAGTGTTTTTTTAATCCAGGAAGATGGAATATTTTCGAAACCTTTTAAAGCTGCAAAGTAAGCTCCAACAAAATTAGCCCTACTGCAGTTACAACCGCCCGCTTTAATAGTTTTGTGAACTGCATCTTTATATGTTTTAGAAGTAATCATAGCGTGAACAGAGCCCATAAAAGTTCCGGGATAACTGCAGGCTTTTCCAAATTTCTTAACAACACTAATGTGGTTTTTATTTTTGTATCTTAAAACTTTTTTTATATTCGCAACTACGTCCTTAAAATATCTATTTTTTTTGTATTTCCTAAGAAACGTTAGTATAGGGTTTTTCTCACCATTAGCAGCTAAATCTATAATCTTTAATTTTGCCATAGCGTAGGTTTCATTAATCTTGGAGTTAGCTACGCTTTTGACTACTTTTTTTAAATCTTTTTCATTATTATTATAAAGATAATAAGGAAGTGCAGCGCAGTAACCATCGGACTCATTAACCTTTGTTCCTCCGGTGATGTTTTTTTTTGCTTTAATATTTTGGATTGTCTCAAGTATATTTTGATGTATCCAAGGACCATTCATAGGTTTTTTCCATTTAATCTTTTTATATTTTTTTCTGAGTTTAAGGTTTCTCCAATAAGCAGAGCCTGGACCAAAATTTTTTATAATATTTTTTTTAAAGTTTTTTAAAATTTCAGATTTGTTTTTAGTTGTTGTTAATGTTTTAAACATAACCTGGCCTACATCATTATAACCAGAAACATTTCCTGTTTTGACCGAATAAAAAGGACTTTTGTTTTGTTTTAAAAAAGTGATTACTTTTTTATCTTTTATATAACTTTTTAATTTCTTAGGATCATAAACCCAATGTAAAGGTCTCGTTGCAGCATCTGCGACTGTCGCCCCTAGGAAAATATTTAAATTATTCATTATGTATAGCTTTATTATTAGCCAAAGATCCACAAGATGCATTTATGTCTCTACCTCTGCTTCTTCTAAATAGAGAAAGAAATCCAGCTTCTTGTATTGTTTTAGAAAACTTATCAATGTTTTCTTGAGTTGCTGGTTTGAAATCTTTATTTGATAGAGGATTAAACTCAATCAAATTTAATTTTGAAGGAACTTTTTTCATAATCTTTATTAGTTCGTTAGCGTGTTCATCTGTTAAATTCTCATCTAAACATATCCACTCAATAAAAATAGGTAATTTTGTTTTTTCATAATATTTTTTTAATTTTGGTAACAATGAATTAATTGAATATTTATCATTTATTGGCATTAATTCTGATCTGTGTTTTGATATAGAACTATGTAAACTCCATGCAAGATAAACATCTAACTCGTTAGCGGCCCACTCTATTGCATCTAAATTGTCTTTTTTAGTTCCCACTCCAACTGTGCTTACTGTAATTCTAGTTCTTCCGTACTCCAAGCCATCTTTATTTTTTGAATTGTCTATAGCAACTTTTACATTATCTAAATTCAGAAAAGGCGAGCCTTCACCCATCAATACTTGATTGGTAATTTTTTTCTGTGTAGACCAATCGTTAATATAATCTTTGCTTAAAATTATTTGTGAAATTATTTCTCCAGGTGACAAATTCCTTACTAATTTTTTAGAAATTTGAGCTGTTGCACAAAATTCGCAAGAGAGATAACAGCCCACTGATACAGATAAACAAATTGTATATCTGCTTTGGGATTTATCCGGAATAAGGACTGTCTCAACATTACGTTTATCTTTAAGCTCTAAAAGAAATTTTATAGTACCATCCTTAGATTTTTGAACATCTATAATTTTTGGTTTTTCTAAACTAATCAAATCTTTGATCTTACCTCTAAGTTCAACTCCAAATGTTGTTAGCTCATCAAAACTTTTAATATTTTTTTTATAAACTGCATTAAAGAGTTGTTGAGACCTCATCTTAGCTTTTTTTGGCTCAACTTCTCCTTTTTCAATTAAAAAAGCTTTTAGTTGATCAAAATTAAGATCATAAAAATTTTGTTTTTCCATTGAGGGGATATTAAAGACTTGAGTGGGGATTTTAAAGTCCCCACCCTATAAAAGTTTTAAAGCTGATTTTTTTCAGTTTTTAAATGCTTCAAAATTTTTCCGGAATTTTTTCCGTTTTTAACCAAATAACCAGCCGTTCCATTGGCGTTAGCCTCAGGGGCTTTTTGGTTTTTACTTAACTGCATTGAGAGTTTCTGCTCAGCTTTTTTAACGGCAGAATTTCCATACAGTTTGCTAAATCTATTCATAGCAACTCCTTTCATTTCTACCGACTTTGCAACCCTTTATAGGTCAGGCATGTCGAATGCCTCGTCTTTTTTCCCATGACAGATGGGTTAGTAAACTTTAATATAAGGTTTATATTTGTCAATGGATAATAAGCTTTTAGGTGTAATCATTATAGGTTTTGGTCTATTAGTTCTTTTCAGCGAACAAGAATACTCGTGGGTTATATCAGCTATTGCAGTGGGGATAGGTTCGGGATTTCTAATACGGAAAAGTGAAAAAAATGATATAGACAAATAAAGATGTCTAAAAAAATTTTTATTGTTTATGGCCATCACGACATAAAAAAATCATTTAATGCTTCTGTAAGAGATGCTTTTATCGAAGAAGCAAAAAAATTAGGTCATCAAATTGATTTAATTAATTTACATGAGGAAAAACCAATTCCTTTTTTTGATGGTTCTGGACCTAACGATCAAATTTTAGATTATAGAAAAAGATTAGAAGCAAGTGATGTATTATTTATGATTTCACCTTGTTATAATCTTAGAGCAACTGCAATTTTAGAAAATTGGATTGATCTAACTTTAGCTCCTAAATGGTTTTTCTCATTTAAAAGACTTGTTGGTAATTGGGGTTACCCAGTTGCAGGTGCGATGAAAGGTAGAAAAGCTATAATGTCAATGTCTTACGGTGGAAATTGGTTTTCAATTCAAACCTGGTTTCAAAATATTCCATTTAGAAGAATTAAAGCAGGAGTTTTAAAGCTTGGTGGAATGGAAACAACCTACATAAGATTTTATGAAGTTTTGCCAGGTATGACAAAAGAAAAATTTGACTCACACATGCAAAAAGTAAGAAAACTAGTGCGAAATTTATAATAATTTAAATTTTAATTTAAAAAGTATATAAGAAAACATGGAAAGTTTTAAAAATTGGATGACTGAAGCTGCTAACATCATGTTTGATGATAGCAAAAACGACTTAAGAAGCTTACCAAAGTCTGTAAGACTTCAAATATTAATTGTTTTGTCGTTTGTTTGGTCCACTGTGTTTAGTCTCTATGTATTTAGTGTAACCTCTTTTATTTTTGGTTGGGCTGGAGTAGTAATGGCACATATTGGGTTAATAATAGCTGTTTACTTAACATTTAAATTTTTTCATAAAAAACAAGAACAGCCAGTCAGTGTATTTCAATCCGGAAATTATAACCCAGCAAAAATATTTGCAGTTTTTTTCATTGTTTTTTTTATCTTTATTTTCACTAAAGGAATTGATGTTTTAACAAGAACTAATAGTTACGAAACCCCATATTCTGGTCCTGAAACAACCACTGAAGAAAGAATCAAAAGATTTGTAAAATAGCGATTCTAAGATTAAAATTAATTAATGAAATTACTAAGAGTTGGTGAGTTAGGAAGTGAAATTGTTGCAGCCATAGATAGTAATAATGTCATTAGAGATTTATCAGATCACATTAAAGATTTAAATCCACAGACAATTAATGAAGAAACATTAAATAGATTAAAAAGAATAAAATTATCTGAACTCAAGGAAATCAACTCAAATATTAGAATTGGTGCTTGCATCTCAAATCCCGTAGATTTTTTAGCGATAGGTTTAAACTATAAAGCACATGCAGAAGGCACCAAATCAAAATTACCAACCGAACCTATTGTTTTTAATAAAAGCTCTGGATGTATTCAGGGGCCTAATGATCAAATAACAAAACCTAAGTCTGCAAATAAAATGGATTACGAAGTTGAAGTTGGTATGATCATTGGTAAGGAAGGCAAATATATTAAAGAGGAAAATGCTCAAGATTATGTATTTGGCTATTGTATAGTTAATGACATATCTGAAAGATCTTGGCAAAAAGAAAGAGGTGGTCAATGGATCAAAGGTAAATCTATAGCAGGACCTACAGGGCCTTACCTTGTGACTAAAGATGAAATAAAAAACTTAAAGAATATTAATTTAGCGTTAGATGTAAATGGCAACAGAAGACAAACTGGAAATACAGAAAGAATGATTTTTAATTTCAATTTTTTAATTTCTCACTTAAGTCAATTTATGACTTTATATCCTGGGACAATTATCACCACCGGGACACCTGCGGGTACGGCAATGGAAATGGAAAAACCTGAATTTCTAAAAGCAGGTGACAAACTTCACTTAAAAGTAGATGGACTAGGTGAGCAATTCCATGAAATAATAGACGAATAAGTATGTCAAAAAGATATTCAGGTAAAAGTCAAAAAGATAGAAGCTTTATGAAAAAAGCAAAGTTATCTTTAAGAGAAAAGAGAAAGCTTAAAAGAGAGAGAAAAAATAAATAATGTGTGGAAGATATAGTATCCGGAAACCAGTTACTAAAACAGTAGATATAGTTAAAACAAACATTAAAGTTGAAGACAGTGATAACTATAATGCTCATCCTACCCAGCAACTACCAATAATAAAATCTTACACAAATGGAAAAGCACTTGAATTATGTGAATGGGGATTAGTCCCTGCTTGGTCAAAAAAGCTTGATAAGTTTTCTCCTCTGATTAATGCTAGAAAAGAGACATTAATGGAAAAAATTACATTTAAAAACCTTATTCAAACCTCAAGGTGTATCGTGCCTGCGGATGGTTATTACGAATGGAAAAGAGAAGATAAAACTAAAACTCCTTATTATTTTACTAAAGAAAATAATGAACTTATATTCTTTGCGGCTATATATCAGAAAAATCAATTTTGTCTAATTACAAGAGAGGCAACTGAAAAAGTAAGTGCAATTCATCATAGAGAGCCTCTGATTATTAATCAAAGTCAAATAAACAACTATTTAAATGTTAAAAAAAATGCTATGGAAATTTTAAATTCAATAAAGCCACCAGTACTAAAGTTTCATGAGATATCGAAAGATATTAATAACCCAATTAATAACGACCCTGCTTTAATTAAACCTTTAAACTAAATGAATTTATCTATCTCACCAGGAAAAAATAATGTTGGAGCTTATATCAATGATATTAATTTAAGATCCCTAGATCAACATCAAGCAAAAGAAATCAAAAAGATTTTAAACCAATACGGGGTGATATTTATTAAAGAACAAAACCTTGATCCTGAAACTTATCAAAATTTTGCAAAAACTATAGGTCAACCCGTAGTGTATCCAAGACTTAAGGGCTTAGATGAAAAATTTCCATTTATAAATGTAATCGAAAGAAAGCCTGATGATAAAAATTTAAGTTTTGGTTCTAGCTGGCTTCATCAAGACACAAGTTATTTATTTAAAGATAGACCTAGATATACAATGTTAATGGGTATGGAAATACCAGTTGGCCAAGGTAATACTATATTCTCATCTGGCTTTAATGCTTATGAAAAGTTGCCAGACGACATCAAAGAAAAAATCAAAGGTGCTACTGGGGTTTTTTCATCAGCAGGCCCGATAGCAGTAACAAGACTTGAACGAGAAAAAGAAATGGGCATTAAATCTTCAGAAAGTATGGAGGCTGAACATCCAATAGTTATTACCGTTGACGGAAAAAAAACTTTATATGTTTCTCCAGGACATTTAATGAAAATTAAAAATGTAAAAAAAGAAGAGGCTGAATATTTAAAAAATTTTTTAGTAGAACACGTAAACAAAGAGGAGTTCATATTTTCTTATGAGTGGACTAAAGGTGATATTTGTCTTTGGGATAATTTAAGTATTTTACATATGGCCAGTGAAATAAAGAACTGTAAAAGAGTAATGCATAGAATAACAATTAAGTAATTATTTTTTTAAAATGGTAAGGTGTCCCATTTTTCTTTTATCTTTAATAGATTTTTTTCCATAGTCATAAAAAAATTCACCTTTATTGAATGTTTTCGATCTATAGGTTTCGATATCTTTTCCTAAGATATTAAACATTTCAGCGTTAGAAATTTTTTCAACTTTTTTTATACCAAGATTACACACGGCTGCTACATGTCCAGAAAATTGACTTAAGGAGAACGCATTTATTGTTAAGTGACCTGAATTATGCACCCTTGGAGCAATTTCATTAACTAATAAATTATCATCTTGATCGATGAAATATTCAACGCACATCGTACCAACGTAATCTAATTTTTCTGAGATAAGTTTTGCATTATTCTGTGCTTGAGCAAAAATTTCTTGATTAATTGCTGCAGGAATTTTGGAATGATTTAAAATTTGGTCTTTATGAATATTTTCTATAGGCTCATAAATATAACTTTCCCCATTTAAATATCTTGTGATTACAACTGATATCTCTTTCTTTAGGTTTACTTTCTTTTCTAAAATATAATCTGCTGTGAAGCACCAATCTTTTTTTACATCAGCGAGAGAGTTTAAAACAAATTGTCCATGTCCATCATAACCAAGTGTGTTTGACTTTAAGATACCAGGTAATAAGTTTTGATTCTTTTCAACGTCTTCAGCCTGTTTAATAAAAGCCCAATCTGTCGTTTTAATACCCAAATCATTAATAAAAGTTTTTTCTAACTTTCTGTTTTGAATTATTTTGTTTATTTCAGGTTTAGGTAAGACCTTTTTCTTTGATTCTATTTTTTTTAAAATATCTACTGGTATATTTTCAAATTCGAAAGTTACAATATCCACTTTATCAATAAATTCTTTTACTTTATATTCATCATCATATTTTGAATAAATAAACTCATCAGAGAAATTTTGTGCAGGACCTTGTTCATCATCAGATATAACTATTGTTTTAACATTAAGTTTTTTAGCTGCCTGACAAAGTAGTGAACCTAATTGTCCTGAGCCTATTATCCCTAAAGTGATGTCAGACATTTATTATTTAGGTTTTTTTTTAATTGATTGAGATTGTGTTCGTCTCCACTTTTCTAAATTAGTCTTAATTTTTTCATCAAAATTACCAATAATAGAAGCAGCTAGAATACCTGCGTTAAAAGCACCATCTATCGCTAAACATCCTACAGCAACCCCTTTTGGCATTTGCGCCATTGATAATAGACTATCAAGACCTTTAAGTTTTTTAGTTTCCATTGGAACTCCTAAAACAGGTAAAGAAGTTAAAGATGCAACCATACCCGCTAAATGAGCAGCACCACCAGCTCCAGCTATTATAACACCAAAACCATTTTTTTCGGCGGCTCCAGCAAAATCGAACATCCTCTTAGGTGTTCTGTGAGCACTAACTATTAAAACTTTATACTTAATTTTAAGGGTTTTAAGGATTTTCTCACAATCTTTCATTATAGAGTAATCGGACTGGGACCCCATAATAATAGCTACTTTTGAATTTTGTTTCTTACTTTTCACAAACTAATTTAACAATTATAGCTATAAAAACAATGGCCTAATGTTTATTAAGCCATTTGTTATGAGGAGAAAAAAGATTAAGTTCTTACTCTAAAAAGCAAAGCTTTTGGGGAGTTTTGAAGCTCAAAGAGAGAAATTTTTTTAAATTTTTTGATTGAGTTCTTATTTTTGTTTTTCTTATACTGTTTAAATTTCATATTTCCTTTTTAATACAATTAAAAAATTATGAGTAATGCTAAAATTGCAAACTTGATTTGTGTTTAACTCTGAATTCTGGCGAAGGTATGTCACCTATAAGTCAAATTTATATTTTTTCTAATAATTTTTTTGACAGCCTGCTTATCGACCCATTACTGTCAATCACAGCCAGTTCAATTTCAGCTATGACCAAAGCCTCATTGTCTCTTACAACTTCTTGTTTAAGGTTCAATCGAACAGGAGTTTTATTTAAAATGTGAGTATGAACCTCTAAATTATCCTCAAATTTAGCGGATTTAAGATATTTAACGTTACATTCTCTGACCACGAATATTACATTAAACTTTCTATTAAGCTGGGAATGATTTAATCCTAGATGATCATAGATCATTTCCGTTCTGGCTCTTTCGATAAAATGGAGGTATCTTGCATAATAAACTATCCCACCTGCATCAGTGTCCTCGTAGTAAACTTTAGTTTTGTAAGTATGGAATTTAGACATGCTAAAACATAGTATTAAAAAATAGAGTTTTCAAGAAAGTTAAAATTCTTTTTTTGGTCTAAATTATGCCCAGCAAAGTGCGGAATTTCTAATTAACTTCAAGTTATGAAAACATTATCAATTATATCTTTATTGCTTTTATTGACTAACTGTGCTGGTGGTAACATGGCAAAAGTAAAAATTGGCAAACGTTGTACAATTGCTGATGCTAGCCAATTACAAGAGTCATCTTATGTTTGGATAGTTAGCAAAGAGGCTCAAAAAGATTTTGACAAAAGAATTAATAAGTCAAATTGTCTAGACAGCTAAATAGTTATTTAAAATAAAATAATTTATGATAATAAGGGGTATGAGTGTACCCCTTATTATTGCTTGTGTCGTTATTATATTTGCTCTAATTATTCTTCCTTTAATTATCTCCTTTAAAGCTGAAAAAAAAAATAAAAATGAGTGGGATAAAATAAAAGAATATGGAAATAAAATTAACGAAAAAACCAGAGAAAAATATTAATAGAAATAATGAAAAAATTATCATGGTTTCTGTTAATAATTACTTTTTTTAATTTAGAACTTATTGCAATGGACCAAAAACCCTATCACCACATTTATAAAAATGGAGAGTTATTTGCTTTTAGAAATCTTGAGGGAGGTCCAAAAAGAGATCCTAATTTTAAATGGGATTGGAAAGTTTTTAGAGAAGAGAAGAAGAAACTTAAGATCAATTATCCACCCGAACATGTAATTGATAAGCAAATAGTTTTAAAAAATCTTGAAAAATATAAATCGGACTCTTATGTGATGTGGCTTGATCATGCGAGTTTTATAATTAAACTTGGAAATACTACAATTATTACAGATCCTGTTTTTGAAAAAAATTATGGACCTATGATATTTGGTCCTAAAAAATACATAGAGTCTCCTTTAACTCTTAAAGAGCTTCCCAAAATAGATATATTTTTGCTGACACACAATCATTATGATCACATGAGTATCCGTACGATAAAAAACTTTCCTTATAAGAATGCCAAAGTTCTTGTGCCTCTTAAGCTAGGGAAATATTTCACAAAAAATGGATATAAAAAAGACAATGTTAAAGAATTGGATTGGTTTGATAAAATTATTATTAATGATGAAATCACAATTACAATGCTTCCAAGTCAACATTGGTCCAAGCGTTGGATTTGGGGAGATGGAAATACAAATAGAACACTTTGGGGAAGTTTTTTAATTGAATACAAAGATAAAAAAATCTTTTTTGCTTGTGATACCGGACCGGCACCATTTTATAAGGAATTAGGAAAAAAATTTGGTCCTATCGATTTAGGTTTTGGAAATTTGGGTGCCTATAATTTCTATCCTATCATTCCGGTCAAAGATAAATCTACAGCTCACGCTAACCCTGAAGAGCTTTTATCTTTAATGAAAGACTTAGAGGTAAAAAAGGTTATAGGAATGCATTGGGGTACAGCAATATTAAGTTTGGAGCCGATTTGGGAACCCCCTGTAAGGTTTAAAGAAAATGCTGAAAAGTTTGGCTTCAAAAAAGAAGAAGCAATTCTATTTAAAATTGGTGAGATTAAAAAATTAGAAGATCTTATTAACTAACTTTTCTTTTATTTCTCTCGTTATCTAATAATTTTGTCAATGCATCCACCATTACGTCTGAGGCTTTAAATATTTCATTTGGTTGAAACTCATGAGTTGTGTGATTTTCAGGATCAGTCTTATCTTCAATTATTATTCCCTCATCTGGTGAATTATTTTTAATATAAATTAAAATTAACCAATCGGCCTCTATTGCGTCATCCCACTTAATATAAATTTCTCCTGTCTCGAATCTTTTATCGATACATCTGATAATACTTAAATATTTTGGGATATATTTTTTATTTAATTGAAAGCACAAGCTATGGGCTGATCGATAAAAACTTTCAAGAGCGTATTCGATCTTTTCTCTTTCTTCATTATAAACTCTCTCTTTTTCTAATAATGTTGCTTTATCATCAGTCTCTTCTACTTTGATTCCTAAACTTGCAACCCTTTCTCTGATTGCCTCATTTATTTTTTGCTCTCTGATTAGTTTGTATTTTTCTTTAATTTTATCTATACGTTGTTGAACTTCTTCGTAAGACTCTCTTTGTTGGTTTAAAACATATTTTTCAAGATTTTTGATTTCTAATTCTTCTCTTTTTCTAAAAAGGTCAATTTTTTTCTCAAGTTTGATTTGCTCTAAAAATTGCCTTTGCTTCTCAGCTCTCTCTTTTCTGAGTTCAGCTTGTTCTAATTTTATAAATCGTTGTAAATCTAGTTTTCTTTCTTTTTCTAATTTCTGCTCTTCTTTTAGTTCGTTTCTTTTTGCCTCTAAAGCTAATTTTTCTCGTTCTAATAGCCTTTTTTGAGCATCTTTTTTTTCTTGCTCCATAAGCTTTAGTTTCAATTTTTTTTGCTTTTCTCTCTCTTCTAGTATTATCTTTTTAATTCCAGAAACTTTATTAGATATGCCTATAAAAAAACCCTGCAAGGTTTGATCTATATTTATATTGAACCTAAATATAGATTTAACTTTATCATTCAGTTTTAATAGACTTGATACTATAGCTCTGGTTTTTTGAGTGTTTTTTTTGAGTGTCTTTAATTTTACTTTGACATTACGTCTTTGCTTATTCTGTATCTGCTTCTTTGTTTTTTTCCTTTTTTTTATTTTCTTGCTTTGTATTTTTTTTCTTTTATTTTTAACTCTTCGAATTAAAGATTTTTTTGATTTCTTTCTTTTAACCTTGATAGGCTTTTTTTTCTTCTTTTTCATGCTAGCTTTTAATTAAATAGCACTTTTTATAAATATATATAGTCTCTTGTACGGTGGGCTGACTGAAAATTCTTAACAATTTGCAATTGAAAAACGACTAGATCTCTATATCTAAACGCTGCTGCGCAGCTAGCCATATAAAACTCCCACATTTTTACAAATTTTTCGTCAAATAAATCTTTCACTTCTTTTTTCTTTTCTAAAAAACGCTCTAACCAACTTTCTAGTGTTTTGTCATAATGTCTTATTAACGTTTCTGTATCTGCAACGATTAAACCCGTTTTTTCAATTGGATTAATTATTTGGCTGAAAGAGGGACAAATACCTCCAGGGAAAATGTACTTCTGTATAAATTTATTTGGTGCTGTGGGTTTATCTACCACACCTATAGTGTGTAATAAAAATATCCCATCATCTTGAAGAAGTTTATTCATTGATTTGAAAAAGGTGTTGTAAAATTTTCTACCAACATGTTCAAACATCCCTACAGAAAAAATTCGATCATATTTACCTTTTACCCCTCTATAGTCAATAAGTTCAAATTTTACTTGGTTATCTAAATTAAGTTCTATAGCTTTACGTTTACAATACTCTATTTGATTTTTACTTAGAGAAATTCCAGTCACTTCACATTTTTTTTGTTTTGCAATTTCAAAAGCCATTCCTCCCCAGCCACAGCCGACCTCTAAAATTTTTTGACCTTCTTTAATATCTAGTTTTTTTATAATATGATCTATTTTATTTTGTTGCGCCTCCTCCAAAGTTTTAGTGTCATTTTTCCAATATGCGCATGAGTATAACCTGTGAGTTTTATCTAAAAAAATATCATACAATTTTTCACCTCTCTCTCCACCAATGTCATAATGATGTTCCACATTTTTTTTTGATTTTCCTGGTAAGTTAAAATTCGTTATTGTTCTCCAAGCTTGGTATATTTTTTTAGTAATAAGACTTGTTGTTGAAATTTCATCACGACCTAAATTTTTAATAAGCTCCATCAAAAAATCTTTCATCGATGCATTTTCTATTTCTATTTCATTTCTCATATAGGCCTCTGGAAATTCAAGTTCTGGATCTAACAGTAATTTCCAGTTTAAGTCTTCTTTAAGCAATTTAATCGTTATTGGTTTGTCGACTCTTGGATTTCCGCAAATGTACTTCTGACCTTTTGCGTCAATTAAAATTATTCCTCCTTCTTTAAAAATTTTTGAAAATATTCGAGCTAAAATCATGTTTTACGCTGCCAAGTTTTTTTCTGATACAAACTCTAATTTATTTAATTTTTCCTCTAGTTCTTTTTGTTTATCTTGAGACAATAGAACTAATGGTGGTAAAATATTTTTAAAATTATCATCTTTATTCGATAGAAAACTATGAAGAGCTGAAATCAGATTAAATTGATCGAAAGTTTCTCTAACTTTAATCAGTTTTTCATTTTTAGATTGTGGAACTTTATTTTCAAAATCATCAAAAACTTTTCTAGCTAAAGAATGAGTGACATTAGTTACTGCTGATATGCAACCCGAACATCCAGTTTCTAAACCCTGAAGAAGTTTTGCTTCCGATCCTGGGAACATTAAAAAATTTGGTAATTTTAAGCTTTCATATAAATTGTAGCTTGAGTCTTTGCATCCAATTATATTATTAGGGAAAGACTTAACAAGTCTTGTCACCATTTCTTCAGAAAATTTGTAACCACTTAACTTTTCAAAATTATAAAGAATAATCTTTACCTTAGGAAGTGCATTAATTAATCCTGAGTAAAAATTAAAAACTCCTTCATTTGTATTTCCTCTGTAATACGCTGGGGGCATTATTAAAAATTCTCTAAAACCGTATTCCATGGAATAACTAATTAAATCCTTATGTTCATTTAGCGAATTATTTCCAACACCTAAAAAAAATTGTTTTTTTAATTTATGATTAGCAATTTTAGTAATGAGTTCTTTCTTTTCATTTGTTGAAATTAATTGACTTTGCCCTGTAGAGCCAAAAAAGAAAACTCCGTGTAGACCATTTTGAATAGCTTGAGCTGCATGATTAATTGTTGCATCAATATTTAATGTTCTATCTGTATTCAGAACACTCAATCCTGCTGCGTATACTCCTTTTTTAATCATAATCTTACCTAAATTATTCTATCTAAGTTATATTGATAAAATTAAAATGAAAGTTTTAGTAATTCAACCAAAAATTGGAATGGGAGATATGGTTATTTATTTGCCATATATTCATGCTATTTCAAAAAAATATCGAACTCCAGTATCAATTTTAGTGAAAGAAAATACTCGTGCTGATCAATTATTAGCTGAAGATAAACATATTGAAGAAATAATATTGTTAAATCGTACGAAGAATAATTCGGGGATACATGATGGTCTATCAGGGTTCTTCAAATTATGTAAGGAACTTGAATTAAAAAAATTTGACAAGGTTTTCATCTTTAATAGCTCTATAAGATATTTATTAATTTCAAAGATAGCTGGAATAAAAAATATTTCCCAGTATCCATTATTTAGAAAAAAAGATAATATAGTAATGTCTGCCAAAATTTTTACAGAAAATGAGCTAGGTGAAATAGTATCAACTCAACCAAAACTTAATATTAATGAAGATAAAGTTAAAAAGACTAAACAAAGATTTTCTAAAGAATTTAAACACATATGTATGGGTATTTCTGCTAGTGGATATACAAAAAGATGGGATATTAAAAATTTTGTGAAGCTTTGTATAAGTATTAATTCAAAAATACCCTCAAAATTTTATTTAGCTGCAGGCAACAATGATAAAAGTTTAATTGATCAATTGTTTAATTCTGAAATAGGCAAAAATTGCGAATCTTTCCAAAATCTAAAAATTAAAGATACATTGCCAATAATTAAAAATTGTGATCTTTATGTCGGTAATGATACTGGCTGGTTACACATTTCTTCAGCATTAAATATAAAATGTTTAGCATTGTTTATGGACAGCCCAGTGCAAGCTTATGGAAAATACTCAAAAAATATTAATGTAATAGTACCTGAGGGTGAAACAGAGGAAACTACAATACATGATACTTTAGGAGCAGACAAAATTTCTTTTGAAAAAGTTTTAAACAAATCTTTAGAGCTACTTGATTAACTAAAGTCAGTTTTGATTATTTTTTCCTTAGCTTCATTAACGAGTTGGCTTAATCTCTCAGTCTTGACGTCTCTATTCATATCAGGGTGTATTTTTTTTTGAAGTTGATTTGCTGCCTTTAAAACCTCCTCTTTGCTCGCACCTTTCTTTAATCCTAATAGTTTGTAAGCCTCATCTGTTGTTACACTAGAGGAACCTTGGGTTTGTCCAAATTGTCCTTGAGAAAACCTTCCAGCATTGTTTTTCATGAACTGGATTAATCTATATAATTGATAAAATTGTAGTGCAGTGAATCCTTTGATCTTTAGTCCGGATAACAAGATCAACCACATAGGGAGACTAAAAATGAATTTGCCACCTATTGTAAATAGGACAGCAAGAATTAATGATATATATATTGCAATTTTTTTTATTGTAGTAGCTATCTTTTTTGAACTAGCTCTAGCGAACCAATTTAGAAAAAGGTAGATTACGACGAAAATGATAATTCCCAACAAAAATAAATTCATATAATTTACTATTATGAATATACCAAAACTTAAAAAAATAAAGACTACGAAAAATTATCACGGTATTCCACTAGAAGATGATTATTCATGGGTTGATCAGCCAGATATACTTGAAGTTTTAAATGACTCAAAAAAGTTAAATACTGAAGTCAAAGATTATATACAAGCAAACAATAAAATTACTGAAAATTACTTTGCAGATGTAAAGACATTTCAAAAAAATTTATTTGACGAAATTAAGGGTAAGATAAAATTAGATGACACAGGGTTAAAATTTAAAGATAAGAGATATTTTTACTGGGCAAAAACAGAGGCTAAAGGTAATTACGGTAAAAGAATTAGGCAACTCATTGATGGCTCAAAACCTGAAGAAGTTTTTTTTGATGGTGATTTAGAAAAAAAAAAATATGGTTCTGAATATTTTGGAGTTGGAACTGTAAGTGTATCTCATTGTGATAATTTTATTGCTTATTCCCTAGATTTAAAAGGGTCAGAATATTATACAATTTATTTGAGAGATCTTAGAACTGGTAAGAATGAAAAAGATATAATTAAAAATACTAGTGGTAGTGTTACTTGGGCTTTGGATAGTAAGAGTTTTTTCTATTCAAAATTAGATCAATATCATAGGCCTAGACAAATATTTAAACATGTCATTGGAACTTCCTCAGATCAAGATCAGCTTATTTTTGAGGAAAAAGATGAAACTTTTACTTGTGGCATAGGTATTACCTCTGACGAAAAATATTTCATTATTGGAACTTCTGATCATATTACAACAGAGGAATATTTTTTTTCTTCAGACTCTAAAGAAATTAATCCTACACTTTTTCAAAAAAGAAAAAATGATGTTCGCTATTCAATAGACTCTTGGCATGGATATTTCTATGTTCACACTAATGAAGAGGCTAGGGATTATAAGGTGCTTAGATGTAAGGCAAATCAAATAGATAAATTAGAAGTTTTTATTCCTGCTAAAAAAGAAACTGTTATTAGCGGTTTTGAATTTCTAGATGACTATATCATAAGATCTGAGAAATCAGATGCAATTCCAAAACTTTATATTAGAAATATTAAAACCAACGAAGAAGAGGAAATTAAAATTTCTGATGAGGCGATTGGTGTACCAGGAGTTTCGTTAATGCAGAAAGATACGAATACTAAAAAGATAAGAATTAGTTGGGAGAGTATGGCAACTCCAGGAAGAGTTTATGAGTATGATATCGTCACTAAAGAAAAAAAATTAGTTAAAGAAACAGAAATCCCATCTGGCCATGATCCTAGAAAATATGTAGTGGAAAGAATTAGAGCTAAGTCTCATGATGGTCGAATGATTCCGATTAGTTTAGTAAGATTAAAAGACACAAAGCAAGATGGAAAATCAAAGGTCCTACTTTACGCTTATGGTGCTTACAAACATAGCGTATCTCCATCCTTCAGTGCATCAAGGTTTTGTTTGGTTGATAGAGGAATTACTTTTGCAATTGCACATGTAAGAGGTGGAGGTGATGTTTCAGATGCCTGGCACACGGAAGGTAAAAAAAAATTTAAGAAGAATACCTTTTTAGATTACATAGCATGTGCAAATCATTTAATAGAGCAAAGATATACTTACAAAGGTGGAATTTGTTTTTATGGTGGATCAGCTGGAGGCCTTACAGGTGGAGCGGTAGCTAATATGGCACCAAATTTATTTTTTGGAATGCTTTTGTTGGTGCCCTTTGTAGATACTTTGACCACAATGTTGAATGAAAAATTACCTTTAACACCAGGGGAATGGGAAATGTGGGGAAATCCAATTAAAAGTAAGGAATACTTTAAATATATTTCGTCTTATTCTCCATATAATAATCTTGAGAAAAAAGATTATCCGCCGATGCTGATAACTACATCATTGTTTGACAATCGAGTTCTTTACTCTGAGCCAGTTAAATATATTGCAAAGCTAAGAGATTTAAAAACTGACAATAATAATCAGTTGCTAAAATGTAAAATGGAAGCAGCAGGTCACGGTGGAATGTCGGGGCGCGACAATGCTATCACAGAATTGGCCGAAGAATATTCTTTTATTTTAAAGTCTGCAAAAATTTTAAAATAATAATCTTGAAAAATTAAAAATAATTCCCATATCAACCTGTGTCAGTCGCCAAATGGGACTGATATTAAACCTTGCTAACAAAGGAGGATATATGACAAGTAAGGATCTATCGATCTTTAATTCACTTAGACCTTTCAGCATTGGATTCGATGATATGTTCGATCAATTCGAGTCTATGTTAGGAAATGGCAGTCTTGCTGTACAAAGCAATTACCCGCCATATAACATTCGTAAAGCAGGCAAAGATAAATATGCTATTGAAGTAGCAGTTGCTGGCTTTAACAAAGATGATGTTGAAGTTGAATATGAGGATAATCTTTTAACCGTTAAAACAAAAGACGTTAAAAGAACTGAAGAAAAAGATGGTGATGAAGTTATTCATCGAGGTATATCACAAAGATCTTTCGCCAGATCATTTACAATTGCAGATGATGTAAAAGTAAATGGTGCCGAGCTAAAAGATGGTTTGCTGACTATTTCTTGTGAAAAAATCATACCAGAAATAAAGAAAAAAAGACTTATTTCGATCAAATAAGTTTACCTTACTTGCGGAGTAATACTCCGCAAGTATCAAATATTATCAAAAAAATACTTAGCTAAATTGACACCTGTTAGATCATAAAAAGTTTTTAAACCTGTTGGACTTGTAACGTTAATATCGCCAATAAGTTTTCCATTAATAAAATCAATTCCAGCAAAATAAATGTTATTTTTTTTTAATTCTTTAGCTATCAAATTGCTAATTTTGAGTTCATTTAAATTAATATTGATTGTTCTTGCGTAAGCTCCTTTACTCATATTTGAGAGAATACTACCTTTTTTTGGGACTCTAGATATTACTCCTTTTACCTTTCCATTAATAATGAAAACTCTTTTGTCTCCTTTTGATATTTTTGAAATATATTTTTGAAAAATTACGTGATTATATTTTTTAAGATACTTATTGACTTTATTTTTACTAAATTTTTTTATTAACTTAACATCATTGCCACTATAGCCTTCAATAGGTTTAACAACTATCTGTTTATATCTTGAAAAAAAAGCTTTAATTTCATAAAGGTTTTCACTCACTAATGTTGGTGGCATAAACTTTTTAAACTTTAGAGAAAAAAGTTTTTCCTGAACATCTCTTATTGCTTTTGGGCTATTTAATATTTTTACCCTATTTGAAATTAGCTCCAAAAGATATGTTGTGTTTAGATATTGTTGATTAAATGGTGGCTCATTTCTAATTAGTAAAATTTGAATTTTAGAGAGATTTAAATTTAATTTTTTAATCTTTTGAATATAGGTTTTATCTTTATTAATTATCTTAATTTTAAAACATTCTGCAAAAACATGTCCATTTTTAAAACTTAAATGTTTTGGCTCGTAATAGAAAATGTCAAATTTTCTCCTCTGGGCCTCTAAACCTAAAAATATAGAGGTGTCGGTCTTATAATTTATTTTATTAATATCAGAGCCCTGAATAACTAAAATTTTCTTTTTCATTTTTAAAAAAATCTAAGTTTTTTTTTATATTATACTGATCAATAAGAAGTTGTGCTCTATTTTTCTTATTTTTAATTACATTTTGAGTATGTCTTAAATAAATAGTCTCATCTTGATTTTTACGATTTTTTTTATTTCTTTTTATTAGACCATCTTTTGATAATTTTAAAAAAATTTTACTCCATTCATGTAAAGTTTTTCCCTCAAGTTCGGTTTCTAAACCTTTTTTGGAAGAAAGAATATAAGCATTCATAACATTCTCTTTTTTCCAATTTTTAATAATATTAAAGGCCTCGTCTAAAGAAGAATAGAGTAAACCAGTTAGAAAGGCTGGTCCATCACAAAAACATTCCCAATCGCATGTATCAAGTGATCTTAATTCTACAAATTGTTTTAATCTTACTTCAGAAAAAATTGTAGCTAGGTGAATTTCGAAATCTTTTAAATTTGCTTGATTATTAACTTTATTAAATTTACCTTCGATAAAATCTTGAAAAGTTTGCCCAGTGGGCTGAACATATTTTCCATCTCTTATGATAAATAGAACAGGATATCTAACAACATGATCAAAATATTTCTCAAACGTAACTTTTTCAAAAGCAATAGGCATAATTCCGCCTCTTGAAGTTTTTTGCCAAACTTTACTTCTGTAAGAGTAAAATCCTGAAGGTTTTTCATCTTTAAAAGGTGAGTTTGCATATAATCCTATTAAAAGAGGAGTTAAGTAATTTCCTAATTTAAAAATTTTCTCAAAATTTTCTTCAGAGGTGTAGTCAAAATTAACTTGAATTCCGCAGGTTCTATACATCATATCTAAACTTAACTCTCCACCTTTCGGCATTTCGATTGTCATAATTCTATATCTATTCTTTGGGCTTTTAGGAATATTTGGTAAATCATTATAAGGATCAAAACCTATTGAAATGGTACTCACATCTAGACCTTCACTAGCTTTTTTAATTTCCTGTAAAAATTTTGAGCTTTCACTACAAACTTGATGAATATTTTCCAAAGGTTCTCCAGAAAGTTCACACTGTAACCCTGGTTCAGTTGTAATCTGTTGCTTACCTCTTCGCATTCCAATTATACTCTCTCCCTCAAAAATAGGTGACCAATTTTCTGATTTAAGATTTTCAAATAACTTTTTTAAAGTAGGGTATTCAATTCTTTTTTTTTTATCTTTACCTGTAAATAAAAATCTTTCGTGCTCTACACCAATCTTAAGTTGGTTTTTTTTTTTGACTCCGTTCGTAAAATACTCAATAAATTGAGATTTTAAATCTTCTTTCATGCTTTAAAAACAGTTTTTGCTGCTAAAGCCTACTACCACATTTTTAGGATTAACCTCAAATTTTCTCTCACATTTTATCTTATATTTTTCTGTGACATAAACGTAGTTCCTGTTTCTTGATTCTAAAAATTCGATCTTATCTGGTTGACCGTAAAAATTTTTTAATTCTGACTCTGATTTGTTAAGCCACTTAGTTAATTCTTTACGTTCTTGTGTAGTTGTATCGTCAATTTTTTTTGACACGGTCTGGCAACCGAGAACACTGAATAAAATTAATGTGTATAAAATGCGTAAATAAAACTTTTTCATTTTAACCTTATTTTATAACGAAAAGTTATAAACAGATATATTTACCCTAGGTTGAATCTAAACAGCTATGACAGATTTAGTTAAGATTTTGTTAGATATTTAGAGTAATTAAGTTTCGTGGAGGTATTATTTTATGATGGATAAATATTTTGAATATAGAAAACATAAGACAAATTTTAAAACAGAGGTAATTGCTGGTGTAACGACGTTTCTTACAATGGCTTACATAATGTTTTTAAACCCTTTTATTTTATCTGGTGAATTTGCCGGAACAGAAAAAGGTTTTTTTGACTTTGGAGCAGTATTCACTGCAACAATATTAGCGACAGCATTAGCCTGTTTCATAATGGCTTTCCATGGTCGTACATGGCCAATTGGATTAGCGCCTGGAATGGGGATCAATGCCTTTGTTGCGTACGGAGTTGTAGCGGGAATGGGTTATACACCGCAGGCTGCTTTAGGAGCAGTGCTAGTTGCAGGAGTAATTTTCTTAGGAATCTCACTAACGCCTTTAAGAGCTTGGTTAATCAACTCTATACCTAAAAGTTTAAAATTAGGTATTGGTGCTGGAATAGGATTATTCTTAGCAATTATTGGTCTGGAAATAATGGGGGTGGTTGGAGATCACCCAGTTACATTAGTGACTCTTGGTGATATTAAAAATCCCTTGGTGCTTTTGGGATGTTTAGCTTTTGTTTTCATGATTGTGTTAGAAAAAATGAAAATAAGAGGGAATATCATTATTGGAATACTTCTATTTAGTATTATTGCTTGGGCCACTGGCTTAGCAAAGTTTAATGGTGTAGTCGGATCAATTCCTCCTATGACGTACCTTTTTGAATTTGACCTAAAAGCTGCGCTAACAGCTGGTATGGCTTCAATAGTATTCACTTTACTTTTTATCGACTTCTTTGATACGGCAGGGACTTTGACGTCTGTTGCGAATGTAGCGGGTAAGGTAGATAAAAAAGGTAAAGTTCAAGATATTAACAAAGCAATGCTTTCGGACAGCGTTGGAACAGTTGCTGGTGCAATGATGGGAACTACTACTGTAACAAGTTATGTAGAGTCTGGTGCTGGTGTAAAAGCTGGCGGTAGGACAGGAATGACGTCATTAGTAATAGGTGTATTATTCTTAGCATGTTTATTCTTTTCGCCTCTGGCCACAAGTCTTCCAAAAGAAATTGATGGTGCAGCTTTGTTGTATGTTGCAATATTGTTTGTGAGAAATATCACAGATATTGAATGGAATGATATAGCTGAATCGGGGCCTGCAGTTGTTGCTATGATAACTATGCCTCTTACGTATAGTATAAGTAATGGTATAGCTCTTGCGTTCATATCTTATGCATTAATTCAAATATTTACAGGAAAGTTTGGAAAAACTTCTCCTGCAATTTGGGTTATTGCGGCATTCAGCGTAATAAGTTTTTACGTAGCTTAAAAATTTTAGGGCCAGTTAAACCTGGCCCTTAATTCTTTCTATGTTTCTTTATTAAGTCCTCAACTCTTACTTCCTCGTAATGCTCGAATGGTTGAACTATCCAAGGATTACTGGCTAATCTCTGAGCACAAAAATCAGGTTCAAACGTAGAATCTTTTTTCTTCCAAAGCACAGCTGTTCTAATTTCGTTAATCTTTTCTTTTAATGGTGGATATTTTTTTAACCAGTCGATACTTTTATTTAGTGTAACTCCAGTATCTGACAAATCATCACATAATAAAATATTACCTTTCATATCTTGCACGGTTGAACTCATCTCTCTTGAAAAGACTAAATCACCTTGTTGATCTTCTATACCATCGCCGGAGTAAGATTCGACCGCCAAATATGCACACTTTAATTTAAAAACTCGACTTAATACGTCAATTATAGGTGCACCCCCTCTCATTATACCTATAAGCAAATTAGGTTTGTAACCACTTTTATGAATTTGTATTGCAAGTTTTTCTACGATTTGATTGTACTCTTTCCAATCAATGATAAGTTTATCTGCCATGAAGAAAGCTAATTTATTTTCAAGGAGTTGTAAATGAAAGGATATGTAGTTTGTGTTTATAAAAATATTACTAATGAGAAAAAACTTAGCGAATATGCTGTGAAAGCTAAAGCTGCGGTTGAAAAATTTAAAGGCAAATTTCTTGTAAGAGGTGGAAGATCAACATCAAATGAAGGTGAAATATCTCCTAGGACGGTAATTATTGAGTTTCCCTCATACAATGAAGCTAATGCTTTTTACAAATCCAAAGAGTATCAGGAAGCACATTTGATACTTAAAGGATATGCGGATAGGCAACATCAAACCGTTGAAGGCGCTTCTTAATATTGAATAGGTTCGTCATCAATTGATCTCCATAAGTACCAAGTTGCGACTGAACAGTATGGTGTAAATTTTTTATAAAGTTTGTTTAGAAATGTTTTTGGTGGAAAATATTTTTTTTTGTAATTATTTGATATTGCTCGTAGTAAACCAATATCTTGAAGTGGCCAAATATTTGATCTATTAAAAGTGAATAATAAGATCATTTCAGCAGACCATCTTCCAATCTGTCTTAGTTGAGATAAATATTCTATAGCTTCTTCATCATTCATTTTTTTAATTAATTGAGGATTGAATTCCTTATTAATAAATTTTTTTGCTAAATCTTTAATGCCTCTTACTTTTTGTCTGCTCAAGCCACATCTCTTTAATGATTGAGTTGATAATGTACTCACAACTTTTGCATTAATCTTTCCTTTACAGCTTTTCTCAAATTTTGAAAAAACTGAATTAGCTGCAGCTACACTAATCTGTTGTCCTATAATGCTTTTGCATAGTGAAAAAAAAACATCATTTCTTGTTACTAGTGCGCCGTCTTTGTAAGAACTGATTAATTTTTTCATGACTTTATCTTTTTTGGATAAAATAGATTTTGCCTTGTTCCAATAATTCGGCTTTCTCATGCTCTTGGATTGACTATTTGTTTTTTAAGTTGAGACTCTCTTATAAATATTATTAACGAGCTTGCGATGACTAATAGTGCGCCAAATAAAGTTAAGATCTTAGGAACTTCACTCCAAATTAAAAATCCAAATACGATTGCAAACACAAGGCTTAAATATTTAATTGGTGTAACTAATGATGCCTCAGCTAGTCTATAACTTTGCGTTAAAAGAAGATTTGCTATACTTCCGCATAAACCCATGATCGTAAAAATTATAAAATCTATTAATGTTGGTATTTTCCACTCTTCAAAAAATATGGTTCCAAGGCCAATTAAAGTACAAAGCAAAGTAAAATAAAATGCGATCGTGTAGTTAGGTTCAGTTTTTGATAAAGACCTTACGCTAATTGCTACACACGCGAAAAAAATACAAAATACTATTGGAGTGATATAGAAATAATTTAAATCTATAAAAGCAGGCTGCACTATCAATAACATTCCAATAAAACCTAAAAATACAGCCGACCATCTTTTAATTCCAACTTTTTCAGATAGAAAAAAAATTGAGGCTACTGTAACGAATATTGGTCCTCCAAAAGTTAGAGATACAACATCGGCCAACGGTAATTCTCTTAATCCTATAAATAATGCAATAATTGCGGCTGCTCCTGAAATAGCACGGAACGCATGAAGACCGGGTCTTGATGTTTTGTAAAAACTAAATAATTTATCTCTCGGAATGATGAAGTAAATTGGAATAAATCCTATAAAGAACCTTAAAAATAAAACTTGTCCAACTGGATAATAATCAAGCCATTTCACACAGATATCCATGATTGAAAAGCAAATAACGCTTCCTAACATGTACAATACGCCTATTTGATTTTGTGTTAACAATTTACTATCCTTTCAACTTCAAAATATATTAGATAACTTATGCAGAAATGTACACTCGCACTTGGCTGTTTTTGGAAACCTGAGGAAAACTTCAAAAATAAACCCGGAATATTAGAAACCGAAGTAGGTTATGCTGGTGGTAATAGCGAGCAGACAACATATGAAGAAGTATGTACTGGTAGCACTGGACATGCTGAAGTTGTAAGGCTTACCTTTGATGAAAATAAAATTTCGTTTAAAAAAATATTAGGTTTATTTTTTAAAATGCATGATCCAACACAAAAAGATATGCAATTTCCAGATGTTGGAACTCAATATAGAAGTGAGATTTTTTATGAAGATGAAAAGCAAAAACAAGACGCTTTGGAAGTTTTAAAAGAATTTAACGAAAAATTAGATGGTAAAATTCAGACAAATATTTCAAAAATTAAAAACTACAATAAAGCTGAAGAATATCATCAAAAATATATTGAAAAGAACAGGTAATGAATCAATTAGTAACTACAGACTGGTTAGATAAGAATATTAAAAAAGTAAAAATTTTAGACGCTAGCTGGCATCTTCCAAATGCTAATAGAAATTCTTATGAGGAATACAAAATAGAACATATTATTAATTCTGTATTTTTTGATATAGATAAAAATTCAAATCAAAAAACTAATCTTCCACACATGCTTCCTTCTAAAAAAGATTGGGAAAAAATTGTATCTGATTTAGGAATATCTAATTCAGATCACGTAATTGTCTATGACAACTCAGATGTTTTTAGCTCTTGTAGGGTTTGGTACACTTTTTTGTATTTTGGTCATGACCCAAAACTTATCTCAGTATTAGACGGGGGTTTTAAAAAATGGATAAATGAAAAACGTCCCACTACTAAAGACCTAGCTAGCTCTGATAAATCCAAATACATTGCAGTTGAAAATACTTCTCTTGTGATAAATAAAGATGAAGTAAATAAAAATATTACTAATAATAAATTTCAATTACTGGACGCCAGAGGAGAACAAAGATTTTTAGGCTTACAGTCTGAACCCCGAAAAGAACTTAAAAGCGGAAACATTAAAGGATCAATAAACCTACCTTTCCAAAAACTTTTAAGAGAAGATAGAACTTTAAAAAAAAAAGAGGAATTAATTGAGATTTTCAAATCAAAGAAAGTATCAATGGAAAAAGAAATGGCGTTTACATGTGGTTCTGGAGTTACAGCCTGCATTTTAGGTCTAGCTAATTCTATTATAAGTGGTAAAAAACCTGTTATCTATGACGGTTCGTGGGCAGAGTACGGATTAGATTAAAAAAAAAATGAAAACTTCATCAAAAATTAAAACTTTACTAATAATTTTTTTTATAGCTATTTTTGCAATCATAGTAGCTAGGCATTTTATAGGTCTACATTTTAAAAAAAAGTTTAGCGTGAGACCAGCTCCAGGAGTAATCGTTTCTACAGTTGAAAAATCGCTTTTTTATAAAAGTATTGAAACTTTTGGCACAGCTATTGCACAAAACTCAAAAGCTTATAGGGTCCAAGCTAGTAATATAAATGGAAAGCTAAATCTAGAGAATAGATTTGTAAAAAAAGGAGAAAAAATACTTTCATTAAAAGATGGAGAAAGCTTAATAGCAGATTTTGCTGGCAAGGTAGGAAAGAGGGAAATAGCTCAAGGTGTCTTAGGTTCAGAAAGTTTAATTATTACACTTGATGACTTAAAAAAAATTGTAATTGATATTAAAATACCTGAAAATTATGTAGGTGTCCTTAAAACAGGACTAAGAGCTGACGTAACTAGTTCTGCCTATAAAAAAGTTTTTAAGGGTAAAATAGAAACAATTAGTTCTCGTATTGACCCTTCTACGAGATCAATTCTGTCAAGAATAATAGTCGATAATTCAAATTTTGAAATTATTCCAGGTCAACTAATGACTGTAAAAATTATCTATGATGAAAAAAACCAAATTGGTGTGCCAGAAAGTGCTGTAACAATTCAGGGGAATACAGCGTTTGTTTACACTGTAAATGATGACACTGCTGAAAAAAAGAATATCGAAATTGGTAAAAGAAATTTTGGTAAAGTTTCAGTTATATCTGGATTAAATGAAGGTGATATTGTGATTAGCGAGGGTGTTTCTAAAGTGAGAGATAAAGGTAAAATTAAAATTGTTACATCAGCAAAATAAATGTTTTTAACTGACCTTTCAATCAAACGACCTGTTGTAGCCTCAGTAATGAGTTTAGTTTTAGTTATATTTGGTTTAGTAACTTTTCAAGAAATACCAACAGACGAATTGCCTGATGTTCAGCCGCCAGTTGTTACAATTCAAACTGAATATAGAGGCGCTTCGGCTGAAATAGTTGACACACAAATTACACAAAAAATTGAAGATTTTGTTGGAGGCACTCCAGGATTAGAGACTATTGACTCTTTCAGTGAAGATGAAAGCTCTAGAATTACTCTAACATTTGAAACTGATTTAGATTTAGACGATGTAACTAACGATGTCAGAAGTTCTGTATCTAGAGTTTTAGATAACTTACCAGAAGGGGCTGAACAACCCGAAATATTTAAACAAAGTGCAGGTATGCGTACAACAATGTGGTTATCTTTTAATTCTGAAACTATGTCTGACTTGGAGTTAACTGACTACGCAGATAGATATTTAACGGATACATTTTCTACAGTTGATGGCGTAGGTCGAGTTAGACTTGGTGGTCAAAGAGAATTATCACTTAGGATTTGGTTGGACCCTATTGCACTTGCTGCTAGAGATTTAACCACCCAAGAAGTTGAAAACGTATTAAGGAAGGAAAATGTAGAATTTCCAGCAGGGAGAATAGAATCAAAAGATATTGATCTTACGATTAAGTTGAATAAAGCCTACAGTAATTTAGAAAATTATAAAAATTTACCACTTAAAAGAGCAACTGACGGATCAATTATTAAACTTTCTGATGTAGCAAGAGTAGAGCTTGGCGCAGAGTCAACTCGTACTTTATTTAAAGGCAATGGAAAGCAAGTGGTAGGAATAGGTATTTACCAGCAATCAGATGCTAATACTATTGCTGTTGCCGATGGAATTAAAAAGAAAATTAAAGAGCTCAAATCTAGCTTGCCCCCGAATACAACATTAGAAGTTTCATTTGACAGAAGTAACTATATTAAAGCTGCAATTAAAGAAGTTTATAAAACTCTTTTTATTGCTTTGATTTTAGTAACTATAATTATTTACCTTTTTTTGGGAAATATAAGAGCCTTGGTGGTTCCTTTGGTAGCTTTACCAGTCTCATTAATTTCAACTTTTTTAGCAATTTATATTTTTGATTTTTCAATCAACCTCTTTACTCTTATGGCTTTAGTATTAGCCATCGGAATTGTTGTAGATGATGCGATTGTAATGTTAGAAAATATTGTAAGAAGAATAGAGTTAGGAGATACCCCTCTTGTTGCAGCATTTAAAGGAGCTAAGCAAGTTTCATTCGCAATTATCGCTACAACAGTCGTTTTGGTTGCTGTCTTTGTCCCTTTAATTTTTATTAAAGGAATTACAGGTGTACTATTTACACAAACTGCAATCACACTTGCAGCCGCTGTCATTATATCAAGTTTTGTGGCTTTATCTTTGAGTCCAATGTTGGCGAGTAAATTTCTTAAGCAAAATATGAATAAGTCAAAAATAGTTTCAAAATTTGATAAATTTTTAAAGAATTTAACTTATTTATATAAAGTATCTTTGCTAGGTTGGATCAAAAAAAGAACGACGATAACAATCTTTCTATTAGCCACATTAGCTCTAACATTATTTTTTTTCAATTTTACAAAAAAAGAATTAATTGCTCCTGAAGACAGAGGGGCGTTCTTTGTAATCGTAAAAGCGCCTCAAGGTTCCGGCTTTAATTTTACGAAGGATAGAGCTGAGGAAATTGAAGATCTTTTATTGCCTAATGTAGGTAAAGGTGAATACAGAAAATTGATTATGAGAGTGCCAGGGTTTGGTAAATCCGCAAAACAAGTAAATAGTGGTTTTATTATTGTACTACTTGAGCCTTGGAAAAAAAGAGATCGTCACGGTGTTGAAATAATGAGAGAATCTTTTGGGAAAATTTCAAAAGTACCCGGTGTATTAGCTTTTCCAATCATGCCTCAAGGAATAAGAACAGGAGGAATTGAGAGCCCTGTGCAATTTGTTATTTTAGGAAATACGTATGATCAGCTTATTGAATGGAAAGAAATTATTAAAAAAGAGGCAAGAAAAAATCCAGGACTTACTTCGATAGAAGATGATTTCGATCTAAACAAACCTCAACTAAATGTAAAAATTGATCAAAAGAAAGCTGCTGACCTTGGAGTTTCAACAGAGGATATAGGTAAAACCATTGAAACAATTTTCGGATCAAGAAGAGTAACAAATTTTACTAGAGACGGTAAAGAATATTCTATTATTCTCCAAGGAGATATTAAAGATAGACAGGAGCCTGATAGCATAAGTAAAGTTTTTGTTAGATCAAAGAACAATAATAAACTTGTATCGATCTCTAATCTAGTTGCATACGATGAGGAAGGTCAGTCACCGTTCCTTGCAAGATATAATAGGCAAAAGGCTGTTACTATTTCAGCAAGATTAGTTGGCGACTATTCGCTTGATGAAGCGCTTAAATTTTTAGTCGGAGTAGTTGAACAAAATACTCCTCAAGCCAAAATAGCTTACAAAGGAGAAAGTGAAGAATATAAAAAAACTAATACTGAATTATATGTAATTTTTGCTCTTGCTTTAATTACTGCTTATCTTGCATTGAGCGCACAATTTGAAAGTTGGAAACATCCATTTACAATCATGTTAACTGTTCCAATGGCTATACTTGGTGGTTTACTGGGTTTGCTCGTAGTCGGTTCATCTTTAAACGTCTACAGCCAAATAGCTCTTATAATTCTGATAGGATTGTCCGCAAAAAATGGAATTTTAATTGTTGAATTTGCAAATCAATTAAGAAAGGAAGGTAAAAATTTAGAAGTTGCCGTATTTGAATCAGCAGCTATAAGATTAAGACCCATACTTATGACAAGTTTATCTACAATCATTGGGGTCTTGCCTTTAATTCTTGGAACTGGCCCGGGTGCAGCAAGTAGACTTACTGTTGGGATAACTATTTTCGGTGGAATGCTTTTTTCTACATTCTTTACGCTTTATGTAATTCCTACGATTTACACAATAGTTGGAAAAAATACAAAAAGGATTGATGCAGTAGAAATTGATTTAAATAAACAGCTTAAAAAATAATATATTTATTTTTATCTAAATTTTTTTTACAAAGTGTTAATTGTTTTCTATATTTGTTTGCCATATCCTTAACTGATTTTGCGTAGATAATAGCTTTCTTGTCTTTTGAATAATTTTTATAATCACCCCAGCCTTTATAATAAGCTAAATACTGTTTATATGGATCCTTCTTGGAAATTTTTAAAATCTTATTAGTTTTATGGATATACCAACCTATAAAATCAACAGAGTCTTTAAATCTAGCTCTTGTAGCTAAAGGACTATTAGTCTCTTTTTTATATTGTTCCCATGTTCCTTTAATTGCTTGAGAGTATCCAAATGAACTTGAAGGTCTTTTGAAAGGAATAACTTTAAACAATTTTTTTCGTGGTGGCTTAGCTAACCAATTGAAATCACTTTCTTTTTTAACAAAGGCTAGTTGTAAATGAATAGGTGCTCCCCATCTTTCATAAGAAGCTTTTGCGTGTTTATACCAAAGATATCTTTCCTCAAAAATTGCGCAGCTATTTTGCGTATTTTTTGGTATCGAAGAACATGCGTTAAGAATAAATAAAATTAAAATTATTATAATTTTTTTAAAATGAATCACTTACTAATTTATACTAAAAATTAGTTAAGCTTTCTCCACTTTTCTGGCATTATAAAAGATCCTTTCCACACACCAAGCTTATTTTCTTTTGCGTAAGCTTCATCTCTCACATAATCTTTTGAATATCTTTTGTAAGCTACTGCATTACCGTTCCTTACCATCCATTTATTAAGATTGATTTTATCTTTAAAACAAGTAGCTAAAAATCTTTTGTACCTATCTTTTGATGACGAAATGCATTTTATTTTTGAATTATTAATTTTATCTACCAGTTTTTTTTTTGCCATAACACCACATGAATAATCTTTATTAAATTCAAAACCAATTATTGCTGAAATTTTTAAAAATGGTTTTTTACATTGTTGTTTGATTTCTGGAGCATCAATTCCTTCTAGTCTTATTTTTTTATTATTAATGTGTACAGTGTCACCATCAATTATTATTGGCACTCCATAAATTTCTGTACTATTAAGCGATTGGGCTAAGAAAAACGTTAAGATTAATATTAAAGCTGTTTTCGCCATTTTACAAAACTGTTAATTAATAAAATTATAACTACTCCAGTAAAATTAGCTATTAAATCATACAATTCAAAAGCCCTATTAGGAACAATTAAGTGAAAAATTTCTAATATGCAGGAAATAAATAGAATAAATAGATAATTAGTCAAAATATTTTTAATTCTTATTCTGACTATTATTACTAATACAGTAATATAAGAAAAAAAAATTAAGTGATTTATAGATGTTCCAATTGGATTAGTTATTAAATTTGGTTGTTGGCCTAAGTTGCCATATAAAAAATATCCTAATAAACTTCCAGGAAATAAATACAGAATAAGTAAAACTATTAATGAAAAATAGTAAACATACTCTGTTAATTTAAATATAGTATTTTTCATTAATGATTAAATATAGTACATAATAGCTATTTTAACTATTATGACTAAATTAATTCTCACAAGACATGGACAAAGTGTTTGGAATGCAGAAAATAGGTTTACAGGTTGGGTAGATGTAGATCTTTCAGATAAAGGGGTCCTGGAAGCTGAAAAATCAGGTCAGATTATAAAAGATTTAAACATTAACATAGATATCTCTTATACTTCATATTTAAAAAGGGCGATTAAAACTCTAACAACTATTCTTAAAAAAAATAACCTAGAGCTAAAATTCAATACTGCTTGGCAACTAAATGAAAGGCACTATGGATCTTTAACGGGTTTAAACAAAGAAGAAACAAAGAATAAAATTGGAGAAGAACAATTTAAAAAGTACAGGAGATCCTGGGATGTAGCCCCTCCTCCAATAGAGGAAAAAAGTGAATACCTAAATTTATTTAGTCCACTGAATGCTAGTATACCTGTGGGAATGACCCCATTTACTGAATCCTTAAAAAGTACATATGACAGGGTGGTACCTTTTTATGAGGACGAAATTAAGAAAAATCTTTTAGAAAATAATAATATTTTAATTTCAGCTCATGGAAATTCTCTAAGGGCTTTATGTAAATATTTATTTAATATTTCGGATACAAAAATAAATGAATTGGAAATACCAACAGGTAATCCGCTGTTAATTAAATTTGGTGATAATTTAAAAATTGAAAAATATTATTATTTAGACAATTCCAGAGCTAAGGATATAATTTTTAATCAATAATATTAAGACTTTGAATTTTCCTATACATATCAGAAGTGTTTAAGTGGTAAAATTTTTGATTACTTTCTAAGCCCAGTAAGTTTTTATCTTTAATTAGTTTATTCCATACTTTATTCAGTGAAAAAACTTCTGATTTTTCATTCGTGAAAACACTTCTATTAATAATTTGCAATCCAGTAAAAATAAATTGATTTTCACTATCCTTAGAAATTTTTTCATTATTTAAATTAAAATCTCCTTTAAAGGATGGATCAATGGATAATTTTTTGTTCACTAAAAGTAATGTCGGTTTATTATTCTTTAAATAAATAGCCTCTAAACTCTTTAATTCTGCTAGATAATGTTTACTCCAAACAGTATCTGGATTAATTACAAAAAAAGGATTGTCACTAAAATTTTGTGTACCTTTAAGTACGCCACCGCCTGTGTCTAATAATAAATTTTCTTCATTAGAAATTGTAATCTTAACTTTAAATTTCTTTCTATTTATAAACGATTTAATCTGATCAGGAAGATAATGAACATTAATACTAATTTCTTGAACACCATGACTGATCAATAAATTTATCGCTCTTTCCAATAATGTGTAATTATTTATTTCTAATAATGGTTTAGGAGTTTTTAGTGTCAAAGGCTGCATTCTTTTTCCTAACCCTGCTGCTAAAATCATTCCATATTTAATATTCATATTTTATTTAATTGTTTAAGTTTTTTAATAGACAAGTGTTTATAAAATAATAATTTTAAATTTTTGAGTACTGGATTTTGTAATCTTTTTTCTATGAGCGTCCATGTGTAAGGTAAAAATTTAAGATAATGATTTTTGTTATCTCTTTTGTATAAACGTACAAATATTCCTAATATTTTTAAATTTCTTTGCACTGACAAAATATCAAAGTCATTTTTTAATTTTTTTATATGATTGTTTTTAAGTTTTGAATTCTTATGGTAAAAATCTAATAGTTTATTTTGTAATTTACTCGGTAATTTAATTCTTACGTCGTCAATTAAGGATGCTATATCATACAAAGGATTTCCGATAATTGCATCCTGGTTATCAATTATTCCCAATTTGTTTTTATTAATCATTACATTTGAAATATGAAAATCTCTATGTACGAAAGTATTATTTTGATAATTTAGATTTTTATAAACTTTATTTAGTTCAGATTTTAATATTTTTTTAATATTAGTAATTTTTTTATCTTTAAGGGCGTATTTTAAGTACCAATCAAAAAACAAATCAGAATCTTTATGAAGATTGGATAATGTATATTTTGGTATTGTAATTTTAAAATTTTTAAATTTATAAAGTTTTTTTACTTTTATTTTTTGTATCTTAATTAATAATTTTATTAATGATTTATAGCTATTAAGTTTATTTTTTTTTGAAATTACGTGATCGTAGAAGGATTTTTCGCCTAAATCAGATATTTCGATCATATCGTTTTTATAATGATTGCTTATTAATTTTGGAGCATTAATCCTGTTGTGGTTAAGAATATTATTTATCACCACATATACTGCAAGATTCTTAAATTTTTCTTTTTTAGCAGTAACAATGATTGAGGTTTTGTTGTTTTTTTTTAATCTATAAAATTCTCTAAATGAAGCATCTCCTGAAATTTTTTTCAATTTATATTTCATTTTCAAAATCTTTCCATTTGTTTACCCCATTTATTTTCATTTTTCTTTCCTTATCTTTTTCTCCATACTTTAAATGAATTTCTAATTTATTATTCAATGGTGTTTTAATTAAGTCTGGCCATTCTATAATTTTAATTGTTTTTTCATTTTCTGAAAAAATACCAAGATGATCTAATTCATTGGCTTTTTTAATTCGATAAAGATCATAATGCATAATCTTAAGATCTTTAATTTCATATTCATAAAGTAAGTTAAATGTAGGACTTAACACCTCTGTTTCTTTAAGTCCTTTTTGATTTTGTAAGTTATTAATTAAAAATCTTGTGAATGTAGTCTTCCCTACACCGATTTCACCAATTAAGAAAATGTAATCTCCATTTTCTAATTTTTTTGAAATTGATTTAGATATTAGATTTAAATGGTCTAAAGATTTAACAATCATTAGCTACTGTTAGTAGCGATAAGTATCTGGTTTAAATGGTCCTGATGGTTTAACGCTAATATAATCGGCTTGCTCTTTCGACATCTTTGTTAATTTAGCTCCCACTTTTTCTAAATGAAGCATTGCAACCTTTTCATCAAGATGTTTTGGAAGCACATAAACTTTCTTCTCATATTTATCAGAATTATTCCATAACTCAATTTGAGCAATCACTTGATTTGTAAACGAAGCGCTCATCACAAAACTTGGGTGTCCTGTAGCGCATCCAAGATTAACCAATCTACCTTCAGCTAAAAGGATAATTCTTTTTTTACTAGGTAATTCTATTTCATGAACTTGAGGTTTTATTTCATCCCACTTATAATTCTTTAATGCTTCAACTTGTATTTCGTTATCAAAGTGACCAATGTTACAAAGTATTGCTCTGTCTTTCATATTTCTCATATGATCCGCTGTAACTATGTCTTTGTTTCCTGTTGCGGTTACAACTATGTCAGCATCTTTTATAGCTTCATCCATAACAACAACTTCGTATCCTTCCATAGCAGCTTGTAACGCACATATTGGGTCTGTCTCGGTAACCATTACTCTTGCACCTGCTTGCCTTAATGAAGCTGCGCTTCCTTTACCAACATCTCCGAATCCAGCTACAATGGCTACTTTACCTGACATCATTACATCTGTTGCTCTTTTAATCCCGTCTACTAAACTTTCTCTACAACCATAGAGATTATCAAATTTTGATTTTGTTACTGAGTCATTTACATTTATAGCAGGAATTAATAATTCTTTATTAGACTCCATTTTTTTAAGAGCTAAAACTCCTGTTGTAGTTTCCTCTGAAACTCCTTTAATATCTTTTAATAAATTTTTATAATCTTTATGCATTAAAGCTGTAAGATCGCCACCATCATCTAAAATCATATTTGGTTTCCAATCTTTTTTTCCTTCAATAGTTTGTCTAACGCACCACCAATATTCTTCCTCGGTTTCACCTTTCCAAGCAAATACAGGAATACCTGCTTTTGCGATTGCTGCAGCCGCATGATCTTGCGTCGAAAAAATATTACATGAAGACCATCTTACCTCTGCTCCTAGCTCTACTAAAGTTTCAATCAAAACGGCTGTTTGAATTGTCATATGAAGACAGCCTAAGATTTTTGCACCCTTTAAAGGTTTTTTACCTTTATATTCTTTTCTCAAAGCCATAAGTCCTGGCATTTCTGTCTCTGCTAGAGAAATTTCTTTTCTACCAAAGTCTGCCTGGGAAATATCTTTTACTTTATAATCTTGTGTCATATTGAAGGAGTTATTATCAACATAAATAAACCATAGCAAGAAATAATGTTAGGACAATTTAGGAAGTAAAACCTCAACCTGTGCTCCTTTTGTATTAAGTCTATTTGAAGCTGCAATCGTGCCCTTATGTAATTGAATTATGTTTTTTACAATATTTAAACCTAAACCAGAATGTTTACCGAAACTTTTAGGCCTATTGCTATAAAAACGTTTAAAGATTTTCTGAGGAGACGTTTCAGCGAAACCAGGTCCTTCATCTTTTACCGACAATAGTAAATTACTTGAAGTTTCTTCAATACTAATTTCAATTTTTTGATTGTTTTGACTGAAGGAAATAGAGTTGTCTAATAAATTTGCGATAACTTGTTCTAATCGGTTACTAATTCCCAATATGAAATTACCACTTTTACTTTTAATTTTATTTTTAACAATTATTTTAATTTTTTTGTTTTGGTTAATTAAGTCCTGATTAAAATCCTCAACAACACTGTTTATGATTTCAATTAGATTAATTTTACTCATTTTCTCACGGGATAAAGATGCTTCATCTTTTAACATTTGAGTGTAATCAGTCATTAATCTTTCTATTCGTTCGACATCATGATTTATTATTTTAAGAAGTTTTTCTCCTTCACTTTTTTCAGTAGTTTTATCTAAAAGTTCTGAAGCGCTTTTTAAAGATGCAAGAGGATTTCTTATTTCATGAGCTAAATCATTTGAAAATGTTTCAGCTCTATTAGTTCGTTGTTGTAATTCTTTAGTCATTTCATCGATTGATTGAGTTAGTTTTCCTATTTCATCGTCTCTTACAAAAACTTTATTAATATCAATTGTTTGATTAGATTTTTTCTTAATTCCATCACTATATTTAACTAAAAGACCTATTGGCTTTAAAATATATTTATTTAAAAACAATGAAAAAATTAGAATCACGATCATAACAGCAATCATTGTTCTAATAATAAATGCTTTTCTCTCTTTTACAGCAGTGGTGATATCGTTGGCTTGTTCCGAAACTACAATATACCCTATATCGTTATTTTTAAATTTAATTTTACTAAGTGTGCTTACAAAAAAATTATTTTTTTCATCATTTGTAAGAGTCATTATTTCATCATTATATTTATTTCTAATTATGTCTCCAATTTCATCTTTTTGCTCTTCTTTAAGTCTTTCCTCAATTTTCGGTGTGATTGTTTCGCCACCTAAATTTTCCTCAAAAATTATATCTGATCCTGTAAATACACTCTGATCTAAATCTAAAATATTTGTATCACCTATAAGGTTACCGGATAAATCATAAAACTGAACACGATCTAAATTTTGAAATAAAAATCTTGTGGAAAGTAAAAAATCTCTAATTCCTTCTTTAGTATATTCTACATTAAGTCTCTCAAGATTATCCTTTGTATTATTGATAACTATTTTATGATTATCAGATCTTTCCTCTACTAAAGTTGGTTGAATAGCCTCAAGGTATATGATTGTAAAAAGTCCTAAAACTGAAAAAACAGTCAGGTTAAATATTAAAAACTTCTTTAAAATAGAAGCTGATTTTTTTTGTTTCATTAGCTAACATTCCATCTATACCCGCTTCCATATCTTGTTTCAATTGCAGAAAACTTCTCATCAACCTTTTTAAACTTTTTTCTTATTCTTTTTACATGGCTATCGATTGTTCTATCTTCAATCTCAGTATTTTCTTTGTAAGCTATATCCATTAAATGTGCTCTTTCTTTTATAACACCTGGTCTTTTAGCTAATTCTTTCACGATTAAAAATTCTGTGGTAGTAAGTTTATCAGGCAAAGCTTTACCGTTCCATTCACACTCTAACTGAGCTGGGTCTAATTTGAGCTTCCCGTGACTAATTATATTTTTTGTATCATCAACAGTAGTAGATTTTTTCCTAAGTTGAACTCTTATTCTTTCAATTAAAACTTTAGTAGAAAAACCTCCAGATTTTTTAACAAAGTCATCAGCTCCTAATTTTAAACCAAGCAATTCGTCAACCTCATCGTCTTTTGAAGTTAAAAAAATTATTGGGATTGACAATTTTTTTTTAAGCTTTTTTAATAACTCTTCACCATCCATTCTAGGCATTTTTATATCTAAAATTGCTAAGTCTGGTGGATTTCTAGTTAATCCGATTAAAGCCGACTCTCCATCTATATAAGTTTGAACTTTAAACCCTTCTCTTTCCAAAGCGATACTAATACTTGTAAGTATGTTTCTATCATCATCAACTAAAGCGATTGTTTGAGCCATATTTTTTTATTCTCTTAATTATGTTGTCAAAATTTAGGCGTTTAATGAGCTTCACCCCAATTGTTACCAGAATTAATGCTTACCTCCAAAGGTATTGAAAACATGTGATGATCAGAACTAGAAACTGAGATCATTGCTTGTTTT
The DNA here is from genome assembly GCA_902603945.1 of uncultured Pelagibacteraceae bacterium. GTDB lineage: Bacteria > Pseudomonadota > Alphaproteobacteria > Pelagibacterales > Pelagibacteraceae > Pelagilacustribacter. Next base: position 84,028 of record CACKWP010000001.1, read on the forward strand.
ACAATTTTTTTAACTTCATTTTCATCTATCTTTAAACACTCAAAAATAAGCTCATCATGAATTTGTAAAAGCATTTTTGCTTTCTTTTTTTCTTCAAGAATTTTATCAATTTTAATCATAGCTAACCTAATAATGTCTGCAGCTGATCCTTGTATTGGAGCATTAATAGCTGCCCTTTCTTGAAATGCTCGCACGCTAAAATTTTTATCATTAATACCTCTTAAGTGAATTCTTCTTCCAAAAATATTAGTAACGAATCCTTGTTTTCTACATGTTTTAATCGTCGTATTCATATAGTCTTTTATTTCTGGGAATTTTTTAAAATATGAATTAATGAAGCTTAAAGCTTCTTCATTTGACACTGATATTTGTTTAGCTAAACCATATTGCGTGATTCCATAAATAATTCCAAAATTAATTGCTTTTGCTTTTCTTCTAAAATCATCTGTTACTTTTGTGATAGGGACGTCAAATACTTGGCTTGCGGTTAATGAATGAATATCTTGATTGTTTTTAAAAGCTTTCTTTAATTCTTTTACATCTGCCATGTCAGCAAGAATTCTCATTTCTATTTGATTATAGTCTGCTGAAATTAGAATATTATCTTTGTCTGCCACAAAGGCTTTTCTTATCTCTTTGCCATCTGAAGTTTTTATAGGAATATTTTGTAGATTAGGATCACTCGATGCAAGCCTTCCTGTATTGGTTGCAGCCAATAAGAAAGAGGTATGAACTCTTTTTGTTTTTTTACTTATATGATCTTGTAAAGCATCTGTGTAGGTACTTTTTAATTTTGAAACCTGGCGCCATTCTAGAATTAACTTGGGAAATTTTTGTCCAGTTAATGCAAGATCTTCTAAGATTTTTGCACTAGTGGCTAAACTTCCTTTTTTTGTTTTCTTTAATTTTGCTATCTTAAGATCATTATAGATTATTTCGCCCAATTGTTTTGGTGATCCAATGTTAAATTTTTTGCCAGAAACTTTGTAAATTTCTTTTTCTATCTTTAAAAGTCTTTCCTCAAATTTTTTGGAAAGTTTTTTAAGATAAGTGTTATCTACTTTTATACCGTTGGTTTCAAGTTTTGAAAGAATTTTTATCATTGGTTTTTCAAAAACTTCATAAATTTTTTCTAATTTCTCTTCGGATACTCTTTCAGATAAAATTTCATACAATCTTAACGTCACATCTGCATCTTCTGCTGCATATTCAGTTGCAGTTTTTAAATCTACAGCTGAAAAATTTAATTGTTTTTTCCCAGTACCTACTACATCTTTATAAGAAATAGTTTTATGACCTAGATGTAATTCGGATAGAGTATCCATATTATGTCTATTGTTACCAGCATCTAGTGTATATGAAAGTAACATTGTGTCTTCTACGGGACTCATTTCAATACCTTGGTTTTTGAAGATAATATAATCGTATTTTATATTTTGGCCGACTTTTCTAATACTTGAGTCTTCTAAAATTAATTTAAGTTTTTTTAAAACTAAATCTTTTTTTAATTCAGTTTTTTCTTTGTGACCAACTGGAATATAGTAAGCCTCATTAGCCTCATAAGATATTGAAACACCAACTAGTTCGGCTTCTTGTGGATTTAATGATGAGGTTTCGGTATCTACTGCTATTACTGATTTTTCATTTAATCTTTCAATTAGCTCATTTAGTTGATTTTCTTTTAAAATAGTTTTGTAGGACTTTTTGCTTATTTTTTTGCTCTTTTTTATCAGGCTTTTGTCTTTAATACTTTTAATTCCTGGCTCACCATAAAAACTAATTGCTTGGCTTAGCAATCTATTAAATTCCATCTCTCTTAAAAAATCATACAATTTGTCTCTATTAATATCTTTAATAATAAAGTCAGAAACATCATTTTTTAAAGGAACATCATTTTTTAATGTTACTAATTGCTTGCTAATAATAGCCTTATCTTTATTTGATAATAATGTTTCTCGTCTTTTATTCTGAGGTATTTCTGATGCTTTCTTTAATAAATTTTCTAAAGTTTTATATTTTTTTATAAGTTCTGCTGCGGTCTTTACTCCTATGCCTGGTACACCAGGCACATTATCCGAACTATCTCCGGCAAGTGATTGCACATCGATTACTTGTTCTGGTTTAACTCCAAATTTATCGAGCACCTCTTTTTCACCTATTAATTTACTTTTCATCGGATCGAACAATCTGACCTTATTTGAAACTAATTGCATTAAATCTTTATCAGAGGATATTACAGTAACCTTAGCTCCTGCTTCTGAAATTTTTTTAGCATACGTAGCTATTAAATCGTCAGCTTCATAATTTAAAAGTTCAATAGAAGGAAGATTAAATGCTTCAACTGATTTTCTGATATATTCAAATTGTGGTACTAAATCGTCAGGTGCTTCCGCTCTATTTGCTTTATACTCGCTATAAATCTCGTTTCTGAAATTTTTTCTCGCTGAGTCAAATATTACAGCAAAGTGTGTTGGCCGGTTTTCTGAGTCATCCGACCTCGCATCTTCTAAAAGTTTAAAAAGCATGGAGCAAAAACCACTCACAGCTCCTGTAGGTAATCCGTCACTTTTTCTAGATAAGGGTGGTAAAGCATAGTATGCTCGAAAAATATAGCCTGAACCATCAATTAAATAAAAATGGTCTGTTTTTTTTATCGAACTCATATATACATATTACATTGAATCCTTCACTTAAATTAAAAAAACCATGACTAAAAACGTTTTAACTGTTGAAAATCTAACTAAAATTTATTCGAATTCTAAAACAAAAAAGGAAAATAAAGCTCTATCGAATTTAAATTTTGAGGTGAAACAAGGTGAAGTTTTTGGATTATTGGGGCCTAATGGTGCAGGAAAAACAACCTTTTTAAGTATATTAGGAGGCACCGTGATTAAAACAGCAGGGAATATTAATGTGTGGGGTTTTGATTTAGATAAAAATCCTAGACAAGTTAGAGCATCCTTAGGGATTGTTCCTCAAGAAGTAAACTTAGATGCTTTTTTTAGCCCACAACAACTTTTAGAACTTCAAGCAGGTTTATATGGTATTACAAAAAAGGATAGAATTACGGACTTGATATTAAAAATGGTTGCCCTGGAGGACAAAGCAAATGCATATTCAAGAAGTCTGTCTGGGGGTATGAAGAGAAGATTGCTTATAGCCAAAGCAATGGTTCATCAACCTCCAATATTAATTCTTGACGAACCTACGGCTGGTGTCGATGTTGAATTAAGAAATAATCTTTGGGAAAATGTAAAAGAATTAAACAAAGAGGGTGTAACGATAATTTTAACTACGCATTATCTTCTCGAAGCACAGGAAATGTGTGATCGTATAGCAATACTTGATAAAGGTAATCTTGTGGCTCTTGATACAACTGAAAGACTTTTAGAAAGAATTCAAACAAAGAAAATTAAATTTAAAGTTAAAGATTTCGATTTAAATACTGAATTATCAATGAAGGGTATTGAATTTGGTATTATTTCAAAAAATATAATTGGAGCTTCATATAAAAAAAATTCCTTAAATTTTACAGAAATTATCAATTACTTAAATAAAAATAACATTAAAATAGAAGATATTTCAACAGATGATGGTGATTTAGAGGACGTTTTTGTTCAATTAACAAAGCACTAGATTTTATTTAAAAAAAAGTTAAATTAACGCTATGGAACTAGTAAAAAATTTAAAAAATTCAAAAATAATTAAATATACTTTCGTTGCGTTACTTGGAAGTATTTTATTAGCTATATCATCAAAAGTTAAGATACCATTTTATCCTGTGCCAATGACAATGCAAACTTTAGTGGTTATTGTGATAGGTATTGCTTTTGGTTGGAAATTAGGATTAGCAACTATCTCATTATATTTATTTGAAGGTATTCTTGGAATGCCTGTTTTTTCTGGTACACCTGAAAAAGGAGTTGGTCTTATCTATTTCACTGGGCCAACAATGGGATATTTAATTGGTTTCTTGGTTGCAGTTTTTTTAGCAGGTAGGTTTGTTTACAATGATAATTCCGTTCAAAATTTTTTGAAAATTTTATTAGCCACAAGCTTTATTTATTTATTAGGTATAATATGGTTAGGAAGTTTAATTGGATGGGATAAGCCAATTTTCAAACTGGGAGTACAACCTTTTCTATTAGCTGAACTATTTAAAATTTTGATAGCAACTTTTGCGATTAAACAAATATTAAAAATAAGAAAATTTATTTAGATTATCTCGGAGATCTTTTGGAAAGAATTCTTTGAAGTGTTCTTCTGTGCATCTTTAATCTTCTAGCTGTCTCTGAAACATTTCTATTACATAGTTCGAAAACTCTATGAATATGTTCCCATTTTACACGATCAGCTGACATCGGATTTTCTGGGGGTTTGGCCTTAGATTCTGGTGATGCTAATAATGCCGACTCAACATCATCTGCATCAACTGGTTTAGCAATATAATCAATGGCTCCGGCTTTGACTGCGGCTACAGCCGTAGGTAGATTCCCGTAACCCGTTAACATTACAATTCTGCTATCTTTTTTGTTTTTAGATAGTTCTTTCACAACATCAAGCCCACTTCCATCCTCAAGCCTTAAATCAACGCAGGCAAAGCTTGGGGGCTTGGTTTTAACTATGTTCAGCCCTTCAGCTACTGTTTTGGCCTCTTTGACTTGAAAACCCTTCTTTTCCATGGCTCTAGCCAGTCTTCCTCTTAGAGGATCGTCGTCATCAACGATTAATAGCGTTTTATCTGCAAACTCAGACAATTTTAGCTGCTCTGGCAAATTTTTTAATGTTCTCATGAATAAAGATATGGGTACAATTTATGTGAATACAACAGTCAAATAGCGACATTTTTTCCTTTACACAGAGTCAAAAAAACCTTAAACGCAAAATAATTAAGGTTTTTTTTATTAAATTTTTTAAAAAACCTTTGTGTAAACAAACGAGGGACACATGAAATGGGAAAATTTAAATCAGTTAACGAATTAGTTAACTTATTACAACCAGATTATCCCGTATATTGCATACGGCTTAACGAGATTAAAAAATCCGTAAAGTTTTTTAAAGAAAACTTTCCAGGAAAGATACTTTACGCTGTTAAAACAAATCCTAACGAAAAAATTATAAAACAAATAATTAATAACGGCATCAATGAATTTGATGTTGCCTCTTTAAATGAAATTAAGCTTATTAAAAAAATTAAATCAGATTCAAAGTTGCACTTTATGCATACAATTAAAAGTAAAGAAAGTATTTCTTCAGCATACTTCGACTACGGTGTTAAAAGTTTCTCTCTAGATAGCAAAGATGAATTAAGAAAGATTTTAGATGCTACTAACCAAGCAAAAGATTTAGAGTTATTTGTAAGAATCGCAATTTCAAATGAGCATGCAGAAATAGATTTATCTAGAAAATTTGGCGCTCTTCCATCCGAAGCTTTGGGATTAGTGAGATTATGTAAAGATCATTCAAAAAAACTTGGAATAAGTTTTCATGTTGGTTCTCAGTGCATGCATAAAATTTCTTATTCTAAGGGCATACGTGAGATAGGAAATATAATAAAAAAAACAAAGATAGTTCCAGACACAATCAATGTTGGAGGTGGTTTCCCTTCTATTTATCCAGACCTTAATCCTGAACCATTAACAAATTATATGGACGAAATAAAAAAAGAGCTAAATAATTTAAAACTAAATAAATTACCTGAAATAATTTGTGAGCCAGGAAGATCTCTTGTAGCAGAAAGTGGATCTACAATTGTTAAAGTTATTTTAAGAAAAAAAAATAGCCTGTATATTAATGATGGAACATATGGATCTTTATTTGACGCTGGTGCACCAAACTTTGTTTTACCGTCAAAAATGATCACAGACAGAAGAGTTCAGTCTAAAAAACTTACCGCTTTTAGTTTTTTTGGACCTACTTGTGATGGATTAGATTACATGAAAGGTCCTTTTTTGTTACCAAATAATATTAAAGAAGGTGACTATATAGAGTTAGGTCAGCTAGGTGCTTACAGTCTTACTTTTAGAACAAACTTCAATGGTTTTTATTCAAATGAAATTCACGAATTAAGTGACAAACCAATTATATCTATGTACGATAATACAAATGATAAAGTTGGTTCTTTAGTAGCTTAATGAATAAAAAAAATAGTCCAAACATCGGACACAATAAAAAATCTTTACTCAATTCACCGGTTGAACATATCGATATCAAATCTTTTGATGCTCGTAAGATTATTGATGGGATGAGTAAAATGTCTTTTACTTCTAGAGATACAGCTAGAGCAGCAGTTATTTTTAATGAAATGCTTGCAGATAAGGATTGTTCAATTTTTTTAACTTTAGCAGGTTCAACCTCAGCAGGTGGATGTATGGATTTATATGCTGATTTAGTAAAACATAATATGGTGGATGCTATTGTGGCTACTGGAGCCTCTATTATTGATATGGATTTTTTTGAAGCTCTAGGCTTCAAACATTATCAAGGATCTCAATTTCAAGATGATACTGAGCTTAGAAATAACTATATAGATAGAATCTATGACACCTATATAGACGAGGAAGAGCTACAAGCATGTGACCAAACTATTTGCGATATTGCTAATACATTAAAACCTAAAACTTATACCTCAAGAGAATTCATATTAGAGTTAGGAAAATATCTCAAATCTAACTCTAAAAAAAAAGGTTCTTTAATAGAGACTGCATACGATAATAACGTTCCAATATTTTGCCCAGCTTTCACCGATAGCTCAGCAGGTTTTGGGCTTGTAATGCATCAAGAAAAAAATCCTGATAAACATATTACAATAGACTCTATAAGAGAATTTAGAGAGTTGACTGAAATTAAACTTAAATCAAAGCAATCAGGACTACTGATGATTGGGGGAGGAGTGCCCAAAAATTTCATTCAGGACACGGTAGTTTGTGCAGAGTTATTAGGCAAAAAGGTCGATATGCATAAATATGCAATACAAATTACTGTTGCGGATACTAGAGATGGTGCTTGTAGTAGCTCTACATTAAAAGAAGCTAGCTCATGGGGTAAAGTTGATATCACAAAAGAACAAATGGTATTTGCTGAGGCTACGAGCGTATTGCCATTAATTGCAAGTGATGCATATCACAGAGCTAATTGGAAAAAGAGAACAAAAAAAAATTTTTCAAAAATTTTCAAGTCTTAAATGAATTACTTAAACGAGAAAAAGGGTTTTTTGGGATTTGATGCACGTCATAGATCCAAGTCAAGAGTAGTTGTTGTGCCGTTTGGTTTAGAAAAAACCGTTAGTTATGGTAGCGGAACTAAGAATGGACCAAAAGAAATAATTAAAGCCTCACATCAAGTTGAATTATTTGATGAAGAGTTAAATAAAGAACCTTACAAAGAAATTGGCATTCAAACTTTAAAACCTTTTAAAATAAAAAGTAAATTAAATGATGCTTTAAATCAATTATCAGAAATTAATGAAAAGATACTATCTGAAAAAAAATTTCCATTAGTCTTAGGAGGTGAACACTCTATTACACCAGGATCTATTAAACCTTTCGCTAAAAGATATAAAGAATTAATCCTTCTTCATTTTGACGCTCATGCTGATTTACGAGAAAGTTACCAAGGAGAAAAATTTTCTCATGCTTCAGCAATTAAACGATGCCTTGATTTTAAAAATTTAAAAGTTGTATCTTTTGGGGTCAGAAATCTTTCAAAAACTGAAATGGCTTATTATATTAAGAATAAAAGTAGGATAGAAATTTTTTGGGCTAAAGATAAAAAAAATTGGGATCTAAAAAAATTAGATAATTTATTTGAGAACAAGCAGGTTTATATAACTTTTGATGTTGATAGTTTTGATGCAAGTATTATGCCAGCAACCGGAACTCCAGAACCAGGTGGATTGTTTTGGGACGAAATTTTGCCAATAATAAAAAGGGTCTGTCAAATATCAAATATAGTTGGTGCAGATATTAATGAACTCGCACCAATAAAAAAATTTGACTCATATAATTTTTTAGTAGCAAAATTAGCTTATAAGATCCTTTCATATTCTTTTGAATTTAAACGTTAAGTAAAATGTTTTTTGGTGACCAGCTGATAACAACTGAGGCGCCACCTAAATTTTTATCTTCTTTAAAAATCAATTTTGCATTTTGTCTTTCCAATAGAGTCTTTCCTAAAAAAGTTCCAAGACCTAAACCGGAATTAGGATTTATTTCTTTAGATTTTGATTTAATATAAGGCTCTCCGATTTTCTGAATTATATCATCTGGGAAACCAGGCCCGTCATCATTTACAATTATTTTAATTTCTTTCTCGTCACTATATAGAAAAACATTTACTTTACTTTTTGAAAACTTTATAGCGTTTCCTATAAAATTTCTTAAACCATATATCATCTCTGGTGATCTCTTTATCTCAATTTTGTTTTTATCATTATCTAAAACTAAATTTATATCTTTAGAAGACGTTTCTTTAAAAGAATTTAAAATTTCTTCCAAAAGATCTTCTAATTTAATTGAGCTGAAGAATTTATCTTTCTCTATTTGTTTTTTTGAAATTTTTTTTAAAATATCACTGCATCTTTTTGATTGACTGATTAATAAATCTATATCTTTTGATAATTCACTATTATTGCCAATTTCTTTTTTTAATTCTTTAGATACTACAGAAATGGTAGCCAAAGGTGTCCCTAGTGAGTGAGCTGCTGCTGCCGCTTGCCCTCCTAAAGATTCTAATTCATACTCTTTATAAATTACTTCTTGTAATTTATTTAAAGCTTCAGAAGTTTTCTTCTTTTCACCCGCAAAGCGTATACCAAAATAGCTCAAAAAAACTAAACCAATGAAAATTGATATTATTATTCCAATTTTATAAAAATTAGGAAAATGAAGTAAGTCCATTTCTTCTCCAGGTAAAGGAAGATGATAAAATGAAATAATTAATAAAAGTAATGATGTTATCAATCCTAAAATAATGGTCGTTCCCATGCTTAAGAAAGTGGATGAAACTATTGCTGGAATAATAAGTAAAAAACAAAATGGATTAAATATGCCGCCAGTTAAATATAATAAAATACTTAATTGTATTAGATCATAAACTAAAAAAACTGATGCATATAAATCTTTTAGTTGATTATATTTAATTCCAAATTGTAAATAAAAATTCGTAGCTAAACCTACACAGATTATTAGATAGCTTAACTCAATCGGAAACGTTAACTTAAGGTAGAAATATACTACACTGATAGCTAAAAACTGCCCAAAAATGGCGATATATCTAAGAATTGTTAGAGTATTTTTATCTAGGTTAAGGTTCTCTTTTGTCCTAAAAAGAGTGGATAGATTCATCAAAATACTAAATATCTAGGTTAGTGACGTCTAAAGCATTATTAGTGATAAAATCTTTCCTTGGAGCAACTTCATCACCCATAAGAACTTTAATCATTTTTTGATCATCTTTCGATTTATCTTTAGTTCCTTTAGAATATTGCACTCTTAACATGGTTCTGTTATCTGGGTTTAAAGTTGTCTCCCAAAGCTCTTCGGGATTCATTTCCCCCAATCCCTTAAAACGTTGAATTGATAATTTATCTCTTTGATCTTGTAAAAATTTTTTATATTCAGATGATCCTTTTTTTATTTTTTTATCAAATTTTCCCACGTTAAGAATATAATCTTCCAAAGCTTTCTCGTCTTTTATGTAAACACTTTTATTCGCTTTCGTTACTTTAAATAATGGTGGTTGTGCAAGATATATGTGCCCATTCTCTATTAATTGATTAAATGGATAATTATTGAAGAAAGTCAACAAAAGTGTTCTTATATGAGAACCATCTACATCAGCGTCTGTCATTATTACAATTTTATCGTATCTTAAATTTTCTATATTAAAATCTTTTGACCCAGTTCCCAAAGCGTTTATTAAAGTTACGATCTCATTAGATGACATCATCTTAGATAGTGCTTTGGTTGATTGATCTTCCCCATTAATTTTTCCGTTAACAAATGTATTCAAAATTTTACCTCTAAGAGGAAGGACGGCCTGATACTCTCTGACTCTACCTTGTTTCGCTGATCCACCTGCTGAGTCACCTTCTACTATAAATAATTCCGTACCTTCACGTTTCTGTATTTGGCAATCTGCCAATTTGCCAGGTAAACCCGATAATTCAAATGTTCCTTTTCGTCTTACGCTATCTCTAGCCTTTCTCGCAACATCTCTTGCTATAGCTGCTTGAGTGATCTTTTCCAAAACAGTTTTAGCTATAGATGGGTTTTGATCAAACCATGTTGAAACTTTTTCTCCAATAATATTCTCAACAATGTTTCTAATTTCTGAAGAAACTAATTTATCTTTTGTTTGAGAAGAAAATTTTGGATCTGGCATCTTAATTGATAATACAGCAGTCAAACCCTCTTTAATATCTTCTCCAGACAATGTTAATTTATTTTTTTTATTATTTTTATCAGAGGTATACTTATTTATTACTCTTGTAAGTGCACTCCTAAAACCAAGTAAATGTGTTCCTCCGTCCTTTTGGGGGATATTATTTGTAAATGGTAAAACTTCTTCTGAATACCCAGCATTCCATTCGAAAGAACATTCAACTACAACGTTATTTTTTGTAGCTGTGACATACACTGGTTTTTTAAATACTTCCTTTTCATTTTTATTTACCAAAATTGGTTTTTTATTATTTATAAACTTCACAAATTCTAATATTCCACCATCATATTTATGTAGAAATTCTTTTACTTTTTTAGATGTATTATCTATCAATTTAATTGCGATACCTTTATTGAGAAAAGCCAGTTCCCTAATTCTCTTTTCGAGTATTGTTGAACTAAATTTAATGGATGAAAATATTTGTTTCGATGGCAAAAAAGTAATTTTAGTACCGTTTTTTTTTGTTTTACCTAATTTTTTAAGTGGTTTAATTGTGTTACCGTCTTTAAATTTAATTTCATATTCATTACCCTCTCTAAAGATGTTAAGCCTTAACTCTTCTGATAATGCATTAACAACGGACACTCCTACACCGTGTAACCCGCCAGAAACCTTATAAGAATCGTGATCGAATTTTCCACCAGCATGCAATTGGGTCATAATTACCTCTGCTGCTGACATTTTCTCACCTTTATGCATATCAACAGGTATACCTCTTCCGTCATCTTCGACTGTTATTGTATTATCTGGGTTTATTGAAATATTAATATTTTTACAGTGACCTGCTAGAGCTTCATCAATGGAATTATCTATAACTTCAAATACCATGTGATGTAAACCGGAGCCGTCGTCTGTGTCTCCAATATACATCCCTGGTCTTTTCCTTACAGCATCAAGTCCTTTGAGAACTTTAATTGACTCTGCGCCATAAGCCGGCATATTTTTTAATTCTGCAGTTTTAGACATTTTTTAGAATTTATCATCATATCATTTTTTTAATTGAATAGAAAACTGCTTTTAGGCACATCCACTTAAAACTATTTAGTATCAACAATTATAGAGCTAAAAATAAAAAAAAATCTAAAAACCGATAAAATCAGATTTTCATTGGCATTATAACGTAATAACTATTTTTATCTGAAATGTCCTCTATTAAGACTGGTGAAACAGAGTCTTTAAGATTCATTTTTAGATTAGTGTTTTCAACTTCTGAAGCAATATCAATTAAATATTTTGAATTAAAACTTATGTTTAGATTTTCCGAGTTAAATTCTGCCTTTATTTTTTCATTTCCTTCTCCTGAATTAGCGCTATTTACAGAAAGCTGAACATTATCTTTATTTATAAGTAGTTTTACTCCCTCTTTTCTATCGAGTGAAACACTTGCAACTCTTTCAATTGAATTTATAAAATCTTTTGAGGATACAACTAGAGTTTTATCGTTTTGAGTTGGAACTACTTTTTTATAATCAGGAAATTTCCCATCAATTACTTTAGAAATCAATTTTATGCTCCCAAGTGTAAATTTTATTTTATTGTCGCTGGTTTGCATAGTTAATGGTTCCTTGGCCTCAGCTAAGAGTGAGCACAATTGAAATACTGTCTTTCTTGGTAAAATAATAGAGGTAAAATCATTCATTTTATCTACCTCCAAACTGCTGGAGGATAATCTATGACTATCCGTAGCAACGCCTGTTAAAAAATTTCTTCCATGAGCCTCTGTAAGATGTAGAAATATTCCATTAAGATAGTGTCTAGTATCGTCATTTGATATTGAAATTCTTGTTTTATTTAAAAGTTTTAAAAATCTATTGTTATTTAATGAAATTTCTCTACCTTCAAACTCATCTGCAAAAGTTGGGAAATTATCAGTTGGTAAGCACAGTAGATTAAAATCTGCACTTTCACTTTTTAAACTTAGTCTATTTTCTGATTTTAATTCAAAGTTTAATTCTGAGTCAGACGAAATTTTTCTTAAAATATCATAAAGTATTGCTGCAGAAGTTGTGGTACTTCCTTCGTTAATTATTTTGACATTGCTTATTTCATCATAAAAAATAATGTCAAGATCAGTTGCAACAATAGATAGTTTTTTATTTTTAAGTTGAAGTAGAACATTTGAAAGTATAGGAAGAGTATTTTTCTTTTCCACCACTCCTTGAACAAAATTTAATGATTTCAATAAAATATCTCTTTTTACAACAAACTGCATTTATCTACTGCTCTAATAATAAACTTTTTATCTGACTAATATTCTTTTTCATCTCATCATCTTGCTCAGATAATCTAGTAATAGTTTTTACTGCATGTATAACCGTAGTATGATCACGGTTTGCAAATCTTCTTCCAATTTCCGGTAAGGACCGAGTTGTCATTTTTTTTGCTAAGTACATTGCTATCTGTCTTGGCCTAGCAAGTGGTCGCGATCTTCTTTGAGAGAGCATTTCACTTAAAGCAATATTAAAATAATTTGAAACAGTGTTTTGTATTTTATCGACTGTAATAACTCTAATTTGATTAAAAACATCTTTTAAAATATTTTTACAATCACTTATATTCAAATCTTTGTTATGAACTCTGCTAAATGCAATGACTCTATTTAATATACCAATCAGCTCCCTAATATTTGTTTTGCTTTCAGTGGCTACATAATTAATAACTTCATCACTTAGATTAATTTTTTCTTTAAATTGACTCTCAATTTCTTCTATTTTCTTTTTTATTATTTTTATTTTTAAATCCAAATCTGGTGTTTCAATATCAACTACCAAACCCCCGGCTAATCTTGATTTAATTCTTTCTTGTACTCTATCAAGCTTCATTGGTGCTCTATCTGCTGAAATTATTATTTGTGAGCCTTTATCCATAAGGCTGTTAAATGTATGAAAAAATTCTTCTTGTAAGCTCTCTTTTCCGCTAATAAATTGAATGTCATCAATTATAAATACTGATGATTTCCTAAAAAAATCTTTGAAATTCACCATATCATTTTTTTTTATGGATTTAATAAAATGATACATGAATCTCTCAGCTGAAATAAACATTACATTATTATTATCTTGAAGCTCTAATCCGATTGCATTTAAAAGGTGTGTTTTGCCTAAACCTACTCCTCCACATACATATAGCGGGTTATACCTTGAAATATGCTCACATACCTTTTTCGAATAAGAAAGCGCAATATCGTTACTTTTGCCTTGTATGAAACTCTCAAAATTTAAATTAGGGTTTAACCTATTATAATTTAAAATTGAGTCTTTAATTTCGGTGACTTTATTGAGCTCATCAATTTTTATGTATTCCTGATTTTTTTTATTTTCTTCAATTATCTTAAATTCAATTCTATTTAAACTTAGTTTAAAGCTTTTAACTTGCTCTAAGATTTTGTCTAAATAGCGTGAAACTATCCAATCCCTAAAAAATCTTGTAGGCACACCGAGAACTAGATAGTCATTATATTCTTTTACTAAAGAGATTTTTTGTAACCAACTGTTATATACTTCGCTACCAAAAGTCTTTTTAAATGATGTTTGTATTTCTTCCCAATTTAACGTCTTTTCTTCTTCTGAAACAAACGCATTCTGTTTTTTTATATTGTTGTTTTCCATGTAGATTTTTCTTAAAGAGATTCCTTTAAACGACTTTTGTAAATTTTTTGCAACTACGTATAGGTTGTAATCAAAAATAAATTTACAAATTGGTTGTACAGTTATCGTTCAGATAGAATAAAAAAATATTTTCAACTGAATGAATTAAGTTTCTACATTTGGTTATATGAAACTAAATATAGATTAAATCCTTTTGGACAATCAACTTTAAATTGATTATTTAGAGGAAACTTTTTTAGAAATTCTAGAAATTTTTCTTGCAGCTGTGTTTCTACTTATAATACCAGATTTGGCAACCTGCATTAGAATTGATTGAAATTTTGAAAAATATTTTTTTGCCTTTGCCTTATCTTTATCTTTTAAATAGATTTCCATTTGCTTTACGGCGTTCTTATATTTGCTCTTTCGAATTCTATTGACTTGGGTCTGTTTTTTAACCCTCCTTACTCTTCTGATTGCTGATTTAGTATTTGGCATTTTTTAGGATTGTATATATGTGCAATTTAACATGGTCAACTTTATTATTTTTGGCATTTACTACAAAAAAATGATGCCCGATTGGCTATTACAATTTTTTTAATCTTACCTAAGCACTTAACCTTAGAGCAATTTTCACCTTTTTTTCCATAAACGCTAAAATGTTGCTGAAACAAACCTTTTTTTCCACTGCCACTAGAAAAATCTTTGATGGATGAACCTCCAAGTATAATTGCTTTAGTGATTATTTTTTTTGAAAATTTTATAATTTTTTGAATCTCAGAATTTGTAAGTTTTTTTATTTTTTTTGTAGGTCTTACCCCGCTAAAAAAAAGAATTTCGTTTACATAAATATTGCCAAGTCCAGATATAAATTTTTGATCCATTAATAAATCCTTTATTGTTCTTTCTCTTCCTTTTATGAAATTTTTAAAGTATTCAACACTAAATTCAGTGCTTAAAGGTTCGGGCCCTAAATGTTTAAGGTGGATATTTTGGTCCAAACTAACTCTTTTTACAAACTTTATAAAACCAAATTTTCTAATATCATTATAAATCAATTTATTATCATTTGATAAATCAAAGATTATGCGATCATGTTTTTTATCTTTTTCTTCATTTAAATCGTAATAAAAACTCGTTTTATATTTTCTTCTTTTGCTGTTAACAAAAAAAAATTTTCCAGTCATACCTAAATGCACTAACATTACAATTTCTTTATCAAAGAAAAATAATAGATATTTAGATCTCCTGGAAATTTTTTTAAACTTTAACCCAATAATCTTTTTGATTTTATTTCTATTAATTTTGTATCGTAGTCTCCCATCATTTATTTTGACCGCTTTTATAATTAAATTTTGAGTTTTATTAGTTAAAGACCTTTTAACAACTTCAACTTCTGGTAATTCTGGCATATAATTAAATTATGAAAAGCACTATTCAAGATAAAGCAAAATTAGTCAATTCTGTATTTTCGGAAGTTTACAAGAAATATGACTTCATGAATGATATAATGTCCTTGGGAATACATCGTATTTGGAAGGATAAATTTATTGACTGGATGAATCCTTCTAATGACTCCTCTTTGATTGATGTCGCATCAGGCACTGGAGATATAGCAAAACTATTTTCTTTACGGAATAAAAATCTATCAACGGTCACTTGCATAGAGCCAAACGATCACATGTTTAAGGAAGGAAAAAAAAATCTTGCGAATTTTAAGAATATCAAATGGATTAAGTCTACTGCTGAAAATTTACCTGTTGATGATAATATTTATGACTTTTATTCAATTAGCTATGGCATACGAAATGTTTCTGATATTAATAAAGCTCTCAAAGAAGCTTACAGAGTTTTAAAACCAGGTGGTCGTTTTATGTGTCTAGAATTTTCAAAAATAAATAATGAATTATTAAGTTTTTTATATAAAAATTATTCAAAAGTCATACCTGCTTTAGGTAAATATGTTGTAGGATCATCAAAACCATACGAATATTTGATTAACAGTATAGATGCTTTTTATAATCAAGATCAACTTTTAGAACTAATAACTAAAAATGGGTTTACCAATGTAGAATACAGAAATCTCACAAACGGTATATCAGCTATACATTCTGGATGGAAAATTTAAATGTTAAAAAGAGTTTTTAAGTTATTTCAAATTGCTAGGAAACTGTCTACCTCAGGTGCAATTGACACAATAAATCAAGTATATCAAATACCAGTGTCTGTAAATTTATTCTTCAGTTTAATTTCTTTTGGTTCGAAAAATACTCAATTAAAAAATAATAACCCAGGTCAAAATCTTTGTGAAGCACTTCAAGGAATGGGTACTACATTTATAAAACTTGGGCAATTTTTAGCTACACGACCAGATATAATCGGTGAAGAAATGGCAAAAGATTTAGAAAAACTTCAAGATAAAGTTCCAGCTTTTGAACTTTATGAGGCAAAAAAAGTTATTAAAAAAGAGATTGGTGAGAAACAATACCAAAATATTATTCAAATTGGAGAGCCGATAGCGGCAGCATCTATTGCTCAAGTTCATTTTGCAAAAATAAAAAATGAAAATCAAGAAAAACAGGTAGCAATAAAAATCTTACGACCAGATATTGAAAAATTGTTTAATGAAGAATTGGATGCCCTTATGTTGTTTGCATATATCGTTGAAAATACAATTTCAAAAGCTAAGAGATTAAAACTAGTAGAAGTAGTGCACCTTTTAAGAGAAATCACTAATATTGAAATGGATCTGAGATTTGAGGCTGCTGCTGCTAACGAATTATATGAAAATACGAAACTTGATAAGGGATTTAATGTTCCTAAAATTTATTGGAACTATACAACAAAAAGAATACTCACTTTAGATAAAGTAGATGGGATATCAATTAGAGAGCATAAAAAATTAAAAGAACAGGGCGTCAAGCTAAAACAATTAGCTGAGAATTTAATTCAACACTTTTTAAAGCAAGCAGTAAGAGATGGTTTCTTTCACGGTGATATGCATCAAGGAAATTTATTTGTAGATGCTAAAGGAAATATAGTTCCAGTTGATTTTGGGATTATGGGTAGATTGGACAAAAATAATAGAAAGTTTTTAGCAGAAATTTTGTATGGGTTTATTAAAAGAGATTACATAAAAGTTGCCGAGGTTCATTTTCAAGCCGGTTTAGTACCTCGCGACGCCTCAAAAGAAGAATTTGCTCAAGCATTACGTTCTGTTGGGGAACCAATATTTGGACAGTCTATAAAAGATATTTCCGGCGGTAATTTATTAGCTCAATTATTTGAGATTACTGAAAAATTTAACATGGCAACTCAGCCTCCACTTCTGTTATTGCAGAAAACGATGGTAGTAGTTGAAGGTGTTGCTCGTAAACTGTATCCCGAAACAAATATCTGGGAGGTTTCAAGGCCAGTACTAGAAGATTGGTTAAAAAACTTAAAAAGTCCTAAATCTACTTTCGATACAGCTTTAAACACATCTGCAGAAATAATTAAACGCATACCTGATTTTCCAGGATTAATGGATAGAGCAGATTATGCTTTAAAAATGATGGCTGAAGGAAAATTAAGTCTAGGGATTAACAACAAAAATCTGGAAATGGAACAGATGAAACTCAAAAATTTCAGAAACAACATATTAATAAGTTTTTTTGGTATTATAATTGTATTTTTATTAGTATTCTAAATTTAGAATTATGACATTTAAAAATAAAAAAATATTGATTATTGTAGGAGGGGGAATAGCTGCGTATAAAACTCTAGACCTAATTAGATTGCTTAAAAAAAATGGCGCGGAGATTAAAACTATCCTTACGAAAAGCGGTAAAGAATTTGTGACTTCTTTATCGATAACAACTTTAACAGGCACCAAGACTTTTGAAAATTTATTTGACAAAGAATTGGAAGAAGAAATAGATCATATAGGACTATCTCGATGGGCTGATATAATTATTGTAATGCCAACCACTGCTAACTTTATGAGCAAACTAACAAGTGGAAAAGCCGAGGATTTAGCCACTACAGTAATATTGGCGGCTGATAAAGATATCTTATTAGTTCCAGCAATGAATGTAAGAATGTGGTTACACAAGGCTACTCAAAAGAATTTAGAAGTTTTACAAGATTATGGTTATTTGTTTGTTGGGCCAGAAAAAGGGGAAATGGCTTGTGGAGAATTTGGTGAAGGTAAAATGTCAAGCCCAAGACAAATTTTCTTTTTTCTAAAGAATTATTTTCATAAAAAAAATATTGTTAAAGATAAAAATTTAAAAGCATTAGTTACCACTGGACCTACAAGAGAGTACTTAGATCCAATTAGATACATTTCTAATGAGTCAAGTGGAAAACAAGGATATGAGATAGCTTTAGCACTTGATAAATTAGGAATAAAAACAACTTTAATAGCAGGTCCCTCAACATTTGTAGTTCCTAAAAATATTAAAGTAAAAAAAATTACTTCAGCAGATGAAATGCTATCTGAAGTAAAAAAAACTTTACCAGTTGATTTAGCTGTGTGTGCAGCTGCAGTAGCTGATTTTAAACCAATCCAAAAAAATAAAAATAAATTAAAAAAAGATAAGTTAAATTTTGAGTCAATTAATTTTATAAAAAATAATGATATACTTGAGTTTATATCTAAAAATAATAAAAGTAGGCCACGAATAGTAGCCGGTTTTTCTGCAGAAACTCATGATGTTTTAGGAAATTCAATTAAAAAACTTAAAAACAAACATTGTGATTTTATTTTTGCAAATGATGTTTCTAAAAAGGATATTGGATTTAACTCTGATTTCAATAAGGTTTCTGTGATTGATAAAACTGGAAAAATTAAATCAATTAAAAAAAATAAGAAAAGCTTAATCGCTAATATAATTGCCCAAATATTGTTGGATAAATTAATTGATGACAGAAATATTAATTAAAAGGTTATCAAAAAATGTGCCATTGCCAAAATACGAGACTGATGGCTCCTCTGGATTAGACTTAGCAGCAAATATAGACATAAAAATTGAGATTAAACCTGGAGAGACCAAAATAATACCGACAGGTTTATTTGTTGGTATTCCAAAAAACTTTGAAATTCAAATTAGACCCAGATCTGGTTTAGCTGCTAAAAATCAAATTAGTGTTTTAAATACTCCAGGAACGATAGATGCAGATTATAGAGGTGAACTCAAAGTAATACTAATAAATCTTAGTGATAAAATTTTTGTCGTTGAAAAAGGTCTACGTATAGCTCAAATGGTTGTATGCCCTATTGTAAGAGCAGAATTAAAAGAAGTAGAAACTCTTAATGATACAAAGCGTGGATCTGGGGGATTTGGTTCAACAGGAGTAAAATAATTAATGGCTATTAAGTTTAAGGAATTTAAAAGATTCGAAAAACAAATTATATTAAAAAAAGTAGGCATTGCGGGTCAAGTGAAAATCAAAAAGGCAAAAGTTTTGATTATCGGAATAGGTGGTTTGGGATGCCCACTTTTAACTTATCTTGCCTCATCAGGAATAAGTAATATTGGTATTGTTGATCATGATAAAGTGGAATTAGGAAATTTGAACAGGCAGATATTGTTCAATACTTCAGATCTTGGAAAATATAAAGTTGTACAAGCAAAATCTAAAGTCATTAAAATTTATAAAAAAATCAAAATAAAAACCTTTAAAAAAAAAATTTCAACAAAAAATATTAATTCTATCTTAAAAGATTACAATATAATCTGTGATGGTACAGATAACTTTGAAACTAGATATTTAATAAATGATTATTGTAAAAGTAAAAAAAAAATTTTAATTTCAGGTGCAATTAGTAAATTTGACGGGCACCTTTTTAAATTTGATTTTAAAAAAAAAATTCCCTGTTTTAGGTGTTTTATGCCTGATTTACCAATAAGGGAGAACAATTGTGAGACTGAAGGTATATTTTCACCTGTAGCCGGAATACTTGGATCACTTCAGGCAAACGAAGTTTTGAAAACAGTTTTAAATTTAAAAGACGATTTAAATAATAATTTTTTAGTGTTTAATTCACTTAAAATGACTTTAAGAAGAGTTAAAATCAATAAAAATCCAAAATGTTTGAATAAATGCGTTTAATAATAATTATTTTATTTTTTTATTTTTTTTCAATCAATCTTTATTCAAAAGATGAATATTTTAGAACTTTAAGAAATGATATAGTAAATTTACGTCAAGGACCTTCTTTTGATTATCCCATTAAAATTTTTTATAAGAAAAAATTCCTACCAGTGTTAGTGCAAGATAGCTCAGAAAATTTCAGAAAAATAAGAGATCATGAAAATAATTCTGGTTGGATACATATTTCTCAATTATCAAAAAAAAAAGCAGCAATAGTAATTGATGAAGAATTAATCATGTTCAGCGGTTCCACTATTTATTCTAATCCAGTTGCTTTGGTTAAAAAGGGAAGATTATTAAAAATTAAGAAATGCAAAGTTGAATGGTGCAAAGTTTATTCTGGTGAATTCAATGGTTGGGTAAAAAGGGATAGCTTATGGGGATTGCTATAGTTATTTTTTGTACTTAGCTGTCCATAATTTATCTAGTATAAAATACCAAACAGCATTAGCTAATGGTTCAACTATTGCATCTGTAAGAGCAATCATAAAAGAAACATCAGCAACTAACATTAAAACAGTTATGGCAATGGCAAAGTGGCCAATCGTGTAAATTATTGTTCTTAGTATAGAACCTTTATTGTTATCATAAATGCTTTTAGAGGCTGATAATATTCCGTGAGTAAATTCTGTCATTTAATTAAATGGATTTTCTAGAATACATGCTACTAAATGAATTCTATTTTGCTCCCCTCCGTTAAAAAAATTATGATATTTTGTATTATTTGTTATTGTAACTGATCCATCTGCGGGCATATGTTTGCTAACATCCTCAATTACCATTCTACATCCTTTATTTGTAATAATTGGAATATGAAGTCTTGGCTCAGGGTCTCTATGCCAGCTCAAAGTTGATCTAGGTTCTTTTAAAAGTATTCTAACTCTTCCTAATTTAAAATTTTTTCGTAAGATGTTAAAAACATCTTCATAGTAAGTACCTTTAAATTCTGCAAGTATTTCTGTATATTTTGACTCGTCAATATCTTTGTCTCTCTTTGCTTCTTTCCCGCTTTCATCTGGAATTGTCCAATAAGTGCCTCTAACATTATGACCCTCTATGGATGACTTGTCACCAGGTATTTGATTTAAAGGTATTGCTGCAAAGTTTTTAATCCCTAATGAATTAAATTTTTTCTTTTTTAAAATCTTTTCTAAATCAGATCTTAATTTATCAATATCAAATTTAAGATTTGGAACAATATAGAAGTCGTTAGAAAGTTTTTTGTTTAAATTTTCGACATTTTCCATTGTCACCACACTTTTCATTTTAATTTAATTTTTTAATATTCGGTCTGTCCGCATTCATTATCTTAGTCCATACAGCTACAAAGTCTTTGATAAATTTATCCTTATTATCATCTTGAGCGTATACTTCAGCATATGATCTTAATATTGAATTAGAACCAAATACTAGATCAGCTCTAGATGCTGTATATTTTACCTTATTTGTTTTACGGTCAATAATATCGTAAGAATTCTTACCAGTAGGTTTCCATATATATTTCATATCAACTAAATTTAAAAAGAAATCATTTGTCAAAGCACCTACTTTTTCTGTAAACACGCCTTTATCTTTTGCTGACTCATGGTTTGTTCCTAAAACTCTCATACCTCCAACTAAACACGTCATTTCCTGCGCGGTTAAACCCATCAAAGAAGCTCGCTCTAGTATAAGTTCTTCAGGCATTACAGAGTAATCTGATTTAACAAAATTTCTAAATCCATCGTGTAAAGGCTCCAACCATTTAAAATTTCTATTTTCTGTTTTTTCTTGAGTTGAGTCACCTCTCCCTGGAATAAATGGAACTTTGACTTTTGAGCCACCTTTTTTGATTGCTTTTTCCAAACCAACATTTCCTGCAAGAATAATTGTGTCAGCAATAGATGCGCCTGTTTTTTTTGAAATATTTTCTAAAATTTTCAGCACTTTTGAAAGTCTCTTAGGTTCGTTTGCTTCCCAATTTCTCATTGGCTCTAATCTTATTCTTGCTCCGTTTGCGCCACCTCTTTTATCTGTTCTTCTGTATGTTCTGGCGCTATCCCAGGCAGTAATTATCAAATCGTTATGATTTAATTTACTTGCTGCAATCATTTTTTTAACTTTTTCTACACTATATTTCTTTTTAGAGGGTTGAACATTACCCTGCCAAATAAGATCTTCTTTAGGTGCCCAAGGACCAATATAGTTATCTTTGCTTCCCATTGTCCTGTGAGTTAACTTAAACCAAGCTCGAGCGAATGAATCTTCAAAAAACTTTGGATCTTTATAAAATCTCTCTGAAATCTTTCTGTATTCTGGATCCATTGCCATAGCCATATCAGCATCAGTGAACATCAGTCTGGCTTTCTTTGTTGGATCACCTAAATCAACTGGCTTCTTTTCTTCCTCTAAATTAATCGGTTCCCACTGCCAAGCACCTGCTGGGCTTTTTTTACTTTCCCATTCATAATTAAGTAAAAGATCTAAGTATTGATGATCCCATTTATCAGGATTAGTTGTCCAAGCGCCTTCAAGCCCAGATGTTATTTGATTTACACCCGTACCGCCATTTTTTTGGATCCAGCCAAAGCCTTGCTCCTGAATATCAGCTCCTGCTGGCTCAGGACCTAAATTTGAAGGATCACCATTTCCATGCGCTCTTCCAATCGAATGACCACCAACAGTTAACGCAGCTGTTTCTACGTCGTTCATGCCCATTCTTCCGAAGGTTTCTCTAACATCCATAGCAGTTCTAACAGGATCTGGTTTTCCTTCTACACCTTCTGGATTAACATATACTAATTGAAAATGAGACGCTGCTAATGGAGCCTCTAAAGAAGAACGATCCTGTGGATCTCCATACCTATTTACAGCAAGTGGAACTGTTTCTTTACCCCAATAAACATCTTTTTCTGGCCCCCATATATCTTCTCTTCCAAAAGAGAAGCCAAAAGTTTTAAAACCAGCTTTCTCGTAAGCCATTGTGCCAGCTAAAACCATTAAATCTGACCAACTTAACCTATTTCCATATTTTTTTTTTATCGGCCAGAGTAGACGTCTCGCTTTATCTAAGTTCGTATTATCCGGCCATGAGTCTTGAGGAGAAAACCTGTGTGAACCGACGTTTGGTCTACCGTCAAATTCCCTGTAAGTTCCAACCTGATGCCAAGTCAGTCTAACCATTAGCCCTGTATAACTTCCTAAATCTGCAGGCCACCACTCTTGACTATCTGTCATTAGTTTTAATAAATCTTTTTTTAAAGCTTTAAAGTTTAATTTTTTAACTTCTTTTTTATAATCAAATCCAGGAAGTGGATTAGTTTTTGTATCATGTTGATGTAAAATATCTAAATTAATACTATTTGGCCAAAGTCGAGAGGTGTTTGACTCACCTGCTTTAGTTACACCACCATGCATAACCGGACATTTTCCGTTACTATCTTTTTTATATTCTACACTCATGTTTTTCTCCTAGTTTATAATTATTCTAAAGTAAAAATCAAGCGACAAACTGTCAATTTTTTAAATTTATAAATACCTCTACGTTTTTGATTTTTTTTCCATTAGGTGCTTTTGGAATTTTTTGGATAACCACATCATTAGCATCTATGTCGATTAACTCACAAGTTTCACTATCATAAAAATGATGATGATTAGTAATGTTTGTATCAAAATAAGTTTTTTTTCCTCTTACTTCTACTTCACTTAAGTGTCCGGCTTTCTTAAAAGCATGCACTGTGTTATAAATTGTAGCTAACGCAAATTTAGACGTAGTTTTTTTAGCTAAAAGTTTATCTAAGCTTTCAACAGTAAAATGGAATGTTTTATCTCTTTCAAATAAAAATTTGGCAATTTCTACTCTCTGTTTAGTAGGCCTCAAACCAGAAGATCTTAATTTCTTAAAAATATCTATTTTTTTCACGTTTTTTAAAGTTATTTTGCTAGTTTATAATCATTCTAAACACAAATATATATGAAACTTTTGCTAAATCAAGTAAAACAGTTTCTAAGTCATGCAAAAAAACAGCTACAACTATGAAGAGTTAATTTCGTGTGGAGAGGGAAAATTATTTGGTGAAGGAAATGCTAAACTTCCATTACCTCCAATGTTAATGTTTGACAGGATTACAGAAATTAAAAAAGATACTGGAGAATTTAAAAAAGGGTTTATCAAAGCTGAACTTGATATCAAAGACAACTTATGGTTTTTTGACTGCCATTTTCAAAAAGATCCAGTAATGCCAGGATGTTTAGGATTAGATGCTATGTGGCAACTAGTAGGTTTTTACTTAGGATGGATTGGAGAACCAGGAAAAGGTAGAGCTTTAGGTGTAAATTCAGTAAAATTCACTGGTGAAGTTTTGAAAAATATAAAAATAGCCACATATGAGATAAATATGAAAAGAATTTTAAAAAAAGAGGGAACAGCTGTTGGTCTGGCAAATGGAATTTTAAGCGCAGATGGTAAAATTATTTATCGTGCAGAAAATTTGAAAGTAGGGTTATTTAAATCATGAGAAGAGTAGTAGTTACTGGTTTAGGTATAGTATCTTGTCTTGGAAATAATCAAGAAGAAGTTCATCAATCGCTTTTAAGTTCTAAATCAGGTATATCATTTGCTGAAGAGTATAAAGAGCATAATCTTAAGAGTCATGTGCATGGAAAGCCTAATATTAAACTCTCAGATTTTGTAGATAGAAAAACAATCAGATTTATGGGGTCTGGTTCAGCATATAATTATATAGCTATGAAAGAAGCTATTAAAGACTCCGGATTAGAGGAAAAAGAAGTAAGCAATTTTAAAACCGGAATCGTCATGGGTTCCGGAGGTCCCTCTATTGAAAACGTAATTTTAGCAGCTGATAAAACTAGGGCAAAAACTCCAAAATTAATGGGGCCATTTATTGTGCCAAGAACTATGGGTAGTACAGCTTCCGCAACACTTGCGGTTCCTTTTAAAATTAAAGGTACAAATTATACAATGAGTTCTGCTTGCGCGACTAGTGGGCACTGCATTGGAAACTCTATGGAACTCATACAAATGGGAAAGCAAGATGTGGTTTTTGCAGGTGGAAGTGAGGAAGTTCATTGGGCTATGACAGCTATGTTTGATGCTATGACCGCTCTTTCATCAAAGTATAATGATAAACCTGAAACTGCCTCACGCGCTTATGATAAAAATAGAGACGGTTTTGTAATTGCTGGCGGAGCTGGTGTGTTGGTGCTTGAAGAATATGAGCATGCAAAAGCAAGAGGAGCAAAAATCTACGCTGAACTTACTGGGTACGGTGCAACATCAGATGGATACGATATGGTTGCGCCATCAGGTGAAGGAGCAGTTAGATGTATGCAAATGGCTATGGCTACTTCTAAAAATAAGATTGATTATATAAATACTCACGGAACATCAACACCTGTCGGGGATATTACAGAATTAAATGCTGTTAAAAAAACTTTTGGTGAAAATATTCCTAAAATAAGCTCAACAAAATCTTTATCAGGGCACCCTTTAGGAGCGGCTTCAGTGCATGAAGCTATTTACTGTTTGATTATGATGAAAAATAATTTTATTGCTGGATCAGCTAATATTAATGAAATGGATGATGAAGCCAAAAAATTCCCAATAATAACTAAAACTGAAAAAGGGCTTCCACTTAATACAGTCATGTCTAATAGTTTTGGTTTTGGTGGAACTAACGCTGCTTTAATTTTTGAAAAGGTGTAATTATGAGTTTAATGAAAGGTAAAAAAGGATTAATCATGGGAGTAGCCAACGAAAGATCTATTGCCTGGGGAATTTCTCAAAAACTTGCTGAAGCTGGTGCTGAGCTAGCTTTTACTTATCTTGGTGATGCTTTAAAAAAAAGAGTAATACCTTTAGCAGAAAAATTAAATTCAAAAGTTACTTTTAGTTGTGACGTAGAAAAAAAAGAAGAGGTAGTGAAATTGTTTGAGGATATTAAGGCGAAATGGGGTGAAATTGATTTTGTAGTTCATGCGGTAGCTTTCTCTGATAAATCAGAATTATCTGGAGAATACTTAAACACATCTAGAGAGAATTTTTTAAGAAGTATGCTTATATCTTGCTTTTCATTTACGGAGGTTTCTAAAGAAGCATGTAAAGTAATGAAAGAGGGTGGTAGTTTATTAACTCTTACTTATGAGTCAACTAAAGCTATTCCTAATTATAATGTTATGGGAGTTTGCAAATCTGCATTAGAAGCTAGCGTAAAATATTTAGCAAGAGATCTCGGTCAAAAAAAAATTAGAGTTAACGCTATAAGCGCAGGTCCAATTAAAACTTTGGCCGCATCTGCTATAGGAGATGCAAAATTTTTGTACAAATGGAATGAGGATCATTCATTTTTAAAGAGAAACGTAGATATTCATGATGTTGGAAATTCCGCTTTATACTTACTAAGTAACCTTGCAGCTGGAGTTACCGGCGAAATTCACTACGTAGATGCTGGATATAATAAAGTTGGGATGCCAGATCCTAAAAATATGGCTTAAGCAGAAGCTTGTTTCATTGATAATTTAACTTTACCTCTATCGAATCCCACTACTTTAACAGATACTTCGTCTCCCTCTTTAACCACATCTCCAACTTTAGCCACTCTTTTATCAGCTAATTCTGAAATATGAACTAGTCCATCTTGTTTGCCTAAGAAATTAACAAAAGCGCCGAATTCCATAATTTTTACAACTTTTCCTTTATAAATTTTTCCCATTTCAGGTTTAGCAATTAAACTTTTGATGAATTCAATCGCTTTATTTCTAGATGCTTCATCAGGTGCTGCAACTGTTACTTCGCCAGTATCTTTAACGTCAACTTTTGCACCGGATGTCTCTACAATCTCTCTTATCGTAGCTCCACCTTTTCCAATTACAGTTGCAATATCTTTTTTATCGACTTTAATTGTTTCCATCTTTGGTGTGTGCTTTGAAAACTCTTTTCTTGAGGTTTTAATTGCCTTATTCATCTCACCAAGAATATGCTCTCTTCCATCTTTTGCTTGATCCAAAGCCTTTTCCATAATCTCGAATGTAATACCTGTGATTTTAATATCCATTTGTAAAGAAGTTATGCCATTTTTTGTACCAGCAACTTTAAAATCCATATCTCCTAAATGATCTTCATCTCCTAAAATATCTGATAGAACTGAAAAATCATCACCTTCTTTAATTAATCCCATGGCAATTCCAGCTACAGGCTCTTTTATAGGCACACCTGCATCCATCAATGAAAGCGAAGTTCCACAAACTGTAGCCATCGATGAAGATCCATTAGACTCAGTTATTTCTGAAACTACTCGCAATGTATAAGGAAAGTTCTCTTTTGAAGGTAAAGAGGAATTAATAGCTCTCCAAGCTAATTTACCATGACCAATTTCTCGTCTTCCAGTTCCAATTCTTCCACATTCACCTACTGAAAAAGGTGGAAAATTATAATGCAACATAAAATTCGATCTTTGCATTCCCTCAAGACTTTCCAATCTCTGCTCATCATCTGTCATGCCTAGTGTAGTAACAACAAGTGCTTGTGTTTCTCCCCTAGTGAAAAGTGCAGAACCATGTGTTCTTGGTAATACACCCACCTCACATTTAATTTGTCTAACATCTGCTAAACCTCTACCATCTATTCTTTTCTTATCTTTTAAGATTGCAGTTCTAACAATATCTTTTTCTAAAGACTTAAGTTGAGCCATAGCTTGATTTTCGGTAACATTTTCATCCTCAGCAAACATTTCTTTACATTTAGTCTCTATTTCAGAAATAGCTGTAGACCTTTTTTTCTTATCAATTTCTTTAAATGCGCTTCTTAAATCTTTTTCAAATTTTTCAGATATTTTATTTTTAACCTGAGAATGATCAATCTCTTCGACTTCCCAATTTGGCTTTCCAGCTTTTTTTGCTAATTTTTCTATTGCTTCAATTATTGGTACAAATTTTTCATGTCCAAATTTTACAGCATCTAACATCACTTTCTCAGATAGTCCTGAAGTTTCAGACTCTACCATTAAAACTGCATCTTTTGTTCCTGCTACAACTAAATCTAATTCTGATTCTTTTAATTCTTCAATAGATGGGTTTAATAAATATTTTCCATCTTTATATCCAACTCTACTTGCACCTATAGGACCTTGAAATGGCAAGCCAGAAATAGCTAATGCCGCTGATGAAGCTATAATTGACAAAATATCTGGTTGATTTTCACCATCGTAAGATAATACTGTTGGAAGCAGTTGAACTTCATTCAAAAAGCTTGAGGGAAATAAAGGTCTTATAGGTCTGTCAATTAATCTTGAGATTAAAGTCTCAGCTTCAGTAGGTCTTGCTTCTCTTTTAAAATATCCACCTGGAATTTTTCCAGCTGCATAATATTTTTCTTGGTAATTAACTGATAATG
The DNA here is from genome assembly GCA_902603945.1 of uncultured Pelagibacteraceae bacterium. Classification (GTDB taxonomy): domain Bacteria; phylum Pseudomonadota; class Alphaproteobacteria; order Pelagibacterales; family Pelagibacteraceae; genus Pelagilacustribacter. The sequence continues at coordinate 112,585 of CACKWP010000001.1, forward strand.
GAAAATAATCTTGACCATCATTTAATTTTTTTGCCCCTACAGCGGTTGCTATTACTACTGTTTCACCTAATGATGCAATAATTGCTCCATCTGCTTGACGAGCTACCTTTCCTGTCTCTAAAGTTAATTTTTTACCATTAACTTCTATTTCTTCTTTATGTATTTTGAACATTATTTCCTTAAATTTAGTTGTTTGATGACCTTTTGATAGGACTCAACATTTTTCTTTTTAAGGTAAGTAAGAAGTTTTTTTCTTTTATTCACTGACTTAGTCAGACCTAAAGTTGAATGTTTATCCTTTTTAAATTTTTTAAAATGATCAGATAATTTTGAAATTTTATCTGTAAGCAAACCTATTTGTATCTCAGTTGAACCAACATCTTTTGCGTGAGTTGCTAATGATTTAATTAAATCTTTTTTTTTCTTTATCATGCTCTCTATTTTTCTTTATTATCTTTTCAATCTTTTCAGCGTATTCAAATGAGTTATCTTCTACAAAAGTGAGTTTAGGAAGAAACTTTATATCTAGCCTTTTAGATAAAGCTCTTCTAACAAGATGCGAGTTCTCAGTCAAGATTTTAACTATTTCTTTAGTATCTATGCCTCCTAAAGGAATAACGTAAACTCTTGCAGTTTTTAGATCTGGCGTCATTCTTACTTCTGTTACAGTTATTAGTTTTGAGTTAACTGAAGGTATTTTGGCCTCATTTCTAATAAAAAGTTCACCTAAATTTTGCTTTACAAGTTCTCCAACTCTCAATTGTCTTTGACTGAAGGGCCTCTGTGAAGATTGATTTCTCATCATTTTAAATTGATCTTTTTACTTCCTCCGACAGATAGGATTCTATTACATCTTTTTCTTTAAAATCAATAAAATCTTTTATACTAATACCACATTCCAAACCTGTGCCAACTTCTTTAACTTGATTTTTTTCTCTAAAAATTGATAGGATTTCTCCATTATACACAACAGCTCCATCTCTAATAATTCTTGCTTTAGATTTACTTTTTATCTCTCCGCTAATAACTTTTGAACCAGCAATTTTTCCTGCAGAGGATACTTTAAAGATTTTTTGTATCTCTGCACTTCCAAGCACTGTCTCCTTAATATCAGGCTCTAATAAACCTGATAAACATTTTTCTACATGATCTATTGCTTCGTAAATTATATTAAAATACTTAATATCAACTTTTTGTTCTTCAGCTAACTTCTTGGCTTCTCTGTTAGGCTTAACGTTAAAACCTATCAGCACTGCGTTTGATGCTTTTGCTAATGAGACATCACTCTCATTAATCATTCCTATATCTGATAGAATAATTTTAGCCTCCACTTCTTTGTGCTCTATTTTTGTAATTGCCATTTTCAAAGCCTCACTTGATCCTTGAACATCAGATTTAATTATTATATTTAGTTCTTCTTTTTCGTTGGTATTTTCAAATAAAGTTGTCTTATCTTTAGCTAAAACGTTATTTTGACTTGTATTATTTTTTCTAAATTCTGTCAGTTCTTTTGCTTCATTTTCATCTTTAGTTACTATAAATTCAGCTCCAGCATACGCAGAACTGTTCATTCCAAGGATTTCTACTGGCATAGAGGGTAAAGCCTCATCGACCATTTTGCCTTCATAATTAATCATTGCTCTAACTTTACCCCTAGTATCACCGCAAATGAAATAGTCGCCTTTATTTAATTTTCCATTGCTTATTAATATCGTAGAGACAGGACCTTTGCCTTTATCAATTTTAGACTCTATAACAACACCTCTTGCCGTGTCAGTATATGAAGCTTTTAAATCTAAGATTTCAGATTGGAGAAGGATACTTTCTTTTAATTTATCTAAATTAATTTTTTTGAGAGCTGAAACTTCTACAAATAGTGTATCGCCACTTAGATCTTCGGCTATTAATTCATATTGCATCATTTCATTCTTAATTTTACTTACATTTTTTTCAGGCAAATCACACTTGTTTATTGCTACAATTATAGGAACCTTAGCAGCTTTCGCGTGTTTTATTGCTTCAACCGTTTGAGGTTTAATACCATCATCTGCTGCGACAACTAAAATTACTATATCAGTAATCTTAGAACCTCGTGCTCTCATTTCTGTAAAAGCTGCATGACCAGGCGTGTCAATAAAAGTAATTAATTTTTTATCTTCTGTTTTAACTTGATAAGCGCCAATATGTTGTGTGATACCGCCATGTTCACCGGACACGACATTAGAGTCTCTCAGTGAGTCTAGCAAAGAAGTTTTTCCATGATCTACATGACCCATTATCGTCACTACTGGTGGTCTAACTTTAACTTCCCCTTCAAACTTTTCCTTAGATTTGTTCGTTTCTATAGATGGCTTTTCTTCTAAAATAGGTTTGTGACCAAATTCTTTCACTATGTATTCAGCAGTATCTTTATCAATATTATGATTAATCGTAGCTACTACTTTCATGTTAAATAAAAACTTAATGATATCACTTGATTTTTCAGCCATTCTATTTGAAAGTTCTTGAATTGTAATTTGCTCAGGTATCTTTACTTCTTTAATAACTTTCTTGAATTCCTTTTTTTCTTCTCCATCTGGTTTCTTCTTTTCTTTCAATCTTGCTCGTTTTACTGATGCTAAACTTCTCTGTTTTATCTCTATTTCTTCCACATTTAGAGCTCTAGAAACAGTTAATTTGAAATCACGTTTATCTACTGGCCCTTTAAGTTTTAATTTACTTTTACCTGCAGGCTTATTATCTTTTACTATAAAGTCTTTAGTAGCCTGTTGTTCAATGAATTTTCTTGCGAAATTTTTTTTCTTATTGTCGGGATTAATTTTAGTATTTGGTGCTGTGGGTGTCTTATGAAAAGATTTATTAGATCTAAAAGGTCTTTTTTTTTCTACTGAAAAAGACTTTTTACCTGAAGATGAAATAAATGAAGTGTCAATCTTTTTTTTAAGATTTGATGAAATCGTAAGTGTTTTTTTTTTGTTTTTATCCATAACATTATTTAAAGGCTATCTCTCTAGCAGCGAGTATTAAATCATCTGCTTCTTTTCTTGATAATGAAAATTCTTCTAAATAACCATCAATTCTAATTTTTTTTCCTTTAATTTCATCGTAGCCACCGATTAACTCATCAGAAGATAGATCTGCAAAATCATTCAGTTTTTTAATATTTTTTTGACCCAAGATTACAAGCATGCCTTGTGTCATGCCTTTAAGATTTATTAATTCATCTTCAACTCCAAGTTCTTTTAATTTTAATGCAACTGCTTCTTTTTCTTTAACAAGCGTTTCTTTAGATCTATTTATTAATTCTTTTGCTGTTTCCTCATCTATAGCATCGATTTTTGAAATATCTTCCGGACTTGATTGAGCAATTTCATCAATGGACACAAAGCCTTCGGAAACTAAAAGTTGTCCTAATGTTTCATCTACTTCTAAGTTTTTAATTAGGGTTTCAGTTCTTTCTTTAAATTCCGCTTGTCTTCTCTCCGAATCTTCCTTGTCTGTAAGTATATCAATTTCATAATTTGTTAATTTAGAAGCTAATCTTACATTTTGACCTCTTCTACCAATTGCTTTACTTAAATTTTCTTCTGTCAATATTATATCTATTCTCTTATTTTCTTGATCAATTAAAACTCTTTGAATTTCAGCTGGTGATAGTGACTCAGAAATTAATGTCGGTAGATCCTCTGTCCATTTAATAATATCAATTTTTTCTCCATGTAATTCATTTACTATAGTCTGCACTCTACTTCCTCTCATTCCTACGCAAGCTCCTACGGGGTCTATTGAGGAGTCTTGTGAATGGACACAAATTTTTGCTCTACTACCTGGATCTCTTGCTACAGATTTAATTTCAATTGTTCCTTCGTATATTTCTGGCACTTCTTGAAAAAATAGTTTTGCTAAAAATTGTGGATGTGCTCTAGATAGGAAAATTTGATGGCCTTTTATTTCTTTTCTCACTTCATAACAGTAAGCTTTAACTCTATCACCTGTCTTTAAAATTTCTCTTGGAATTAATTCATCTTTTTTAATAACACCCTCTGCTTTTCCTAAATCTACAATGACGTTTCCATATTCTAATCTTTTGATAATTCCGCTTAATATCTGGCTTTGCTTGTCTATAAAATCTTCATACTGTCTATTTTTTTCGGCCTCTCTTACTCTGCTACTTATTACTTGCTTAGCACTCTGAGCGGCAATACGACCAAAATCTATCTGAGGCAATTCCTCAAATACTCTTTCTCCAACTTTTAAATTGTCATTTTTCGGATCATTTTTTTTTGCCTCTTCTAAGCTAATTTCTCTAGCGGAGTCCTCCACTTTTTCTACTATATCTAATACTTTTTGAATTTTTATATTTCCACTCTCTCTATCTATTACAACTTCGATATTGTTATCATTGCCAAATTTCGTTAAAGCAGCTTTTTGTATCGCGCTTTCCATTGACCCTATTACCAATTCTTTATCAATAGATTTTTCGTTAGCGACAGCATCAACTATCCTCAAAAGTTCTAACTTGTCTAAACCCTTATTTAACATTTTTTTACTCCCTAAAAAAAAATGGGCAGGTGCCCATTTTGAAAGCTTTATAATTTACTGATTTTTAAAAGAAAATTATGGTTTTTTCAAGATTACAGTTTAAATAAATCAGTTTTATCTGTTTTTTCCCAAGTAAATTCACCCTTATTAGTCGGCTTTCTTCCAAAGTGACCGTACGCAGAGGTAATTTCGTATATTGGATTATTCAATTTTAACATTTCTCTAATTCCTCTTGGTGATAAGTCAAAGTTTTCCTCAATAATTTTTTTAATTTTGTCTATTTTTTTAACATTCTGATCAGCAAGTTTAATAAAAATCGATAAAGGTTTTGAAACACCAATGGCATAAGCTAATTGTATTAAACATTTTTCAGAAACACCAGCTGCTACTATATTCTTTGCCAAATATCTTGAAGCATAAGCTGCTGATCTATCTACCTTTGTTGGATCTTTGCCAGAGAAAGCCCCTCCTCCGTGTGGCGCAGCTCCACCATAGGTATCAACGATAATTTTTCTTCCTGTTAAGCCAGTGTCTCCATCTGGTCCACCGATTATAAATTGACCAGTTGGATTTATATATATTTCTCTTTGGTCAAGATCGGTTAAAAAATTTTCAGGTATTGATTTTTTGATATAAGGTATTATTGCCTCTTTTACTTTTTCTTGATTAAGATCTTTTGAATGCTGAGTTGAAACTACTATGGAGGTTACTTTTACAGGCTTCTCATTTTCATACAGCATTGTAACTTGACTTTTTGAATCCGGCTCAATGCCCTTCAAAGTTCCATTTTTTCTATCCTCTGCCATCAATCTTAAAATTTTATGAGAGTAATGTATTGGAGCTGGCATCAATTCTTGAGTTTCATTACAAGCGTATCCAAACATTATTCCTTGATCACCCGCACCTTCGTCCTTATTATCTTTTGAGTCTACTCCCATGGCTATGTCAGTAGATTGTTCGTGAAGATACGTTTCAATATTTGCAGTTTTCCAACTGAAGCCCTCTTGATCATAACCAATATCTTTAATACAATCTCTAACTTTAGAAATAATTTCCTCTTTTTCAATTTTGGGGCCCCGAGTTTCTCCCGCTAAAACTACTTTATTTGTTGTGGTTAACGTTTCACAAGCTACTCTAGAAACTGGATCTTTACTTATGTAAGAGTCAACCACCATATCGGATATTCTGTCACAAACCTTGTCGGGATGCCCCTCAGAGACAGACTCACTTGTAAATAAATATTTATTACTCTGCATGTTTTTTTCTATAAATAAAAAAGATAGAAAGATATGTAATTAAAAGTCCAAAAAAGATCAAATCATTTTTAATTTTATTTGATTTTATTAACGGGACTTCAAACTCTATGTTTCCAGCTTCATTTCTATTTAATTGTTTTATTATATTGCCTTTATTATCAATAATTGCACTTACGCCTCTGTTAGTAGATCTAAGTAAAAAGGTATTATTTTCTATAGCCCTAAAAATCGATTTAGAAAAATGTTGATCAGGTCCTATTGATTTACCAAACCACCCATCTTCAGAAATATTTACTATCAAATTCGTATTTTCATTTGATCCTTGTATAAGGTCGGTAAAAATAATTTCGTAACAAATAAGTGGTAGAATATTTAATTTATCAATTATAAGGTTTTTATTTTCTTCTCCTCGAATATAAGAACCATATCCCTCGGTTATTTTTTTTAAACCTATTTTACTAAATAAATCTTCAAATGGTAAAAATTCACCAAACGGGACGAGCTTTCTTTTATTGTAACTTTGTAAAATTTTAAGATTGTTATCTACTATAAGCATGCTGTTAAAAAAATTTCCTGTTTCTTGATCTAATTTGTTTGTTCCAAAAATAATCAGATGTTTTTTTGAAAAATTGTTTGATATCAATTCTCTAAAAGGCAAGATTTCCCTATAACTGTATCCACTAAAAACACCTTCTGGCCAAATAAATATTGTTTTTCTATTTTTATCTGGATCGCTGTATCTAACCAATTTTTTGAATCTTTCGTATATTTCTTTTTCGGTTAGACCATATTTTAAGTCAAAATTTGGAGATATTATTTTGACAAATATTTTATCAGAATTCACATTTAATCTTTTATTATTATTAACTACATAATTTCCGTACAAATAAAGGCAAAAAATGATAAAGAATGCAAAAAAAATTGAAAGAATTTTTTTCACAGTCTTTATTTTAAAAAAGAAAATCGCTGGCACAGTGAATATCGTTATTACTAATAAATTATACGGGAACAAGCCAATTAAATTTAAAATCTGCAAAATTTCATTAAACCAAGCAGTACTGTAAGCCCATAAGTTCCAAGGAAAACCTGTCAAAATTTTAGATCTTAAATAATCTGAAAAAGCTATACTTCCTGAAAAAATAATTAGTGATAAAAAATTAAATTGCAGATAAGGACCGATTAGTAAAGTTGTTAAGCCAACAAATAAACTTAAGAAAAGAGGTATTAAAATTAAAGCTATTGGAATTAAATTTTTAAAAGTTTCATCAAATGTTAGTGAATTAGTAATCCATGAAATACCGCTTAGATAGAATCCAAATCCAAATGACAATCCAAAGAGGAAGAAATTTTTTTTGAATGGTTTTTTTCTGTAAACTCCTCTCGATTTTTTATTTATATAAACAAGTAAATAGAAAAAAACCGGAAAGATTAAAAAATTTATGAATACTAGATTGAATGGATGAAAAGATAATGTTGCTAATGAGCCAATTATAAATGGAATTAAGTATAGTACAGAAAAACGATTACCTAAAAGTTTTTCAAGCATTGATAAAATTAATATATTTTTTTTCAGCTTTACTCATTTTGAGATAATCTTTTTCCTTTTTATGATCATGTCCGAAAAGATGGACTAAGCCATGAATCCATAAACGATCAAATTCCATTTTAAAAACTTTTAAGCTCTTTTTATTTTTGATTTTATTTAAATTAACAATAATGTCTCCAATGTATATCTCTTTATTTTTTTTTAATAATTTTTTAAACTCTTTTTTCGTTTGAAACGGAAAAGATAAAACATCTGTTGATTTATTTTTTTTTCTAAATTTCTTATTTAAATATTTAATTTCTTTATTTCCTGAAAGTAACAATGTACAAAAAATAATGTTTTTTGGAAAAATCTTTTCTTTAATATTTAATTTTTCAATTTTTCTATCTACATAATTTGTTGGATTTTTTATTAAATCATGCCAATTAGGATTACTTGTTATTACATTAATTTTTATCATCAGTGCTTTTATTTTGATAAGCCCTAATAATTTTTGAAACAAGCGGATGTCTTATGACGTCATTATGATCAAATTCTATCAGCTTAATTTCTTTTATATCTTTAAGAATATTTTTGGATTTTATTAATCCTGAATTTGATTTAATTATCAGATCTACTTGACTAGGATCTCCATTAACTACTAATTTTGAGTTTTCGCCAATTCTAGTTAGAAACATCTTTATTTGTGTTTCTGTCGCGTTTTGAGCTTCATCCAAAATAGCAAAGCAGTTTTTCAAAGTCCTTCCCCTCATAAAAGCTAATGGCGCTATTTCAATCTCGCCGCTTTCTATTTTCTTATCAATTTTTTCTGCCCCAAAAAGTTCATATAATGCGTCGTATAAAGGTCTTAAATATGGATCAACTTTTTCTTTCATATCACCAGGTAAAAAACCTAATTTTTCACCCGCTTCTACTGCTGGCCTAGAGAGAATTACTCTGTCTATTTTTTTTTCCATCAATAAAGTTATTGCCACAGAGACTGCCAAAAAGCTTTTTCCAGTTCCTGCTGGTCCTAAAGCTAATATGATATCATTTTCTTTTAGAGCTTTAATATATTCTGATTGTTTTGCAGATCTTGCGATTACTGATTTTTTAGGCGTTTTGATCAGTTGTTTAAAACTTTTAACATTTGACTCATCAATTTCTAAATTTTTCTTCACTGCTAAAACTATATCCTCTTTTTCAATAATATTCGTTAGTAAATATTTATTTATTAAAAATTTTATTGCCTCGCAAAATATAGATAGCTTTTCTTTTTCACCTTTGCACGTAATTGAATTACCCCTAAAATAAACTTCAGTGCTAGTTAATCTAGACAGATTTTTTAGATTTTGATCAAATTGGCCAACTATTGCCATTAAAGTCTCATTATTAGTAATTGAGATATTTGCGGTTTCTTTATCAATTTTTTTTATAATTAAATTTTGCTCTAATTTGCTGATTTCAGACATCTATTTAAGCTGCATAATTTGTTTGATTTAAATTTGAGACGATTTCACCAAATAATGTATTTTGATTTACAGTGAGAATTTTAATATCTTTTATTTTTCCAATTAAATTATTTTTACTCTCAACAATCACAGAATTAAAATATTCATCTCTTCCAAAATATTTGCTCTCATTTTTTACTTTATTCTCAAATAGCACTTTTGTATTTTTATTAATTAATTCTTTTCTATAATTAATTTTTATTTTATCTGCAAGAGTTTGGAATTCTATTAACCTTTCTTTAGCCTCTTTTTCACTTATCATCTTTAGATTATAAGCAGGTGTTCCTGGCCTAGCACTAAATATAAAAGAATAAGAATTTATAAATTTTAAATTTTCCATCAATTTTAATGTTTGCTGAAAGTCTTCGTATGTTTCAGTAGGATATCCAATTATAAAATCACTTGAAAACTTTATATTTGGTCTAAATTCAATTAATTTTTCGACAATTTTTAAATATTCTTCAATAGTATGTTTTCTATTCATTGCTCTAAGAACTTTATTTGATCCACTTTGCACCGGCAAATGTACTAATGGCATCAATTTTTCACAATTTTTATGCGCATCGATTAAATCTTTTGAAAAATCACTGGGATGAGAGGTTGTATATCTTATTCTTTTTAAATTTTTGATCTTAGATATTTCTAAAATTATGTCAGAGAGTTTTTTACTCTCAAAATTATAAGCATTAACGTTTTGACCTAATAGTGTAATTTCTTTAGCTCCATTGTTTACTAATTGATTTGCCTCTAATAAAATCTCTTTTAATGATCGTGAATATTCTGGTCCTCGTGTATAAGGCACAACGCAGAATTTACAAAATTTATCACATCCTTCTTGAATAGTTAAAAATGAAGAGATCTTATTATCTGAATTTTTAAAAGAATTTAATTTGTCAAATTTTTCTATAACGTCAAATTCAGTAAAATTTAGTTGAGGTTTCTTTTTTTCGAGTTTTAAAATCGTATCATGAATTTGATGGTAGGATTGAGGACCAATAACAGCATCTATATATTTTTCTTTTTTTAGAAGAATATCTCCTTCAGCTTGAGCTACACATCCTGTGACTATAACGATTGGTTTTATTTTATTTCTAAACTCTTTTTTAATCCTACCTATATCGTGATAAACTTTATCTGTAGCTTTCTCTCTTATATGGCATGTATTCAATATGTAACAATTAGCTTCACTTAAAGTTTTTGTAGGAGTGTAGTTTATTTTTTTTGTTAAGTCTAAAATTCGATTGCTGTCGTACTCATTCATTTGACAGCCAAAAGTTTTGATGAAAATTTTTTTTTGCAATTTATTTTTTTATTTTTAAACCATAAAGTTCAAGTTTATGGTCCACTAGTTTATAACCCAGTTTATTTGCAATTTTTACCTGTAATGCTTCTATATCTTTATCAACAAACTCAACGATTTCACCAGTATTTATATCAATCAAATGATTGTGGTCATCATTAATTTCATACCTTGCTTTCCCTGCTTTAAAATCATGTTTGATTAAGATGCCTGCTTCCTCAAAAAGCTTAACCGTTCTATATACCGTCGCGATACTTATTTTATCGTCTATTTTTGTAACTCGCTTATGCAATTCATCCACATCTGGGTGGTCTTTTGAACCGTAAACTTCTTTAGATTCTGAAAGTATTTTTGCAATTACTTTCCTCTGATCAGTTAGCCTGACGCCTTTTTCTTTGCACTTTTCTTCTATTGTACTCATTATTTTTAATTTAACTTAAATATAATGGTTTTATCAAATTTTTTTCTAATAAATTTTTTTTAATTAAAAGCTCAATATTAACAAGGGAAAATTGACCAAGATCAGAGTTTTTAAAGCCAAATAGATTAATTTTTTTTGATATTTTTATTCCTTTTGCCACTGCTAAAGAAGTTCTGATAGACGAAAAACTCCCAGGACCTTTATTTACAAGTATTGAGAATTTACTATGAATATTTACTTTGTATTTTTTTATTAGATTTAATATGCTTATTACTATTTGATCGTTATTATTAATTTTTTTTTGTAAATCATGAATGTAGAATTTATTATTAACTCTTAAACCGATTTTGTCATTTTTACCTATGCAGCTCAAAATTAAAAAATCTTTTATCATTATTTTATTTATGTCTATATTTGTATTTCAAAATAATTTGAATTCAAGTCCCAACATACAAGATATAGATGATTTTGGCTTAATCTCTTTGATGTATCATAGATTCGAGGAAAACAAGTATCCTTCTACAAATATAAGAATCGATGATTTTAGAAAACACATTAAAATACTTCAGGAAAATAATATTCGATTTATAAACCCAAAAAATTTTGAGAATGAAATAAAAAATAATAAAAAACAAAGAAAAGTTCTTTTAACTATCGATGATGGTTTTTCTTCATTTTATAAAAATGCGTGGCCTTTGCTCAAGAAAGAAAAAATACCATTCATTTTATTTGTAAGCACAAGAGAGGTTGGTGCATTCAATTATATGACTTGGGACCAAATAAGGGAAATAAGTAAAGAAGATTTTGTTGAAATAGGCAATCATAGTCATACCCACGAATATTTAGTTGATGAAAGCAGAGATTTAATATTAGACGATATTAAAAAATCAATATCAATTTTCAATGATCAATTAGGAAAAAATTCTATTTTTTTTTCCTACCCATTCGGGGAATATAGTTTAGAATTTAAGGAGCTTATTAAATCTCTTGGATTTAAATATGCTTTTGGACAACATTCAGGTGTAATTGATGAAACTAAAGATTTTTACGAACTACCAAGATTTCCAATTAATGAAAAATACGGAAAAATCAAAAGATTTAACTCTTTAACTAAAACACTGCCTTTTAAGTATAAGGATATTACACCCAGCGAAAAATACCTTTTAAAAAGCAAAAATCCACCAAAAGTAAAAATTCAGTTTTATGAGGGGATTAAAAATCTAAAATCATTAGGCTGCTACTCTAATGAAGGAGATAATTGGAGACAATCGAATATTAAATTTGAAGGTGATTTAACATTGCTTATTAATATTAATGAAAAATTTGTAGGAGAGAGAGGGAGAATTAATTGTTCCTTAAGAGACCCTAGTGGATTTTGGCGCTGGCTAGGCATACAATTTGTTATCAGCGAGAGGTAGACTTAAGAACTTAGTTCAATTTTTTTAACAGAGTTAACTAATCTAACAGGTTCAAAATCAGTTAATCTATTTTGTTTAATAATTTGATTAAGTTTTTTTGTATATTCTGATCCAGTTTGAGCATAATTATTAAGCGTCTCCGTCAATTCTAAACCTGCAACTTTTTTATTTTTTTCTCTCAAAAAAGATCTTTTCTGCCTAAATTTTGAATAACTCTTGTGTGTGTTAAGATTGTTTTGATAAGCTTTTACAGATGCTCTCAAAATAGGGAATTTTAAAATTTTATGATTTTTATCACTCTCTCTATCTAAAGGAGCTATTCCCTGCCCGCTCCATGTCCATTGACCAAAAATAGCATTTCCCTCTAAAGCAAATCGTGATGTACCCCATCCGCTTTCTTTGGCTGCTTGAGCAAGTGCAATAGATGTTGGTATTATATCCATTCTAACAAGTAATTCATCTAAATCACCTTTTTTAACTTTGTATTCTAGCAGCTTTTGTCTTATCCATTGCTTTTCTAAATCAGTAGTAAATTTTTTCTTTGATAAATTAATTAATTTTTCTCTATCAGCGATTATTCTCTCGTTTTCAGCTACGATGAGAGGTAATACTATTTTTATAAATGTCTCTTTTTTAAGTTTAGTGCTCTCTAATGCATCGAGATCTCTCGGAAATTGAGTAAAATAAATTGGTTTAACCAATTTCTTAGATCTCACCGTTCCAAGATCGTACTCAACATCTTTAAAAAGATTTAAAACTGTTTCTGTTTTTAAATTTAAGTTAGGTAAAATTACTTCATCAACACTTTTTCTTTTTACTTCTAGCTTCGGTTTTTCTTTTGATTTTTTAACTTCTTTTTTAATCTCAGGTTTTTTAACTTCTTTTTTAATCTCAGGTTTTTTAACTTCTTTTTTAATCTCAGGTTTTTTTACCATGTTGCTACCTGTAAAATAATTTACAGCGCTAAATGCAACTGTTGTTACAATAACGACTGAAGCCATTGCAAAAATAACCTTTTTGGCTTTTTTTGGTTCGAATTGTTGATTGTAAATACCGTGAAATACATCGGTAAATAATTTTCCAAAAAAATCGTAAATTACTATTCCTAATTTAGGTATGATATTTAAAAAGTTTAAACCTATTCTACCTAACTGGATCCATAAATCTTTTAATCCTCTACTTATCTTTCTATTTGTATCTAATTTGAAATTTTCTAATCTTCTTATAGCTCTATTTTTATCTTTAATCTTATTTTCTTTAAATTCGACAAGATTAGATTTTAATTTTGATACAGGTTTTACAAAATTATCTCTTAAAAAATTAGATTTAAAGTCTTTTGGAATTATAATTTTATTTTTTTTTAGAATTAGCTCTAGTTGACCTGACGTTAAATTTTTTCTGCTTTTTTCATAATCTTTAATTTCTTTAACATCATAAATGTATGCTAATTCAATTAACTTATCTCTATAACTTAATTTCTTTTTCATTATACAGCCTCTACCGAGTTAACCTCTTTAACATAGTGTTTTAAAAGGTTTTGAACGCCTTGTTTTAAAGTCATTAAAGAACTTGGGCAGCCTGAACAGCTTCCTTGTAACTGAACTTTAACTACTCCGTTTTCAAAAGACTTAAATTTTATATCTCCTCCATCTCTTGCCACAGCTGGCCTTATTTTGGTATCTAAAACTTCAATTATTTTATCAACAGTTTCATCATTTTTGGTGGAATCTTTAGGTTTCTCCTTATTTTTCAAGATTGGTTCATTATTTTTTTCAAAATAGTCATTTAAATGTGAAATAACCATGGGCTTTAATTCGTTCCATGAAACTTCTTTAGTTTTTTTCACTGTCAAAAACTTTTCTGATAATAATATCAATTCCACGCCCTTAAAATTCAATAGCTCCTCGACAAAAGGGACGGTGTTAAGACTCTTTACTCCCTTTTGAAATTCCTCAGTTCCTACAACTGAAATAGTTTTTTCAGAAAGGAATTTTAGAGAGTCAGGATTGGGTGTAGCTTCAGTTTGTATCATCTAGGCTTTTATATTATATCAAGCCCACTTTTTCACGTATATTTTTCAGGTTTTCCTCAGCAATAATATTAGCTTTTTCTGTGCCTTTTTTTAGAATTTTTTTTAAATGTGACTTATCTTGAAGTAATTTTTGAATTTCTTTTCCAACTGGAGTTATTTCATTAATTAAAGCTTCAGCTAAATTTTTTTTTAAAATAGAATATTCTTTTCCAGCCATTTCAGAAATAATTTTATCTAAGCTTTTTTTAGTTAATTCAGAGTAAATAGATAATAAATTTAGAGCTTCCGGTTTGTTTTCAAGTAGTTTTTTGTTGGAAGGGATTGCTTCTGAGTCTGATTTAGCTTTTTTTATTTTCTTACTTATTTCATCAGCTGAGTCTGTTAAGTTGATCCTTGAATAATCAGACTCTTCTGATTTACTCATTTTTTTAGTCCCATCTCTCAAACTCATTACTCGAGGAATATTTTTAGATATTAAAGGCTCCGGTAAAGGGAAAAAATTTTTACAATTATAATCATTATTAAATTTTTGAGCTATATCTCTAGAAAGCTCTAAATGTTGCTTTTGATCAGCTCCTACAGGAACATGCGTTGCTTTATAGAGAAGAATATCTGCTGCCATTAAATTAGGATAAATATAAAGACCAACACTGGCCTTCTCTTTATCAGATCCAGCTTTGTCTTTAAATTGTGTCATCCTATTCATCCAACCTATTCTTGAAACGCAATTTAAAATCCAAGCAAGCTCAGCATGACCAGAAACAGATGATTGATTAAAAATAATACTTTTGTTTGGATTTAAACCAGAGGCTAAAAAACTTGCAGTCGTCTCGAGCACATTGTCATGAAGACTCTGAGGCTTCTGAAAAACAGTTATAGCGTGAAGATCTACTACACAATAAATACATTCCATGTCCTTTTGCAAAGCAACAAAATTTTTAAGTGCACCTAAATAGTTTCCTAAATGTAAATTGCCTGTTGGTTGCACACCTGAGAAAACTAATTTTTTATCACTCATTTAATTTGTTTTATAATTTTTAAGTTTTAATAATCCTAATAAATAACATGTTATCAAATAAAAAATACCAACAAAACTTACAATTGATATTAAATAAACAGCTTTATATTTGTATGAATAATCCAAATAACTTTGAAAAATATCTAAAGAAAAGAGCAAAATTAAAGACATAATGATTGTTGAAATCAATATTTTTATTAAATTTTTAAATAATAAACTTTTTAATAATAAATAATTTTTTGAATTTAGTGAGTATAAGTAAATTAAAACTCCAACCCATGTAGAAATAGAGGTAGCTATTGGTATGATTATGAATCCAATTCTATTAAACAAACTCACACTTATAAATATGTTCAAAATAACAATGAGTGTTGAAATGTAAAAAGGTGTTTTAGTATTATTTCTAACAAAAAAGAAATTAGATAATATTTTAATCAATGCAAATGCAGGAACTCCGTAACCAAAAAATTTAAGTGCTGCAGCTGTCATTTCCACATCATTTTTTGTGAATGATCCATATCCAAATAGTGAGTTCACTATTTCCTCTGAGGCTAAAATTAATCCAAAACTTGCAGGTATTGAAAATAATAATGATAGTTCAAAAGATTTATTTTGAATATCAGAAATTTTATTTAAATTTCTCGTTTTAAAAGCTTTTGAGAGAACAGGTAGAGAGACTGTTCCTACAGCAATACCTGCTATTGCAAGATTAATTTGATATACTCTATCAGCATAATAAAGATAGGACACGGCGCCTGCTTGAAAAGATGCAATAATGGTTCCTACCAAAATATTTATTTGAGTTACACCAGATGACAAAATACTTGGTAAGAGTTTTTTAAAAAAAAATTTTACTTTACTACTTATTTTGAAGTTTATTATCAAATTTGGCTTATAAAATTTTTTAGTTATGTAAATAAGAAAAATAAATTGGAGCAATCCTGCAAGCGTAACTCCGTAGGATAGTTGCTTCACATAATTAAGATTAAAAAAAAATGATGAAATTAAACTGAATATTAAAACTACATTTAAAATTATCGGTGCTGCTGCGGCTGCAGCGAATTTATTATTAGAATTTAAAACACCCGCAAAAAAAGACGATAAACTTACAAATAATAAAAAAGGGAATGTAATTCTTGTTAGTTCAACTGCTAAATCAAATTTAGTTTTATTTTCTGTAAATCCTGGGGCAATTATATGTATTAAATATGGAGTAAAAATTTCTACTAGAGTTACAATAAACAATAAGATTAATAATAAAATGCTCAAAACATCATCAGCGAATCTTTTCCCTTTTTTTTTGTCTTCAATTTTAGCTGTGGTG
This sequence comes from uncultured Pelagibacteraceae bacterium, assembly GCA_902603945.1. Lineage (GTDB taxonomy): Bacteria > Pseudomonadota > Alphaproteobacteria > Pelagibacterales > Pelagibacteraceae > Pelagilacustribacter. Next base: position 128,932 of record CACKWP010000001.1, read on the forward strand.
TAGCTAGGTATGAAAGCTGCATTAAAGGTACCTTCAGCAAATAATCTTCTAAAAGTATTAGGTAGTCTGAAAGCTACAAAAAACGCATCAGCAAAAATCGAAGCACCTAGAAAAATAGCTATAAGAATATCTCTTACATAACCTAAGACTCTGCTGATTAAGGTAAAAAAACTAAATATGTAAGCTGAAGATAGAAGGTTCATAAATATTCTTAATTAAGCCATAAATTTTTAGTGAATTATCATTTTTTATATTACATACTCATTTAACTAAATGCCAAAAAAAACAGAGATTGACCATTACTCAGATAAAGAAGCTCTAGATTTCCATATAAAAGGAAAGTCGGGCAAGATTGAGATAGGCTCTTCAAAGCCTCTTACAACTAAGAGAGATTTATCGCTTGCCTACTCGCCTGGTGTAGCTGCCCCTGTTAAAGAAATTTCAAAAAATCCTGAACTTGCATATGATTATACAAGTAAAGGAAATTTGGTGGCGGTTATAAGCAATGGTTCTGCAATACTAGGGTTAGGAAATCTTGGGTCTTTAGCTTCTAAACCTGTAATGGAGGGAAAATCAGTTTTATTCAAACGCTTTGCAGATATCGACTCCATTGATATTGAAATTGATAACAAAGATACAAATTCAATTATTGAAACCATCAAAAATATTAGTGGTACTTTTGGTGGTATTAACCTTGAAGATATTGCAGCACCTGATTGTTTTATAATTGAGCAAAAGTTAAGAGAGATTTTAGATATACCAGTTTTTCATGATGACCAACATGGCACTGCAATTATTACCACTGCAGCATTAATAAACGCATTAGACATATCAAAGAAAAAAATTTCAGAAGTTAAAATTGTAATTAATGGTGCAGGAGCATCAGCTCAAGCTTGTGCGAATTTATTTAAAAGCACAGGAGTAAAAAATCAAAATATGATCATGTGCGATAGTAAAGGAGTAATCTATAAAGGAAGAAAAAATATTGATCAGTTTAAATCAGCTTTTGCTATTGATACAAAATTCAGAACTTTAAAGGAAGCTATGAAGAATGCTGATGTATTCCTTGGATTGTCAGCGAAAGACGTTGTAAGCAAAGAGATGGTTAAATCTATGGCAAAAAACCCAATAATATTTGCTTGTGCTAATCCTGATCCTGAAATTAAACCTGAATTAATTGAAGAAGTTAGAGATGACGCAATTATAGCCACTGGAAGATCTGACTACCCAAACCAAGTGAATAATCTAATAGGTTTTCCATACATTTTTAGAGGTGCTCTTGATGTTAGAGCTAAATCAATTAATGAAGAAATGAAAGTTGCGGCTGCAAACGCGATTGCTCTTTTAGCTAGGGAAAATGTTCCAGATGAAGTTGTGGCTGCTTACGGTGGAGATCGTCCAAGATATGGAAAAAACTATATTATTCCCTCAACTTTCGATCCAAGATTAATAAGTGTCATACCCTCAGCTGTTGCGGAAGCCGCAATGAAAAGTGGAGCAGCTAGAAAAGTAATTGATGACCTGGAACTTTACAAAGACCAATTATCTAATCGTTTAGACCCATCCATGTCTATAATGCAAGGTATAAACGCAAAGATAAGAAAAAATCCAAAAAGAGTAATTTTTGCAGAAGGTGAAGATGAAAATATGCTTAAAGCTGCGATAGAATTTGGAAGAAATAGATTGGGTATACCTATTTTAATTGGTGTTGAAAAAAGAATAAAAGATCAATTAAAAAAAATTGGTTTGGATGAAAACTTTAAAATTGAAATAGTTAACTCTACTGACAAAAAGAAAAGAGAGAAATATGTGAAACATTTATATAAAAAACTGCAAAGAGAGGGTCAATTAGAAAGAGACGTTGATCGATTGGTGAGAAATGACCGAATAGCTTGGGGTTCTTCAATGATTGCTTGTAAAGATGCCGACGCTATGGTTACAGGAAATATCAGGCATTACGCTGCATCAGTAGAAAAGTTAAAGAAAGTTGTTGAGGCTAGACCAGGTGAGGAAATTTTTGGTATGACTATGATTGTTTCTAAAGGAAAAACTATTTTAGTGGCTGATACTAATGTACAAGATTTTCCAACATCTGAAAGATTAGTAAAAGTTTCTAAGTCTTGTGTTCGTGTGGCTAGATTATTTGGCTTTGAACCAAAAGTTGCTTTCTTATCTCACTCAACCTTTGGAAAGCCTATTTCAAAAAATACTAAACACGTAAGAGATGCTATTGAAATGTTAAAGAATGATAATGTGGATTTTGATTTTGATGGTGAAATGCAGCCTGATGTGGCTTTAAATCCAATTTATCAAGAAATTTATCCGTTCTCAAAAATTGTTGGAAATGCAAATATTTTAATTATGCCTGCTTTACATAGTGCTGCTATATCTACAAAACTAATGAAGGTTTTTGGTGGTGGAAAATTAATTGGACCTTTATTAATAGGACTAGGTTTGCCAATCGAAGTAGCGCCGCTTCGAGCTAGTACATCGGAGATTTTAAATCTTGCTTCAATTGCATCCTACTCATCAGATGTAATTGATTACTCCAATTAAAGTTTAGAACGACTTAGTTCTGTAGCTAGATAAATTGATGGTATTACTTCATTAACATCGTAGATTTTATTTGCCTCGTTTATAACCTCTTTTTTCTCTTCTTCATCCATAGCTATGCCAAAAATATAAATATTTTTATTAACAGTTTCTAATGTGTAATTTCTTGCTTTTGTTTTTTTATTAAAAATCAACGCTGTCCTAAGCTGACTGGTTATAAGAATATCCTTTGCTGTACCCTTAAAATTGCTTTCACCTTTTATGGTAATAGTATTTTTTACTGAACGTGCACCTTTCGTCTCCCAAGCCATCTTTGTTATTTTAATTTTTTCTTCCGGTTCTTCTACTTTTCCAGAAAGAAATATTCTACCGTCGAGAACTTCAGATTGCACCGATATAAAATATTTTTTATCAGCTAGTGCTAGCCTTGCTGATAAGTTCTTTTGCATAATTGTATCATCTATTTGCATACCAATGGTTCTTGGATCAAAAGTGATATTTACACCAGTTCCAAACTGTGAAGCAGAGGAGCACGATGATAAAATTAATACTAATAATAAACTAATTATCTTTTTCATTTTTTGTTTTTAAACATAAATCATAAACTTTTTTTTTATTAATTTTTTCTGTTTCTAAAATTAGATTCACAGTATCTTTCAAGCTATATTTTTTTAAATATTTTTTAATTTTATTCACAATTTTTTCTTCATCATAAGTTTTATTTTTGTTATTCTTTTCAGAAATAACAACTGTTAGTTCACCTTTAAGAGGATCTTTAAATACATCAAGCTCATCAACGCTTTTTCTTATAAAAGATTCATAAATTTTAGTTATTTCTTTTGCTATCATTATTTTTCTACCTGAAAAAAATTTTTTGAAACTTTTAATATAAAAATTCAACTTTTTGGATGTTATGAAAAAAACTAGAGTGAATGGATAGCTTGAGACGGATAATAAGATTTTTTCTAATTCTTTTTCAGTTTTTGGTAAAAAACCGTAAAATAAAAATTGATCACTAAATCCAGAAACACTAATAGCTGAAGTAATCGAAGAAACACCGGGGATCGGTGTAATTTCAATTCCATTTTTCAAACAATGATTTACTAACAATCTTCCGGGATCGGATAGCATCGGTGTTCCAGCATCAGATACTAAAGACAAAATTCTGCCTTCATTAAAATATTCAATAATCTTTGATAGCTGTTTTTTTTCATTAAATTTATGATAGGAGACTAATTTTTTTTTTATTTTATAATGACTTAAAAGTTTAATGGTTCGTCGAGTATCTTCACAAAGAATGAGATCAGAATTCTTTAAAACATCTATCGCCCTAAAAGTGATATCGTCAAGATTTCCAATAGGTGTCGAAACAATATATAAGTGTTTAGAAAGTATTTGCATTATGAAAATTAAAATTCTTTTATCTGTGTTTTATATACTATTTATTTTAAGTTCTAATCTTTTAAGTAGTGAAGATAATAAATCACTTAAGGTGGGTTTGCTAGTACCTCTTTCTGGTCCGTATAGTGAAATAGGTAATTCTCTTTTGTACTCTTTGCAGCTAGCTCTTGATGAAATAAATGATAAAGATGTTGTTATAGTACCAAGAGACTCAGGTTTTAATAATAAAGAAAAACTTGGATTAGCAATCAATGAGCTTAGATCGTCTGGGGTAAAAATAATTATTGGTCCCACAACTCATTTAGAGTTTAATCAAGTCAAAAAGTATAACGATTTAATATTTATTTCACCATCTAATATTAGTCCTGAATTTTCAAATAATATAATTAGTATTGGAGTCAGTTTAGAGTCTCAGCTTATTGCATTAATTGAATTCATTAAAAAACAAAACAAAACGAAGACAATAATTATGTACCCAAAAAATGAATATTTAGAATTAATTGAACAAAAATTAAATAGTTTAAATTTGAAAAATACAAAAACTTTCACTTATAGTCCTAATCCAGAAGTTCTAACAGGAGAGATTGAAATTTTAACTAATTATTCCCAAAGAAAAAGGAATCTTGCTTTAAGGAAGAAAATGTTTGAAGACAAAGAAGATGAACAATCAATTAAAGAATTAGAGCGGCTAGAACAACTGTATACATTAGGTACCGTTAATTTTGATTCAGTTATCATAATTGATTTTGGAAATACCTTAAAAAGCGTATTAACTTCACTTGTTTATACTGATGTTGACCAGAAAAATGTTTTATTTACTACTATTAACCAGTGGTTTGATGAAAGTATATTTTATGAAAATACAATTAAAGACCTGTATTATCCCTCCGTAAATTACAAAGAATTCAAAAAATATAATGATAAATATTTTAAAAAATTTAAAACTTACCCTAATGAGATAACAATTTTAACCTATGATGCTCTTGGACTTATTTATTATGCCTGGAAGAAAAATGGAGAAATTAAATCAGTGAACGATTTTTTGTTTAAAAATAAGATTCAAGGGAAAATTGGAACATTCAGTTTTAAAAACGGAAAAGTTACACAAGAATTAGATATTTATAAAACTGAAAATAAAAAATTCATTAAATTTTAATTTTTTTCTTTAACTTTTGAAAAGCTAAAAATCTATGATCCATCTTTATCTTTTTCGATTTAAGCATTTGTCCAAAAGTGATCTTATATTTTTCAGGTATAAATATAGGATCATATCCAAATCCTTTTTTTCCTAAAATTTTTGAAGAAATATTCCCTTTCAATTTACCCTCTGCTGAAATGATCTTCCCAAAATTATTTATATAGGAAAGACTGCAAACAAAGGTAGCTTTTCTATTTTTTTGCCCTTTCATTTTTTTTAAAATAAATTTCATAGCATTGAGAAAACTTCCATGCTTTTTTGCTAACCTAGCTGAAAAAATCCCTGGCTGATTTTTGAGAGCTTTTATGCATAATCCTGAGTCATCTGATATAACGGGATAATCAACATATCTTGAAAAAAATTTTGCTTTAAGTCTAGAGTTTGAAAAAAATGATTTCCCAGTCTCTTTAGGACTTTTAATTTTTAATGATATCGGTGAGATTTTCTTATATTTTTTAGATAATAAATATGCGATTTCTTTGAATTTTCCTTTATTATGTGTGCCTATTAAAATTTTTTTCATATTTGATCTAGTAATTTTACAAGTACCTACTATATAGCAACTTGATGAGTGAAAAAAAAGAGAATGATAATACAGATTTAAAAGTTTCTAAAGAAACTCAAGAAAATGTGAAAGCTCCAAACATAGGTGCTAAGGAAAATGTATCAGAAAAAACACTAGAAGAAAAATTACAGGAGTCTGAAGAAAAATTATTACGATCTTTAGCTGAAAATGAAAATCAAAGAAGAAGATTTGAAAAGGATATTAAAGACGCTTTTGAATTTGGTTCATTTAATTTTGCTAAGGAAAGTTTATCGATCTTGGATAATCTCCAAAGAGCAAAAGAAGCTATTAAAAATGACGAAAAACTTAAGGCTAACAAAGATTTGGATAAATTTTTAGAAAATATTACAATTATTGAAAAAGATTTAATATCTGTTTTTGAAAAAAACAGAATAAGAAAAATTGATGTCCTAGACAAAAAATTTGATCCAAATTTTCATCAAGCAATGTCAGAAGTTGAAGATGATAAAGCATCTCCAGGCTCAATCTTGCAAGAAATTCAAAGTGGTTACATGTTAGGTGATAGATTGTTAAGACCTGTATTAGTAACTGTAGCAAAGAAAAAATCGTCTAAAGGTCAAGAAAATAAGGATAAAAAGGAGGAAAAATAGCCTTGTAGATGAAGAAATAACACCCATATATCTCTACGAAAGGATTTAATTAATGAGCAAAGTAATAGGAATAGATTTAGGAACTACAAATTCATGTGTGGCCATTATGGACGGCTCACAAGCCAAAGTTTTAGAAAATACAGAAGGAGCTAGAACGACGCCTTCAGTAGTGGCTTTTTTAGAAAATGAAGAAAAGTTAGTAGGGCAGCCAGCAAAAAGACAAGCTGTGACAAACGCAGGTGATACAATTTTTGCAGCTAAAAGACTCATTGGAAGAAAGTTTGACGGCCCTTCAGTTCAAAAAGACATTTCGAAAGTTCCATACAAAATTGTGAAATCTGAAAATGGTGATGCTTGGGTCGAAGGAAAGGGAAAAAAATACTCTCCTGCTCAAATCTCAGCTTTTGTTTTGCAAAAAATGAAAGAGACAGCCGAGAAATATTTAGGTCAAGCTGTTACAAAAGCGGTTATTACTGTCCCCGCATATTTCAACGACTCTCAAAGACAAGCTACAAAAGATGCTGGAAAAATTGCTGGTTTAGAAGTTTTAAGAATAATTAATGAGCCAACTGCAGCTTCCCTTGCTTATGGTCTCGATAAAAAAGGTGGAAAAAAAATCGCTGTATACGATCTAGGTGGTGGAACTTTTGATATATCAATTCTAGAAATTGGCGATGGTGTATTTGAAGTAAAATCCACAAACGGTGATACTTTTCTAGGTGGTGAAGATTTTGATGACGCAATAGTAGAATATTTAGCTGCTGAGTTTAAAAAAGATAATGGCATAGATTTAAAAACTGATAAACTTGCACTACAAAGATTAAAAGAAGCAGCTGAAAAAGCAAAAATTGAACTTTCATCTGCAGCTCAAACTGAGATTAATTTACCTTTTATCACTGCAGATAAAACTGGTCCTAAACATTTAAATTTGAAATTTACTAGAGCTAAACTTGAAGCGTTAGTTCAAGGGCTTGTAGACAGAACTCTTGAGCCTTGTAAAACTGCTTTAAAGGACTCTGGCTTCTCAGCTGCTGAAATTAATGAGGTGGTTCTTGTAGGTGGGATGACAAGGATGCCGAAAATTATCGAAACAGTAAAAAACTTTTTCGGAAAAGATCCAAACAAAAGTGTAAACCCTGATGAAGTTGTTGCGATGGGAGCAGCTATACAAGGTGGTGTGCTTCAAGGCGACGTTAAAGATGTGTTGCTTTTAGATGTAACACCTCTTTCTTTAGGAATTGAAACCTTAGGTGGAGTATCTACAAAGCTAATTGAAAAAAATACTACAATTCCTACAAAAAAAAGTCAGGTTTTTTCAACAGCAGAAGACAACCAGCCAGCCGTATCTATTAGAGTGCTTCAAGGTGAAAGAGAAATGGCTGCGGATAATAAAATATTAGGTAACTTTGAACTAGTAGGAATACCTCCTGCTGCAAGAGGAACTCCTCAAATAGAGGTAACATTTGATATAGATGCAAATGGTATAGTAAATGTCTCTGCAAAAGATAAAGGTACAGGAAAGGAACAAAAAATTCAAATACAAGCTTCCGGCGGATTGTCCGATGAGGAAATTAATAAAATGGTTAAAGACGCAGAAGCAAATAAAGAGGCAGATAAGAAAAAAAGAGACTCAGTTGATGCAAGAAATCAAGCTGATAGCTTAGTTTTTTCAACAGAAAAAAGTTTAAAAGAACATGGAGATAAAATTTCAGCTGAAGAAAAAAAAGCTATAGAAAATGGCATAGCTGATCTTAAAAAATCCCTAGAGGGAACCGATGTCGAAGATATAAAAAAGAAAACACAAAATTTAATACAAGTTTCTATGAAACTAGGTGAAGCAGTATATAAAAGTCAACAAAAACCTGAGGCTAATAAAGCAGGAGATTCAAAAGAGGCTAAACCTAATGACAAAGAAAATGTAGTAGATGCTGACTTTGAAGACGTAAAAGAAGAAGATAAAGAAAAAAGCGCCTAAGAAAATAAAGGAGACGTCCTGTGGCTAAAAGAGATT
>CACKWP010000002.1 GCA_902603945.1 uncultured Pelagibacteraceae bacterium
TCTATCTTGTTTTCTTTTATAATCTTCTTAATTTTATTTTCATTAAGAATATCACAATGAAAAAATTTTGATTTTTTATTTATTAGCTTTTTATAACCAGTAGATAAATCGTCTACTATAAAAACTTGTTTTTTTTGTTTAATTAACAATTCAGAAACATGTGCACCTATATAACCAGCTCCCCCGGTCACGAGAATTTTTTTAATCATTTTCAATTTTAAACAAAATTTTAATTTTATGGCGCGCCCTGAAGGATTCGAACCTACGACCCTCGGTTTAGAAAACCGATGCTCTATCCAGCTGAGCTAAGGGCGCCAAACAATTATTATATTTACTTAAAAACATACTAAGTGGTCAATATAAATCGGTGATTGAATTCCAAATTTTTCGTTCTTCTCATGTTGGTGTATATGATGAGAGTGGACAAATACCGGTAAATGTTCACCTTTATTAGTTTTTAAAGTGTAAACAAAATTTGTACCTCTAAATTTTCTATCTACTACCTCTAATTTTAATTTGCTTTGATCATCATGAATTAAATCTTCAGGTTGTAAAAGTAATTTTACTTTTGATCCTGATGGAAAATTACTTGAAAGTTTACCCCTAATTTCACCTAATTCAGGATGCTCCAGTCTGTGTACAGCACACTCGCTATCAATAACTTTAACATTTATAAATACTCCCTTGTTTAAAAAATTTGCTACCTCAATAGAATTCGGTTCGTGATGAACATTATATGGAATATCATATTGTTTTAATTCTTGATCTAAAATGATTCCACACTTATCAGCCATTGAAAATGCTTCGTAAGAATCATGAGTAACTATTATAGTGGTTAGATTAATTCTTTTTAAAAGTTTTTTTACTGAAACCTGAATTTCGTCTTTTAAACTTTGATCAATATTTGAAAAAGGCTCATCTAAAAGAAGAAGATCTGGTTTTGACATTAACGATCTTGCCAGTGAAACTCTTTGAGCCTCACCTGCACTTATTTGGTGAGGAAATTTTTCTAATATTGGCTCTATCCTTAACAATTTTATGATTTCATTAGATTTTAATGATGAGCCGTTACCATTTAACCTCTTTTTTCCGAAATTTATATTGTCTATTACTTTGTAGTTTGGGAAAAGAGAATTGTCCTGAAATGATAAAGCTATATTCCTCTCCTCCGGTTCAACATGCACTAAATTAGAAGATAAGGTTTTGCCTTTTAATATTATCTTACCGTTAGTAAGTTTTTGAAGACCAGCGATGGTTCTTAGAATGGTTGTTTTTCCTATTCCAGATGGACCCAAAAGAGAAATGATTTCTCCTTGGTTTTTAATTACAAGATTAACATTGTTTACTTTATTTTTTTCGCTTGCGGAAAAACTTCCGTTTTGAATTTCTAAAAAATTCTTATCCATCTAAGGATTATATTAGTTTTTTTTTGAAAGTATATATCTAGATGAAATAACTATGAGAATTGTAGACCAAAATATCAGAAAAAGAGATGGCAAAGCTGCTGCCTCCAAGAGGTCTTGGGACGCATAAATATAAGCTTGTGTTGCAAATGTTTCAAAATTAAATGGCCTTAATATTAAAGTTATTGGTAATTCTTTTATTACCTCTAAAGATATTAAAAGCATAATTAAAATTATATTTGTCCTTAGGTAAGGTATATGAATAGTTAAAAATGTTTTAATTTTTGAATAACCAAGAAGATACGCGCTCTCATCAATAGAATTATTGATTTTTTCATAACTAGATTTAATTCCATTGAATGATAAAGAAAAAAATCTAATAAAATAGGCTAAGATTAATCCTAAAACAGAACCTATAAAAATACTTTTAGTGCTATTTAAGTTTAAATTTTCAGAAAAAAAATCGCTTAAATTTGAAAAAAAAGTTATAAATGCGACTGCTAAAATTACCCCTGGTATCGCATAGCCTGAAACAGAAAAATTTGTAATATAATTTAAAATTTTACTTTTGGAAATTCTACTACCGTAATTAATAAATAGAGAAATAATAACTATACTTAAGCTAGCTATTAATACTAAAATTAATGTATTAAGATTTATATTAATTATATCTATATCTTGAAAATATTTAGGAAACTTAATAGTCCAATAAATCATTTGCGAAAGTGGAAATAAAAAACTTAAAAATAGAATTAAAAAGCATACAACAAATGCCAATAAAGCTTTTTTTCCAGAAAGTTTAATTTTTGTTATAGGTTTAAATCCTCTACCTGGCTGGTGATATCTAGCCTCTCTTCTTGAATAAATTTCTATAGAGAATAAAAAAAGTATAAATAAAAGCAATATGAAAGAGATTTGGTTGGCTGTATTTAGGTCGTCGAAAGATAACCATGAATTATAAATACCTGTGGTTAATGTATTAACGCTAAAAAAAGAAACTGTCCCAAAATCAGATAAACATTCCATAGATACTAAGGCTAATCCTGCAATTATTGCAGGTCTCGCTGATGGTAAAATTATTTTAAAGAATGTTTCTTTCTCTGAAAGACCTAAATTTTTTCCTACCTCGATATAGTTGTTAGATTGATAATGAAAAGAGGCACGTGTCAAAACATACACATAGGGAAAAAGTGAAAAAGATATTGCCAATATTGCACCTGCTATTCCATCAATTTTAGGAATGAACGTATTGTAGTTATTTTCTCCAAAAAAATAAGTTAAAATTGAGAAAGCAGTTCCGTAATTTTCAAAAAAAGCAATTATTGAAAAAGCGTATATATAACCTGGTACTGCAAATGCTAAAATTAAAGTCCAGCTAAAAAAATTTGAAAAAGGAAATTCATAAAATGCAACAAAATAAGCAGATAAAACACCTAAAAGGAAAGTAATTAATATGACAAAAATTAATATCAACAGAGAATTAAAAATATAATCAAAAAGAAATGTTTCTTTGAGTACATTGTAATAATTACTAGTTTCGTAAAAAAAACTTGAGAATACCGTAATTATCGGCAAAGCAACTATTAATGCAATAAAGAAAGAACTAAAAAACCAAATATTATATTTTGTCATGATAGCTTAATCTTTTTTAAACATTGAGGATACAATTGATTTAACTTCCTCAATTTTAATCTCAGAAACCTTTCTATTTGATATCTTTTGCTCCATTTTTTTGACCTCTGAAATACAAGGCGAACAACCTGATTTTAACTTATTCAAATTAATTTCTTTTTTTATTGTTCGCCTCATATAATAAACAACTACTTCCAACCTGCTTCTGTCATTACTTCTAAAGCATCTGCTTGTCTTTTTCCGTAATTAACAACTTTTGTTTTTAGATCTTGTTTAAAATCTAATCCCATATTTACAACAAGTGGATGTGGAGACACACCTTTTATCATTGGATACTCAAAAGTATTATTTACAATATGATTTTGAGCTTCCTCACTTAATAAGAACTCAACTAATTTTATTGCATTAGCTTTATTCGGTGCTCCTTTTACTAGTCCTGCACCACTAATATTCATATGAGTACCTCTCCCATCTTGATTTGGAAAGAATGGTTTTACTTTTTTGGCAGCTGCTTGCTGTTCTGGTCCTTTTTTTCCAGAGAGCATAAGTGCCAGGTAGTAAGTATTTGCTACTGCTATATCAGCTTCTCCAGCAGCTACAGCAAGTATTTGAGCTCTGTCATTCCCCTTAGGAGATCTTGCCATATTTGAAACCATACCTTTTGACCAATCAGCAACTTTACCTTTTCCATTATTTTTAATTAATGAAGCTACAAGTGATTGATTATAAATATTGTTTGAGGCTCTAATTACTAATCTGCCTTTCCATTTTGGATCAGCTAAACTTTCATAAGTTAAACCAGCTAACTCTGAACCACTTACTCTTTCTGGAGCAAAATATACAATTCTAGCTCTCTTAGCTATACCAGTCCATTTTGATGTTCTGAAGTTACTAGGAACAGCAGATTTAATTGCTGCACTTGTAAGTCCACCTTGAAGGTAAGCTTCAAAAGCACCTAATCTTCCAGCATCTGCTGTGATGTAAAGATCAGCTTGGCTATCAGCTCCCTCTTCTATTATTCTTTTTTCTAATGCACCAGATTTTCCAGATACAACTTTTACTTTTATTCCAGTTTTAGCAGTGAATTTTTCATAAAGTTGTACGTCAGAATCATAATGCCTAGCGCTAAATAGATTAACTTCGTTAGCAAACAAGCTGCCTGCGAATGAGATTAATAATAAATAGACTATTATTATTGTTTTTTTCATTATTTTCCTCGTTTATTGATAATGATTATCATTTACAATATATTGATAATGATTATCATTTGCAATAATGACGCACCCAATTTTCATCGAGTTCTACGTCTACAGGTTGCTTAGTTAAATAAAATAGAGTTAAATTAGTCATGCTTCAGATAAATCCAAAAAAATTTAAGCCAATTAAAAACAAAACTATTCCTAATCCAATGAGGCCTAAATTTAGAAATAAAGCTCAGGCCAACATTTATTTTCTTTCACAAAGAAAATTTAATGGAGAAAAAAAAATTAAATTCATTAGAAATATTAAATTTATTATCTCTCTATCTGCAATTATTATCGGTGGATATTTATTATCTAATTAATCCTAGCTGACACTTTACCAAGCTTATTAATCTTACCTACATATAAACCTTTTCCTAATATTGGTACAACACCAACTGAAGAGCCAGTAAATACGTAAAAATTTTTATTATGTTTGATTTTATCTTTTTGTAATTTATTTAGAACAAATTTCAAAGAATTTAATGGGTCTATATAAACTGTATTTGTATTTCCATTAACTGATTGATTTATTTTTTTATTAGAAATATTTGTATATAAATTTTTGACGTTTTGATTTTTATATTTTTGAAGTGGTCCAACAACAAATTTTACATTAGCTCCAAAATCAGAACATAAATCACCTAAACTTTTTATTCCTTTTTTTCTTTGTCTATATCCAACTACTTCAATACAAGGAGCAATATGGGTAATGTATTTTTTGATATTTTTTTTCGAAATTTTTGACTTAAAATCAAAAAAATTTTTCTTAATAATAAAACAGACTTCAAGTTCAATACCCATTGTGAATTTATTTATTTTTACTGATTTATTATTTTTCAAGACATTATGTTTATATACTGCGGCATAAAATGGTTCTTTCTCTTTTAATTTTTTTAAAACAGGAATCCCAGTCCCTGCGGCCTTAAATCCAATTATAGGTTTTTTAATTTTACTTTCACATAATTTTCTAAATTTCTCTGCTTCAGAAAGCTTTTTAGTATATCTTACTGGCAGCGGTGAAATAATTTTATTTTTAAGAAAAGCCTTCACAAGTTGATTGCTTAGTTTTTCCATCGGTTTTGTAATCATTATATTTCATCTCCTATATATATTCCTAAAGATAATGCAGTTTCTACCAAAGAGTCTTTTCTTTCAACATTTTTATACGTTTTTATTCCTTCATCTATTGGTACATCAATTACCCTTCTATTTTTCCAAGCTACCATACGGTCAAATTTCTCTTGGTTTAATAAGTCAACAGCATAAACTCCAAATGCACTTGCCAAAATTCTATCACTAGCAGTAGGAGGCGCACCTCTTTGAACATGACCTAATGAAGTTACTCTGCATTCTACATCTGTTTTTTTCATTAATTCTTGGGCAATATAATCCCCTATGCCGCCTAAACGTTGTTCTCCGTCCATATACTTGTGTAAAACTCTAGATCCGTCCTCTTTTTTTACTGCTTCAGCTACAATAATTAAAGAATGTTGAATGTCATGTTTTTTCATTGAATTTAATTTTTTTATAATGCCATTAATCGAATATTTTATTTCAGGTATCAAAATTATATCGGCACCTCCAGCGATCCCTGCGTTTAAAGCGATATGGCCAGCATCTCTACCCATTACTTCTAATATCATAGATCTTCTGTGACTTGCTGCAGTTGATTGCAAATTATCCAATGCTTGAGTAGCTACATCTACAGCTGTGTGAAATCCAATTGAACTTTCAGTGGCTCCAACATCATTATCTATGGTCTTTGGAATTGCAACGATTCTCATATCTCCATTTTTTGCTAGTTTTCTTAATATTTGCATACTACCGTCACCACCTATTATTATTAAACCATCTAGTTTCATTTCATGATAGCCCTCAATAATTTCTTTGGATTTATCAATGTGTTTTCCGTCAGATGTGGGTATTTTAAATGGATTTCCTTTGTTGGTAGAACCCAAAAAGGTTCCACCTTGTCTGAGCAAATAACCCTCAAAAGTTTTATGTGTCAATTGGATCGCCGCAACAGGTCTTTTCATTAAACCTGCAGTTCCATCTTTAATTCCATATACATCCATATTATATTTATTTTTTGCCCTGTAAAAAATTGATCTGATTGCTGCGTTTAATCCACCACAATCACCACCACTTGTTAAAATTCCGATTTTTTTATTTTTCATTAAATTTACTATTCTTTAATATTTTTTTTTAAGGAAAGTGGTGTTATAACATAAAAATTTCTTAATGGAAAAAAAAGCAAAAATTATAGCTACTTTAGGACCATCTATTTATAGTGAATCTAAGTTAAAAAGCCTTGTTAACCTAGGGGTTGATGCATTTAGGATAAATTTTAGTCATAACACGCAAGGAATTAGCAAAATAATTTCTAAAATAAGAAAAGTGGAAAGAAAAGTAGGTAAAAAAATCTCTC
Organism: uncultured Pelagibacteraceae bacterium; assembly: GCA_902603945.1. Taxonomy (GTDB): domain Bacteria; phylum Pseudomonadota; class Alphaproteobacteria; order Pelagibacterales; family Pelagibacteraceae; genus Pelagilacustribacter. Next base: position 6,708 of record CACKWP010000002.1, read on the forward strand.
TAATAGCAGACTTACAAGGTGTTAAACTAAGAATCGGAACAATTAAAAAAACATATCAAAAGATAAAATTAAATCAGACATTAATTTTTGATCTTGATAAAAAACCAGGAGACAATAAAAGAGTAAATTTTCCTTATCCAAAAATTTTAAAAAAATTAAAAAAAGGAAATAAAATCTTATTAGATGATGGTAAATTTTTGTTCACTGTAATAGGGAAAAAGAAGAGTTCAATTATAACAAAATGTAAAAGTCAGAATTGTGAAATTAAAAGTAATAAGAGTGTTCATATACCTAAAATCGATATAGCGTTTAATAAACTAACAGCAAAAGATAAAAAAGATATAAGAACCGCTACTAAATTAGGTTGTAATTGGATTGCTTTGTCGTATTTGCAAAATGAAAAATTAATTACAGAGGCAAGAAAATTAATAAAAAAGGATATGGGCATAATATCAAAGATTGAAAACAAACATGCTCTAAAAAATATAACAAAAATTATTCAAGCAACTGATTCAGTTATGATAGCAAGAGGAGACCTTGCGATAGATATAGGGCATAGTGAGGTTCCAAAAGTTCAATTAAGTTTAATTAAAAAGTGCTCTCAGTATTCTAAATCTGTTATTGTTGCTACCCAAATGCTTGAGAGTATGATTGAAAATAATACAGCAACTCGTGCTGAAATTAATGATATTGCAACAGCCATATTTCAAGGCGCAGATACTGTTATGCTATCTGCTGAAGCAGCTATTGGAAAATTTCCTACGCAAGCAGTTTCAACAATGTCAAAAACAATACTTTCAACTGAAAAATACAAAAGAGAGCATATAGAAGATTTTAAAAATTCTATAGTAACTAATAAGGACCCTGTGAAATCAATTCTTTTGTCAGTAAAAGATATTGCTTACAATCCTAATGTCAAAGCAATTATAGTTTTTTCAAATTCCGGTAAATCAGCAAAATTAGTTTCCTCAATGCGGCCAGCAGCTAAAATTGTAACTATTTCGCCTAATATAAATATATCAAGACAAGTTTCTCTTCTATGGGGTGTTCAATCTATTAATAGTCGTGATGCTAATGGCTGGAAAGATATGATGTCTATTTCAAAAGAAATTATAAAAAAGTTAAAATTTATTAAAAACAACGATTTTGTTGTTATTACAGCAGGTTTACCTTTTGGTAAAGCTGGTATGACTAATATGGTTAGGCTTTACAAAGTAGGTACTTAATGGAAGATAATTATAGTATCGATGAAATTTTATCAGCAGTTAACGATCTTCAAAATATAAGCAAAGATAGAAATAAAAAAAATTCAAAAGAACCATCAAATAAATCTGATACATCAAATATTCCAAGAAATACACTTAGATTGATTGAAGAAGCTGAGAAATCTAAAAATTAAATTAATCCAGATATCTGAATAGCTGTATCACACATCCTATTAGAAAATCCCCATTCGTTATCATACCACGAGAGAACTCTACTAAATTTTCCTTTTATTACTTGAGTTTGGGTTACATCAAAAATCGAACTATGAGGGTTATGATTAAAATCTTTTGATACAAGAGGTTTTTGGTTTACATCTAAAATTCCTTTTAATTCACCTCTTGCTGCTTTTGTCATAGCTTCATTAATACTTTCAGGTGTAACTTCTTTATCAGTAACTAATGTTAGATCAATTAATGAAACATTTGGTGTAGGAACTCTTATAGCTGTTCCATCTAACTTTCCTTTTAAACTCGGCAGAACTAAACTCATTGCTTTAGCTGCACCTGTTGAGGTAGGTATCATTGCTCCTTCAGTAGAACGAGCTCTTCTTAAATCCTTGTGCAATGTATCTAAAAGTTTTTGATCACCTGTGTAACTATGAATTGTTGTCATATAACCATAGCTTATACCGAAGGTTTTTTCTAAAACCATTGCGACTGGCGCTAAACAGTTTGTCGTACATGACCCATTAGAAATAATATTGTGCTCTTTTTTTAACTCTTTGCTATTAACACCTTGAACAATTGTAAAATCTACTTCTTTTCCAGGAGCAGAAATTATTACTTTTTTTGCTCCTCCTTTTATGTGTTTTTCTGCTGATGATTTGTCTAAAAAAATACCAGTGCATTCTAAAACTACATCAGCACCTACTTTTCCCCAAGGGATATTAGCTGGATCCTTTTCTGCAAAAACTTTTATTTCTTGATTACCGATTTTAAAACCGTCTTTTGAAGTCTGAATATCCTCATTTATGATACCATGAGTGCTGTCATATTTAATTAAGTGAGCGTTAGTTTCTATTGACCCTAAATCATTAATCGCCACAACTTGAATTTTATTTTTATAATTTTCTAAAATAGCTCTTAAAATTAATCTACCTATTCTCCCAAAACCATTGATACCAACTTTAATCATTTAATCTCCTTTAATGAATAATATTTAGACGTATCTAAATACAACAACTGCATAACCAATGCAAATTATTGTTGCAATCCACAATACACTTCCAACTAGAGCCAACCAAAATAAATGTATGAAAGCACTCCCAAGCAAAGAAATAAATAATCTGTCACCTCTTGTAGTGTCTAAACCTAAAATACCTTTTCTTGGACTACCTCCTGGTGATTTTTTCTCCCAAATAACCATTGCTGTTAAACATAAAACTATAAAAATAAAAAATGCTGCAGTTTGCCAAGTCCATGCCATCCAAGTGATAAATTCAAAATCGAAGAATCCCTTCTCTTTCTTTTTAGCCATATCACCCCATGTGGCGGCATTTAAAACATTAAACATCATCATACTCGTCCTAACGCAAATCCTTTCGCTATATAGTTTCTTACAAAGTAAATCACTATTGCACCAGGTATAATTGTCAAACTGCCTGCTGCTGCTAATAAACCTAGTTCATAACCAGATGTGCTGGCTGTTCGCGTCATGGTCGCAGCTATAGGTTTGGCTGCTACAGCTGTAAGTGTTTTAGCTAACAATAATTCTACCCAAGAAAACATAAAACAGAAAAACATAGTGATACCTATGCCTGCAGTAATAGTGGGTATGAATATTTTAAAGAAAAATCTCCAAAACGAATAACCATCCACATAAGCTGTTTCATCTAACTCTTTTGGAACAGCAGACATAAATCCTTCTAAAATCCATACTGCCAGTGGGATATTAAATAAACAATGTGATAGAGCCACAGCTACATGAGTGTCAAATAGATTTACTGAAGAATAAAATTGAAAAAACGGTAAAGCAAACACCGCGGGTGGTGCCATTCTATTTGTCAAAAGCCAGAAAAATAAGTGTTTATCTCCTAAAAATTTATATCTTGAGAAAGCGTAAGCAGCAGGCAAAGCTGCAGCAACAGATATAACAGTATTCATCACTACATAATAAATTGAGTTAAGATAGCCAGTATACCAAGTACTATCTGTAAAAATCGTTTTATAATTTTCTAAAGTGAATTCTTGCGGCCATAAAGTGTAAGTATTAATGATTTCGGTAGTTGTTTTAAATGACATATTTAACAGCCAATAAATTGGAAGCATTAAAAAAATAATATAAATTGTTGGAACTACCCACTTAGCTTTTTTCATTGATTGCCCTCATTTCTCATCATCAAAGTGTAGAAAACCCAACAAACTAATAATACAATAAAGAAATATATTAGTGACATTGCTGCTGCAGGTCCTAAATCAAATTGGCCTAAAGCCATTTTTACTAAATCAATAGATAAAAATGCTGTCGCATTTCCTGGTCCTCCACCAGTTAGAACAAAAGGCTCAGTGTAAATCATAAAGCTATCCATAAATCTTAAAAGTATTGCGATAGTAAGTACTTTCTTCATTTTTGGTAATTCTATTTTTGTAAATACGGCCCACCGACTTGCCCCATCAATTTCTGCAGCTTGATAATACGCTGGTTGAATTGATTGCAAGCCTGCATAAGATAATAAAACTACTAATGAAGTCCAATGCCACACATCCATTAAGATTGTCGTAAACCATGCATCTCCAATTTGTTGAGTAAAATTATAATCAAATCCTAATGCATTTAACGAGTGTCCTAAGAAACCGATATCTGGTAGTGCAAATATATTCCACATTGCTCCCACTACATTCCATGGAATTAATAATGGCATAGACATTAATACTAAACAAATTGGAACACCTATTCCCTCTTTTGGCATTGTTAGCGCTATTGCTATTCCTAAGGGTATTTGAATAAATAAAATTATAAACGTAAATAAAAACTGTCTACCTAGTGAGGCATGAAATCTTTCGGAAAGCATAATTTGTTTAAACCATCTTGTTCCTTCCCACATAAAAACATTGTTTCCAAAAGTTTCTTGGAAAGCATAATTCACTACTGTCATTAATGGTATAATTGCGTTAAAGGCTACCAGAACAAAAACTGGGATTACAAAGAACCAGGCTTTTTGATTTATTGTTTTATTCATTCTATAATCCAATCATCTCCATAGGCATAGGTATATTCTTTCTTAAAACTCAAGAATGCAGATCCTGAAGGAATATCTTCACTTGCCTTTGCAATCATCTTAATTTTTCCACTTTGACTTTGAGTGTCTACAATTTTGTGTCTACCAGTGTTACTTACTGAAAGTACTTTTACTGGAATGCCGTCTGAACTAAAATTTATGAATTCTGGTCTCACACCAATTTCGGTCTTGCTGAAGTTATTTGATTTTACTTTTGTGTGCGTCTCAATTTTTTTTCCATTTAGTATAACATCGCCTCCTTTAAATTCACATGGGAGTAAATTCATACCTGGAGATCCTATAAAATATCCAACAAAAGTATGTTTTGGTTTTTCAAAAAGATCAACTGGTGTTCCTGTTTGTACAATTTGGCCTTCATGCATTACAACCACTTGATCTGCAAATGTTAATGCTTCTGTCTGATCGTGAGTAACGTAAATCATTGTTCTATTTATTTTTTGATGAAGTTCTTTAAGCTTTGATCTTAAAATCCATTTTAAATGTGGATCAATAACGGTAAGTGGTTCATCAAACATAATAGCGTTAACATCTGATCTTACTAAGCCTCTTCCCAAAGATATTTTTTGTTTACCATCAGCGGTTAGTCCTGAAGCTCTATTGCTTAATGTTGAAGATAGTTCAAGCATCTCTGCGATTTCATGAACTTTAGCTTTAATTTTGTCTTCCTCTATTTTTCTATTTTTCAATGGAAAAGCTAAATTATCGTAAACAGTCATCGTGTCGTAAATGACTGGAAACTGAAATATTTGAGCTATATTTCGTTCTACGGGATTTAAATTTGATACCATTTTATCATTAAATAAAATGTCACCTTTGGTTGGGTTAATTAGACCTGAAATAATATTTAATAGAGTTGTTTTTCCACAACCTGAAGGGCCCAATAAAGCATAAGCTCCACCGTCTTCCCAATCAATATTCACATCTCTTACAGCCCAATCAGCATCAGATGATTGAGTTTTTAAATAACTATGACTTAAATCTTTTAAAGTAATTTTAGCCATTAATTACCAACCTCTCATTCTCATCAAAATAAATGAATTCATCTGCGTTCATATATAATTTCATTTCATCCCCAACATTTTTTTGAAAAACGCCATTAGATAGAGAAACCCAATTTAAATTTCCTCTGGTAAAGTGGATTAAACTTTCAGATCCACTTAATTCGGAAATTAAAACTTTCCCTTTAATTTCTAGAGAGTTATTACCTTCTTTGTAAGTTGTAATATTGTGGGGTCTTATCCCTACTTTATATTCACCGTCTTTAATATTTATTTTAGTTTTCCAATTAACTGAGTTATCTAAAAAAGAGCAACTTTCACCAGACTTCTTAATTTTTGTAATATTCATTGGAGGATCACTGAATACTTGTGCTGATACTAAAGAATTTGGTTTATTGTAAACATTCAAGGTTTTTCCATACTGAATTACTTTCCCCTCCAACAAAGTTGCTGTATTTCCTCCTAAAAGAAGAGCTTCAGATGGTTCAGTAGTAGCATATACAACTATGCAATCTCTATCCTCAAACAATTTAGGAAGTTCCTCTCTAAGCTCTTCCCGAAGTTTAAAATCTAGATTTGCAAGTGGTTCGTCTAATAGTATTAGATCGGAGTCTTTAACTAAAGCTCTTGCTAAAGCTGTTCTTTGTTGTTGCCCGCCTGATAATTCATTGGGTTTTTTATTTAACATTGCAGATAATTTTAATAGTTCGGCAACTTTACCCACTCTTTGTTTAATTTCATCTGAACTAACACCAGTTATTTTTAAAGGTGATGCAATGTTGTCATAAACAGTAAAATTAGGATAATTTATGAATTGTTGATAGACCATTGAAACGTTTCTTTTTTGAACTTTCATGCCTGTTACATTCTTTTCATTGAACCAAATTTCTCCATTGGTGGGTTTATCTAAACCGGCCATAATTTGCATAAGTGTTGTCTTGCCAGAAACTGTTGGGCCTAAAAGAATATTAATTGTATTTTTTTCTAATTTTAAATTTGTTGGATAAATATGAGTATCTAACCCTATTTTTTTTTCTACATTTTTTAATTCTAAGCTCATATTTTTTTGAAATCTGTTTTAAAAAAAGGGGGCCGTTAAGCCCCCTTTAAATTTAGATTAAACCTAAATTAATTCCAAGCTCTTTCGAATGGAACTGTTTTACCTTTAGGTTTCTCATTTCGTTTAGCTTTTGGTGATCCTGGTTGTTTCAACCAATAATCAGCACCTTTCGGTTTAGCTAATCTTGGACCACATCCACCGTATGTATTATTTGCTTTATCAGCAGCTTCCATACGAGACATAACTAAGTTCATCTCTTCTGCAAGACGATCCATAGCTTGTTGTGGAGTAAACGCACCTGAGTTTACATCTCCAATTTGTTGCCACCAGATTTGTGCAAGTTTCGGATAGTCCGGAACATTGATACCTGTCGGTGACCACAATACTCTGTTTTTAGATCTGTAGAATTCTACAAGTCCACCAAGTTTTGGAGCTCTCTTAGTAAAGTGTTTGTGATTAATTGTACTATCTCTAATGATAGTTAAACCAACGTCACTTTTCTTAAGATCAACAGTTTTTGATACTACAAACTGAGCGTATAACCATGCAGCTTTTCTTCTGTCAACTGGAGTAGACTTAAATAAAGTCCATGATCCAGCATCTTGATAACCAAGCTTCATACCTTCATCCCAGTAAGGACCTTTTGGTGATGGTCCCATTCTCCATAAAGGATTACCGTTATCATCAACTGTTTTGTTTCCAGAACTCTTTGGAGCAACCATTGATGCCGTGAACGCTGTATACCAGAAAATTTGCTGAGCAACGTTTCCTGATGATAAAGCTGGCAGAGACTGATAGAAGTCCATCGCTGCAGCACCTGGAGGTGCATAAGCTCTTAACCACTCGTCCCATTTTCTGATTGCATATACGGCAGCAGGACCATTTGCAGCCCCACCTCTTGCTACGTCAGCACCAACTGGATTACAAGAACCTTTTTCCATTCTTATTCCCCACTCATCTACTGGTACACCGTTAGGTTTACCAACTGAACCTGCACCAGCCATTGATAACCACGCGTCAGTCATTCTCCATCCTAAGTCTGGAGCTCTCTTACCGTAGTCCATGTGACCGTATACTCTAACGCCGTCGATATTCTTTACGTCTTTTGTAAAGTATTCAGCGATATCTTCGTAAGCAGACCAGTTTACTGGCACACCTAGATCGTATCCGTATTTAGCTTTGAAACCTTTTTTGATTTCAGGTCTGTCAAACCAATCTTTTCTGAACCAATAAAGGTTAGCAAATTGTTGGTCAGGTAATTGATATAAATCACCATCTGGACCTGTAGTAAATGATTTACCGATGAAATCATCGATATCTAATGTTGGTAAAGTTACATCTTTACCTTCACCTTTCATCCACTTTGTTAAGTTTACTGCTAACTGAAGTCTTGAGTGCGTACCGATCAAATCAGAGTCATTGATGTATGCATCATACAAGTTTCTTCCAGTTTGCATTTGAGTTTGTACAGCTTGTACTACTTCTCCTTCTCCCAATAACTGGTGATTAACTTTAATTCCAGTTATCTCTTCAAAAGCTTTAGTTAAAGTTTTTGATTCATATACGTGAGTCGGAATTGTTTCTGACAATACATTTATTTCCATTCCTTTGAATGGTTTTGCAGCATTGTGAAACCAATTTAGTTCTTTCTCTCTTTCTTTTGCAGAAATAGTTGAAAGACTAAACTCACCGTTTGACCATTTCTTAATTGCAGCCATGTGTCCATCAGCTACAGCGTTAGAAATAGTTAAAAGAGAAATTGAAACAGCAACAGCTAAAATATTCTTAAATGTTTTAAACATAGATTATTTCCCTCATTGTTGTTGTTTTTAATTGTAATATTGAACCAAAAAACAACTATAATGTACAGTGAGTAAAATTAAATATTTACAACTTTGAAGTGTATTAATTTATTAAAGCACGCTTGACTGCTTTTTCCCAACCTTTAATTAGCACTGATCTAGATTTATTTTTCATTTTTGGAGAAAACTTTTTATCTAAATGCCAATTTTTTGAAATATCTTTTAATGATTTATATACACCGATTTGTAAACCAGCCATAAAAGCTGCGCCTAAAGCTGTAGTCTCTTGAACTTTGGGTCTTAAAACTTTTACATTTACAATGTCTGATAAAAATTGAGAAAACCAATTATTCATAACCATGCCACCATCTACTTTAACTATTTTGGGTCTAAGACCATCATGTTTCATGGCTTCGAAGAGATCAAAAGTTTGATAGGCAACTGCTTCTATAGTAGCTCTAACTATTTCTTTAGGGCTTGTATCCCTTGTAATGCCACTTAAAACACCTCTGGCATTGGCATCCCAGTAAGGCGCTCCTAATCCAGTGAATGCGGGAACTAAATAAATGTCATTATTATTATCGAGTGACTTTACTATTTTTTCTGTTTCAGGTGCTTTTTTAAAAAATTTCATTCTGTCTCTTAACCATTGGACCCCTGCTCCAGCAATAAAGATTGAGCCTTCCATAGCGTATGTTGTTTTGCCCTTAATCCTATAGGCGATTGTCGTCAATAAACGATTTTTCGAATAAATTTTCTTTGAACCTGTATTTAATAAAACGAAAGCTCCAGTGCCGTACGTGCTTTTTAGAGATCCTGGTTCAAAACAACATTGGCCAATAGTAGCCGATTGTTGATCCCCTACTACGCCGTTTATTGGTATAGACTTACCTGTAATCGATGAATGAGTTTGACCGTAATCATCGGCACAATCTTTTACTTCAGGAAGTATATGTTTTTTGATCTTTAATAAATTTAAAATGGTATCATCCCATTTGTTTGAACTAATATTATAAATCATTGTTCGACTAGCATTTGAGGCATCAGTAGCGTGTATTTTTCCACGAGTTAATCTCCAAATTAAAAAACTATCGATGGTTCCAAACAATAATTGTTTTTTGTTCATTAGTTGTTTTGCTTTAGAAACATTATCTAGTATCCATTTAATTTTTGTTCCTGAAAAGTAAGAGTCAATTAAAAGACCTGTTTTGTTAAAGATCATAGTATCTTTATTCTGTTTTCTTAATTTTTCGCAAAACTCCTCTTGTCTACGATCTTGCCAAACTATTGCATTGTAAACTGGCTTACCTGTTATTTTGTCCCACAAAACAGTAGTTTCTCTTTGATTGGTTATACCTATACTTAAAATTTCACCTCTTAGTTTTTTTGTTTTTTGAATAACATCTTTTAAAGTTTTTAAAGTTGTTCTCCAAATTTCTTCTGGATTATGTTCAACCCACCCACTTTTCGGAAAATACTGTGTAAATTCTTTTTGTGAAGAAAAGACTGGCTTTCCTTTTAAATCAAAAAGGATTGATCTGTTCGATGTGGTTCCAGCATCAATCGAGATAATAAATTTCTTCACCTAAATGACTCCCAGTCTAATTCTAATTTTTTGTCATCAACAATAGCATTGATCATGCCAAGCATTAAAGGTAATTTTTTTTGATCAAAATCTTCGTTTACTTTTTTTGCGATTTCTTTTGCCAAATCTGCTCCCTCAACTGTTACTTTTTCCATCTTTGTTTTTTTGGCTTCTGAAAAAGTTAGCCCTTCCCCAATATAAGATCCCATTTTTGCATTTCTACCACCACCAGAACTTACATAAAGATCTCCTAAACCTGCTAGACCTTTGACAGTTTCTTTTTTACCTTTTAAATGTTCAACAAATATTTCCATTTCATGAATAGATTGTTTGATCAAAGCAGATGCTGTATTCAAATAATTTTTTTCTCTTACCTCATTAGAAATATTTTTACTACATAGGCCTTTTGCCGCTCCAACAGCCATCGAATAAATATTTTTTATTGCAGCTGAAACTTCTACACCATTTAAATCATTTGAGTGTGACGTGTGGTAATAGTTTGTATTAAGCATGTCTGCTATTTTTTTGGCAGTTTGAATATCCTTATTTGCAATAACAACACTAGAATGAACTCTGTTAGCCAATCCTGCAGCTAAGCAAGGTCCACCAACGGCTGAAATATCTACTTTTTTAATTCCTTTTTCCTCTAATAATCTCTCTAATTTATCTACTAGTAATTCATATTGATTATTGTGAATACTTAAACCTTTTGTGAGCATCAATAATTTTGGAATATTGCCATCTTTATAAAGTCTACTTAATTGATCTGCTACCCACTCAATACCTTTGGAACTTATACCAAGGACAATTAAGTCAACGTTTGTTTTTAATAACTCATCAAATTTTTCAAATTTAAAAATCTTTATTTCTTGAGGAATCTTCGTTTTTAACCCAGGATGTAAATTATTATTTTTTTTAAGCTGATCTATAAATTCATTTTCTAAATGAGTTCCGACAATATTAATATCGTGATTATTGTCTAAGCAGGGTAGAGCAAAAGCTGAACCCATAGCACCTGCACCGATAATTACAATTTTTGACATTAATCTTTAAATAGTATTTTTTTGAAAATTAAAAAAATCGATATTAGCTCAATTTTTCCAATTATCATAAATAAAATTAAACTAATTTTTGAAGATGTTAATAGATTGGTAAAATTTAAATTTTGCATATTAAACATTTCAGAATTAACGGTATTCGTTAAAGTTAATATCGATAATTTAAATGATCTCTCGAAACCAATATTATCAACGACTAAAAGACTTGATAGAATAAAAAGACTTAAAAAAAATGAAATAAATATCAAAAAAGATATTTTAACATGTTCATCTGAAATTTTTTTATCAGAATTGAAAATTGTTTTATTTATAATGCTGTTAGGACTTATAAGTTTTATGATCTCTAAAGATGTAATCTTTAATAAAATATAAAGCCTTGTAAGCTTTATTCCGGAAGAGTTAGATACAAGAGAGCCTCCTATAATTGTGATGAGTAGGAAATATAAACTCAGATTATTGTTTGACTCCATGAGCGTTAGCCCGGAATTGGCAAAACTACTTACTACGCTTATCATTAAATCTAAACCTTGGTAATTATTAAAATATATAAATAAACAAAAAATTATTGACAATACTAACAAATATAAATCCTCTTTATGTTCTTTTATTAAAATATTTTTATTCAATATATTAAATAGTAAATAGAAGTTAAGCATAGATATTATTAATGAAAAAATTAGGACAATCTTTTGAAAATTTGTTGATATAATTTTATCTATATTTTCAGTTGGTAAAAAACCACCTCCCGAAACTAATGTCATAGTCATATTTAATGAATTAAATAATCTAACTCCCGCTAAATTTAATAAACTTAATATTATTATGCTTAAAACAGAGTAAATTATAAATATTTTTAATAAATTGTCTTTAATATTTTCCTCAGATTTAAAATTGCTATCTCCAGAATAAGATAAATTTGTCATTTTGTAGTTAAATGATTTATTAGAAAAAATAATAATTAAAAAAAATAGAAAAAATAAACCACCAAACCATTGAGAAGAAGATCTCCAAAGAATGAGTGTTGGGTCCAAGTATTTTATATCTTTAAATATTGAAAAACCTGTTCCAGTCAATCCTGAAACTGACTCAAAGATTGAATTAATAAGCGTAACTTGGTAATTGCTTAAATAAAATGGAATAGCAATTAATAAAGAAGTTAAAAAATACGATAAAATTACTAAAACTAATTGTTCTATAAAATCAATATTTTTTTTTGAATTTTTTCCATAATAAAAAAGTCCAACACCAGTGATTAGCGAAATTATTAAAGTTGAAAAATAAGTATCAATACTTAGAAAAAAATCAAAATATGATGCATATAATATATTTATAAAAGCAAGAATGCTTATGGGAAAACAAAATAAACTTAAATAAAAACTAATACCTTTGAAATTCATCAAGACTAGATAGCGCCAACACTAAAAATATTTTCTACTGCCTTCAACTCTTCTCTTTTAGCTAAAAATACAACAGAGTCATTTTTTTCAAAAATAAAATTAGATCTTGGAATTATAACTTTATCTTTTCTTATGATAGCGCCGATTCTAATATCTTCGGGCAAGTTTGCATCACGTATCTTTTTATTAATCAATTCTGATTTTTCAGATATTTTTGCTTCAATACATTCGTATGCACCATCTAATAGTGAATAAACATTTCCAATTGTACCTCTATGCACATGTTCCATAATTCTTGAAACTGTTGTCATACGTGGATCAACTAAGTCATCGATATTAAGAGAGTCTTGTAAAAGGTTGTAATTAGTTTTATTTACGATTGCTATTGTTCTTTTTTTTAGACCTGTTTTTTCTGCCAATACACAAGCCATCATATTATTTTCATCGTCATTTGTTAAAGCTAAAACTGTTTCAGATCCCTCTAAGTTTGCTTCTTTAAGAATTTCCTCGTCTAAAGCATCGCCATTAATTACAATTGAAGAAGAAAGCTCATTAGCAATTTCTTCTGCCCTTTGTTTATTTATTTCAATTATTTTAACTCGCACGTCCTCAAAATTTTCCTCCAACATTTTAGCTAAATGTAAACCAATATTTCCGCCTCCTATAATTAATACGTTTTTTGCAATTTTCTCTTCATGGCCAAATGCTTTTAATATTGGATTTAATTGATCACTACTCACTACTACATAAACATTATCATCTTCTAACATTTGATCATCTTTTTTAAGATAAATAAATTTATCTTTTCTAAGTGCACCTAATATATTTGCTTTAAAATCTGGAAATTTTTCTGTTAGTTTTTTTAAAGGGATATTTTTAATTGGACAATTTTTTTCGATAGCAATTTCTAGCATCTTAACTTTATTTTTGCCAAATGGAACGTTATCAAGTGCGCCAGGTGCTTCTAATCTTCTATACAATGATTTAGCTACTTCAAGTTCAGGGGATATGATAACATCTATAGGTATATTAGATTTATTGTATAACTTTCCCCATTTTCCCTCTAAAAAATCTTTTGTTCTTATCCTGGCAATTTTTTTTGATACGTTAAATAAAGAGCTAGCTAATTGACAAACAATCATATTAGTTTCATCGTTTCTAGTTACCGCAATAATCATGTCTGCTTTTTCGGCACCAGCATTCTCCAATACTGAAGGTAAACTTGCTCTACCAACAACACCTTTCACGTCCTGAGTATCATTTATTTTTTTAATATCATCAGAGGATTGATCGATGACTGTCACTGAGTGACCTTGAGCGGATAATTGTTTACTTATCGAAAAGCCAACCTTGCCGGCTCCACATATGATTATATTCATTTTTAATTGAGGCCCTTAATTCCTAAAGATTTTAATTTTCTATGCAGAGCAGATCTCTCCATTCCTATAAAATCTGCAGTTTTAGAAATGTTTCCATGGTGCTTTTTTAATTGTGTGATTAAATATTCCTTTTCAAAATGTTCTCTGGCTTCTTTTAAAGGAGATTGAAATGATTGCTCTAAAATATTTTTATTATCCTCTACTTTTGATGAAGGATTTAATACATCATCAATTACTTGGTTAATTTTTTGTTTGCTCTCGTTAGATGACAAGATTGTTATTCTCTCGACTAAATTTCTTAATTCTCTTACATTTCCTGGCCAGTTGTAAGTGTATAGGCTATCATTTTTAATATCAATATCAGGTTTTTGTACACCGTTGATCTCTGAAAGTTTAGACTTAAAATATTCAATCAATAAAGGTATATCCTCTGTTCTTGATGAGAGAGAAGAAAGCTCAACAGGCATTACATTTAAACGGTGATAAAGATCCTCTCTGAATTTTCCCTCTTTAACCAAAATACCTAAATTTTTAGAAGTTGATGAAATAAGTCTAATATTTACATTAATATCTTTTGATCCATTAACTCGTTTAAATTTTTGATCAATTAAAACTCTAAGGACATTTGCTTGAGTTTCAAAAGGTATTTCCGAAACTTCATCGATTAATAGTGTTCCTCGATTAGCCCGCTCTAAAGATCCAAAAGATATGTTGCCGTCCTCAAACTCTTCTCCAAACAATTCTTTTTCGTAAGTTTTTTCTTTTAATAGGGCAGCATTTATTATTATGAACGGCTCTTTAGTTCTTGAGGAATTTTTATGGATTTTTCTTGCTACTAATTCCTTTCCAGATCCTGTAGGTCCAGAAATTAAAACTCTACTTTCAGAAGTTGAAAGTTTATCAATAATTTTCTTAACTTTGAGTATAGCTGGACTTTTTCCAATAAGTTCGAATGAATGAAATAATTTATTTTCAATTATATCTTTTTCCTTTTTAAGAGAGGCGGACTCCAAGCCTCTATTGACATAATTAATTATTTTTTCTTTTGAAAACGGCTTTTCAATAAATTCATAAGCTCCTAGCCTAATTGCCTCTACTGCTACAGCGACCGTTGCATGGCCAGAAATCATTATAACTGGTATAAGTTTATTTTTTTGGTTTACTAATTTTAACAAATCAATTCCATCTTTATCTGGTTTATCCAATTTTATATCTATTATTGCTAAATCAGGTAATCGTTTATTTATTTCTAAAACAGCTTGATCGTAATTAGCTGCAGAGCGTACTTTAAAATTTTGCTCTTCTAAAATATTACAAATTAGAAATCTTATATCAGGATTATCGTCAATAACTAAAACTTCTTTATACATATTTAGGTAATGATATTGTAACTATTGTACCACTTTTATCACTTTTATTTTTTATTGAAAATTTACCGAAATGTTCATTAATAATCTTTGTAACTATTGGTAATCCTAATCCAGTTCCAGTTTTTTTTGTGGTAAAGTAAGGCGTCATTGCTTTTTTAGCGTCTGTAATACCTGTGCCATTATCTTTTATTCTAAAGACTATATAGTCATTATTATCATCTATTTCTATGTCAATATTTCCTTTAAAATTAGGCTCTTTTTGCATTCTATCTAAAAAAGCCTCTTCTGAATTTTTAATTAAATTGATAAAAACTCTATTTAGCTGATCTTCATCTCCAGTAATATATTTTTTCTTTGTTTTTTTTACAAGATTTATTGAATTTTTAGATGTGAGATTAATGAAATCTAGTGATTTGTTAACAAGTTTATCGATATCTACTTTTTTTAAAATGGGTCTTGGCATCCTAGCAAAATTTGAAAATTCATTAACTAATTTTTCAATGTCTTTAATCTGTCTGTTAATAGTCTCTAAATATTTTTCAAAACCTTTTCCTTCTTGTGTAAGCTTATCTCTGTATTTTTCTCTAAGACTATCAATTGATAACTGAATTGGTGTCAAAGGATTTTTAATTTCATGAGCTAATTTTCTTGCAACACTTTCCCAGGCCTCGTATCTTTCTGTAATAAGCAATTTGTCTTGTTGTTCTTTTAATCTTTCTATCATTTGATTAAAATTATAATTTAATTCTTTAAATTCATCATCGGTTTCTAACTCAGGAACTTTTACATCAAGAGCTCCTTTGCTTATAGAGTCTGACGCCCCAATTAAATTAATTATTGGTTTTGTTAGCCGTGAAGCAAAAGTGATTGCTATTGATGTTGACAAGAATAATAACAAAGTAACCACAATTATGTAAATAATTGCAAAAGTAACTTTTATGCCTGTTTGACTATTTTCTACTGAATAATAAAAACTAACAGCTTGTTCAGTTTCATTTAAGTATCTTAAAATTTCAGGATCAATATTTCTCGAAATATATAAGTATGTATCAACCAATGATGTAAGTTTAGTCATAACAGTAGTTTTATTTTCTAAATTATCAGTAATAAAAACGGGTTTACCTTCTAAGGCTTCATTGTAATCTTCGTCAGCAGGTATTACCAATTCCTCTGTGATATCTCTTACATCAGATAATAAAACATTTCCAAGGCTATCAATTAAATAAACATCATCAACTCTTCTTAAAATTTTTTCTGATCGTACAATTTGTTTAAATCTATTAGGGTTTGAGTAATAAAAACCTGAAGCTCGATTTAAACCAACACTCATTAAAATTACATCTGATAAAACATTTTCTTTACTCTCCTCTAAATAATTTTTAGCTACATCAAAAGAGTTGTTTACTGCTTTTGTAATTTGTTTATCAAAATAATTTTGAATTCCAAAATTGAAAATAAATAGAGAAAAAATAGCAACAATTAGAGAGGGTATAACAGTGAATAAAGAAAAAATAGAAATATATTTTAGATTAGTTTGAGATCCTTTTTTATTTTTTTTTCCAGTATAGTAAAATCTATAAAAATTTCTAAAAATTAAAGTAAAAAAAATTATTAATAGAAGAATATCTATAATTAATAGTGTTTGTAAATTCTGATCTGTTAAAGCAACAAATCCTTCGTTTATAAAGGTTAAAAATGTTACGATCCCCATAAAAATACATAAAAATGAGGATAAAATAATCCAGTTGAAATTTTTAATAATCTTAAACATCTTAAATAAGCATTAAATATCTATATAAATATAATATAAGTTTATACCATGAGTTTTAGTTTAATTATTCTTGCAGCAGGTAATAGCCATAGATTTAGGTCTAATATTGGCAAACCTTATCAAAAAATAGCAGGCAAATCATTAATTGAAATCAACATTAATAAAGCACGTAAATTTAAACAAATTAAAAAGATTATTCTAGTTTACAATAAAAAAGACTCAAATCGAGTAAAATCTCTTAATCTTAAAAATGTAAAATTAGTTCTTGGAGGAAAAAATAGACAACAATCTACTATCAACGCATTAAAATATTTAATTAATCAAAAAAAAATATCTAAAGTTTTAATTCATGATGTTGCAAGACCTAATTTTTCGAAAAAACTATTAAGCTCAATTTTAAAAAAAATGTACAAAGCTCGAGCAGTAGTTCCTAAAATAAAAGTCGAAGATGCAATTAAACAAATAATAGACTCAAGTAAAGAGGAATATATAGTTGGAAAGAAAAGAGACAGTTTATTTTTAACTCAGACACCCCAGGCCTTCAATTTAAAGGAAATATATCATTTGCATAAAACTAATTCTGAAAAATACAAAGATGACGATATTTCTTTATATATGGATCTTAACAAAGTTAAGTTTATTGAGGGTGAAAAAAACAATTTTAAAATTACAGAAAAGTCTGATTTTGAAAATTTAAAAAATATTTTTAAATCTAAACAAACCGTCGGGATTGGATTTGATGTACATAGACTGGTTCCCAAAAGAAAACTTTTTTTAGCGGGTTTAAAAATAAAATCTAGGTTAGGAACACTAGGGCATTCAGATGGTGATCCAGTTCTTCATTCAATTACTGATGCAATTTTAGGTGCATGTAAGATGGGTGATATTGGTCAAATGTTTTCAGATAAAAGTAAAAGATTTAAAAATATAAGATCTACTATTTTGCTTAAGGAGGTAATAAGACAAATCAATTCTAAAGAATACTTTATAAATAATATTGATATAAATATTATTGCTCAAACACCAAAAATCAAAAATTTAAAAAAAAAAATGATTGATAACATTGCTAAACTTTGTGAAATTTCTAAAGATCAAATTAATATAAAAGGGAAAACAACTGAAAAATTAGGTGTTATAGGAAAAGAAAAAGCAATAGCATGTGAAGTTATATGTTCAGTAATTAAATATGATTAAAACTATAAATATTTTATTTGTTACATGTTTTGGTCTAGGATCTATTAGATTTGCACCAGGCACTATAACTTCTCTAATTTCAACTATTTTTTTATATAGCTTATTTCATATAGTTAATCTATCTAACACTATTATATTATTATTTTTATTTTTAGTTTTTATATACTCATTTTATGCAGTATCTGAATATATAAAATTTAATAAGGACAAAGATCCTAAAGAAATTGTTGTAGATGAATTTATTGGCCAATCTGTTCCAATTTATCTTTACGAAATCGCGCACGGATCTACGAAAGATCCGCAGGAGTCAATGTTATTTTACTTATATATTTTTATTTTATTTAGGTATTTTGATATTAAAAAACCTTTTCCAGTCAGTTTTTTTGATAAAAAATTTAAAAATAGTTTTGGAGTAATAATAGACGATGTTGTTGCAGGTCTATATGTAGTCCTTACACTGATAATCTTTATGGTAATAAAATCAAAGTTTTTCTAATGAGTTTAAATAAAAAAATAATTTTATTAATTAAAAGAAAAAGAATGAAACTTGCAATCGCTGAGTCTTGCACCGGAGGAATGCTTTCTAGCGCTATAACCTCTGTAAGCGGATCATCTAAAGTATTTACTATGGGATTAGTGACTTACTCAAATCAAGCTAAAACAAATATATTAAAAGTGCCTAAAAGAATAATAAAAAAATATGGAGCCGTAAGTGTTCAAAGTTGTTTAGCTATGGTTAATAACTTAAGTAAAATTAGTAAATCAAATGTCTGTGTTTCAATAACGGGCATCGCTGGTCCTAAAGGAGGATCTAAAAAAAAACCGGTTGGTTTGGTTTATATTGGAATAAGGATCGGAAAAAAGGTTATTATTAACGAATGTAATTTTAAGAATAAAGGAAGAATTTTTATCCAAAAACAAACTGTAAAAAAGTCCTTAAATTTATTAACACGACTGATTAAACAGGATAGCTAAACTCTGGGTTAACGATTAAATCTAAAAGATGGGCAGTAAAACTGTTAAGTAGTAAGAAAATACTGAAAGCTATGATGTAAAGTATAAAAACTAAAAAATTTCTAGCCCTTTTTCTTTTTAATAATTTTTTTTCTTCTGGTACCCACTCTTTATTTTGAGATTTAAAATCATACGAAAACATCCAATAAGTTAAGTTTGTCTCATTCGGATCACCTGTTCTGATTGTTTTAATGTATGAGGATAAAAATTTAAAAGATAAAATAAATAAAATTAGTAAAGATGATATTATAAACATTATTTATATATTTTTATTGCTCTTTCTTCAAAAGCCTTGGCAATTTTATTTAAACCAAGCTCAAAGGATTTTTTCATTATTCCATTCAAAATTGGATTTTTCAATTCAAAATCAATAAAAAATTCCAACTGTGTCGAATTGTTTACTTCTTTAAATTTCCACTCATTTTTAAGACGTTTTAATGGTCCATCAAGATTAGTTACTATAATGGTATCTTTTTCTTTATAATAAGATACATGACTGGAGAAAGTTTCATTTAGAATACTTTTACCTACTTTTAAATCTCCATTGAAAGTAATTAAATCAGCGCTCTCTTTTTTATCTTGTACTCTACCCTCAATACACCAAGGAACAAACTCAGGATATTTTTCGATATCAAGAACCATTTCAACCAATTGTTCTTTTTTACAAGGAATAATCTTTTTTATTGATGCTGATGACATTCAAGCTGTTTATTTCTTGCGTCCTGTAACTTTCTAAAATCTTCATCTGCATGATAAGAAGATCTTGTTAAAGGCGATGAAGAAACAAGTAGAAAACCTTTTGTCTTTGCAATTTGCTCAAGCTCTTTAAATTCATCAGGATGATAATATCGATTAAGTGGATGATGCTTTGGAGATGGTTGTAAGTATTGACCGATTGTAATAAAATCAACTTCAGCAGATCTAAGATCGTCCATAACTTGGATTATTTCTTCTTTATTTTCACCCAAGCCAACCATAATTCCTGATTTAGTAAAAACTTTTTTATTAAATTTTTTTGCATTTTTTAAAAGTTCTAATGAAGCAAAATAACGGGCTCCTGGTCTAACTGTTGTGTAAAGTCTTGGAACAGTTTCTATATTATGATTAAAAACATCTAGGTCAGCTTCTAATATTTTTTTATAAGCGTCTCCTTTTCTTAAAAAATCTGGTGTCAAAACTTCAATAGATGTTTTAGGATTTTTATCTCTAGTAGCTTTTACAACTTTGTAAAAATGATCTGAACCACCGTCATGCAAATCATCTCTGTCGACAGATGTAATTACAACGTGTTTTAAATTTAAACTTTGAACAGCTTTAGCAATTTTCGCTGGTTCAAAAATATCTAGCTCTGTTGGTTTCCCAGTTTTTACGTCACAAAATGCGCACGCTCTAGTACAAGTGTCACCCATAATCATAAACGTTGCATGTTTTTTGCTCCAACATTCAGTGATATTTGGACAATTAGCTTCCTGACAAACAGTCACGAGGTTATTTTGATTTACAACCAGTTTAGTTTGAAAAAAGACTTTTGAGTCTATAATTTTCGACCTAATCCACTCTGGTTTTTTTTTGATTGGATTAATTGGTTTATTTACTTTTTCAGGATGTCGTGGTTTTTCACTCATTTCAATTTGATGATTATTTCATCTTCAGTCACAAAATTAAATTTTTGTCTGTAAAGTATATCTAAATAATCTGGATCATTTTTATTTATTAAAAAAATTTTATGTTCTAATTTTTTTAGTTCTGCTGTCAATTCATTTTCCTTCTCTTCAAGAAATACATAAGTTCTTTTCTTGTCTAGGTATGAAATTAATCCTCGTTCACCTCCAATTAAATTAATACCGATATATAAAGTAAAAAAAATATTAAATAAAAGAAATTTTTTTCTTTTTAAACTCTCAATTAAATTCATAATTAGATTCTAGCCATTTTAGCTTGGTTGCCAAGCTCTTCTTCGACGCGTAATAATCTATTGTATTTGGCTACTCTTTCAGAGCGAGCGAGAGACCCGGTTTTTATTTGTGAAGACATTGTACCTACTGCCAAATCGGCTATAAATGTATCTTCCGTGTCACCTGATCGATGTGAAATAATAGTATTGAAATTTGCTTTTTTTGCCATTTCAATTACTTCTAGTGTTTCAGTTAAAGTTCCAATTTGATTAGGCTTTACAAGAATACTATTTGCACATTTTTCTATAATTCCTTTTTTTAATCTTTTAGCATTAGTAACAAATAAATCATCTCCAACTATTTGAATTTTTTTACCTAAGATGTTAGTCATTTTTTTCCAAGACTCCCAGTCATCTTCTGCGAAAGGGTCTTCAATAGATTTAATTGGATATTTAGATGTTAATTTCTGGTAGTAATTTAATACGTCAGCTACTGAAGTAAAAGTCTTCGATTGTATCGAATATTCCCCCTTATCATTAATGAGCTCGTTCGCAGCAACATCCAAACAAATGACAATATCATTTCCCGGTTTTAAATCTGATTTTTCGATTGCTTGAACTATTAGTTCTAATGCCTCTTCATTTGTATTAATAGATGGTGCGAAACCACCTTCGTCACCTACGTTTGTAAGCATTTTTTTAAATTTTAATAATTTTTTTAGGTTTTGGATCACAAGAAAACATTTTTCTATAGCATCCATAAAATTTTTTGCAGAATCAGGTCTAATCATAAACTCCTGAATATTTAAATCATTATCTGCATGTGCTCCACCATTAATAATGTTCATCAAAGGAATAGGAAGAGAGTAAGATTGACCTAAATTTTTGAAAAGAGAGATTTGATTTTCGATAGCCGAACATTTTGCATAAGCTAAAGATACTGCTAAAGTAGCGTTGGCACCTAGATTAGTTTTGTTTTCACTTCCATCAAGTTCTAATAAAACTCTATCAATTTTTTCTTGGTTATTCGCTTGTAAGTTTTTTAATTTAGTACATATTTTTTCATTAATATTTTCTACTGCTTTATTTACACTTTTACCTAAAAATTTTTTCAAATCTTTGTCTCTTAATTCGTGCGCTTCAAATGCACCCGTTGATGCACCCGAGGGAGATATTGATGTTGCAGAAATACCATTTTCTAAAAAAACTTCTGCCTCTACTGTAGGATTGCCTCTGCTGTCAAAAATTTGTCGTCCTTTAACATTTGTAATTTTTGCCATTACTTTTATTTAATTAATTTATCTATTTCAGTTAATTTTTTTAATAATGGTTTTATCTCATTTAGTGGAATCATATTTGGTCCGTCTGAAGGTGCATTATCTGGGTCTTCGTGTGTTTCCATAAAAATTGCACTAACACCAACAGCTATCGCTGCCCGAGCAAGATAAGGAACGAACTCTCTTTGCCCGCCACTTTTTTCACCCATTCCACCAGGTTGTTGCACAGAGTGAGTAGCATCAAAAACAATTGGAAACCCAAATCTAGACATAATCGGTAAAGATCTCATATCTGTTACAAGAGTGTTATATCCAAAACTAGCTCCTCTTTCAGTAATCAAAATATTATTATTACCAGAGTCTTCAATTTTTTTTATTACGTTAGCCATGTCCCATGGCGCTAAGAATTGACCTTTTTTTACATTAATTATTTTTCCTGTTTTAGCCGCAGCGATTAGTAAATCTGTTTGACGACATAAAAATGCTGGAATTTGTAAAACATCGACATGCTTTGAGACTATAACACATTGCTCAGCTGTATGCACATCAGTCAAAACAGGAATTCCAACCTCTTCTCTTATTTTATCAAAAATAGGAAGAGATTTTTCAAGACCGATACCTCTTTTGCCTTTAAGACTTGTTCTATTTGCTTTATCAAATGAAGTTTTATAAATAAGATTTATTCCAAGTTCACTTGTAATCTTTTTAAGCTCGGAAGAGATCTTCACTGCATGTTTCTCATTCTCTAACTGACATGGCCCGGCAATTAAAGTAAATGGTTTATCGTTAGCAATCTCAAAATTAGAGCATTTTACTTTATGATTATTCATTTTTTTGAATTGATTTTTGCGGCTTTTATAAATGATGAGAATAAAGGATGTGGCATTAAAGGTCTAGATTTAAATTCAGGATGAAACTGAACTCCTATAAACCATGGGTGGTCTTTTAATTCTACAATTTCAGGTAATTTATTATCTGGGGACAAACCGGAAAAAATCATTCCTTTATTTTCAAAATCTTTCATATAATTAATATTAACTTCATATCTATGACGATGTCTTTCTTGTATTTTCAATGAATTATAAATTTTGCTTATTTTTGTGTCTTTTTTAAGTCTTGCATCATAGCTGCCCAAGCGCATTGTACCGCCTAAATCTTTATCAGTGCCTTTCATTAATTTACCATCTTTTGTCCATTCGCTCATTAATCCAACAACAGAAGCTTTTGAGGGTCCAAATTCACTTGATGTTGCATTTTTAATATTAAGTTTATTTCTTGCAAATTCTATGACTGCCATTTGCATACCAAAACAAATACCTAAAAAAGGAATTTTATTTTTTCTAGCGTAATTTATTGCAGATATTTTACCTTCGGTTCCTCTTTTACCAAAACCACCTGGAATTAAAATTCCTGAAACATCTTTTAGTTTATATTTAATTTCGCTTGGTTTTAAAAAATCAGAATCAATTCTAACTAAATTTACTTTTAAATCATTGGCAATTCCACCGTGCATTAAAGCCTCATCTAATGATTTATATGCATCTTTAAGTTCAACATATTTACCAATTATTGCAATATCAACTCTATTTTTTGTATTTAAAACTAATCTTGTAATTTTCTTCCATGGTAAAAGGTTAACTTTTTTTCTAGATTTTATATTAAAGAATTTTAATACCCTTTCATCTAATTTTTCTTTATTAAAACTAATTGGAGCCTCATAAATTGTTTTTACATCAACGGTTTCTATCACGTCTTGAATTGAAACATTACAAAATAGAGAAATCTTCTTTCTTTGATCTAATGGAATAGTTCTCTCTGACCTGCAAATTATTATGTCTGGTTGAATACCGATACTCCTGAGTTCTTTGACAGAATGTTGAGTAGGTTTAGTTTTTATTTCGTCTGAAGCTTTCATATATGGAACTAAAGTAAGATGAATAAAAAGAGTATTTTTTCTTCCTATCTCATTTGAAAGTTGTCTTATAGCTTCTAAGAAAGGAAGGCTCTCGATATCTCCAACTGTGCCACCTATTTCACAAATAACAAAATCTTCTTTTGAAACATCATTCTTAATAAATTCCTTTATTCTATTTGTAATATGTGGAATTACTTGAACTGTTTTGCCTAAATACTTACCTTGACGCTCTCTTTTTAATACGTCACTGTATATTTTTCCTGTGGTTATATTATCTGATTTTTTTGCAGAGATTCCAGAAAATCTTTCATAATGTCCTAAGTCTAAATCTGTTTCTGCTCCATCGTCAGTAACAAAGACTTCCCCATGCTGGAAAGGGCTCATTGTTCCAGGGTCAACGTTTAAATATGGGTCTAATTTTCTGATTCTAACTTTGTAACCTCTTGATTGCAGCAAGTAAGCAAGAGATGCAGATGATAGTCCTTTGCCGAGTGAAGAAACCACGCCGCCGGTTACGAAAATGTATCGCGCCATGGAAGTATGTTATACTTTATATTTTCTTAATTACAAAGTCTTAATTAATTAGACTTTGGGATTTGTGGAAGGTTTGAGTTTTCTTCTTCCTCTTTTTCAAGAACAGACTGTGTTTCACGAAATTCGTCTCGAGAAATAGCTACGATCGCAATACTACAAATAATAAATAGAGCAGCCACTATTGAAGTAAATTTAGTTAGAAAAGTACCTACTGACCTAGTTGACGTGAAATTGTCCTGTGAAACACCAAGGCCTAAAGCCCCACCCTCTGACCGTTGTAACAAAATTACAATCACTAAAATTACTGCTAAAGCAATATTTACAAAAATAAGCAAACTTTCCATGACGTTTATCTATAGTAATTCTTTATTATATCAATAAATTTTTTTGAGGTTTTTGAAGCTCCTCCTATTAAAAAACCATCTATTTCTCTTAATTCTTTAAACATCTCAACATTACTACCATCTACAGAACCACCATAAAGCACAGCTGGACTATTTTTTTTAAATATTCCTTTTAAAACTTTTTTAATATGAATTGTAGTTCTTTTTAATTCATTTATAGTTGGAATTTTTCCTGTTCCAATTGACCAAATAGGTTCGTAAGCGACAATTAAATTATTTTTATTAAATTTTTTTTCAAGCACTTTTGTCAATTGTCTCTTTAAAACACTTAGTGTTTTTTTTTGTTTTTTCTCTTTTTTGTTTTCACCAATACAAAAAACTACTTTTAAATTATTTTTAAGAGCATATATAACTTTATCTTTTAACATTGCATCAGTATCCCCTTCACCTCTATTGTCTGAATGTCCTATTAAAGTATATTTGGCACCCACACTCCTTAACATATAAGGGCTTATAGCAGCAGTATTTGACGAGAACTGTTCCTTTTGATAACAGTTTTGAGATCCTATCAAAATCTTCCTATTTCTAAAATATTTAGAATAACTCTCAATTAAAGTATAAGGAGGGGTAATTATTACTTTGTATTTGTTTCTATTCTTGTCTTTAGAATAAAATGAATTAATTTTGTTAAGAATACCTATAGATTTTGGCACACCAAACATTTTCCAGTTCCCAATAAAATATCTCATTATTTGCCTTAATTTAAAATTTAATTTATAGGTGTATAATTTTGAACTTAATAAATTAATATTATGGCAACATCAATAGGTAAATTATCAAAATCTTTTTTTCTTAAGCTTCTGGTAGGGATAATCATTCTACCTTTTGTCTTCTGGGGAATGGGTGATGTTTTTAGAGGTGGAAATCAAAATGTGATCGCTACTGTAGACTCTAATAAAATTAGTACACAAGAATTTGTTAATTACATTAATCGACTAAATCTCAACGAAGAACAAATAAAAAATTTAAAAAAAACAGATCTCATAGAGCAAATTTTGTCTGATTATATTGGTAAAAAAGTAATGTCATTAGAAATTGAAAAGCTTGGTGTTATGGTAAATGATAATGCTCTAAGAGAAATAATTAAAAACGATAAAGCTTTTTTTAAAAATGATAAATTTTCCAGAACTGAGTATGAAAAATTTTTACTTCAAAGTGGAGTAACAGCACCTCAGTTTGAGGCTAATATTGTTGAGCAAGAAAAGAGAAGGCAGTTTTTAAGTTCTCTATCAGGTGGTTTGGTTATACCTGAAATTTTAGTTGTAAAAGAGTTTAGAAAAGAAAATCAAACAAAAACTATTCAATATATAGATCTTGATAAATATCATTCTAAAAATAAACCTTCTCAAGAAAGTATTAAAGAGCTCTATGAGAGAAACAAAAACATATTTTTTACTGAAGTTAAATCAATAAGATATGCAGAAATTAAGCCGGAATTAATTAGCGGTAGTAAAGAGTATAACGAAAACTTTTTTAGGCAATTAGATGTTATTGAAAATAATGTTTTAGATGGACAAATTTTTGACGAAACAGCAAAAGCAAATAATTTAAAAATAATAGAATTTGATAAGATAAATGTAAGAAAAGAAAATGAAAATAAAAAAAAATTGGATAACCTTCCTGATAATCTCTTCAAAAAAATATATAATTTAAAAACCCCTCAATCTCCTGAGGTGATAAATATTGATAACAAATATTATTTAGCAGAGATTAAAGAAGAAGAGAAAAAAAATAGGCCAATGAATGATCCTGAAGTTTTAGAGGCGCTTAATGCACAATTAAGTTTTAAACAAAAAATTGAAAATAATACATCATTAGCTAAAGATATAAGTCTAGGTGCTTTTGCAGATAATAACTTTAAAAAATTTGCTGATGATAATGGTTTACTTGTTAAAGATTACAAAATTTCTAATTTAAAACAAAATGAAATATTTGATGAAGGTTTGGTAAAAAGAATATTTTTAACAAAAGACGGTGACATAAATTTAATTACAAATAGTACGCTCACAAAAAGTTTTTTGATATCTACTAAAAAAACAGAATACAAAAAACTTGATAAAAATATTAAAGAATTTGAACAATATGAAGCTAAGGCACGATTAAACTTGATTAACAAAATATATCAATCTTATGATGAAAGTGCTAATCAGAAGTATAAAGTTGAGATTAACCAAAGAACCATAGATCGTGTCAAAAATTCATTTCAATGAAGTTAAATACTAGTTTTAAAGAATTTAAAAAAAATCATTCTAAAAAAAAACATCAAATTTTATTTAGAACAAAATCATGTAATCAATACTATAAAGTAGAAAATCTTTTTAGATTTTTATTAGCTGAAAAAGATAGCTTTATTTTTGAGTCAGTTGAAAAAGGAACAATAAAAGGTCGATATACTATAATTGGTCACAACCCTGATAAAATATGGGATATAAATAAAAACATAATTACTCTCAATAGCTTAGGTAGAAAAACAAAGATTAAATCTGATCCATTGAAGTATATTAATAAGCTTATTAAGAAATTTAAAATTAAAATTCCAAATCAATTACCCGCAATGTCTTCAATGCTTGTAGGTTATTTTTCCTATGATGTTATTCGTTATATTGAGAAAATTCCTAACAAATGTAAGGATGACCTTAAAATACCTGATGTCAGATTAGCAAGACCTAAAAATTTAGTAATTTATGATAATGTTAAAAAAAAGATTTTTTATATTGAAAACGTTTACTCTGATACAAAGATTAAAAATTACAAAGAAGAATTTGATATAATTAATAAGCGATTTAATCTATATGAAGATTTCGAAAATATTAAGCTTCCGGAACAATTCACATTTAAACCTAATAAAAATTTGATAAAATCTAATACCTCAAAAGAAAGATTTAAATCACTTGTTAAAAAAGCAAAAACTTACATTGAAAAAGGAGATATATTTCAAGTTGTTTTAAGTCAAAGATTTGAAAGAAAGATAAATAAAACACCAATAGAGATTTACAATCATTTAAGAAAATCTAACCCCTCTCCTTTTATGTTTTATTTTAATTACAAAGATTTTAATATTTTAGGCAGTAGTCCAGAAATATTAGTTAGACTTAGAGGCGGAGAAATAACAATTAGACCAATTGCTGGCACAAGGCCGAGAGGAAAAAATATTAAAGAAGATAAAAAATATGAATTAGATCTTTTAAAAGATAATAAAGAATTAGCAGAACATTTAATGTTATTAGATCTTGGGAGAAATGATGTTGGAAAAGTTTCTAAAGTAAATACAGTAAAAGTAACTGAAAAATTCAGAGTTGAGAGATACTCTCATGTAATGCATATCGTCTCTAATGTTATAGGTAAATTTAATAGTAAATTCTCTTTGTTTGAGACTTTGTTATCGGGTTTTCCCGCTGGAACTGTTAGTGGCGCACCTAAAATTAGAGCTATGGAGATAATTGATGAATTAGAAAAAAATAAAAGAAAACTTTACGCGGGAGGTATTGGTTATTTCACTCCTAATGGTGAATTTGATACGTGCATTGCTTTAAGAACAGCCTTAATTAAAGATAAAAAATTTTATGTTCAAGCTGGTGCTGGTATAGTTGCAGATAGTAAACCTGAAAATGAATACGTGGAAACGGTAAATAAAGCTAAAGCATTAATGAGAGCAGTTGATTAAATGAAAATTTTATTAATAGATAATTACGATAGTTTTACTTATAATTTGTATCATTACATTTCAAATTTTAATGAAAATGTAGATGTTGAAAGAAATGATAAAATTGATGGGAAAACAGTTTTTAAAAGAAAATACGATAAAATTGTTATTTCTCCTGGACCTGGTAATCCAAATCAAGCTGGTAATTGTTTAAAAATAGTTAAAGAGGTTTATAAAAAAATACCGATTCTTGGTGTATGTTTAGGTCATCAAATCATTGGTCAGGTTTTTGGTGGTAGAATAGTTAGAGCTAAGAATTTAATGCATGGAAAAACTAGTAAAATTAAACATCGAAGAACAGGTTTATTTAAGAATATCCAAAATAATTTTGAAGCCACAAGATATCACAGCCTTGTAGTAGATCGTAAAAAGTTCCCAAAAAACTTGATTATTACTGCGGAAACTAAAAATAAGACGATTATGGGGTTAATGCATAAAGACTATGATATTCACGGGTTTCAGTTTCATCCTGAGAGTATAAGAACTAAAATGGGTATGAAATTAATTAAAAATTTTATTACAAATTAATATGTCTAATATAGTAGCTGAATTAAAACAAGGTCAAAACCTTTCACTTAAGAATAGCAAATCTCTATTTTCAGATTTAATGGAGGGTAAATATGCTGAAAAGCAAATAATTGAAATTCTAGAAGCTTTAATAAAAAAAGGTGAAACAAAAGATGAATTAGCCGGTGGTATCTTTGTTTTGAGAGACAAAGCAACAAAGGTTTCTTGTGATCCAAGCACTATTGATACTTGTGGAACCGGTGGTGACGGTCAAAATTCTTTAAATATTTCAACAGCCGCTGCAATTGTTTTAGCTAGTATGGGAGTAAAAGTAGCAAAACATGGGAATAAGGCCGTTTCATCTAATTGCGGTTCAGCGGATGTTTTAGAAGCTTTAAAAATAAATATTAATTTAAAACCAAACGAAGCAGAGGATAGTATAAAAAAATTTAATTTTGCTTTTATGTTTGCTCCAAATTATCACTCAGCTATGAAACATGTTGGGCCTGCTAGAAAAAAAATGGGAAAGAAAACGATTTTTAATTTAATTGGTCCTTTAAGTAGTCCAGCCCAAGTTAAAAGACAAGTGATCGGTGTCTTCGACAAAAAATGGATGATGCCCTTTGCTGAAGCATTAAAAGAAAACAATGTTGTTCACGCCTATATTGTTCATAGCGATGATGGCATGGACGAGATTTCACCTTTTGCAAAAACTAATGTTGTAGAATTAAAAGATGGGAAAATTAACGAATTTTTAATTGATCCTAAAGATCTTGGTATAAGTTCTGGTAATAAAGAAAATATAAAAGGTAAAAATGCTGAATATAACTCTGAAAAAATTATAGATATATACAAGGGAACTTCTAACGAATTTTCTCAATCCGTTGCTTTAAATGCTGCAGCTGGATTAATTGTTGCAGGAAAAGAAAATAATTTTAAAAATGCTTTTAAAAAAACTTCCGAACATCTAAATTCTGGTAAAGTTTTTGAACATTTGACAAAATTACAATCAAAATAATGGCTAATATTTTAGATAAAATTATTGAGGATAAAAAAGAGTCTTTAAAACTAATTAAAAAGACAAATTCATTAGACACTCTTGAAAATACGATAAAATCCTTAAATAACTTATTGAATTTTAAAGATGCAATATCAGGTAATAAAGGCGTTTCACTTATTACAGAGATTAAAAAAGCAAGCCCTTCTGCCGGAGAGTTAGTGAAAGATTTCAATCATTTAAATATTGCAAAAATATACGTAGATAATGGTGCTACTTGCCTTTCTGTTTTAACTGAAGAAAAACATTTTCTAGGTAAACTCGATTATATAAGAGATATTAAAAATAAGTTTAAAATTCCAGTTTTAGCAAAAGATTTTTTTATTGATCCTTACCAAATCGCTTTATCTAAAAGTTATGGTAGCGATTGTATATTGATAATAGTTGCTGCTTTAGATACTAAACTAGCAGATGAAATTTATGCTGAGGCAATAAGACATAAACTTTCAGTAATAGTAGAAGTGCACGATAACCAAGAAGCTGAAAATGCTTTAAAATACGAAAATGCTTTAATTGGGATTAATAATAGAAATTTAAAAACATTAGACATCTCTATTAATAATACGATTTCTATTTTTGAAACTTTAAAAGAACATAAAGGCCCAATCATTTCAGAGAGTGGAATTAAAAATGAAACCGACGCCAAATATATCTATGAAAAGACAGGAATTAAAAATTTTCTAATTGGTGAATCACTTTTAAAATCTGACAATCCTACGAAATTATTAAAAAAATTTACTCAAATAGTTCAATAAAATATGGGCTTATTTCAAGTTGTAATTTAAGTAGAACTTTTATAGAACATAAATGTACGAGGTTTGTTCTATGCTTACAAAAAAACAAAAAAACTTACTAATATTCATTAATAAGAAGATTAGATCTACTGGAATTTCTCCATCATATGAAGAGATGAAAAATTCACTCAACCTAAAGTCGAAATCAGGAATTCATAGATTAATCTCAGCTTTAGAAGAGCGAGGATTTGTAAAAAGATTAGCTCATAAAGCAAGAGCTTTAGAAGTTGTTAAATTGCCAGAAAATGCAAGTGCTAATGATATTTTTAATACTTTTACTCCAAGTGTTATTAAAGGTGGATTAGATAAAGAAAAAACAAAATCAACTGATGTATCTATTTTAGGAAGTATTGCAGCAGGAACTCCTATTGAAGCAATTCAACAAGAAGTTGATCGAGTAGCTTTACCTGAAGATTTGCAGAATAATGGTGAGCATTATGGATTAAAAGTTAAAGGTGACTCAATGGTTGAAGCCGGTATCAATGATGGTGATACAGTTATTGTTAAGAAAACCTCAAATGTAGATAGTGGTCAGATTGCAGTTGTTTTAATTGATGACCAAGAGGCAACTTTAAAAAGAGTTAGAAAAAAAGGAAACACTATTGCTTTAGAAGCTGCAAATAGAAATTACGGTACAAAAATCTACGCTGCGAATAGAATAAAAATTCAAGGTAAGCTTGTTTCTTTATATAGAAACTTTCACTAAAATAGTCTAATTAATAGAAATGTCTTTTAATTGTAGGTTTGCGCCCTCTCCTACTGGGCCGCTTCATATTGGTGGTGTTCGAACAGCTTTATTTAATTGGTTATTAGCTAAGAAGAACAAAGGAAAATATTTCTTAAGAATTGAAGATACAGATAAAGAAAGATCAAAAGACGAATTTAAAAAGCAAATCATTTCATCGTTATCATGGTTGGGCATTGAACATGACGGTGAAGAATATATTCAATCTAAAAATATTAATAAACATGTTGCGATTGCCGAGGAGCTTATTAAAAAAGGTTTTGCTTATGAGTGTTATTGTTCTGAAGAAGAAATAAATGAACAAAAAGAAAAGTGTAAAAAACAAGGTATACCTTATGTTTATAATAGAAAATGGAGAGACGCAAAAGATCTTAAAATTCCACAAGGAGTAAAACCAGTAATTAGATTTAAGAGCAAAATTTCAGGAAACACAATTATAAAAGATTTGGTTCAAGGAGAAAGAAACATCTCAAATGCCACAATTGAAGATTTTGTAATATTAAGGAAAGATAAATCGCCAACATATCAATTATCAGCAACAGTTGATGACCACGAGATGAAAATTACTCATGTAATTAGAGGTGATGACCATATGATTAATTCTTTTAAACAAAAACAAATCTATGATGCCATGGGTTGGGATGTTCCAAATTTCGCTCACATTCCATTAATTCATAGTCAACAAGGAAAAAAATTATCTAAAAGAGATAATGCATCTACCCTTGAAGATTATGTTAAAATTGGAATTATTTCAGATGCCTTAAGGAATTATTTATTAAGATTAGGATGGTCTTACAAAGATAAAGAGATTTTTACTAAGCAAGAAAGTATTGATTTATTTGATTTAAGTGGCGTCGGTAAATCACCTTCAAAACTTGATATGAATAGGATTTATTCAATAAATGAAACATATATAAAGACAATAGATGAAAAAGATCTTTTTAATTTCTTCAAAGAATATATTTCGAAATACAAAAAACCTATTGATCAAACAAAAGAAAATGTTCTTTTAAAATCAATGGGTTTCTTAAAGAATAAAGCGAAAACTTTAGAAGATATTTGGAATAATGCTCAATATATTATTAATGATAAAATTGAGATTGGTGCAGATGATAAAAAATTAATTGATGATTTATCAAAAAAGGTAATTAATGACTTTATTAGTGAATATGAAAAAATATCCTCTTTATCTAGAGAAGCTTTAGAACCAATAATTAAGTCTTTAATTGATAAACATAAGACTAATTTTAAAGGTGTCGGTCAGCCTCTTAGAATAGCACTAGTGGGTTCAAGATTTGGGCCTGGTCTTTATGATGTAATTTTGTCTTTAGATAAAGATGAAGTAAAAAAAAGATTAAAGTCTGCTATTTAAAGCATTCTAAGCTTTAACTTTTTTTGATTTGCTATTATTTTTATAAGTATCCCAAGAAATTCTATATTTCTTGCTTTGATCTCCCCAACTAGTCCATCCTTTTCTTTTACCTCTGGCAAATAATTCTAAGAAAGGACCCCAGCTACACTTTTCTATTATTTTATAAAGCTCATCTGGTTTTCTAGAGTGCTCTCGTTTTCTTGTTCGTATAATATTTACTTGTGTTCTCCCAGGCTTCAATGTTCTAACTTTGGTTCCCTTCACACCAAATAAAACTAACTCTGTGGTGTTTCTAAAATAAAAACCAACTCCCCTTCCATCAGGACCACCATCTTTTCTTATCTTGTGCCAAACTATATTAGTTTTATATTTAAAGCCCCACTCTTCCATAACTTCAATGCCTTCTTTTATAAATGCATTTGGTACCCACAAATATAAATGAGATTTATTAGCGGACAATCTAGTAACTGGCATTGATTTAATTTCTTCTAAACTCATAGTTTCATATCTCTTAAGTCTTTTATGTTTTGGTGCAACTTTACCAGTACTGTTTTGAAATTCCCATGGAGGATCAGCCAAAATTGTTCCGAATTTTCCAACGATCGATAACTTAATTTTATTGTTCAATTATTGCTCCTTTAAAAGCGAAAGTAAGTATTGGTACAGAACCAGCACTTCCTTGCTTTATTTTATTTAAAAATTTTTCAAAAATAGTACTACTAGGCCCATATTTACCAGAAATTTTCTTATCAAACTTCTTTAATATTGATCTATCCACATCCCTATCTCTAGTTATCATTATACCAACATCCATTTGCTTCAAATCATGTAGCCGCTTAAAAGTGTTAAGGTCCCTATCATAAAACTCTGTTTTATTATTCCATTGAATTTCCAATCCAATTTTATTTTTAAAACAATCAATTTTGTTAGTTTCTGATGTTGTCTCTTTTCCGTTAATTTTATTTGAAACTACAAATTTTTGTTCCCGCCAGCCCTTTTTATTAAAATGTGTTTCTATATTTTTGGCAATTTGTGTTTTTCCGCCGCCTCCTTCAATTATCCATTTTTTCTTAATTCTGAAGTTTATTATTAGATTTAAAACATCTTCAAACTCATTTGGAAAATCGTTTTCAAGAATTGTAAATGCATGTCTATAATCATCTATTTTATAATAGCGATTTATTTTATTTTTAAGATTTTTTAGAGAATCGCTCTCCATAAATCATAATATCATGAAGAGTTATTATTTACTTATTTTAGTTTTAAGACTCTTAAATTTAATCTTTATTTTTATTTTTGTCCTTTTGAAGCTCTTTTTCTACCTCCGTATGAGATTTACCAGGGTATTTATTTGTAATTTTGATAATTTTTCCCCATAATTCTCCTGGAATTCGAGCAAAGGCATCTAGATTTTCATAGTCTTGTTCTTTCAATAATGCTTTTGCAGTTTTAAGAGCATAAGCAGCACCAAATTTAGACTCTTCCTCAGTGACAGGAATTTCATTAACATATGTTCCCATACGAACTGCCTCTTTTAGATCAATATTTATAATTTGTTTAAATGACTCACCGCAATTTATACAACTTAAATTGTTAATTGGATTTGCAACCTCACACTTTGGGCATGGTTTAAAATTTTGTTGCCTTGTTTTAAATTCATAACCGCACTCACAAATTTTTGTCTTTTTATTATTTTCTTTATTACAAGACGGACATACTTTTACATTATCAGGTTCTTTATCATCAATATGATACGCTTTCATTTCAGAAAGAATTCTTGAAGCACACTCTTCAAAAAATGGAATTTTTGGCATAATAACATTAGCATAAGAAATATCTGGTAAATTTTCTTTGTATCTTCTAACTACTCTTCCGAGAGCTTGTCTAAAATGTAATTCTGTTTGTTGTCTAGGTAAGTAAACTAAGGTTCTTAACCTTGGTATATCCACTCCTTCAGAAATCATGTCTACTGCTACAATCCAATCTTTGTCGTTATCTTTAAATATATCTATTAAAGCATGTGAACCTGGTTCATCATTGTGAACAAGGTATGGTTTTTCGCCAGTGAGTTTTTCAAGAATTTTTGCCATATATTTTGCCATGGGAATGCTTGGAGCTATCACTAGTCCACCAGCTTGAGGTAATAAATCTTTTGATTGTTTTAAAACTTCTATTCCAGCTTGTAATAAAGATGCCTGAATAGATCTTTTAAAATCTATCTTCTCGCCTTTACTATCAATGTATGTAGGATCTGGTGATTTAACTAACGTATCAAATTGAAGTTGATTTTCGATGTCTTTCTGTAGTTTTTTATTGGTATTTTCTGCTAATACTTTTACGCCATCTGTTCCAGAAACCATATATTCACCGTTATCAGCTTTCACAGAAAATTTTCCCTCCCACCTGTGAAAAGTTGCTGGTCTACAGTATTGTGGTATGGCCTCACCATATGAAAGTTGGTAAGTTCCATCTTGAGAATGGGAGAGTTTATTACCATCTGGAGTAAAACTAAACCAAACAGAGCTCGTACCATCAGTTCTTATAGGAGTGCCTGTCAAAACTAATGAATATTTAGAGTCTTTAAATGCTGAACCTGCAGACAAACCCCAAGTAGCATATCGGGCTGCGTGATGATGTTCGTCACAAATCACTAGAACACGATCTTTTTGACACATTAGTTGAAAAAGTGGAACGTCATTTTTAATTTTGCTCCAGGTAGCGCAAACATCTACACCTACATCTGCCATTTTTCCCTCTAAAACTAATATAGTTCTTCCAGTTAGTAATTTAAAATCGTCTCGCCATTGCTCAACTACTTTCTTTCTAGGAGCAATTATTACGACACGGTCAATTTCTTTTTTATCAAATAGGATTTTCGCAAGTGCGCAAGCCATAAAAGTTTTACCTGTGCCGGGAGCAGCGTTTACTAAAAATCGTTTGTCTTTCTTTTTTTCAATAAACCATTTCAAGGCTTTGTTAACAGCTTCCCCTTGCCATTTTCTTAGTGTAATTTTATCTGTTATTTGCATATTTTATTTGATTTTTTTATATTACATCTACTGCATAAAGCTTGGGAGTTCTGTAATACGGTTTTCCCTTTTTTGCTATATGGAATTTTGTGATCTGCATGAAAATCTTTATAAAGACTTTTTCCACAGAATTTACATTTATTACCGGCTAAAATCTTAATATATTCTCTTTGTTTCTTTGAAAATAACCTTCTCATTTGCTTATCCACCATTCGTGCATATAAATATCTTTTACAGGAAGATCTGGTGTCTCACATTTTAAGTTCTGATTAATTCTTCTTAAAATTAAAGCCATTGTTACTTGCTCTTTTTTAACTGGATAACCCTTCTTCTTAACTTGCTCTACAAAGCTATATACGTTAGCAACACCAAAATATAAAACACTTTCGAGAACGGTTATTTTGTTACCCTCTATCAAATAGTTTAAGAGAGCTTTTGTATTTCCAAAATTTGATTTTTTAGCCATAATTAATTTAGTAACCTTTTAATAATATCTTGTGTTTCGTACTGAGACAAACGTTTATATTCCCCTTCAAAATCAACATTTTCGTTTTCAGATATAGCACATTCCCATGGCCATTTTGTAAACATGTCATATACATCTTTTGCGTGATAGGATCCTATATGTTTACTTTTTAAAATCTCTCTTCTT
The DNA here is from genome assembly GCA_902603945.1 of uncultured Pelagibacteraceae bacterium. GTDB lineage: Bacteria > Pseudomonadota > Alphaproteobacteria > Pelagibacterales > Pelagibacteraceae > Pelagilacustribacter. The sequence goes on from CACKWP010000002.1 coordinate 43,723, forward strand.
GTGTCTTGTTTGTATTCTGAAGTTACAAGATCTTTAATTACTCTATTTGTTATTAATGAAACTTGTTCATCAGAAACATCTTCATCTTTTTTGAAGTGGTCTTTAAGTAATTGATGAATCTTATAAGCTTTTCTTAAGTCCTCTACATTTTGAATCTTGCTAATATCAAGTTTAGTTTCATTTTTTTCGTTTAAAAAGTTTTGATGAGCTTTTTTTATACGTTCAATAGTTTCTTGTAGATCAGAGTCAATCATTCTCTAATTTAAAAAAAAATTATTTTTAAATTGACAAAATTAAATTTAAGATATATAAATTACTTATCTTTATTTAATTCCTCAATTTTATTTTTTTTTTCTTTTTTTTTACCTCCTCCATTTTTTTTTCTAAAAGCTTTTACTTTGGCTGTTTCAAATAAAACATCCGTGTAAAGCTCATTAGAATTTTCAAATTCTGTATTACCAAGGCTATTTTGTTTAATAACAAATGAACATTCATTACAGCTTGGATTAAAATCAGGAACTTTGTTCTCTTCTAGAAGATCTATTATATTGGTAATATGATTTAAAAAATCTTTTTCATCTCTTTTTAGGGGTGAATATTGTGTTTTCATTCTTAAATCACACTCGTTATCTCTGTGTTCAAAGATTTCAGTTGGGTAAAATTGCATAATACCCATATGTGTAATTGGGTTTAGTTTTGGAGTTTTAGCAGTTTTTGTTCCACCAGGATTAGTGAAAATCTGGGCATAAGCTTCAAGCTGATATTTATAGCTCTCAGATTTTGTATCTTTTAGATTGGTAGTTTTAAAATCAATTATACCATATCCTTCTTCTTCAAATTTAATTACGATGTCTGGCTTACCTTGAAGTATGAAAGATCTTTTTTTATTATCCTGCAATTCAACAGAAGAGATCTTACCAGGAAGTTCATTTGAAGTCATGAACCTGCCTTCAGGTAATTGATCTGTAAGATCACTGCAGTTTTTGGATTTAAAATAATTTGTCTGACAAACATCAAAACTAGAAAAAACTGGTGGAGGGAAGTTGCCAGATGATATTTTGTCCTTTTTATGGATATAGAAACATCTTTTACATTTTTTAGCTTTATAATCTAATTCTGATGGAGCCAAATAATACATTAATAAACCTCCGATACATATCGAGCTAAAATAGGCTTTGTAGAACTTTCACTCATTATATTAATTCTACCGTCATCATGGTAAAAGTATACCCTGTAAAAATGGCATCCTTCCTCAAAATCACGAACTTCTTCCACTCTAATTTCTTTTATTTTTTCTAATTTATTCTTCATCAAATAATTTTATAACCTTTTTTTTTTTGTTTTTAATAGAGTCTAATTGCAATTTTAATGTTTCTAAATCTTCACTCACCCTATCTAATCTTTTCCGTGTTTTAATATAATCTGTCACAAACAAATCTCCTTCTGATATTGACTTTTTCTTCAATAAATAAAAATCTGTTTTTTTCTTCTTTGTCATATTTTTATTTACGACCCCCTATTTTTATTAGGGGATCGCCACTACTATTTTTTTTTATAGAAAGGTTTGTAGTGAATTCTTTAGTCATTTTTTCCCATGTTAATTAGACCTAGACCAATAAAACCTACAATCATTGGCGAGAATCTTGATATTGGGCCCATGAAAGATGTTAAATTTACACCCATCCATGATAATGCAAAATCTAAAACAGCAAATCCTATCATTAACATACCTAATAACTGTATTAAGCTTGAACTTTGCTTGTTTGCTTCTGCTTTTACTTTTTTCATTTTTATCTCCTTGTTAATATCAATATATGAAGTAAATTTTTTTTTACCCGTAGGTTAAAATTGAGCTTTGCCTACGGATAAATATGAATTAATCTTATAATATGAGCAATAAGAGAGGGTATCCTCGAAAAGCATATTCTTTTGAAAGGGTGCTTAAAGATCTTGCAGATGAAATCGGCTATGATGCTATAGAGAAGATTATTGATAAAAAACGTAAAGCTATAGAACACATTAGTAATCCTAACTTTAAAGATAGACAGTTGCACATCCAGGACGGGCTAGAATTGGATATTTTTAGTAAAAAAAGTGGAAAAGGAACTCCTTTTCTAGACGCTTATAAGACACTTTTAGACAAATACGTATTTGAAAAGAGTGATCACGACAGTGCTGATGAAATTATCAATAATTTGCTCAGATTAGGTGAGTCAATCGGAGATCTTATGGAGGAGTCTAGAAAAGCTCTAGATGATAATAAAATTGATGAAGATGAAAAAGAAAAAATTACAAAAGAGGTAAGAAAATTAGAAAAGAAAATATCTGAACTTAAATTAAAGTTAAATATAGGCGAGAAAACAGATTACAAAAATCAAAAAAAGAGAGAAGTTTAAATAATGCGATATAGGTTTTTATTTAGCTTTTTAAAATCGTCACTATTAACCAAAGGGATAAGCAAAATAAGACTTTTTTTAAATGTTGCAATTTTTTTAAGTGTATTTGCTATTTCTAGTACCCTCATATCAATTTATTACGAGTCTAAAATTACTCAAATTGAAAAAAAAATTGCCGATAATGATTTATTGTTGGATGTTTTATCAGTAAGTACGCTAGCTATTCCTGGTAAAGTATTGGGTTTAGAGAATATTTCAAATGACGTAACAAAAAATAATGATATTTTAAATTATTTTTATTTTTCAAAAATTGGTCAATTGTTTGATGAATATGAATTGTATTATCGCCCAGTAATAGCTCTAAGTAATTACTTAGATAACAATTTTGATATTATCAAAAATTTTGATGGGGTAGTAAACCTGAAGAATGATAGATTATTAATAAATATCGATAAAAAAGTATTTGATCATATAAAACAAAATTCTAAAAACCATGAAGATTTTCTTAAAATAAAAGACGAAATCAATAAAGATCACAAAAAATTTAAATTTGAAAAAGGTGTTAAAGTTATTGATAGAAAAAATTTAAGTAAATATCAAAATTATTTTGATAAATATAAAATATTTATTGAAGATCAGCTTAATCATTTTGCAACGCTAACAGGAGCTTTGCAGGTAATTCATAACAATATCAAGAATGATAATTTACGACTTTATAAAGAAATTTCAAATAATTCTAAAGAGTCAAAAAAATTCATTATATTTGCTTTTTTCTTTCAATTGATAATTTTCTTAATAGTTCAAGCTATGGAAATTATTACAACTAGGAGAGAGATACAAAAAATAAAATGAATATAAATTTAAAAATTATAATTCTAATAAGTCTTGTAGGAATATTTACGGTATCATCGTTTATTTTTGATCAGATGGTTATTTATTCTGAAGATAAAATTAGAGAAAAAAACTTTCTCTATAAAAGATCATTTAATAACTATCAATCAAGCAAAAATATAATGTTTAATACAAGAGATTTAATGGCGCGTATTCAAGTGAAAAAAGATTTTTTTGATGATAGGCAGACATTTTTACAAGATACTATTACAATTTTACTCAATAAAGATTTAATTAGAAAAACGTTTGATGAAAATGTAAGTCCTGATTACTTTAAAAATCTCAATACTATTTTTACGTCTAGATATCAAAAAGTTGGGTATGATATATTAAATGAATGCGATCTTGCCTATGAATTTTTTAAAGGCGTTCAAATTAGAAGCTTTGAATTAAATATACATAATAATGAAAAAATAATTAAAGCCATTAAGGGCGTAAATAAAATAAACTTAGAAAATTCTTTAAAAATACATGATCATTTTACAAAAAAACTAAATGATGAGAGAAAAAAAATTATTGAAATTGATAATAATATCTCAAATATGAATGAATTTCTTATTATTAGAGAAAAATATACGAAGTTACTAGATTTCTATTTTTTGCATTATGATTTTTTAGATAAAATTAACGAAGCGCATAGGCTAACTTTTGATTTTTATTACAAAGAAGCGTCACGTTATTTGGGTGAAAAAAGTATTCACGAAAGAAACAGAAATTATTTTATTTTACTTGGTGTTTTATCTCAAATCTTAAGTTTATTTTTCTTAATATTTTTATTCAAAACTTTGATGAAAATTTCAGATGAAAGTAAAGTTTAATAAATTCTTTTTTATTAGTTTTTCATAGACACCCATGTAAACATTGCATTAGTATTTTCAGGTGCATTTGAGGCATTAATAATCACAATTAAAAATATAATTAATAAATAACTAGGTAACCCATATTTCTTTTCATAAAATTCATATTTAATAGCTTTTTTTTTATTTCTTAATATTAGGTAATGGCTATAGACACTTATGAAATTCGGTATAGCAGCATAAATATAAGATATTAGAATTATATAATCCATAATAGTTAAATATTCTAATTTTGGCATATCTGAGTCGATAACAAAATTATAAGCTATTAAAGATAATAAGCACACGATTGTAATTGTTAATCTAGACTCTATTTCTTTTGGATTTATCCAGATAGATGACCAGCAAATCATTAATATTAAAATAATTGGAATAATAATTTTAAAAATGTAATACCCACTTTTTCTATCGACTGTTATATTAATTTTTACTGCATCCATTAAATAACTTTGTTCAGGGTATTTTTTGATGTCATATTCCAATGCTATTTTTTTAATATCCCAACCTTCTATATTATTTTCTTTTTTAAATTCTAATAATCTCAAATGTGTGTAATTTGATGGTGAAACTTTAAAGTAATCTAATGGAGCTTCCGAGTATAATTTTAAAGTTATATTTTGCCTATCAAAAGGAAATGATTTTAAATTATAATCATTTTTAATAATTAATGAGGTATTATTTTCAAAAGTTACATCAGCCCATTTTTTATTATTCTCATCAAAATATGGACTAACGAAATATTTTGCTTTTTTTTTATTTTTATCCTCAAAAACAAGATTGTCCCATCGTAATGTATAATAAGGTACTCTGGTATTAGTATTAGTCCATTTCTCCTCTGAAAAAGGACACTCAAACAAATCGTATTTTAAATCTTTAATTGCTTCAGCACTAGGATATTTGCCATAAAAATTTGTTTCTCCCTCTATGTCCAAAGCCTGTACTAAAAATTTGTGAGCATCATTAGTGATAGAAAATCTATCATTCAAATATTCACTAAATTGACTTTTTAATGAAATTTCATAAGTTCCATTTTTTTCATTTAAATCAATATAGTTTATATAAATTTCTGTAAAAGGTTCGTTGTAACTTATTTCTTCATTTGATGATGAAATGGTAATTTCTTTTTTTAGTCCATTATTCAATTTTCTTAATAATTTAATTTCGACCTTTTCATCTTTTTTAAAAAATGAGTCAATATTATCAGATTTATCGCCTTTATAATAAATCTGATCAATAGTTTTACCATTTATAGATACGATCTCGTCTCCAATCATAATCTTATTAAAATCTTCGTGTTTTAGTGCAGCTAGACTTTCTTTCTCCACTTTTGCCACAGTGAAATATCCATTATTATTTTTAACAATCTCCCAAGCTTCATTATCAAGATTCCATTTTTGATCTAGAATTATGCCAATGCTTAATCCAGAATATAAAAATAAATCTTCATCTGAGGGGTATTCTCTACCATGATCATATACTTGTTGGTAAAATTTATCACACCTTGGCATAGAGTTTGCATTTGAAATAAAAAATACTAAGAACAAAATAATTATTCTTGTCATATTTTTAATTTTTCTTGTTCTGTTTTCTTGGTATCTTGAAGTTTTTTCAATTTTGAATGAAGTATTATAGCTAAAGCTAACATACCTAATACGATCATAATATTTATTGGATATCCAAAAAAATTATAAAAACCATGAAGAAAAAAAGGTATTATTAATGATAAAATTAAATATTTTTTATTAGCACTAAAGGCATACATCCCAAAATAAAAACCCATAATACACCCATTTAGTCCGTGCATAGGAACAGCTGAATAAGATCTCCAGATAGCTAATTGTGCTGGATCAATCTCCCAAATTTCAGCTAATCTAAAAACATAGTCATAATTTTCATATGTTGCAAAACCTAAAGAAACCACAACACCATAAACTATCCCATCCATTGGTTCATTAAACTCTTTTCTTCTTAATACTATCGTATATAAAACTAAAAATTTTAAGATTTCCTCTGTCCATGCAGGCCCTAAAAAACTATGTGTTAAATCATTTTGATTTTTTGGGTCTCCAAAATTATCTGACATAAATCCATTTAAAATTCCTGCAGGTAGACAGATCAAGATTCCAAGAAAAAAAACTGTAGTGATTGTAGACTTTGGTTCTTTAAATTTATCTGAGAGATAAAAGAATAATAATATTATTATAGATGGTACTACTGTAATAGCTAAAGTATACATTTAACATTACTTTAAACTCCAGCTACTACTGAAGCAAGACCTTGTATAATTGATAAAACAATAGAAATTTTTGATAAAACTGACCAAAGCATTAATCCCTTATATTTATCAGCTGCTCTCCAGCATCCTACTGCCCAAAATATCGTCCAAGGTAGTATCAGTATCCCAACCAAATTTTCAGAAAATCTAGTAATTATTATTAAAAAAATAGCAATTAAAAATGAATAAACAAAACCAAATAACCAATATGAGATAGGTAAAGATAAATCTCCATTCCAAAATTTTTCAAAATAATTTTTTTTATTTTTTTTTATCTTCTTTGATTTTTTTTTCAAAATTATTTCCAGTCTGCTTTTAATATTCCTGCACCGATTAATCCAATTATTATAGGACTGTATCTTGATACCCCATCTGGAAAAAATGGAGTTAAATTGATGCCCATGTATGATAAAACAAAATCTGCAACTGCAAATATGAGAAGCAAAGATCCTATAGCTTTCATTATTTTTTTCATATTTTATATTCTCAAATAAAATTGTTGCTTACAATAAAAAAAATTAGATGATTTAAGCTCTTTTTTACTTGTTATTCTCATCATCGCTATTTGATGATTGATTGTCGTTTCCTGATTGAGGTTCTTCCTCGGTAGTTTCTGTCGGAGTTTCCTCCTGAACTGGTCGATCTGGTTGATCAGGTTCTGGCTGAGGTTCTGGCTCTGAATACATCTCTTCTTGAGCTGGTTCCTCTTGAGGTTCAGGAGTTGGGTCTTGTTGAGACTGAGCTCTAGCTATATCTGCAGCACTTTTTGGTACTGGCTCTCTTCTCATAAAGAAATATATTCCTGCAGCGATTACTGCGATGGCGCCTAAAATATATAGAAGTATATTTACCATACTCAAACCTTTTTCCTCAACTGGCTCAGTGCTTTCTTCAGTAACCGGTACTACCTCGTCTTCCTCCGGTTTTGCATCTTGTTCTTGAACTGGTTCAGCATTGACTTCCTCTTTTGGCTCTTCTTTTTGAGGTTCCGGCTCAGGTTCAGGTTCTGGTTCTGGTTCTTTTGCTGGCTCAGGTTCAGGTTCTGGTTCTTTTGCAGGCTCAGGTTCAGGTTTAGACTCTTGTACGACAGGAGTAGTAACCTGCGTTTCTGGTGCTTGAACTATTTCCTCCGGATTTTTGGGTTTTGGATTAATTACACCTGTGGTAGCAACAACTATTCCAATAATAATTACTGCGAATAAATCCATAATAAACTTTTAAACTTAAATTTATTAAATTCACTTGTAAACATGAACAAATTGGGTGCTATCTGTGAACAAAAAAACCTGAAATTTATGGATTCTTTTGAAAATTAAAATTTTTATTCAGGTTTAAAAATTAAACAAAGACCATTGCTACAAAATCTCTTACCTGATTCTTTTGGACCATCATTAAAAACATGGCCATGGTGAGCTCCACATTTTGCACAATGATATTCTATTCTTTTCATCCCAAAACTGTAATCCACTTTAGTTTTAAATGCTCCAGGAAGTGACTCAGAAAAAGAGGGCCAACCAGTTCCACTGTCAAATTTTGCATTTGATGCAAATAATTTATTTCCACAATTAGCACAATGGTAGAACCCTTTTCTTTTTTCTTTTAATAATTTACTTGAAAAGGGTCTTTCAGTGCCTTCATTAAACATTATGTTTTTTTGCTCATCTGACAAATTGGGGTTGATTATTTTTTTTGCTTCTGCAACTAAAAATTGAACTGGAAAAATTGAAGAAGTTATAGATATACAAATAAATTTTATAAATTTTCTTTTTAGTAAATTCATAAAAATAAATTATAATAATCAAAATATGAAAACAATTTTTTTATTTTTTTTGATGATTTATATTGGATACTATCTCTTTAGACCAGTTACAAAAAAAGAAATTGAAAAATTTGAAAATCCAGATAATTGGTCAAATATGGGTTTTTAAGGCTGTAAGGTGTTCTCTGATACTTTCTGACAAAGCTATTAAATCATATCCACCCTCAAGAAAAGAGATTACTCTTCCTTTAGAATGGATGTTCGCAATATCTACAATAAGTTTTGTAATTTGAAAAAAATCCTCTGACTCTAAATTTATATTTGCTAAAGGATCTCGTTTGTGGGCATCAAAACCCGCAGATATTAAGATAACTTCTGGTTTAAATCTATCTATTGGATAAAGTATCTTTTTCTCAAATATACTTAAAAATTCTTTTTTTTTAGTTCCAGCTTTAAGTGTAGCATTAAAAATATTCCCAACACCTGTTTCAGTTTCAGAGCCTGTTCCTGGAAAAAGTGGAGATTCATGTGAAGATCCATACGCGACGGAACTATCATTGTAAAAAATTTCCTGTGTACCATTACCATGATGCACATCGAAATCTATAATCGCAACTTTATTAATTTTATATTTTTTCTGTAAATATCTTGCCGATACAGCAATATTATTAATAAAACAAAAACCCATCGCTCTCACTGTCTCTGCATGATGTCCTGGTGGTCTTACCGCGCAAAAAACTCTTTGATTTTTATTCATTAAATCATCACAAGCAGCAATACCTGAACCGCAAGATCTTAATATTGCATTTTTGCTATTAGGACATAACATAGTATCTGCATAAGGCTCTCTCTCAACACCTATAATTCCATTTTTAGGAATTCTTGCGAAGATTTGCTCTAGATGTTTTTTCGGATGAACTAAAGTTACGATTTCGGGATCAGCCTTAGGTGCTTCTTTAAATTCTACTTTAAGATCAGATGATTTTATTGAGTCAATAATGCTATCTAATCTCTCTTTTCTTTCTGGATGCGCTGCTCCATTATATTTTTTTAAACAGTCACCATGTGTATATACAATCATAAAAAACTAAATAGAGACTCAGCAGCCTTCTTTGATGGAGAAATTTCAGTTTTAAGATCTTTAAGTATTAATTGAACATTTTTCAGTTGTTCCTCCATTTTATTTGGGTTTTCTAAGTAATTAGAAACATGATCAAAAATTTTATTAGCATTGCAATTAGACTGAAGTAACTCCGGAATAATTTCTTTTTTTGCAGCTATATTTATAATATTTGCAAATTTTATTTTTACCAATATCTTCACTATCAAAAAGTTTATAAATCCAATTTTATAAATAATTATAGAAGGTATTTTTGCATTACATATTTCTAAAGATACAGTTCCCGATTTAGATACTGCAAATACTGACTTTTGTAGGATATGTTTTTTTATTTTATCGTCACTTATAACCTCGCAGTTTTTTAAATTAATTTTTTTAATTTTTGATTGAATTAAATCAGAATATTCTTTTGTGGAATGAAAAATAAAAGTGAAATCATTATATTTTTCATTCATCAATTCAATAAATTTTAGCAAGATTGGAGTTAAAACTTCAATTTCAGATTTGCGACTTCCTGCAAAAATTGAAATAAGTGCTTTATTTTTTCCTAAAATTTGATTTAGATCAATTACACTTTCTCGATTAGATTCTAATAAAGGATGACCAACAAATTCGTGACTCATATTTTCTTTTTCAAAAAAAGGTTTCTCAAAGTTAAAAAGTAGAAGTATATGGTCAATAAATTTTTTAATTTTTTTTACTCTTTCTTCTCTCCATACCCAAACTTGTGGAGCAACATAGTGTATAGTTTTTATATTAGGATTATTTCTTTTTACTTTTTCAGCAACTCTTAATGTAAAATCAGGACTATCAACAGTAAATAAAATATCAGGATTAAAATTTTCAATTGCTTGGACTGTTTCGTTAATTTTTTTTTTAATTTTGAAAATATTTAAAATAACATTTGTAAATCCTAAGTAAGTAATTTCTTTTAAATTATAAATTGATTTAACTCCGAGTTTATTAAGATTTTCTCCACCTACTGACAAATATTCAATACTCGGGTCTAAATTTTTTAAGTTACTTACTACTTTTGAAGCCAATTTATCTCCTGAAGCCTCTCCAGTTAAAATAAAAATTTTTTTCACTTTTGGAGCCTCCATAGTGATCCTTGATCAGTAATTATATAAATTTTACCTGAATTTATTTGAATTTCTATATCTCTAATTCTTCCAATAGTGTCCTTAAATATAAGTTTCTCCTCAATTAATTTACTTTTTTTAAATTTAATTTTTCTTAGTGATTGATCTTTAAGTGAGCCTATCAAAGCATCACCTTCCCATTCTTTAAATTCATTTCCTTTATAAATAATCATTGAGCTCACAGCTATAGAAGGAACCCAGTATTTAATAGCTTTAGTAAAGCCAGGTTTCCATTTAGGGCCTATTGTAGTTCCTGAATAATTTTTTCCACCCCATCCTAAAATTTTCCAACCATAGTTTTCTCCATATCTTACTTCTCCAAACCAATCTCCACCTCTTGCTCCATGATTGGTAATGTAAATTTTTTTATTAAATGGTGATAAATCCATTCCTTGTGGATTTCTCACACCAATTTGAAAAATTTCTGGTAACCAATTTCCTTTATTTTTTTCTTTAAACTTTGGATTGTCTATAGGAATTTTTCCATCTAGATGTATCCTAATAATGCTTCCTGGGTGTTTAGTTGGATCTTGGGCTATCATTCCTTTGCCTCTCTCTCCAGCTGAAATAAAAAGGAAGTTATCTTTAATTACCATTCTTGAACCAAAATGATACCCTGAATTAATTGGTGGTTCTGCCCTAAAAATATTTTTAAAGTCCAAATTACTTTCACTAAAATTAGCAACCGCAACTGAAGTACTAGAATTTCTATTCCCCCTATTTTCAGAGTACGAAACATAAACTTTTTCTTCATAATATAAAACTTCAAGTAAACCGCCTTGACCATCTTCTAATACTTTTAAATTATGATTTACTCTTTTGACCTTTTTATCTTCCAGATTAACAATCTTTAAATTTCCAGGTTTCTCAGATACAATTATTTTGTTTTCACTTATGAAAGAAAAACTCCAAGGACTATCCATCCCAGAAATTACCTCCTCTAATTTTGGCTCTCTAGATTCTAAATGAAATGTTTGAATAAGTAATATTAAAAATATGAAAATTTTTTTAATCATTTTACAGTTATAAAAATTTTATTTTTATTAGCGTATTTTATACAATTCCTTTTATCTAAAAAAATATTTTTTTTGTGCTTCAATAGCACTCCTTTAAGACCAGCACGTTTGCACTGTTTAAGTGTATTAATACCAACAGTTGGCAAATCAATTCTAGAGTCTTGTTTTTTCTTCGGAAATTTTACTAAAACTCCATTTCTTTTACCTTTCTTTTTTTTTATTTTTTTAAGCATTTTTTCTGTGCCTTCATTTTTTTCCATTATTATTAAATTTTTTCTACTAACGGCGCTCTGAACATGATCATAAGGATTAGTTTTGTTTAACGATTTCAATGCATTTAAAATGTCTTTTTTATCTTCTAAATCAGGTCGGTGGTTAGAATAATTACCCTTCGTCAAAGTAAGTTCCGGTGTAAAAAAGTTAGATCTGATTGTTTTTATTCCCTCTTTTTTGAAAATACTTATTATTTCTTTTATTATAGCAGCATCTCCTAATTTTGATTTTTTTATTATTCTTGAGATATAAAAAATGCCTTTGACATCAAGTTTCAATTTAGCAAAATTTGGTTTTTTTACTTTTCCAGCAAATAGAACCCTTGAACAATTATTTTTTTTCAAAATTGAAATAATTTTACCAAACTGTCCGATTGATACTGAAAACGAATTTTTATCTTTTCCGAAAATATTTTTTCTGGTTAGATCTATTATTATATAATTTTTTTTACCTTTAAACTTTTTATAAATATATTTTGGAAAATCTGTTTCTCCAAAAATAAAGGCAATCATAAATTAATTTTGTGGTGAACAAATTGGTCTTTTTTTATCCTTTTCTATAAATCTAATAACTTCAGACACTAGTTCATTATCTTTATACTCTCCATTAATTCTATTCAAATTTTCATGTAGGTTTTTTGAAGCGAAAATGTCTTTATAGGCTTTATCTAACCCCATTATCTTTTTATTATCGTAGTTATTTCTTCTTAAACCTACAAGATTTAAGCCTTGTAGGTAGTTTCTGTTACCAATTGACAATCCAAAGGGCGTTACATCCTTTAAAACTCCTGTCATACCACCAATCATGGCAAGTCTCCCTATTCTAGTAAATTGTTGAACAGCAGAATTTCCACCTATCACTACTGAGTCTTCAATAGTAACATGTCCACCCAATGGAACATTATTAGCGATGATTACTTTATTTCCAATTTTACAATCATGAGCAATATGCGAGGAAATCATAAATAAGCAGTTATTCCCAATAATAGTTTCTGAACCACCTCCGGCCGTACCAGGATTTATTGTAACATACTCTCTAATAATATTTTTTTCACCTATTGATAAACTATTTTTTTCTCCCTTAAATTTAAGATCTTGCGGCGCTGTACCTATGCTAGCAAATGGAAAAATTTTTGTCCCTTTGCCAACTATTGTATTTCCCTCTATATGGACGTTAGACATCAACTCAACATCATCAGATAGTTCCACATTAGGTCCCACATAACAAAAAGGACCTATTTTTACAGATTTTGAAATTTTTGCATTTTTATGAATTTCACTAGATTTATGTATCATGTTTTTCTATCCACTATAGTAGCTGACCACTCAGCGTCTGCCATTCTCATACCATCAACTTTAGCTGTTCCTTTATATTTCCAAACTCTCCCGTGAGATCTAATAGCTTCAATTTCTAAATGAAGTTCGCAATCGGGTATAACCGGATTTCTAAATCTAGCTTTATCAACTCCCATTAAAAAAACTAGTTTATTTGCATATTCTTTTGGATCAATGCCGTAAGCAGTTAAAGCAGCAGCTGCTTGACCAAATGCTTCAACAATTAATACTCCTGGCATAACAGGTTGATCAGGGAAATGTCCTTGAACATAAAAACCATTTTTTTTAACATACATTATAGCTGTTGCAGATTTTAAATGAACGATTTTGGTGAGTTTATCGATTAATAACATTGGCTCTCTATGTGGTAATAAGGCCTCAATCGCTTTTTTATCTAATTCATTTTTTGTCATTTATTTTTTTTTAAAAATTCTTTTAGTGGCTCTGCCGGATACCCCATAATTACTTGGTTATCATCAATATCTCTTACTACTCCACTGCCACCACCTATTTTTACATTGTTTCCAATATTTAAGTGGCCGGAAACACCTGCTTGGCCTCCAATAGAAACATTATTTCCAATATTTGAGCTACCCGCAAAACCAACTTGACCTGCGATCATACAGTTTGACCCAATCTTAACGTTGTGAGCAACATGCACCTGATTGTCTAAATAAGTATTTTCTCCAATAATTGTGTCATCTATTGATCCTCGATCAATTGTACAGCCAGATGCTATTTCAACATTATTAAATATTATGACTTTTCCAATATGCGGAAATTTAAAATTTTTTCCTTTCAAAGGAATAAATCCAAATCCTTTCTGTCCAATTTTACTATTATCTTGTATCACCACATTATCTCCTATTATTGCATTTCTAATAATAACTCCTGAATTTATAATGCAATTTTTGCCAATTTTTACATTACTTTCTATAATGCTATTAGAGCCGACGATTGAATTTTTACCAATTTTAACATTTTTACCAATTAAAACATTATTTCCAAATCTAACATTTTTAAATTTGGTTTTTTTGGCTATCTGCAGAAATAAATCCGGACTATCTACGTCTGCGTCTGGATAAACTGCTTTAAGTGCATGAGCTAATTCAAATAAAACATTTTTTACTATAATTAGTTCAACATTTTTCGGTAGATGAACGCTTAGTTTTTCAGTTGTTACACAAGCACCAGCTTTTGTTTTAATTGCTTCAGATTTATATTTTATCGAGTCAAAGAAAGTAAGGTCGTTTTTTTGTGATTTTGATAAAGTTTTTATGTCATTAATAATAAAATTTTTTTTTGGATTATACTTTTTAAAAACATTATTGATTGATATTTTTTTTTTCTTAAAAAATAAGTTTAAAGACATTCAAATTTATTTGAGCTTTATGGATTTTAATTTATTGTTTAATAAAGCCATTACGTCTTTCGTTATATCTAAACTATCCTCAGCCACTAATAAATTCTTTTTATCTATTACCATTCTAATTTGCTTTTGTTTCATATAATCTCTTATTATCGGGTTTAAATTCTTTAGAAGTTCGTTTCTCGCTTTTGTTCTTTGATTTGAAACATCGTTCAAAAGTTTATTTCGCTCTTTTTGTAAATTAGATACTTTATTTCTTAGTTCGGTTACTTTTTTTTTATACTCTTCAGGAGAAATTATCTTTTTTTGTGCGATTATTTTTTTTTCCTCCTCTTGTATATTTTTTTCTTTAGTTTGTATTTTTTTAATACCATTATCTAATTTGTTTTTAAGAGCTTGTTGGGCTTTTTTTCCTGCATCACTTTGATTTAAAATATACTTAAAATCTATAAAGTACGGTACATCTGAATGTAAATTTGTCTGAAAAGTAATGATTTGAAATATAAATATAAATAATGATAAAAATTTTGTTAGTTTTTTCATTTAAAAAGTTGTTCCTAAATTAAAATTAAAAGTTTCTGCACTATCTGTATCAGTTTTTTGTAATGCTTTAGAGAAAACGAAAGTCATTGGCCCAATTGGTGACATCCAGCTAGCCTGCACCCCTGTAGAGGATCTTATTTTGTTGCTATCATCAAGCGATTCATCGTAATCAACTCCCCAAACATTTCCAAAATCTAGAAATACATTTACATCAGTTTGCGTGTCTTCTGGTAATAAGTTTGGTAAATTCGCTTCTATATTTAAAGCAGTAGCATAATTTCCGCCTATGTGATCTGTACCATCAACAGGACCAACTTTTCCTCTTTCAAATCCTCTTAGTCTTTTGCTGCTAAGAAATCTTCTTTTACTTAATCGGACATCATCATCTACACCATTAATTGCTGAAGCATAAAACTTTGTAACTGTCACTATATCCTCAGAAAGTGAAACATATTTACTAGCAGAAAAAGTATTTCCTATGGAGGCTTTATCAGCAAATATAGGAAGTGTTTGGTTAAAAGATACGATCGATCCTTCAGTAGGCATAAATTTTCTATCACGTTTATCAAATGATATGCCATAATTACCTGAAATTTCTGTAAACTCACCGCTTTGTTTTTTTAGAGAGTCCGAAGCTCCACTAAGTGTTTTCAAATCATCGTAGAATGCAGCAAGACCTAAACTTAAGTTTATATCTTTGTATTGTTCGAAACTTGTGGAAATCGCGCCGGAAACAATTGAGTTTTCGTAACCTCTAATCGCTGAGTCATTTTTCTCACTTCGCAATGAATAAAATATTGAATTACCTAAAAAATCATAATTAGGATTGTTATAACTAAAAGTTCCAGCTAAAGAATCTGAATCTAACTCTAAATCAAATCCAAGTTGTTTACCCTCCCCTAAATAATTATTTTCTTTAATCGAAACTGCAAATCTTCCTCCATCTGTTCCAATACCAGCACCTGCTGATATTTCACCAGTTGGTCGTTCTTCAACACTAATTTTTATTCTTTTTAAATTTTTCTCACTTCCATCTTCAACTTTATAATTAACAGATTTAAATATATTTCTTGCCTTAAGTTCTGCAACTGATTTTTCTATTCCAAGTTTAGTAAATGGGTCTCCCTCATCAATAACTAATTCTCCTCTTATAACGTTTTCTGCAGTTATATTATTTCCAAGAATATCTATTCTCTCTATAAGAATTTTTTCTCCTTCAAAAATATTAAAAACTACAGAAATTGTATCCTCTTCAAGCGTTTCTTGAACATTATGCTCTACGAATTGTAAATTATTTTTTGCAATTAAATCGTCAATTTCTTCTAAAAGTTTTTTTATTTTAAATGGAGAATAGTATTCGCCTATGAAATCTTTATAGACATTATCTAAAGGGAAAAAAATTTCTTTATCAAACACTGGGTCGACTTTTGTAGCAATTTTATTAATAACAAATCTTTTGCCTTCATTAATTGAATATATTATTTCTGCATCTCCGATTTCAGAAATTTTCGCAGTTTTAGAATTTATTTCTACATTATAAAAACCATTAGATTTATAATAGTTTGTTAATAATCTTACATCTAAATTTATTAAGTTTTCACTAAAGTTAGTATTTTTTGATATAACTTTCCAAAATTTATCTTCTTCAGATGCAATTACTTCTCTAAGCCTGTTTGACCTTATTGAATTGTTTCCAACAAAATTTATCTTTTTAATTTTTGTAATATTTCCTCTATCGATTTCAATTACTAAGTCAAAGTTTTCACTATCAATTTCTTTAATTTTTGCACTTACCTCACTAAAATTGAAACCGTTGAAAGAATATAAACTTTTTATGTTTTCTATATCTTTTGCCAGTAAAGATTTTACAAAAGATCTTTTTTCTTTAAGTTGCATGACCTTTTTAATTTGATCTTTAAATCTTTTACTATTTTCTCCAACTATAATTAATTGATTTAAAACAGGATATTCTTTTAAAGTTAAAGATAAGATATTTTTGTTTAAGTTAATTTGAATATCTTCAAAAAAATTAGTCGAGTATAAGTTCTTAATTAAATTGTTAATATCAGCTTCAGAATAATCTTTTCCAAGCTTAATGTCTCCATATAATATTATGGTTTCATCAGAAATTCTTTTATTTCCCTTTATAATTGTATCCTTTACTACTTCTGCATTTAGAAAAGAAAAATTAAAGACTAATGTGAAAATTATAATTAACAATTTTTTCATAAATTATTTAATTTTACTCAAAGTAGTTTTTTTAGCCCAATTATTAATAGTTAATATTTGATTAATATTTTTCGGCCTTCTTATAGCATATTTTTTATAATTTTTATCTTTAAGAACGCTCATTATGAATTTAAAAATGTCATAAAAAGCTATCTTTTTGGTCAAAAATTGCTCAACTAATATTTCATTACTTGCATTAACGATTATTGGTGTTGACGGAAGTTCATTTACAATTTTTTTTAACTTAATTGTTGGAAATATTTTGTGATCAACATCTGTAAACTTTAAGTTATTTTCAAATTTTTTTTTCATTCTTGTTTTGTATAAAATATCAATATTAAAATCTTTTTCGAAAATTGCATTGGCAATTGGAATAATCATAGAATTTTCATGATATAAAAACTTAAATAAACCGTTATTAAATTGTACTATTGCATGAACTAATGAATTAGGGTGAATAAGAATATCTAATTTATAATAAGGGATCTTAAATAATTTATGGGCTTCAACTAACTCCAAGATTTTATTCATTAGAGTTGCTGAATCAATGGAAATTTTTTTACCCATTTTCCATTTTGGATGTTTTAAAGCATCTTTAGGACTTATTTTTTTTATTTTTTTTTTTGAATAATTTAAAAATGGTCCGCCAGATGCTGTTAAATAAATTTTTTTAATTTCGCTAATATTATGTGTTTCGATTAATTTAAGTATTGAAAAATGTTCAGAGTCAATAGGAATTATTTTAGTTTTAAATTTTTTTGCTTTTTCTTCAATAAAATTCCAACCACAAATAATTGACTCTTTGTTTGCAATAAGTAATTTTTTACTAAATCTTATAATTGAGATGGTTGGTTTTAAACCGACTATTCCAGGTATAGCAGAAATAGAAATGTCAATTTTCTTTTCTATTTTAACGTTTTCTATATTATTGATAATCTTTGTTTTATTATTTTTAAATTTTTTTTTTATTCTTTTAAAAATATCGTAATTTGAAATTACAAAATATTTTGGTTTATGTTTTATAATTTGTTTACAAATTTCATTTTGGTTTTTATTTGCTGAAAGTAGATAAATTATAAAAGAATTTTTTTTTTTACTTATTATGTCGAGGGATTGAAGTCCTATCGATCCTGTTGATCCTAAAATAGATATTCTTTGTCTCATCTAGTATATTAATATAAAAGTTATAAAACCTAAAGGAACACCTAAGAGTATACCATCTAATCTATCGAGTATACCGCCATGACCTGGTAATATTTTACCTGTATCCTGTAATTTTGCTTTTCTTTTTAGAAATGAAAATAATAGATCACCGATCTGACAAAAAATTGAAGTCATAATTGCAACAATCACAATTTTAAAATCAATTATTTGAACAAAATTATAAGTTAAAAATAAAACAGTAATTATAGAAAGTATTATAGATCCAAGTGCACCAGAATAGGTTTTGTTTGGACTTATTTTTGTTAATTTAGGACCTTTAAATGTTTTGCCAAATATAAATCCTCCAATATCAGAGGCGACACAAGCTAGCAATAAAATAAAAAGTATAATTTTTAAACCTGCTAAATTAGAAAGTAAAAAAAAATTTAAGCAAAAAATAAAAATATATAATACAAATATCAAATTTACTAAATAAAGTTGAAACAAATTTATGGATAATCTTTTAGTTGCGTCAATAAATTCTAAAATAGAGAATATACCCAAAATTATTAAAAAATAGACTAAAATTACGTTAAATTTAAAAATCAAAAAAATTAACGACAGTAAGACAATGGATGTATAAAGTCTTTTCTGAAAATTAGTAAGTATCATATTCTACCAAAGTTTCTTTTTATTTTTTTGTATCTTTTAATAATTTTTAATAAATCTTTTACATTAAAGTCTGGCCATAGTTTTTTTAAAAAAAAGAGCTCTGTGTAAGCTAATTGCCAAAGTAAAAAATTACTTAATCTCTGATATCCGCCTGTTCTAATTAAAATATCTGGATTTGGCATATTTTTTGTAAACAAATTTTTTTCTAAATCTTTAATTTTAAAATCACCTTTCGTTTTTTTAAATGCTTGAATAATTTCCATTTTAGAACCATAGTTGATTGCGAGATTGACAATAATTTTTTTGTTTTTCTTTGTAAGTTCTGTTGTTTTTTTAAGCACTAATTTTAAATCTGAGGAAAATCTTTTAATATCTCCTAAAATATTAATCTTGATTCCTTGTTGAATAATATTATTTAATTCAATAGAAAAATATCTTTTTATAAGTTTAAATAAATAACTTTTTTCTTTTTTTGGTCTTTTCCAATTTTCAGATGAAAAGACATAAAAAGTTAAAATTGGTATATTGAGTTTAATAGATTCCTTAACAATTTTTTTTACAGTCTCTACTCCTTTTAGGTGACCAAAATTTCTTCCTTTACCCTTTTTTTCACCCCACCTTCCATTGCCATCCATAATAAAGGCAATATGGTTGAGATTGTTCATATTTGACTTATCTCTTTTTCTTTTTCAATTAAAATTTTTTCAATATTTTCTATATTTTGATCAGTAAGTTTTTGTATATTCTTTTCGTAACTCTTATTGTTATCTTCTGAAATACTTTTATCCTTGAGTTTTTTTTTAAGGTCTTCATTTGCTTCTCTTCTGATGTTTCTGATGGCTACTTTACTTTTTTCACCCATATTTTTTAATATTTTAATTAAATCTTTTCTTCTTTCCTCTGTTAAATCTGGAATTCTAAGCCTAATAATTTGGCCATCAATTTGAGGATTTATTCCAAGTTCAGATTTTTGAATAGCACTCTCTATCAAACCAGTGTTAGCTTTATCCCAAACTTGTATAGAAATTAATCTTGCCTCAGGAACACTTATCGTTGCTAGCTGCTCGACAGGCATAAGTTGGCCATAAACATCAACTTTAATCGTATCAAGCATATTGGTATTTGCCCGTCCAGTTCTGAGTGTTGAGATATCTTTCTTTAAAGATTGAATACTTTTATCCATCTTTGATGAATAATTTTTTTCATTAAATTCACTGCTCACCTTTTAAACTCCTTCTCCAACTTTATATCGAATATATTCCAATATTTTAAGTTGTTTGTCTAATGAGTTTTCTTTAAGTATATCAGAGACTTTTTTTTTAGGATCCATAATCCAAAGTTGATTTAAAAGTGAGTTATCGTTTAAAAATTTCATTATTTTACCCTTTGAAATTTTTTCTGCCATATCGATTGGTTTTCCAGTGTTAGCAATTTCTGCTTTTATAATTTCTAGTTCTTTATCAATAACAGTTTGATCTATTCTATCCTTATCTATGGCAAGTGGATTTGAAGCAGCAATATGCATAGCTACTTTAGCGCCTATATCATCGTTTGATCCTCTTTTTACTCCATCTATTTTTACAACTGAAATTATTTTTCCTATACCCTTCTCAATAGCAGAGTGGACATAAAAAAAATTCATACCATTTAAATTATCAAAATAATTAGCTCTTCTGATAGTTATTTTTTCACCAATTTTTGCAATTAAATTTACTAAGTTATCCTTTACTAATAAACCGTTTGACATTTTGGTCTCATTTAATTTTTTAAGGTCACTTTTTGTTATGAAATTGATTTCTGAAAGCTCTTTGCAAAAATTAATAAAATCTTGATTTTTCGCAACAAAATCTGTTTCACTGTTAATTTCAATTATTGAAATTTTTCCCTCTTTTTCTTTCACTAAAGCAAGACCCTCTGAAGCTGTCCTGCTCATTTTCTTAGAAGCTTTTGCAATCCCTTTTTTTCTTAAAAACTCGATTGATTTTTCAATATTACCTTTCGATTCGTCAAGGGCTAATTTACAATCCTTAAAACCAACACCTGTCATCTCTCTAAGTTTTTTAATGTTATCTAATAAATCTTTATTTGACATGAAATGATAATTTGAAATTATTTATCTTTTTTTTTGGGAGATTTTTCCTCAATTTTTTCGTCACGACCTTTTATAAACTTTTCTGCATCTTTAATTGTGTTCTTTAATAAATCACAATAAAGATTAATTGATCTTCTAGCATCGTCATTGCCAGGTATTGGAAAATCTATTCCAGTTGGATCCGAGTTTGTATCTAATACTGCTATAATTGGAATACCTAATTTTTTTGCCTCTGCCACAGCTAAAGACTCAATGTTTGTATCAATGATAAATAATAAGTCAGGGGTTTTTTTCATTTCAGAAATTCCCCCAAGTGATCTTTGTAGCTTCTCTCTCTCTTTACCAAATTTAAGTATTTCTTTTTTTGTAAATCCTAGATTTTCTTTTGATAATTGATCATCAAGTTTTTTAAGCCTTTTTATTGAATTTTGAATTGTATTCCAATTTGTGAGCATTCCTCCAAGCCATCTATAATTAACATAATATTGATTTGTTTCTTTTGCTAATTCACTTATTTGTTCTGAAGCTTGTTTTTTTGTAGAGACAACTAATAGTTTACCTCCAGCTGAAATCGTTTTATGAACTTGAAATAAAGCGTTCTTAATAAAATCTACAGTTTGTGTTAAATCTATAATGTGAATTGAATTCTTTTCTCCAAAAATATATTTCTTCATTTTTGGATTCCACCTTAAAGTTTTATGACCAAGGTGTACGCCAGCTTCTAATAACTGTTTTATATCGACTTTAGGTACGTTCATATTTTTTTCCGGTTAATCCACCACAGTAATTCCAATTTATTGGACCGGTAGGGCAATGCCCTTGAAACTGTGTGCGAAATAAGCCACAGATATATACAATCAGATTAAAAAATCAACTATCTAAACTGTTATTTTTTCAACGTATTTCTTAGCTTTTAGTGCTTTAAGATGGCTCAAATCAAATTTTCTATTTTCTTGAAGTGAATAAGTAGCTAGCTTATTTTTGTATTTAATAATTAGGTTAATTTCAGTTTCTCCTTTAATTGATAGTAATTTTTTTATTTCATCTAAATTGCTGTTATCTTTTAACTCAATAGTTATTTTAGAATAAGGCTTACTTATAACATCTTGAAGATTAAGTATTTTTTTTACATTAATTCTTTTTTTTGCAGGATCTCCAATAATTTTATCTTTTTGAAGCGTCAAAATAAAAGACTCGGACTCTTTTAATTTGTCTCGATTAGAGATCAAAATTTCTGCAAATAAAAAAAGCTCAAAATCTGAATTTTTGTCACTAAATTTTACTATCGCGTATGGTGTTCCTTTTGCACTCTTCTTTTCTTGTATTGACATTATTGTTCCAGCAACCAGGCTTTCGGACATGTCGCTTTGATAAAATTTATCGTAAGAATTTATATTTAATTGTTCGAATATCTCCTGGTATTCATTAAGAGGATGGTTTGTCAAATAAAAACCTAGTGATTTAAATTCCTCTGATAAAGCTTCTCTTAACGACCAAGGTGAAGAAGTTGTAAAGACAAATTCTTCTTTAACATTTTCCTCATTTTCAAAAAGATTAGATTGATGATTTTCTTTATCATCATTAATATTTTTTATCTTTTGAATTATTTTTGGAATAGAATTAATAATTTTGTTTCTATCTTTATCAAACTCATCAAAAACGCCAGCTTTCACTAATCCTTCTAGTTGAAGCTTATTAACATCTTTAGTATCTACTCGATAAATAAAATCATTTAAGGATTTAAAATTCCCGTTTTTTTCTCTTTCCTTAACAATATTTGTTATAGCTTCAAAACCTACATTTTTAATAGCCCCAAGACCGTAATAAAGTTTTCCATTAATGGCTCTAAAGTCAGAGAAACATTTGTTCAATGACGGGTTTACAATTTCAATATTCATTTTTTTTAATTCCTCTACAAATTCTCTTAATTTAGATGTATTTGTAAGCTCTGTTGACATAGTCGCTGCTATAAAATCTTCTTTGTGATAAGTTTTTAGATAGGCTGTTTGATAGGCTATCAAGGCATAGGCAGCGGCATGACTTTTATTGAAACCATATTGAGCAAAAGGTTCAATTTTTGTAAAAACAAAATTAGCTACATCTTTTTTAATACCTTTTTTTAATGCACCGTTTATAAATCTTTCTTTTTGTTTATCTAACTCCGCTTTTTTCTTTTTACCCATCGCTCTTCTTAAAATATCTGCTTCACCAGCTGTAAAACCTGCTAGTATTTGTGCAATTTGCATTACTTGTTCTTGATAAATAATTATGCCGTAAGTAGGTTTTAATATCTCTTTTAATGTCTCATGAATATAATCAGGCTGTCTTACTCCATTTTTACAATCATTATAAATTGGAATGTTGCTCATCGGACCAGGTCTATATAAAGCCACAAGTGCTATTATATCGTCCAGTTTATTTGGCTTCATTTGTTTGATTGCTTCTCTCATTCCTGTGCTTTCAAGCTGAAATAAACCTGTTGTTTCTCCAGTTGATAGCATAGTAAAAACTTTTTCATCATTATGATTAATTTTACTAATGTCTAAAAAAATTTTTTTTGATTTTAATCTTTTAACTGTATTATCAATAACAGTGAGAGTTTTAAGACCAAGTAGATCAAATTTTACTAAGCCTGCATTTTCAGAAGAGTACATATCATATTGAGTTGAAGGTAGAGTCAAGTTTGAATTATGGTCTACATATAAAGGGAATTGCTCTGCTAATTTATCTCCTGCAATTACCACCCCTGCAGCATGAGTAGCCATGTTCCGATTTAATCCTTCTAATTTCAAAGACAAATCTAATAGTTTTTTTACTTTAGGATTATTTTTAATTTCATCTTTAAATCTAGGTTCTCTATCTATTGACTCTTGTAAAGTAAGAGGTCTAGAAGGATCAAAGGGTATCATTTTACAAATCTTATCGACATGACCATAGGAGAGTCCTAAAACACGACCAACATCACGTAATGCCATTCTAGCTTTTAGTTTTCCAAAAGTGATAATATGTGCAACTCCATTTTTGTATTTTGATTTAAGATATTCGAAAACTTGGTCTCTTTTTTCTTCACAAAAGTCGATATCAAAATCTGGCATAGAAATTCTATCTGGATTCAAAAATCTCTCGAAGATCAAATCAAATTCTATGGGATCAAGATCTGTAATATCCAAACAATAAGCTACAAGTGAGCCAGCCCCTGAACCCCTGCCTGGACCTACAGGTATTGAATTTTTTTTTGCCCACTTTATATAATCAGAGACAATTAAAAAATAGCTTGCATAATCCATTGAGTTTATAATGTTTATCTCATGTAATAACCTATCTTCATAAATCTTAAATAATTCTTCTTTTGTTTTATTATTTTTTTTTAAAATAAAATTTTTTAATCTATTTTCTAACCCTTTTTTTGCCGAAATTTTTAATTCTTCTTCAGGTGAATTATTTTGGTTGCTGGCAATGGATGGCAATATAGGCTTTGATTTTTTAGGTTTAAAATTAAATCTTAAATGAAAGTTGTAATTATTCTCTAAAGCTTCTGGAATATCCTCGTAAATAATCTTAAGTTCGTCGTGTGATTTAAAGTAATGCTGATTATTGTATCTTAATCTATTTTTTTCGTCTAAATAATTTTTTTCACCGATACATATTAGAGCATCATGTGCTTCGTACATATCTTTTTCTAAATAAAAAACTTCTTGTGAAGCTATTAAGGGTAGCTGAAGATTTTTTGAAGTATTTAGAATGTAATTTTCAAATGTTTTTTCTTGATTTTCATTATGTCTTTGTATTTCTAAATATATTCTATCTTTAAAATTCAATTTTAATTTAGTTAAAATTTTATCAATATCTTTAACTTTATTTTTAAAAAAAAGTTTGCCAAAAATATTTAAATAGTTGCCTGACAATAAAATTAAGTCTTCATTATTGTTGATTAAATCATCTAAAGTGCAAGAGGGATCTGTCGTGAGACTGTTTTCTAAATAACTTAGCGATGATAATTTTGTTAAGTTTTTATATCCTTTTTCAGAAGTAGCATACAAAGTAATTTTTCCGAAAATATCGCTAGTTTTCAAATTAATTTGTGTTCCGATAATTGGGTGAGTTCCTACTTTTGAGAGTTTTTCTGAAAATTCTAAGGCTCCGCATAAATTAAAACTGTCTGCAAGACCTATTGATTTTATTTTATTTAATTTGCAATAATCAGCGAGATCATCAATTTTAATTGCGCCCTCACATATTGAATATTGTGTGTGAACTTTTAAATGATTAAAACTTCTTTCATTTGGAGGCATTAATACGTTTTATATCACCATCTGAAATTAACAACTTGTAATCAGCCCTGTTAGCAAGTTCTCTATTGTGAGTTGCAAAAATAATTGTTTTTTTTAATTTTTTTAATTTAAGGAAGTAATTAAAAATTTCTTTTGAAGTCTTATAGTCTAAATTTCCAGTTGGCTCATCTGCTAGGATTAAACTTGTCTCTGCTACTAAAGCTCTTGCTATCGCAACTCTTTGTTGTTCACCTCCAGAAAGTTCGTTGGGGAAATGGCTTGATCTATCTAAAATTTTTACTGATTTTAAAATTTTTTTAGCTTTAATATATGCATTTTGTTTATTTTCTCCCTTAATAAGTAAGGGTATCATTACATTTTCTAAAGCAGTAAAATCAGTCAATAAGTTATTATCTTGAAATATAATTGATATATTTTCTTGTCTTATTTTATCTTTTTTTTCACTTTTAAATTTTTTAGTGTTCATTTTATTAATTTTTATCTCTCCATTTGTTGGTTCATCTAATAATGCCAGGAGATGAAGCAAAGATGATTTGCCAGATCCTGAAGGCCCTACTAAAGCTACTAATTCTCCATGATTGATTTTAATATTTAAATTATTAAAAAGAGTAATATTCCTATCTAAATGCTTGTAAGTTTTTTTAAGATTAAAAGTTTCTATAAAAGTTTTAGTCATATTTTAATGCTCTAAATGTTTTCATTTTAGTAATATTATTTGCAGGAATGTAAGAAGCAATAGCTGATACAAATAATGACAAAAAGAAGATTATTAAAATAGATTGGAAATTGATTTCACTAGGAAGTTTTTCTAAGAAGTAAATATCTGCGGGAAATATTTCTAAATTAAATACTGTAGACAAAAATAATCTAAATTTTTCTATATTTATTGAAAAAATAATCCCTAAGAAAATTCCAGTTAAAGTCGCTAAAAAACCTATAGAAAAACCTGTTAAAAAAAAAGATTTTTTTATAGAAGCATTGCTAAGTCCTAATGTTTTTAAAATTGCAATTTCTTTAGTTTTATTTTTAATTAATATAGTTAAACCTGATATGATATTGAATGCAGCAACTATTATTATTAAAGTTAAAATAATAAACATAACATTTCTTTCAACTTTAAGAGCGCTAAAAAGAGATTTGTTCAAATCTGCCCAGGTATATATAAAAAAATTTGGATTTATTATTTCAATCTGATTTTTATATTGATTAGCCTTCAAAGGGTCAGTCAAATACAATTCAATATTTTGATCCTTTGGACTTTTATCGAAAATTGATAGAGCATCTTGAATGTTTAAAAAAACAATATTTTGATCGAATTCTAAGAAACCTGTATTAAATGTTCCAGCTATTTTGAAATTTTCTTGTTTAGGTAAACCACCTAGCGGGGTTGCTATAAAAGCAGAAGACATCAAATTTATCGACTCCCCTTCTTTTAAATTAAGATTAAAAGCCAGCTCCGTTCCAATAAACACGCTGTTGTTTTTAAAATTTTCAATTTTACCACTAGTTAAATTTTTTTTAAAAAATTCTTTTATTTTTTCCTCTTCAATATTAACACCTTTTAATATCAAACCTTTGGCTTTGTCATTGCTTATAGCTATACCCTCGCCTGAATAAGTCTTGCTTAAACTAACATCAGTAAATTTTTTTGTAATTCTTAATATATACTCATTATCAATATTAAAACTATTAGGCTCAATTACAATATGAGGATTTAAACCTAAAATTTTTTTTGTTAGCTCGTTTTTAAAACCATTCATTACAGACATTACAATTATTAAAATAGCAACACCTAACGCAATTCCTAAAAAAGAAAAAATTGAAATTATTTTTAAAAAACCCTCTTTTTTTTTGGGTCTTAAATTTCTAGATGAAATTAGTCTTTCTACTTTTGTGAACAAGATATTATTCTTTAAGTTTAGATTTGATATTTTCTACACTCAACAGTTCACTTTTGGACTTTAATTCTTTGAATTCAAATTTATTTTCCTCAGATTTTGATCCAATAATGATTTGATAAGGTATACCTATTAGGTCATGTTTTTTAAATTTATTAGACATATTCTCATCAACATCATCTAACAATACGTCAACATTTTGTTTTTTTAATTCTTTGTATATTTTTTCAGCTTTTTGTAAATTTTCGTTGTTATTTTTATTAATACTTGGCAGTATAACTACGTCAAATGGTGAAATTGGCTTCGGCCATTTCATTACATCATCATTATAATTTGCCTCTATTGCTGCACCAACTAGTCTAGATACACCAATGCCATAAGATCCCATTTTAACAGAGATTTTTTTACCACTTTTGTCATCTATTAAACAATTCATAGGTTTTGAGTACTTATCACCAAAGTAAAATATATGTCCTACCTCAATACCTTTTGTTTTAATTTGATTTTTATTATCAACTTGTTCATTAAATTTTTTTTCACTAAATTTATCGTCAGTTACAGCGTAAAAACTTGTAAAGTCTTTCCTCACTTTTGATAAAGACTCATCTGTAAAATCATACTTATTCAAGTCAATTTCAAATATTCGCTTATCGGCAAAAATTTGACTCTCCCCAGTTTCAGCTAAAATGACGAATTCATGTGATAAATCTCCTCCAATCGGACCTGTGTCTGCAGCCATTGGTATTGCTTTTAATCCCAATCTTCTAAAAGTTTTTAAATAAGAAAAAAACATTTTATTGTAAGATTTTTTTGCATCCTCATCGGTTAAATCAAAAGAATATGCGTCTTTCATATAAAATTCTTTACATCTCATAACACCGAACCTAGGTCTTATTTCATCTCTAAACTTCCATTGAATATGGTAAAGAATTTGAGGGAGCGATTTATAAGATTTAACGCTTGATCTAAATACATCCGTAATTAATTCTTCATTTGTAGGACCATAGAGCATCTCTCTACCTTGACGATCTTTAATCCTTAACATTTCTTCACCGTAATCATCATAACGCCCACTTTCTTTCCAAATTTCAGATGATTGAATAGTTGGCATCAACATTTCTTGAGCTCCAATAAAATTTTGTTCCTCTCTGACGATTTGCTCAATTTTTTTCATTACTTTAAAACCTAAAGGCAACCAAGAATATATTCCTGCTGAAGATTGTTTAATCATGCCAGTTCTTAGCATTAGCTGATGAGATTTAATTTTTGCCTCAGCTGGTAGATCTTTAGTAATTGGAATAAATAATTTTGAAAGGTACATTTATTGTAGATATTCTCTTAAATTTAGCAAATTAAACCTGACTAGATAATATATTACAATAAAAATTATTGAAGTAATTATCGTCGTAATTAAAAATTTTTTTGCAATTCTTGGATTTTTTGGAGCTCCGGGATCAATACCTTCAATATTTTCTTTAAATTTTTCCTTATTTGATTGAATTCCTACAGGTAAAATAGAGAAGAAAATTATCCACCAAATTAATACATAAACTATAATTGAGCCAGTTATACCCACTAAACTCTCGCTATATTAATATTTGTAAAAGGTTTTTTTCCTGTTTTTTCTTTAACTATTCTTCTGCAATTTTGCTTAATAGTATCTATTAAATTTTTTTGTTGATTTTTGTTATCTAAAGAAAAAGTTCTACAAATATTAAAAATCTCATCTTCCATATCAAAAATAAATGGCTCATTATTTTCACTCTCTGGAATTCCTTTAAACGAAATAATAGGTTTTTTTATTTTTCCATTATTTGACACTAAAATAGTTATCTCTAAATATCCATTTACAGAAAGATTTTTTCTTTCTTTAATTGATTTGGCATCAGTTTCAACATTAATATTTCCATCTAAATAAACTTTCCCAGATGGTGCTTTATCTATAATTTTTGGCTTATCTCCAGGTAAAATTTTTACAATGTCTCCGTTTTCAATTAATAATGTTTTTGGAACTTGCATTTCTTTTGCAAATGAAGCGTGCTCAACCATATGACGATGCTCCCCATGAACAGGGATAACACACTGAGGCTTTACCCACTTATACATATCTTTTAAATCATCCCTATTAGGGTGACCGGAAACATGAACAAATGCATTTTCTTCGCTTATCATTTCCATCTTATTCTTGACGATTAAATTTTGAATTGAATATAATTTTTTTTCGTTACCAGGAATTATTTTTGATGAAAAAATTACACAGTCTCCACTTTCAAGAAAAACATCTGGATGAGTGCCATTAATAATCCTGTTCATTGCTCCCATTGGCTCACCTTGACTACCTGTTGCTAAATACAAAATTTTATTTTTTGAGACTTTTTTAGCTTCTCTAGGCTCTAGTGGCTCGATAAGACCCTTTAAATAACCGCATTTTTTTGCTGCTTTATAAATTCTTTGCATAGAACGCCCTACGAGACAAATATTTCTTCCAGTTTTTTTAGCGCAATAAAAAATGGTCTCCATTCTGGCAACATTAGATGCAAAAGAAGTTACTAAAACTCTATTAGTTTTAATTTCCATAATTCTTAGTAAACTATCCCTCACCTCAGACTCAGAACCAGCTCTGCCTGGACTAAAAATATTTGTTGAGTCACAAATCATTGCGGATACCCCGCTATCTCCAATTAATTTTAATTTTTTTTCATCAATTTGACCGCCAATTAAAGGGTTGGGATCAATTTTCCAATCACCTGTATGAAGAATGGTACCTAGGGGAGTTTTTATACTCAACCCATTTGGTTCTAAAATAGAATGAGTTAATGTTACAAAGTCTATTTCAAAATCGCCAAGTTTAATTTGGCTGTTTAATGGAACAATATTAAGATAAGGAGATATATCAATTTTTTTTTCTTTAAATTTTTCTAAAATTAAAGCTGCGGTGAATGGAGTAGCGTACATTTTGCATTTTAAATCTGGCCATATATGTGCTACTGCACCAATATGATCCTCGTGTGCGTGGGTTAAAACTATTCCCAGCAAATCATCTTTTTTATCAATAATAAAGCCTGCGTCCGGCATTATTAAATCAATACCAGGCACAGAGTCATCAGCAAAGGAAACACCCATATCAACAATTATCCATTTTTGATTATCTTCTTTTCCATAGGCGTATAAGTTCATATTACCACCTATTTCTCCGGATCCGCCTAATGGACAGAAAAGTAATTCTTCTTTGCTCATATTAATTCTTTATAAACACTTGCTATGCCTTTCATAGTTATATCTTTATCAATTGATACCCTTTTTTTGATAACTTTTTTAAAAAAATTTGCATAACCTCCGGTTAATATAATTTTATATTTTACTAAGTTTTTGCTTATAATTTTATTAATTATGTTATTTATCAAACCTTCATATCCCCAAACAAATCCAGCATTAAGTGCTTCTCTAGTGTTTTTTCCAAAGTTCTTTTGATGGCTTTTTAAATTAATTAAAGGAAGTAAAGCCGTAGCATTACTCAAATTTTTTATTGAAAGCTTAACACCAGGTGCGATTACCCCTCCCTCATATTTTCCATTTTTAATTACGTCAAATGTTGTCGCCGTTCCAAAATCTAAAATTAAGCAATTTTTGAATTTTTGTGCACCAATTGCATTTGCTATTCTATCTGAGCCTAATTCTTTTTTATTCTTTACATTTATCTTTATTATTCTATTTAAATTAAGATCTTTGATTTCCAAGCATTTATATTTTGTTGATCTTAATTTTTTTTTGATATTTCTATATGCAGCTGGCACAACACTTGAAAATAAAAAAACTGTGCTTAAATTTTTATTTATACGTTTATTTAATATTTTTTTTAAAATATTTACTTTATATATTTTATCTGTCTCAAAGTTATAAGATTTAAGGATTTTAAATCTATTATTCAAAATACATATTTTTACAGAGGTATTTCCGATATCACCGATTAAAAATTTCATAAATTGTTTATAAGTTTTTTTAATTCTGAAAATCTATTTTTTTTAGATTTAAATAAAAATTTTTCGTAATTATCCCTAATAATATTTAATAACTTATTATTATCTATACTTTTATTTATAATTTTTTTTATTGAGGTTGATGAAAAATTACTCATTTTGGGATAATAATTAGTATTTATTCCTATCCCAACAATTAAAAACTTTTTTTCATGGTTATTGACTGTTTCTTGAAGAATTCCACAAATTTTTTTTTTTTCAATTAATAAGTCATTAGGCCATTTTATCTTTATTTTATTTGAAAAGTTTTTTACCAATATAGCTTTTATCAAATATGCATTTAAAATAGCAAATTTCTTAAAATCGATTTTTTTTTGATTAAGTTCAAAGAAAATAGTTAAAAACAAATTACCTTTCTTGGAAATCCATTTTTTTCCCATGGTCCCTCTGCCATTTGTTTGCTTTTCTGATGAAATAATTGTAGGTCTATAATATCTTTTTTTAATGAGTCTTAAAGCTACATCATTAGTGCTTTTGACACTTTTAAATTTTAGTAATTTTAATTTCATTAACTATTGAATAGTGTTATTGCCACATTATTAAAAACTGACGGGTATAAAAAGAAAGTTAATAAGATACCACAGCTTAATATGATTGATAATTGAGCAAATTTATTTCTTGCAGGATCAAAAGTAATAACATTATCGTCAAAATAAATAGTTTTTATTATTTTAAGATAATAAAATGCAGACATTACTGTTGTAACTAGACCGATAATTGCAAGTGTGTACATTTGTTGCTCTAAAACAGCTACAAATACATAAAACTTTGCAAAGAAACCTCCTAAAGGCGGGACTCCTGCTAACGAAAATAAAATAATTAGAAAAGAGATTGCTAAAACAGGATGTTTCTTTGAAATACCTGACAGATCTGAAATATTCTCCTTATATTGACCATCTTTTTTTAATAAGTAAAGACACGAAAAAGCACCGATATTCATAATTACATAAATTGAAATATAAATAATTGCACTTTGATATCCTGAAATAACTCCTGTTGCCACGCCCGCCAGAGCATAACCGATATGACCTATTGAACTGTATGCTAAAAGTCTCTTTAAATTTTTTTGAACCATAGCAGCTACTGCTCCTAAAATCATAGATGCTATAGATATAAAAATTATAATAGTTTGCCATTCAAGTAAAATGTTAGAAAATGGTATAAACATAAATTTAATTAATAACGCTAATCCAGCTACTTTTGGCACTACAGCGAAGTAGCTTGTAATTGAAGTAGGTGCTCCCTCATATACATCAGGTGTCCACATATGAAATGGGACTGCAGAAACCTTAAATGCAAGACCTACAAGTATGAACACCATAGCAAATACTGCACCAACATTTTCTGTATTTAATTGTTCAGCTATAGAATCAAAATTTGTTGATCCAGTAAATCCGTAAAGCAGTGAACAGCCATATAATAATAAACCTGAAGATAGAGCGCTTAATACGAAATACTTTATTCCAGACTCTGTTGATCTCAAATTGTCCCTATCTATTGATGCTAAAATATAGAGTGAAAGAGATTGTAGCTCAAGACCTAAATAAAAAAGTATTAGATCATTCGAACTTACCATAAAAAACATTCCAAGAATAGATAATAGAATTATAATTGGATACTCAAATTTATTTAATTTATTTTCAATAATAAAATTTTTTGAGGAGTTAAGAACAAAAAGTGATGATATTAGAATTAATATTTTAAAATAATTTGAAAAAGCATCTCTTGTAAAACTCTCCAAAAATATTTTTACCTCATTATCAGGATTGTTTATTATTATGGCTATTGTTGTAATTATAATTAAAGATGTAAGATTAAATATTATATTGAAACTTTTTTTTATAAAAACCCCTAACATAAGTATAGTGAAAATCGATAAAGATAAAAATATTTCTGGCAACATTATATTTAGATTATTCATCATATTTAATTTGATTTTAATGCTATTTGATAATTGTCAATCAAGCTATTTACTGATACGCTAAAAGTCTCCATAAGTGGAACTGGGTAAAAACCAAAAAAGATTACAAAAAAAGCTAAACTAGCTAACATTATTATTTCTGATTTATTAACATCTGTTAAACTTTTGATTTCAGAATTATTCGTAACTCCAAAAATAACTCTTTTAGTCATCCACAACATATATGCTGCTCCTAAAACTACTCCAAATGTTGCTAGCATCGCTGCAAGATAGCTTTTTTGAAAAGCGCCAGTCAAAACTAGAAACTCACCCAAAAATCCCGATGTACCTGGTAAACCAATTGCGGCTAGAGCAAACACTAAAAATAAAAATGAGTATTTTGGTAAATAATTAACTAAACCTCCATAAGTATTTATCATTCTCGAATGTAATCTGTCATAAACTACTCCCACACACAAAAATAATGCTGCAGAGATAAGACCATGGCTTATCATTTGGTAGATGCTCCCCTCAATGCCTTGTTTAGTGAGTGTAAAAATACCTAAAGTAACATAACCCATATGAGCAACAGATGAGTAGGCAATTAGTTTTTTCATATCGTCTTGCATTAGCGCAACGAGAGAAGTGTAAATTATTGCTATAATACTTAAGGTGTAAATAAGTGGTGTAAAAAACTCAGATGCAATTGGAAACATAGGTATTGAAAATCTTAAAAAACCGTACCCAGCCATTTTTAATAAAATAGCTGCCAGTATTACTGAGCCAGCTGTTGGTGCTTCTACATGAGCATCAGGTAACCAAGTATGAACTGGCCACATAGGCATTTTTACTGCAAAAGAACTTAAAAAAGCTAACCATAATATATTCTGGTACTCTCTAGGAATTCCTATTTCATAAATTTGAGTAATATCAGTAGTTCCAGTTAGCCAATAAATAACAATTATAGCAACCAGCATTAAGACTGAGCCAAGTAGTGTAAACAGAAAGAATTTAAAGGCAGAGTAAACTCTTCTTGGACCTCCCCAGACTCCAATAATTAAAAACATTGGGATCAGGCCTGCTTCAAAGAATAGATAAAAAATTACAAGATCTAGCGAACAAAATACGCCGATCATGAAGGTTTCTAAAATTAAAATCGCTATTAAAAACTCTTTAACTCGTGTCTTAACACTATTAATGCAAGATATAATACATATGGGCGTAATGAAAGTAGTTAAAACTATAAACAGTATTGAAATACCGTCGACGCCTAATTTAAATTTTATAAAATTATTAATCCAAGATTTTTCTTCTACAAATTGAAATTCTGCAGTACTTATGTCTAAAGAATACCATAAAAATAATGATAATAAAAAGGTAGCAATACTACTAAATAAAGAAATATAAATTGCGCTATAATTATTTGATTTACCTTTTGATAAAAAAATGAAAATAGAACTTAATAAGGGTAAAAAAATTAAAGTTGATAATATTGGAAAATTCATTTTATTTCAAAATTAAATAAGTTAATAAAATTGATAAACCTAACAACATCACGAAAGCATAATCATAAATAAAACCTGTTTGAAAACGGCCTGTTCTATTTGAAATAATTTTTACCAGTTTTGAAATACCATCAGGACCAAACCTATCTATTATGCCAATATCACCTTTCTTCCAAAAAAATGAACCAATTTTCTTTGCTGGATTTACAAATAATTTTTCGTACAGTTCATCAATATACCATTTATTCAATAAAAATTTATATAACGGTAAGTTTGTGTTTTTGAAATCTTCTAATATTTTTGGATTATGAATATACATATAAAATGAAAGTGGAATAGAAATTAAAACTAGGAAGGGAGTAGTAAATAAAAACCATAATGGAATAGCATCATGCTTAATCTCGCTTAAGAAAAAAATCGAATTTTGCCAAAAATCAACGCTATGGTGTCCTATGAAAGTGCTTTTAAAAAAATATCCTGAAAATACTGCACCAATACCTAAGAATATTAGAGGTGCTAACATTACAATAGGCGATTCATGTGTTCCATTTATAGGAATAACTTTGTTATTATAAGGCCCATGAAATACTTTAAAAAATAATCTCCAAGAGTAAATGGAAGTCAAAAATGCAGTTATTATTCCGATTGTTGCTGCATAATTTCCTAGTGAAGAATTTTTAAGGTAAGCAAATTCAATAATTGCGTCTTTTGAGTAGAAACCTGAAAGAAACGGAAAACCCGTTAAGGCAAGAGTGCCGATTAACATAAAGGCGTAGGTGTAAGGTAATTTCTTTGCTACTCCACCCATATTACGTATATCCTGCTCGTCTTTAAATGCGTGTATTGTTGAACCAGCTCCTAAAAATAATAATGCTTTGAAAAAAGCATGAGTAAACAAATGAAACATTGCTACATGATATGCTCCAATACCTGCAGCAAAAAACATATAGCCTAATTGACTACAAGTTGAATAAGCGACTATTTTTTTTATGTCATTTTGAACTAATGCAATACTTGCGGCAAATATCGCTGTAACCATTCCAATTATTGTGACTAAATTTAAAGCAACTTGGGAGTATTCAAAAATTGGTGAACATCTTACTACAAGAAAAACTCCAGCGGTTACCATTGTAGCTGCGTGAATTAAAGCTGAAACTGGTGTAGGGCCTTCCATTGCATCGGGTAGCCATGTATGAAGTAAGAATTGTGCAGATTTTCCCATTGCGCCAATAAATAGAAAAATACATATTAAAGTTATTAAATTTACTTCAATTCCAAAAAAAACTAATTTTTTTTCAGAGTATTGTGATGTAGCTTGAAAAGCTTCTTCAAAATTTATCGTACCGAAAAAGAAGAAAATTAAAAATATTGCAATGGCAAGACCAAAGTCCCCAATTCTATTAACTATAAAGGCTTTTATTGCTGCATTGTTTGCTGTTTCTTTTTTAAACCAAAAACCTATTAACAAATAAGAACATAATCCAACGCCTTCCCATCCAAAAAAAAGTTGTAAAAAATTATCAGACACCACTAAAGCTAGCATTGAAAAAGTAAAAAGTGACAAATATGACATAAATCTTGGCTTATGAGGGTCATGACTCATATAACCAATTGAATAAATATGTACTAAAGCTGAAACAAAAGTTACTACCACTAACATCACAGAACTTAATGGGTCGATGTTAATAGACCAATTAGCTGTGAATTCTCCTGAAGTAATCCATTCAAATACTAAATAATTTCCATAAATATTATTTTGAATTCCATTCCAAAAAACAAATATAGATAAAACTGCTGAAATACTTACAAATAAACTTGTAGTGATTTCTGAAAAAAGCCTAGTCAGTGATCTTCCAAAATATCCTATAAGTGAACCCAATAAAGGTAAGAATAAAATTGCGTATTCCATTTAACCTTTCATACCGTGGATGTCTTCAACTCTGATTGAACCTCTGTTTCTGTAATAAACAACAATTATAGCTAATCCTATTGCAGCTTCAGCTGCTGCAACTGTTAAAATTAGCATTGTAAAAATTTGACCAACGATATCCCCTGAAAAAATAGAAAATGATATTAGATTAATATTCACTGCTAAAAGTATGAGTTCTATAGACATTAAGATTACTATTACATTTTTTCTATTTAAAAAGATTCCAATGACGCCAAGGAAAAAAATAATTGCTCCAAGAGATAAGTAATGACCTAATCCAATCTCAATCATCAATTTTAACTCCTTTAAAGGACTCAACTTCTTTTAGCTCTACCGCATTTGCAGGGTTTCTGGAAATTTGATTTAAATAACTTTGTTTTTTTACTCCAACTCTTTCCCTAAATGTAAGAAGAATAGCTCCAATCATTGCTAATAAAAGAACAACTCCTGCTAATTGAAAATATAAAATATAGTCAGTATACATAACCAGACCAAGTTGATGAGTATTTGAAATATTTGACATGACTAATGTACTGCTAGACATTAAGTCTTGTTTGTATTTCCACCCTCCTACCACAACCAATAACTCCAATAAAATTAAAACACTTACGATTAGACCAGTAGGTATATGAGTTGATTTTCTACCAATAAACCATGATTGTTTTTGCTCCGCTACATTTAGCATCATAACAACAAATAAAAATAAAACAGCAACTGCTCCTACATAAACAATTAGTAGTATCATCCCCAAAAACTCAGCACCAACCATAATAAATAAGCATCCAACTGAAATAAAATCTAATATTAAAAAGAAAACTGAATTAATTGTACTTCTTGATGTAATCACCATTAATGATGAAAAAATTGCTATTACTGAAAAAAAATAAAAAAATATTGTATGGACTATCATTTATCTGTACGGCTTATCTAGCTTGATATTTTTTGCTAAAACTGACTCCCATCTGTCTCCATTGTCTAAAAGCTTTTCTTTGTTATAATAAAGTTCCTCTCTAGTTTCTGTTGCAAACTCAAAGTTTGGTCCTTGTACTATCGCATCCACTGGGCAAGACTCTTGGCATAACCCACAATAAATACATTTAAGCATATCGATATCATATCGAGTAGTTTTTCTACTACCGTCTGACCTTTCAGTAGACTCTATTGTTATTGCTTGGGCAGGGCAAACTGCTTCACATAATTTACATGCTATACATCTCTCTTCACCGTTAGGATATCTTCTAAGTGCATGCTCTCCTCTCATACGTGGGCTGATTGGTCCTTTTTCGAAAGGATAGTTAATAGTTTTAGATTTTCTAAATAATTCTTTTAGAGCAATAAATAATCCTGAGACAAATTCTACAAGAAAAATTGTTTTAAATAGCCTGGCTAAATTCATTAGAAATCTACCTTGGGTAATTTATCAAAATAAAATAAAAAACTTGATGTTAATATCAAGTATAATAACGAGAATGGTAAAAATACTTTCCAACCCAATCTCATT
Organism: uncultured Pelagibacteraceae bacterium; assembly: GCA_902603945.1. GTDB lineage: Bacteria > Pseudomonadota > Alphaproteobacteria > Pelagibacterales > Pelagibacteraceae > Pelagilacustribacter. The sequence continues at coordinate 81,897 of CACKWP010000002.1, forward strand.
AATTGATCGTATCTATATCTAGGGACAATAGCTTTAATTAAAGCAAATAATAAAAATAAAAATAAAATTTTGGATATCATCCATACAGGAGCGGGAATCAAATTTAGTGGATAAATGTCCATAATTGGTAGCCAGCCTCCAAGAAAAAGAATTGAGCCCATTGCACACATCAAAAGAATATTGGCGTATTCCCCTAACCAAAACATTGCATACATCATGCCTGAATATTCAGTTTGATATCCTGCAACTAATTCCGCCTCTGCTTCAGGTAAATCAAAAGGTGGTCTATTTGTTTCTGCAAGCGCAGAAATAAAAAAAATTACAAACATTGGAAAAAGTGGTATCACGTACCACATTTCTTTTTGCGCTATGACAATGTCTTTTAAATTTAAAGATCCAACACACAAAAGAACATTGATAATAATTATTCCAATAGAAACTTCGTAAGAAACCATTTGTGCTGCAGATCTTATAGCTCCTAAAAAAGGATATTTTGAGTTAGAAGCCCAGCCACCCATTATAATTCCATAAACACCAAGTGATGAAACTGCGAATAAATATAAAATTCCAACATTAATATCTGATAAAACTAAGTTCTCGCTCATTGGGATCACCGCCCATGCAACTAAGGCCAAAGTCATTGTTACGATTGGAGCAAGTATAAAAACTACCTTGTTCGCACTAGCAGGAATTATGATTTCTTTAAAAATATATTTTAAAGCGTCAGCAAGAGTTTGAAAAAGTCCAAAAGGACCAACTACATTAGGTCCTCTTCTTTTTTGCACCAATCCCCATACCCTTCTATCTAACCAAACAATCATAGCAACTGAAACAAGAATTGGTATAAGGAGAAAAATAATCTTGTAAACTTCTTGTCCTAAAATTTGTAAATATTCTATCATTAGCTATCTGTACCAGTCTTTTTTAAGTTGTTTTTAATTTGACGACATTCACTCATTGTTTTGGAAGATCTAGAAATTGAGTTCGTATAATAATAGTCTAATTCTTTGACTGTTATCTCCTCACTTGTGAAAGTTGGAGAAGTATCCTTAATTCCAACTTCCTTAAAAATTGGTAGATCATTAAGATTTGAAAAATTTGGAATTGAATTTAAAACTTCTTTTCTAAGCTCATCAAATTTTGACAAATCCTCATTTTTATTAAGTTTTTTTAAAATCAAATTAAATATTTTCCAATCTTCTAGAGCATCTCCGATAGGATAAGATGCTTTTTTACACTCTTGGATTCTTCCCTCCAAGTTTTCGTAAAGTCCATTTTGCTCCGTAAACGCTGCACTTGGAAGAACAAGGTCTGCTATCTCTGCACCTCTATCGCCATGACTACCTTGGTAAACTACAAATTCATGATTTTTTTTGAAATCTAAATTATCTGAACCTAAAAGATAAAGAAGTTTGAATTGATTTTGTTTTAATTTTTCAAAAAATGATTTTTTTTCCTCGTCTTCGGTTGGTAAGATCTTAAGATCTATTAAACCTACTGTTGACGCATTTTGGGGTAAAAAATTGAAAGCATTCCACTCTTTATTAGAAAAATTATTCTTTTTTAAAAGATTTTTAAATCCTTCAAAAATATATTTTCCACTCTTTAATTCTAAAGCGGATTCACCAATTATTATCATTGGTTTTTTTGACGTTAAAAGTTTTTTTGAAAACTCGCCTTCATTTTGAAAAATTTTCTTCAAATCATCTGTTGTATTACCAATTATTTTATAATCGTAAGTTAAGTCACCAGGATCACCGATTGAAAAAATTGGAGTATTTTTTTGAACAAATACTTTTCTTATTCTTGCATTTAACATAGTAGCTTCATGTCTTGGATTAGTTCCAATTAATAGTATAAGATCGCTTTCCTCAATACCTTTGATTGAGGTGTTAAATATATAATTACTTTTTTCTGAAGAATTAATGTAAAATTTTCTTTCTCTAAATTCTAAATTATTACAATTTAAAACCTTAAAAAATTTTTTAAAACTAAGAGCATTCTCTAAATTGACCATATCACCGATATGACCACCTATCTCATCAGAATTAATTGACTTAATCTTATTAACTAAAAGAGAAATAGCTTCATCCCAACTAGATTTTTGAAGTTTATTATCTTTTTTTATATATGGGACATCTAGTCTTTGCTTAAGTAAACCATCACACGAATATCTAGTTTTATCGGAAATCCACTCTTCATTGATATCATTGTTAAGTCTTGGTAATATTCTTTTTACCTCCCAGTTATATGTATCAATTCTTATATTTGAACCAACAGCATCCATTACATCAATGCTCTCTGTTTTTTTAAGTTCCCAAGGTCTAGCTTCGAAAGCATAAGGTTTAGAAGTAAGAGCTCCTACAGGACATAAATCAATTACGTTAGCAGATAGCTCTGACTCCATCGCTTTCTCCAAGTAAGTTGTGATTTCCATATTTTCTCCACGTCCTATTGCCCCGATTTCAGGAACTCCAGCAACTTCTGTTGCAAACCTTACACATCTTGTGCAGTGTATACATCTTGTCATTTGTGTTTTTATAAGAGGACCCATATATTTTTCTTTAACTTGTCTTTTATTCTCAACAAACCTAGATTTATCAACTCCATAAAACATTGATTGATCTTGTAAATCACACTCCCCTCCTTGATCACAAACCGGACAATCAAGAGGATGGTTAGCTAATAGAAATTCCATAACACCTTTTCTGGCTTTTTCCACAAATGCTGTATTTGTTTTAATATTCATTCCCTCAGCTGCTGGCATTGCGCATGAGGCAATTGGTTTTTGTGATTTTTCCATTTCAACTAGACACATCCTACAGTTTCCAGCTATTGATAATTTCTCGTGGTAACAAAACCTTGGTATTTCTACATCAGCAAGTTCACAAGCCTGTAGAACTGTCATTCCTTTTTCAAACTCTATTTCTTTTCCATTAATAATAATCTTAGGCATTCTTATTCTCCAAAAGATGTTGATCCACTAAATAGGGATTATTAGTTCTTTTTTTAATTAATGGCTCCTCTCTGCACCGGCTTTCGATTTCCTTTCTAAAATGACGTAATAAACCTTGAACAGGCCAAGCAGAGCCCTCTCCAAATGCACAGATTGTATGACCTTCTATTTGTTTTGTTACGTCAGATAATAAATCGATATCGCTAAAAGTAGCTTTTCTTTTTACTACTCTATCTAATATACGCCACATCCATCCAGCTCCTTCTCTACACGGAGTACATTGACCACAACTTTCATGTTTATAAAACCTTGCGATCCTTGCCATGCAAGCTACTATGTCTTGATCTTTATTTATCACAACTATTCCAGCAGTTCCTAATCCACTTTTATTCTCTATAAGTGAGTCAAAATCCATTGTGATCGTATCACATATTTTTTTTGATAATAAAGGCATTGAAGAGCCACCAGGAATAACAGCTTGCAGATTATCCCAGCCTCCAATAACGCCTCCAGCATGTTTTTCTATTAATTCTTTTAAAGGAATACCCATTTCTTCCTCAACGTTACACGGAGAATTCACATTTCCAGAAATGCAAAATATTTTTGTTCCTGTATTTTTTGGCTTTCCTATTGAGGCAAACCATTTACCACCTCTTCTTAAAATAGTTGGGACAACAGCTATCGTTTCAACGTTGTTAACAATTGTCGGGCAGCCATACAAACCTACTAAAGCAGGGAAAGGGGGTTTTAATCTAGGTTGACCTTTGTTCCCCTCTATACTTTCTAATAAAGCTGTTTCTTCACCGCATATATATGCGCCAGCTCCATAATGTATGTAGATATCAAAATCCCATCCAGAGCCACACGCATCTTTTCCCAAATATTTTTTTTGATAAGCCTGCTCAATAGCGCTCTGTAATCTTTTACCCTCGTTTGAATATTCTCCTCTTATATATATGTAACACACATGAGCATTAACTGCGAAACCTGCGATTAAACATCCCTCAATTAATTTTTGAGGTTCAAATCTTAAAATATCTCTATCTTTACAAGTTCCTGGTTCAGACTCGTCTGCATTTATAACTAAATAATGAGGTCTGGAGCCAACTTGTTTTGGTGCAAAAGACCATTTAAGACCTGTAGAAAAACCTGCTCCCCCTCTTCCTCGTAACTCTGAAGTTTTTATTTCATTGATAATCCACTCTCTTCCCTTTGAGATGATATTTTTTGTATCTCTCCAATCATCTCTTTTAATTGCATTTTCAATTTCCCAGCCATGATCATTATAAAGATTTTTAAATATTTTATTTTCTGGTTTAAGCATGACTTTCTCCATTAACAGATTGTTTTTTTTCAGGAGCAGTATTTTTTCGTCCCCTAAAAGATCCGGATTTTAAAGGCTTGTCTTTAATTAGTGAGTCTAAAATTTCAATTGTGCTCTTTTCATCAAGGTCTTCATAATAATCGTCATTTATTTGTATCATTGGTGCGCTTACGCATGCGCCTAAACACTCCACTTCCATCCAGGAACAATTTCCTTTTTTAGAAATCTCATTTTCATTAGGTGAAATTTTTTCTTTACAAAGTTTAACTATTTTATCTGCTCCCCTAATTAAGCAAGGTGTAGTGGTGCATACTTGAACAAAATGCTTACCTACGGGCGCTAAGTTATACATGGTGTAAAATGTTGCAACCTCATAAACTGAGATGTAAGGCATAGACAAATAATTAGCTATATATTTCATTGCAGATAATGGTATCCAATTATCATTCTGTCTCTGCGCTAAATAAAGAAAAGGCATTACAGCGCTTTTTTTATTTTTTTGAGGGTATCTTTTTAATATCTCCTCAGCTTTTTTTAAATTTTCATCTGAAAATTTAAATTCTTTTGGTTGGTTATCGTGAACTTTTTTTAAACTCATCTATCTACCTCTCCAAACACTATATCTAAGGAACCAAGTACTGCTGGCACATCAGCTAACATATGGCCACGGATTAAGTAGTCCATAGCCTGGAGATGAGAGAAACCGGGAGCTCTAATTTTACATCTATAAGGTTTGTTAGTCCCATCTGAAATTAGGTAAACTCCAAACTCCCCTTTAGGCGCCTCTACTGCTGTATATACGTCACCTGCGGGGACTCTGTAACCCTCTGTGAATAATTTGAAATGATGGATTAAAGCTTCCATTGATTGTTTTAAATCTTGTCTGTTTGGAGGTGATATTTTGCCATCTATTGATTTGACTGGCCCTTTAGGAAGTCTTTCTATGCATTGTAAAATAATTTTCACACTCTCTCTCATTTCCTCAATTCTACATAGGTAGCGATCATAACAATCTCCGTTTTTTCCTACAGGTATTTTAAAATCTAAATCTTTGTATATTTCATAAGGTTGGGATCTTCTTAAATCCCATGGTACACCAGATCCTCTTAACATTACTCCAGAAAAGCTATGATCTAGTGCTTCTTGTTTTGTTACAATTCCAATTTCTACATTACGTTGTTTGAAAATACGGTTATCTGTAAGTAAGCTTTCCAAATCATCAATTATTTTTGGAAACGATTTACAAAATTTTTCAATATCTTCAACTAATTTTAAAGGAATATCTTGATGTACTCCTCCAGTCCTAAAGTAATTTGCGTGTAATCTTGAACCCGAAGCTCTCTCATAGAAAGTCATTAAAGTTTCTCTTTCTTCAAAACCCCATAAAGATGGCGTTAATGCACCTACATCTAAAGCTTGAGTTGTAACATTTAAAATATGGCTTAAAATTCTTCCTATCTCACAAAAAATTACTCTAATGTACTTTGCTCTTATAGGAACTTCTATTTTCAATAATTTCTCTGCAGCTAATGCGAACGCATGCTCCTGGTTCATTGGGGCAACGTAATCTAATCTGTCAAAATATGGTAATGCCTGAGTATAGGTTTTTTGTTCTATTAACTTTTCAGTTCCTCTATGCAATAGGCCTATATGCGGATCAGCTTTTTCAACAACTTCTCCATCCAATTCCAGTATTAGCCTTAACACACCATGCGCTGCTGGGTGTTGAGGTCCAAAATTTAGGTTTAATGATTTAGTTTTTTTTACCATCAGCTTGTTTTTTTTTTATCTCTTTAATATAATTTGTACCTTCCCAAGGACTTTCAAAATCAAAATTTCTGTAATTTTGTTCAAGTTTCACTGGTTCATAAATAACTTTTTTTTCCTTCTCGCTATACCTAACTTCATTAAAGCCTGTTAAAGGAAAATCTTTTCTTAATGGATGACCTTTAAAACCATAATCAGTCAAAATTCTTCTTAAATCTGGATGATTTTTAAATTTAATACCATACATATCGAAAACCTCCCTTTCCATCCAATTAGCAGCTGGAAAAATTTTTGTTATTGAGTTGATAATTTGTTTTGGTTGAAAATTAATTGAAAGCTTTATTCTACAATTGTTTTCATGAGATAAAAAAAGGTAAACAAGTTTAAAACGTTTTTCCTCATTTGGATAATCTACCCCAGCAATGTCAATCAATTGTCTGAATTTGCACTTTTCATTTGATTTTAAAAATTGAACAATTTCAATTAAATCGCTCTCATTTATCTCAATAGATAACTCATCATTTGCTATAAATGAACTTTGAATTTTACTTGTTAGTTCAGAATTAATTAAATTTTCCAATTTTTTTAAATTTTCAATCATTTTATCTTTGTAAATTTCCTTCTCGTCTTATTTTTTTTTGCAGTTGTAAGATTCCATACAAAAGAGCTTCAGCAGATGGTGGGCATCCTGGGATGTAAATATCTACTGGGACAATTTTATCACATCCTCTAACAACAGAATAAGAATAATGGTAATAGCCACCGCCATTAGCACAGCTACCCATCGATACCACATATCTAGGCTCTGGCATTTGGTCGTAAACTTTTCTTAAAGCCGGCGCCATTTTGTTAGTAAGTGTTCCTGCAACAATCATTACATCAGATTGTCTTGGTGATGCTCTTGGAGCTGCACCAAATCTTTCAAGATCATATCTTGGCATTGAAGTTTGCATCATCTCTACAGCACAACATGCGAGACCAAAAGTCATCCAATGTAGTGATCCTGTTCTAGCCCAATTAATTAAATTATTAGATGAGGTGGTAATAAAACCTTTTTCCGCAAAATCTTTAGCAAGCTCTTTGAACTCCTCGGGAATTTGTTTCTGTTTTTCAGATGATAAACCAAATTTTATTCCCATTCTAATGCTCCTTTTTTCCATTCATAAATAAATCCTACTGTAAGGATTCCTAAAAAAATCATCATTGACCAAAATCCAAGTGCTCCTAAGCTTCCAAGGGATATAGCCCAAGGAAATAAGAATGCTATTTCCAAATCAAATATTATGAATAAAATTGCTACTAAATAAAATCTGACGTCAAATTCCATTCTCGAGTCGTCAAAGGCCTCAAATCCACACTCATAAGCTGATAGTTTTTCCGGATCTGGATTTGAGGGAGAAGCTAAAAAATTAGCAATAATAAATCCAATGCTTAAAAACAAAGAAATAAATAAAAATATTATTATAGATAAATATTCAGATAAAAAGTTATAAATCATATTTATTTAATATCTACCCCAATACCGTAGCTTGAGGATTCTTATATTAATTATGAATATTTATAACATTTATTGTTAAAGAGTACAGGACAGAAGGAAGCATTAATGTTGATTGATTAATGTTGATTTATTACTTTCTAGATGAAAATCATTATCAACTAAGTGGCGGGAGTGACGGGACTCGAACCCGCGACCTCCTGCGTGACAGGCAGGCGCTCTAACCAACTGAGCTACACCCCCGCGGTTACATCTAATGGTGGGCGGTAAAGGACTCGAACCTATGACCCTCTCGGTGTAAACGAGATGCTCTACCAACTGAGCTAACCGCCCCGATTAAATAAAACCGAGATATACAATAAAAAAATTATAAAGTAAAAAAGTATTTAAATTGTAGTGTAATTTATATAAATAGCGGTATTATTGAATTTGTATGATTTTGACTTGTAATTCATGTGCCAAAAAATTTGTCGTTCCAGATGCAGCTATAACTATCTCTGGAAGAATGGTTCAATGTGGCTCATGTGGAAATAAATGGAAACAATTTCCTGTAGATATAAGTAATAAATCTCAATCAGTTTCAAAAGTAGCAGCTGTAGTTTCAAAACCCAGACCAATTCAAAAAAAAGTACAAAAACCTAAAAAGGTAAAAAAAAGTAATGTAAAAAAACCTAGGGAAATCAGTTTGTACTCACCAGAGTATTTGGCAAAAAAACACGGAATTAAAATTAATGACACAGATTTTAAAAAGAAAGTCAGTAAAATTGACAAAGATAAAGGTAAAATATCTTTCGGTTTTTACAACTCACTTATTTTGTTTTTAGTAATCATAATTGCCTTTTCGAAAGTGCTACATTTTTCACAAGAACTTATTGTTCAATTATTTCCTTTCACTGAATACTATTTAGATTACTTTTTCGAAACTATAAGAAATATGTTTGAGATCTGGAAAAATTTAATTACTAGTTATTAATCTCTAGGTCTTTTATATTTACAAAATTATCAGATAAATTCGAATTATTTTTTTTAATGTCTTTGTAAAAATTCCAAGCTAAAACTAAAAGAGTATTATTTTTATCTTTTATATAAGATTTTTTTTTAATTGGTATTTTCACTCCAGGTATAAATTTATTATGTTTCAACTTATTGTCTTCTACAATAAAATCAATTTCTTTAGAAATCCCAAAAAAATTTAATGCCGTTGTTGCTTTTGCTGGAGCGCCATATCCTATAATTTTTTTGTTATTTTTTTTTATTTTTTTTATATTAGATAAAACATTTTCTCTTATTTTGTAAACTTTATCTCCAAAATTTTTATAAGTTTTGAAATCTTTAATCCCATAAATTTCCTCTTCTTTGAGCATGTCTTTAACACTTTTTTCAATTTTTACTTTCTTTGCCTTTTTAATATAGATTCTTATTGATCCTCCATGAGTATCTATTTTTTCAGATCTAAATATTGTTGCATTAAATTGTTCAAAAAAATAAACTAAAGAAGTAAGCGACCAATAATTATAATGTTCATGGTAAATGTTATCGAAAGTCAAATCTTGTAAAGTATTCATCAAATATTGTACCTCTATAATTATAGATCCTTTTTTGCTTACTAAACTGAACATACATTCTGCCATTTCTTTAAGTTTATCTGAATGAGCGAAAACATTTGAGGCTAAAATTAAATCTGCATTTTTTTTGATCTTTCTAAGATTCTTTTTTTCTAAAAAACCATTAAAAGTTTTTATTTTATTTTTATTTGCCAGTTTAGCCAGGTTTTTTAGCTGGTTCTATGCCGAGAACTTTTTTGAATCCTAGATCTATGAAAGGTTTAAGAGCAATTCCATCATTGCTTCCAATATCAATGATATACGAATTTTTTTTATTTAATTTAAGTTCCTTAGAATATTTTTTCGCTGCTTTAACAAAATGATCTCTGAAAGTTTTTGATGTGGATGAAGTATAAAGATAATTAGAAAACATTTTTTTTGGATCGACGGCTACAGATAATTGACAGTTATGACATTTCTGGCAATAATTTACCTCTAAAGGATAAAGATCACATTTTTCGTCTTTTTTATTAGTTAAATTATTCGCCAAAGGTTGATATCCTAAAGAAACAACTCTTTTAAGATCAGTGTTACCACAAGATCTACATTCAAACTTATAACATTCTAATAATAGTTTTTTTTCTTTTTCATCAACAAATATATGTTTTATAGTATGTGTAATACCATAATTTTCATGATCCCTTTCACCTCTAACAAGATTTAAAAATGTTGTATCTTTTGTAAAAATCATAGTGTGAGCTACATTTGGTTTTATGACTGACAACTGTCCTGCATTGACTACTTGGGTAATTTTCGGAGCATTTGGATTAATTATATCTTGAAAGATTTCTATGATTTGTCCTTTGGTGAATAAACATTTTTGCTCTTGCTGTGGATGGTAATGATTAGCTCTAATCGTTCCTTTTTTTGAATCTATTAAACCAATTAAATTTATAGGTTCAGTTAACTCATGATTACTAATTGCACCTCTTTTATCTATAAAAAGATTTTCTCCGTCTTTCACATACTCTAAATCTCTTTTTAAATTCATTTTTGACCATTTTTGAATCATTTCTTTGATATTTTGATCTAAATTATAAAGAAACTCAAACCCAGTGTTCAATAATTTTTTATTTGATAAGGAAAAACCTAAATTAGGAACCTCGTCATTTGTCTCTTTTAAATTAATTTTAGGATTATGTTTTTTACATATTTGAGCAACTTCTTTCACCGTCAGTGTATCTTTGGTTAAATTAAATATTTCAGAATTAATGTCATTTTTTTCCTCCATAAATTTAAAGCAACGGGCTACGTCTATTAAGGGAACAAGGCTTTTAATTTGTCTGCCGCCTGCAAATAATTTTAATGTTCCGTTTTGTGAGGCTATTTTTGAAAATAAATTTGGCATTATATCAATCCTCATTGAGTCGGTAGAATAACCGTAAACTGAACCAAGTCTTAAAATTACAAAATTTTTACCAGAATTTTTTAATTGATTTTCATTAACAGCTTTTGAAGAAGCATAAGATAAAACTGGTTTTAAAATTTCATTTTCTTTAATATCAGTTTTTACTTCACTAATTCCCTCATATACTACATGTGTTGAAGGAAAAATAATTTTACATTTATCACTAATGTTTTCTAAAATATTCTGAGTTCCTTTTTCAGCAACCTTTTTAATCTTTTCATCTTGTAATACCGAAGACTCACTCTTTGTTCTTGGAACATCTGTAATGCCTGCTAAATGATGAACAATGTCTGCGTCTCTAAAATTTCTTTCTACTAAAGTCTTATCTAAAATATCTCCTTGAATAAATTCTATATTCCAACTTCTAAGTTGATTTACTCTCTCAGATATAAATCTATTATCAATTACAACAATATTATGATGCCAACTTACACCAGAATATAATTTACAAAGTTCAGTGCCTATATAACCCAAACCGCCAGTTATGATGATTTTTTTTTTCATTTTTTAAACGTTATATTTACTTATAATAAGTTTTAATATAACTCAATTATAATGAAAATTATTGATTGCTTCATGTATTATGATGAAGATTTAGTTTTGGACATCAGGCTAAATGTACTTGATAAATATGTGTCGAATTTTGTGATTTGTGAGGCAAATTTCAATCATAATGGAACAAAAAGAGAGCTTAAATTTGATATTAACAATTTCTCAAAATTTAAAGAAAAAATTATTTATATACCGCTTAAGCAACAACCTGAGAATTTAAGGATAGTTGAAAATCATGACGATAAGAATCTAAAAAATTCAAAAATTTTAGATAATGCTGTGTTAAGAGAAAATTTTCAAAGAAATTATTTACAAAATGCAATTAAGAAATTTGATAATGACGATTTAATAATAATTAGTGATTTAGATGAAATTCCAAATCTTGAAAAATTTATTTATAAGGCAAATTTAACCTTTTTTGAACAAAAAATGTTTTTTTATAAGTTTAACTTAGTGCAAAAAGATTTTATTTGGTATGGCTCAAGGGCCTGCAAAAAAAAACATTTACTTAATCCACAATGGCTTAGAAATATTCGATCAAAGAAATATCCATTGTGGAAATTAAATATTTATTTTTCAAAAAAAAAATACAATAGTGTTAATTTTATAAAAGATGGAGGATGGCACTTTACTAATATTAAAAAGCCAGAAGAAATTGACTATAAAATGAAAAACTATTTACATCATCTCGAATATGAAGAAAGTGGTCTTGGTGTAGAAAACATAAAAAAAATTATTGCTGAAAAAAAAGTGCTTTACGATCACAGCGTAGATAAAAGAGGGAAAAAATGGAGCTCCTCAATCAAGTTATCTTTAGAAGATGATTTCAATTTGCCTGAATATATAATTAATAACAAATCAATTTTCTCAGAATGGATTGATTAAAAATTAATTAATGAGTACTTAATTCTTTTTTTAATTTTTCTTTTTTGGATAATTGGTCTACTTCAACCCATTCAACTCTCTTTAGAGGCTTAGTGAGTGCTACTTTTAAAACTTCATCAACATTTTTAACTGTGATAATTTCCATTGAATTTAATACTGTCTTTGGAACTTCAATCAAATCTTTTTTATTTTCCATAGGAATTAGAACTTTCTTTATCCCTGCCCTGTGTGCTGCTAATAATTTTTCTTTTAAACCTCCAATAGGCAAAACTAAGCCTCTTAAAGTTATTTCACCGGTCATTGCAACATTTTTGTTTACAGGTATCTCTGTAATTGCTGAAACTATTGAAGTGACCATCCCTATACCCGCTGAAGGTCCATCTTTAGGTGTAGCTCCTTCTGGAACATGAATATGAAAATCTTTTTTATCAAATATCGGAGGAATAATTCCGTATTCTAAACTTTTAGATCTTATATATGATTTAGCAGCCTTGACTGACTCTTGCATTACGTCTCCTAGTTTTCCTGTAATTTGCATTTTACCCTTGCCTGGCATTACGGCTGACTCAATTTTCAAAATTTCACCACCTACTTCCGTCCAAGCTAAACCAGTTACAACTCCAACTCTATTTTCTTCTTCTATTTCTCCGTAATTAAATTTCTGAACTCCTAGTAGATGTTTAAGATCTTTTTCGTTAATAGGATTGTTTACTTTTTCATTGCTATCTATTTTTTTAACTAATTTTCTAGCAATTTTAGAAATTTCTCTCTCAAGATTTCTAACTCCAGACTCCCTTGTATAGTGTCTAATAATTTTTCTATTAATATTTTCATCAATAGCCCATTCATCTTTTTTCAGACCATTGTTTTTACTTTGATTTGGTATCAGGAATTTTTGAGAAATATTTACTTTTTCGTCTTCAGTATACCCGGACAATCTTATAACTTCCATTCTATCTAAAAGTGGTGGAAGAATATTTAATGTATTAGCAGTAGTTACAAACATCACATCTGATAAATCATAATCTACTTCTAGATAATGATCGTTAAATTCTTTATTTTGTTCTGGATCAAGCGCCTCTAGTAAAGCAGATGATGGATCTCCTCTATAATCATTACCAACTTTATCTATTTCATCTAACAAAAAAAGAGGATTCTTAGTACCAGCTTTTTTCATCATTTGAATTATCTTTCCAGGTAAAGAACCAATATAAGTTCTTCTATGCCCTCTTATCTCGGCCTCATCTCTTATACCTCCAAGAGAAATTCGTATAAACTTTCTATTAGTTGCTTTTGCAATTGATTTTCCTAAAGAAGTTTTTCCAACTCCTGGGGGGCCGACCAAGCATAATATTGGTCCCTTCATTTTTTGAATTCTTTTTTGAACAGCTAAAAATTCTATTATTCTCTCTTTTACTTTTTCTAATCCATAATGATCTTCGTCAAGAATTTTTTGAGCATTATTTAGATCTGTATTTATTTTAGATTTATTTGACCAAGGAAGTTCTGTCATCCAATCTAAATAATTCCTTACTACCGTAGCTTCAGCTGACATTGGACTCATTGATTTAAGTTTTTTCAATTCTGACATGCACTTTTCTTTTGCAAGTTTAGGCATTTTAGCATCTGTTATTGCTTTAGAAATATTAGACAGCTCATCTTTACCTTCATCAATTTCTCCAAGTTCTTTTTGAATAGCTTTTAACTGTTCATTTAAATAATATTCTCTTTGAGTTTTTTCCATTTGATTTTTTACCCTACCACGAATTTTTTTCTCTACGGAAAGCACACTTGTTTCTTTTTCGATTAATTGATGAATTCTTTCCAACCTTTTCTTAAGATCAAGAATTTCAAGTAGTTCTTGTTTTTCAAATATTTGTATATTTAAATTTGAGGAGATGTTATTTGCTATCTGAGAAGAGTCTTTCAAATTTTTCAGGTTACTTGATCCGTCATTTAAATCTCTCTTGCTTAATACTTGAAGTCGATCAAATTTTTTGATTAGTCCTAAAGCAAGTGGTTCTAAATCTTTTGATTTATTTTCGTCCTCCGCAATTTCAACCTCACATGTTAAAAAGCTATTTTTATTTTCATTATGCTTTAAAATTTTTATCCTTTTTTCACCTTCGACTAAGACTTTAACAGTTCCGTCAGGAAGCTTCAAAAGTTGTAAAACTTTACTTAAACATCCATATTGATATAAATCTTTGCCTGTTGGATCATCAGTTTCAGAGTTTTTTTGAGTAACTAAAACTATAGATTTATCAGTTTTCATTACATCCTGAAGAGCTTTGATAGATTTTTCTCTTCCTACAAAAAGTGGGACTACCATTGATGGAAAGATTACGATATCCCTTAATGGCAGTAGAGGTTTAACGTATGAAGCTTTCATAACGTATTAATATGGCTATTAATAAACCAATTTCAAGAAACAAATGAGAATTATGCAACTGATGTTGATGATTTTTTGCCATATGTGACAATGGGCTCAGACGAACCTTTTACAGAAGCCTTATCAACTGTAACTTTAATAACATTTTCCATATCTGGCAATTCAAACATTGTTTTTAGTAAAATATTTTCAAGTATTGATCTTAATCCTCTTGCGCCAGTTTTTTTAGATATAGCCTTTTTTGCTATTTCTTGAATAGATTCGTCCTTAAACTCTAATTCCACTTCTTCAAACTCAAACAATCTTTGATATTGTTTTATCAAGGAATTTTTTGGTTCTTTTAAAATCTTTACTAAAGATTTTTCGTCTAAATCATCCAAAGTTGCTATAATTGGCATTCTTCCAATAAATTCAGGTATCAGCCCATATTTTATTAAATCTTCTGGTTCAAGTAGTTTCATAATTTCTGAAAGTGGTTGTTCTTTGTAATTTTTTACTTTTGCTCCAAAACCAATTGAGCTTCCCTTTCCTCTACTTTCTATTAATTTATCTAATCCTGCAAAAGCTCCACCACAAATAAATAAAATATTTGTTGTGTCGACTTGTAAAAACTCTTGTTGAGGATGTTTCCTTCCACCTTGAGGTGGAACGCTTGCTACTGTACCTTCCATTATTTTTAGAAGAGCTTGCTGAACTCCCTCACCAGATACATCTCTAGTTATAGATGGATTTTCTGATTTTCTACTAATTTTATCAACTTCATCTATATAAACTATTCCTCTTTGTGCCTTCTCCACATTATAATCTGCTGCTTGAAGTAATTTTAAAATAATGTTTTCCACATCTTCACCGACGTAGCCTGCTTCAGTTAAGGTTGTTGCATCCGCCATTGTAAATGGAACATCTAAAATTCTTGCTAATGTTTGAGCTAATAGAGTTTTACCACACCCTGTAGGACCAACTAAAAGTATATTTGATTTTGACAATTCAATGTCTTTATTGTTTTTTGTTTCGTGGTTCAATCTTTTATAATGATTATGGACAGCAACAGATAAAATTTCCTTTGCAAATCTCTGTCCAATTACATAATCATCTAAAACGTTACAAATTTCTTTAGGCGAAGGAACGCCATCTTGATGCTTTACGAGTGAACTTTTGTTCTCTTCTTTAATGATATCCATACAAAGTTCAACGCACTCATCACAAATAAAAACAGTTGGACCGGCAATGAGTTTTCTAACCTCATGTTGGCTTTTGCCACAAAATGAGCAATACAATATATTTTTATTATTTTTTTCAGACATATCGAATCAATATAACTAATATAAATCTCTGCTAAATACTTAGCAAGTTCAAGTTGTAAAATTAGCTATATATTGTGTTTTATTTTCGTTTCTCCACAACAGAGTCTATAAGGCCAAATTTTTTTGCATCTTCGGCTGTCATAAAATTGTCTCGCTCTAAAGCCTGAGAAATTTCATCAACAGTTTGGCCGGTATGTTTCGAGTAAATTTTATTCAATCTCTCTTTAAGAGATAAAATCTCTTTAGCATGAATTTGAATATCAGTAGCTTGACCTTGAAATCCTGCAGATGGTTGGTGGACCATTATTCTTGAGTTAGGAAGAGAATATCTTTTACCTTTTTCTCCCGCCGCTAAAAGAAAAGACCCCATTGATGAAGCCTGGCCAATGCAAAGTGTTGAAACTGGTGAATTGATATATTGCATTGTATCATAGATACCTAAACCAGCAGTTACTAACCCTCCTGGACTATTAATATAAAAATTAATTTCTTTATTAGGATTTTCTGACTCCAAGAATAATAATTGCGCGGTTACCAAAGAAGCCACTGCGTCGTTTACGGGGCCAACTAAAAAAACTATCCTCTCTTTTAATAGTCTTGAATAAATATCATAAGCTCTTTCCCCTTTGCTTGTTTGTTCAACAACCATAGGTATCAAGCTGTTCATTTTTTCTTCCAATTCGCGACTCATTGTTGTTTTATACAACTATTGGTTACTTTTTACTATTTTTTTTTATTTTGGACTTATTTTTTACAGGTGATGTGGTTTTAGATTTTTCAGTATCTATATTTGGTTTATTAAAGTCAGAAATTATTTTTTCAGCCTCTTTCGTGTTGATCTCTTTTGTTGCTACATTAATTTTTGATTTAATTAAATCTATAATTTTTTCTTCATATAAAGAACCTTTTAAACTTTGAGATGCGCTAGGGTTTTTTTGATAATAATCAAGAACCATTTTTTCTTGACCAGGCATACCTTTTATTTGTTTTTGTATCTCATTTCTAACCTCTTCATCTGATACTTTTAGATTATTTTTTTCTCCATATTCATTGAGCAATAAACCAAGTTTGATTCTGGATTTTGCTAATTTTTCATTGTTAGATTTGTGTTTTTCTTTTTCCTCTGGTTTAAGATTTCGAGTCATAATTGCAATTTCCTGATTAATTAAATTTTGAGGTAAATCTACTTGGTGATTTTTTTCAATTTGATCTAAAATTTCTTTTTTAGTAATTGAATTTAATGCTTGAGAATACTGACTTGAAATTTGTTTTTCAATTAATGATTTTAGATCTTTAACGTCTTTAGCTCCTAATAATTTTGCTAAATTATCATCGATTTTACTAGTAATAGGCTTTTTTACATTTAAGATTTTACATTCAAATTTCGTTTTTTTATTCGCAAGTTCTTTTTTAGGATGATTGGCAGGAAGTGTCGCGTCTAACATTTTTGTTTCATTTTTTTTTACTCCAACTAGTTGTTCATCAAAACCCTTTAAAAAAAGATCTTTTCCTAATTCTAGCTGAACACCTTTTCCCTCACTCCCTTCAAACTTACTTCCGTCAACTGTAGCTGAGTAATCAAAAGTTACTTGATCTCCATTAATTGCTTTTTCATTTTTTTCTTCAAATTTTTTGTTTTGATCTGCAATCTCTTTTAATTTTTCTTCAATTAACTTATCTTCAATTTTTACTTTGTAACTTGTAGCTTTAAATTTATCAAAACTTTTTAAATTTACATTTGGTAAACAATCTATTTGAAGCTCATAATTTAAATCTTTTCCTTCACCAAATTGTTTGAGATCAATTTTAGGTTGACCGGCAATTTTTAATTTTTTTTCATCTATAGCTTTAGTGGTAGTCTCTCTTAAAATTTTATCTACTACTTCCCCATAGACAGATTTCCCAAATTGGCTTTTAATAACTTCAGGTGGAACTTTTCCTGGTCTAAAACCTTTTAGAACTATCTCTTTTTGAAGTTCTTTAAGTCTTTCATTCATCTTCGTCTGTATGTTTTTTTTATCAACAAATACAGATAAAATTGTCCTAAGTCCTTTTTTTGATTTTACTTCTACTTTCATAATTTTTTGGTGGGCAAGAAGAGACTCGAACTCTTAAGCCTTGCGGCACTGGTTTCTAAGACCAGCGCGTATACCAATTCCGCCACTTGCCCAATTAATTGCCGTTGCTTTATATATCAATTTAATTTTTTGTTAAACTGTAAAGTCTGGAGTAAATTACTATATAAATTAACAACAAGACAAAGAACCAATATCTGCTTAATGTAGGATTGTCAGATAAATACAACCCTGGAATTATTAAGATTAAATAGGATAAGTTTATAAAAAGCGAATTCATGTAGTTTCCTTTAATTTTTCCATAAATATTTGAAATTTTATAAAAGCTCAGCATATGCAAATGTTTATTGTCTGGATGTATCGGAGATTTTTTTTGAAGTAATTTTCTTAAAAAAGAGAATAGAACCTCAAAAAATATATAAAATAAAAGTGTACAAAAGAAAAATGAGGATATTTTTGGGTTTAAATTATTAGTGATAATTGTATTTAAGCCTGTCAAAGCTCCTACTGTGTAAGCTCCACTATCCCCTAAAAAAATTTTTGCACTTGGGAAGTTAAAGAGCAAAAAAGATAAAAGTATTATTATTTGTGAAATAAGAAGAATTGAGAATTCAGAATTTCCACTTTTTAAATTGATATAGGCTAATATTGAATTTATGATAATTAAATTAATTGTTAATAGGCCATTAAAACCATCTATTAAATTTGATCCATTTATTACAAACAAAAAACACAATAAAACAAAAATTGTAGAAAATAGATGATTAGACATTAAAGGAACTAAAAATGGAATATCAATGTTGAAAATCTTAATTGGTATGATGTAGATTATAATAAATAAAATTGATGTCATGAAAATTAATCTTTTAAATGGTTGTATATTAATTTTGAGATCATCTAAGAAGCCTATTAAAAACATTGAGTAACTAATTAAAATATAATCGTATAAAACTATTGAATAAAGTAAGTAATAAATAAAGAAAAATATGCTTAATGAAAAAAGTATCGGTATACCCCCGCTTCTAGTGACAGGTAAATCATGAAAAGCCTGGGGTTTAACAAAATCTTTATCAAATAATGCGCCATTTTTAATTTTATTAGAATATTTACTTGTAATTAAAAAAATAAAAAAACTTATTAAAGCGAAAATAGACAAAAAACTTGCTTCGATCGATTCTGTTCCCATTTAATTTTGATATCCTTTATTATTTTTTTTAAATATATAAATACCTATAAGAATTATAACTAATGATACTATAACTCTCCATGTAATAATTTCATCCATTAAAAAATATCCAAAAATTATTCCAAAAATAGGAATTAAATATGCTACTTGCGTTTGAAAAACTAATCCATTAACGGTCAAAATTCTAAATCTAATTAACCATGCTAGCCCTGTAGCTACAACACCTAAATATAATAGAGATAATGTCGACGACAATGATGGGCTTAAGTTCCAAGGCGTTTCTAAAATTAGGGAAAAGGGAAATAAAAAAATTACTGACCAAATTGTTGTTGACGTGGTAACATTTTCGTTCTTTTTATTTTTTAATTTAAGTGTCATTAACCCTCCAATACAATAAAATGTTGATCCTAAAATTGTAATCAGAGCGTAAATGTAATTTTCATTACTAATAATCACTTTATCAAAAAACAATAATACTATCCCGCTGAAGCCAATTAAAACCCCTAATGATTTAAAAAAGGAAAGCTTCTCATCTTTGGTAAAAAAATGTGCCAGAATCGATCCGCTTAAAGGCGTAGTGCTCATTAAAATAGCAGCAAGATAACTATTAATTTTTGCTGTACCTATTGCTATAAGCACAAAAGGGATTGCAATATTGCATAGCCCAATAAGAGCATACCAGCTCCAACCTTTTCCAAAAGCTTCAATTCTGATTTTTTTTATTTTACACAAAATTAGTAAAGGCACGCTTGCAAAAATAACTCTTACCAATGCAAGAGTAATTGGGTCATAGGAATAAGTTGCTATTTTTATATTAAAAAAAGAAGATCCCCATATTATCGCTAAGAGGATTAATAAAGATAAATCTAAAGTATTTGCTTCTCTCATTTCAAGTTTTAATTGTATATATGTAATAAATGCATAGCTGGTATATATTTTTAATATTACTATAAAAAAGTTCCTTATATATGTTCGTGGCAAAATAGAAACTAATTATTGAAGGAGATTAAATGAGTTCAAAAGACATTCTCAAGCTTATGAAAGATAAGCAGGTAGAATTTGTTGATTTAAGGTTTACAGATCCAAAAGGTAAGCTTCAGCACCTAACCATGGACTCAACTGTTGTAGACGAGGACATGTTAGATAATGGAGTGTTTTTTGATGGTTCCTCAATCGCAGGGTGGAAAGCGATTAATGAGTCTGATATGATTTTAAAACCTGATCTTGATAGACCTATTATAGATCCTTTTAATTCTCACACAACACTTAACATTTTTTGCGATATTTTAGATGCTGTTAAAAAAAATCCTTATGAGAGAGATCCAAGGGGGACAGCGAAAAAAGCTGAGGCATATTTAAAAAAAACCGGTATCGGAGATAAATCTTATTTTGGTCCTGAGCCTGAATTTTTCGTTTTTGATGATGTAAGATTTAAAAATGATATGAACGAGACAAGTTTTAACATCGACAGCTCTGAGGGTCCATACAATACAGGCAAAAAATATGAGAACGGAAATATGGGTCACAGACCAGGAATTAAAGGTGGTTACTTTCCTGTGCCGCCAGTTGATAGTGCCCAAGACATGAGAGGAGAGTATTTAAAAGCTCTTAAAGATATGGGAGTTAAAGTTGAAAAACATCACCATGAAGTGGCTCCAAGTCAACACGAATTAGGAATGTATTTTGGAACATTAACTAATCAAGCTGATAATGTTCAACTATATAAATATGCAGTGCAAATGGTCACTCACTCATTTGGAAAAACAGCTACATTCATGCCTAAACCTGTTAAAGGTGACAACGGATCTGGAATGCACTGTCATCAATCTATTTGGAAAGGTAACACTCCTTTATTTATGGGAAAAGAGTACGCAGGTCTGTCGAAAGAGGCATTATATTATATTGGGGGTATATTAAAGCATGCTAGAGCAATTAATGCTTTCTCTAATGCCACAACAAATAGTTACAAAAGACTAATACCAGGATTTGAGGCTCCAGTTATTTTAGCATACTCGGCAAGAAACAGATCGGCATCTTGTAGAATTCCAGTAATAATGAATCCAAAAGCCGCAAGAATGGAAATAAGATTCCCCGATGCAGCTGGAAATCCTTATTTAACTTTCGCATCAATGTTAATGGCAGGTATAGATGGTATTAAAAATAAAATAGACCCAGGTAAAGCTTTCGATCAGGATTTATATTCTCTCACAGAAGATGAAGTAAAGAAACTTCCAACGGTTTGTGGATCTTTAAGAGAAGCAATGCAAAATTTGGACAATGATAGAAAATTTTTAACTGAAGGCGGAGTGTTTACTGACGACCAAATTGATGCTTATATTGAGTTAAAATTTCAGGAGATTTACAAGTTTGAGCATACGCCTCATCCAATAGAATTTGAGATGTATTATAGCGGTTAAATTTTAAAAGACTCACCGCAACCACATCTCTCAGTTTCATTAGGGTTTTTAAATACAAATTGGGACGAAAATTTTTCTTCTTTATAATCCATTTCAGTTCCAAGCAGATACATTACAGCTTTTGGATCTATAAAAACTTTTACTCCTTTTTCCTCAATTATCTCTTCATTAGGCTTAACCTCTTTTGCATATTCCATTATGTAAGACATGCCGGCGCAACCCCCAGATTTAACACCTACCCTAACTCCTATAGCTGAACGTTCAGCTTTTAACATTATTTGTTTTATTCTCTGAGCTGCGTTATCGCTTAATTTAATTATTTGTTTGGTCATAAATTTAATTCTAATTTTGCCGCTTCTGACATTTTTTCTTTAGTCCAAGGCGGGTCCCAAACTAATTTTAAATCAACATTTTTAATTCCATTAATCTTCAATATATTCTCTTTCACCGAATTAGGCAAACTCTCAGCTACAGGGCAGTTAGGCGAGGTTAAAGTCATCTCAATGAGAATATCATTTTTTTCACTCACCTCTATTTTGTAAATAAGACCAAGTTCATAAATATTTACTGGAATTTCAGGATCATAAATTTTTTTTATTTCAGTTATTATTTTATCTTTTAAATCAGTCATTTGAACTCTTTTTTTTTAATGCAGATAAAAGGGTATGCCAAGCCATTGTTGCGCATTTAATTCTCATAGGAAATTCTTGAACCCCTGATAGTGAAGAAATAGTTGTCATTTGATCCTCTGATAGGCTGTTAAGAGTAATCTTAGATTTATTTTTGAGCATATTAAGAAAGTCATCAGTGACTTTTTTTGAAAATTGCAAATCTCTACCCTTTAAAGTATCTGTTAAAATCGATGCAGACGCTAAAGATATTGCACATCCTTCACCCTCAAAACTTAAACCAGAAATATTCTTATCTTTATCTAATTTTACGTAAATGTGAACTTTATCTCCACATAGAGGATTATGTGCTTTTGCATCATAATTATATCCCTCGCACTTACCTTTGTTTCTGGGGTTCTTAGCATGATCTAAGATAATTTCTTGGTATAATTCTTTTAGTTCCATTTAAATTTCAAATACTTTTTTACATTTATTAATTGACTCACATAAAACATCAATATCCTCTTTGCTATTATAAACTCCAATAGAAGCCCTTGCAGAGGCTGGGATTCCAAGTTTGTCGTGCAAAATTTGGCAGCAATGATGTCCTGCTCTTATTGCAACTCCATCGTCATCTAAAATTGTTGCTATATCGTGTGGGTGAATTCCTTTAATAGTAAAAGACATTATAGATGCTCTATTTTTGGGGTTTCCAATAATATTAACGGAATTATCTTTACGTAATTTCTCTAAACCATACTCAAGTATTTGATTTTCATGTTTTTCTATATTTTTAATTCCTAAGTCTTGAATAAACTTGATAGATTTTGCAAAAGCCACAACCTCTGCTGTTTGCATTGTCCCCGCCTCAAATTTTGTTGGTGAGTCTGCGTAAGATATTTCATCTTTCTTTACTTCACTTATCATTCCACCGCCGCCTTGATACGGTGGTAATTCATCCACCCATTTTTTTTTAGCATAAAGAATGCCAAGTCCATTTGGACCATACATTTTATGACAAGAAATAGCATAAAAATCACAATCTAAATCCTGAACATTTAAAACTGAATGAGGAGCGCCTTGTGTCCCATCAATTAACACTGGAATTTTTTTTGATTTTGCTAAGTCAATAATCTTTTTTATTGGCATAATTGTACCAGTAACATTTGAAATATGTGTAAAAGCAATCATTTTAGTTTTTTCGGTAATATGTTTTTTAAACTCATCAATGTCTATCTCTCCAACTTCATTGACTGAAGCAAATCTAATTATTGCTCCTTTTTTTTTTCTTAAATAGTGCCAAGGAACATAATTTGAGTGATGTTCGAGTTCAGTGACAAGAATTTCGTCACCAGCCTCTATAAATTTATCTCCGTAAGTATTTGCCACTAAATTTATTGCTTCAGTAGCTCCTTTTGTGAAAATTATTTCCTCTCTATATTTCGCGTTAATATAAGATTTGACTATGTCTCTTGTTTCCTCAAATTTATTCGTTGCCTTAACGGCTAATGTATGTACGCTTCTTCCAACATTCGAAAATTCAGTTTCATAAAATCTTGATATCTCATCAATTACTATTTTTGGTTTTTGTGAGGAATTAGCGCTATCTAAGTATATTAAAGGCTTCCCTTTAATTTTTTGTTTAAAAATTGGAAATTTTGATTTTATGTTATTAAATTCCATTGATCTGCTCCATAATACTTTTTTCAAGAAAGACCTTTAATTTTTCTTCAGGAATATTTTCAAATATTTCACTAATAAAACCATTTATTAAGAGTTTTTTGGCTTCTTGTAACTCAATTCCTCTTGTCATTAGATAGTGAATGGCATTTTCATCTATGCTTCCTGAAGTCGAGCCATGTGAACACTTAACATCATCAGCGTAAATTTCTAATTCTGGTTTAGCATTGAATTCGGCTTGATCATCTAAAATGAGAGCTTTACTTAATTGATATGCGTCTGTTTTTTGAGCCATATCTTTAACAAATATTTTTCCTTGATAAACTCCAGTACTGTCACTTTCCAAAACATTTTTAATTTTTTGATAACTTTTGCAATTAGGCGCCAAGTGATTTATTTGAGTTTTGATTTCCTGATGTTCTTTTTTGCCTAAACTCAATCCAGATAAAATATAGCAATTACTATTTTCTTTTTCCAAATCCATATTAATCTCTATTTTGTTAAATTTAAGCCCTGAACTTAATATGAAGTTTTGATAGCTTGAATTATAAGCTTGTGATCCTGTTATATTTTTGTAAAAGTAACCACTGCTTTTCGATTTTTGCAAAATAATACTTTTAAATGAAGAGTCTTTTCCAATATTAATTGTTTCAAAAGTATTTTTTAAAAATTTACTTTTTTCACCGATATTATATTCTATCAATGTTAACTCAGTATTTTCATTCAGTTTTATTTGATTTGAATTGTTAATAATTTTATTATCTAAATTCGATGTAAAATAATTATAAATTATTATTGGTTTTTTACATTTATAATCTTTTTGCACCTCTAAATAAAATCCACCTAAAGATAATGCTTTATTAAGATAATAAAGATTATTATTTGGCTTGCTGAAATTCTCTAATGATTTCAAGGTTTCAACTTTCAACTTTCCTTTTTCCTCATATTTAATATCAAAAGATTTTATTATCCCATTAACAAGGATAATGTAATTATGTTCGAATTCTTTGATTAGCTTAAATTTTTTATCGAATTTCAAATCATCATTATTTGTAATTTGTTTAAAATTCTTACTTATTATGAAATTAAGGTCAGAAAATTTCCAATTTTCGTCTCTTTTATTTGGTAAACCAGTTTTTAAAAATAATTCTAAATTTTTCTTTCTGTCTAAAGCTTCTTGCGATGAAGCGGAAGATATTTTGCTTAAATCTATATTAAATAATTTTTCCATTATTCTAAATTTTCGTAACCTGTTTTTTCTAATTCTTGACCTAAATCTGCACAACCTGTTTTAATAATTTTTCCTTTTGATAACACATGAATGAAATCTGGCTTAATATAGTCAAGTAATCTTTGATAGTGAGTAATGATTAAAAATGCATTGTTCTTATTCTTGTGAGAATTAACTCCATCGGCAACAACTCTTAATGCATCAATGTCTAGTCCAGAATCTGTTTCATCCAAAATTGCTAATTTTGGATCTAAGAGCTTCATTTGAAGAATTTCATTTTTTTTCTTCTCTCCACCCGAGAAACCTACATTTAGTTGTCTAGATAAAAATTTTTCGTCAATGTTTAATTCGGAAGCTTTTTCCTTAATTAATTTTAAAAGAGTTAGTGTATCTAATTCTTTTTCACCTTTAGCCTTTCTGATTGTATTTAATGAGGTTTTGAGAAAATTGGTTGTGTTCACTCCCGGAATTTCTAAAGGATACTGGAATGCTAAAAATATTCCTTTTTGTGCTCGCTCCTCGATAGGGATATCTTGAAGGTTTTTACCTTCGTACTTTAGAGTTCCACTTACCTCATAACCATTTTTACCAGATAAAATATTTGCCAAAGTACTTTTTCCAGAACCGTTAGGACCCATAATTGCATGTACTTCTCCTGGTTTTATTTCAAGATTTAGCCCATTTAAAATCAACTTTGCATTAATCGAAGCTTTTAGATTTGCTAATTGAAGCATTATCCAACGCTCCCCTCTAAACTAATAGAAACTAATTTTTGTGCCTCTACGGCAAACTCCATGGGCAGTTGCTGCAAAACCTCTTTACAAAAACCATTAACTATAAGACTTACTGCCTCTTCTTGATTAAGTCCCCTCTGATTGCAATAAAATAATTGATCCTCATTAATTTTTGATGTTGTTGCCTCATGTTCGACTGTGGAAGATGAGTTTTTATTTTTAATATAAGGCACAGTGTGCGCTCCACATTTATTACCCATTAACAACGAGTCGCACTGCGTGTAATTTCTAGAATTTTTAGCTTTAGCACCAATGTCTACAAGACCTCTATATGTGTTATCAGCTAGACCTGCAGAAATTCCTTTTGAAATGATTTTGCTTTTTGTATTTTTACCTAAGTGAATCATTTTAGTGCCTGTATCTGCTTTTTGATGATTGTTAGTAATTGCGATTGAGTAAAATTCTCCGACTGAGTTATCGCCTTGTAAAATACAGCTTGGATATTTCCACGTTATTGCAGATCCTGTCTCGACTTGAGTCCAAGAAATTTTCGAATTTTTACCTCTACATGCTCCTCGTTTAGTCACAAAATTATAAATACCACCGACACCATCTTTGTCTCCAGGGTACCAATTTTGGACTGTAGAATATTTTATTTCAGCATCGTCTAAGGCAACTAATTCAACATTAGCAGCATGTAATTGATTTTCATCTCTCATTGGAGCTGTACATCCCTCTAGATAACTTACATAACTACCTTTATCAGCAATAATTAAAGTTCTTTCGAATTGTCCAGTTTCAGAAGCGTTAATTCTAAAATATGTAGATAGTTCCATGGGACAGCGTGTATTTGGGGGTATGTAAACAAAAGAACCATCAGTAAATACTGCTGAGTTAAGTGTTGCAAAATAATGATCACTTATAGGAATGACGGACCCTAGATATTTTTTTACTAGTTCTGGATGTTTTTGAATAGCTTCTGAGATAGGGCAAAAGATTATTCCCTTTTTATCAAGTTCACCTTTAAAGGTTGTTGCTACTGAAACTGAGTCAAAAACAGCGTCAACTGCCACACCGCTTAATTTTTTTTGTTCATTAAGTGGGATACCTAGTTTATTATATGTCTCAATAAGTTTTGGGTCTACTTCATCTAAACTTTTTGGTTTATCTTTCATGCTTTTTGGAGCAGAGTAATAATATAAATCTTGATAGTTTATTTTTGGATATTTGGGTTTTTGCCAGTTAGGCTCTTTCAAAACCTTTAGTCTGTTGAAAGCTTTCAATCTCCAATCAAGCATCCATTTAGGTTCTTTTTTTACTTCAGAAATGAATTCAATTGTTTTTTCTGAAAGTCCTTTTGGCGCTTTAAAGTTTTCAATGTCAGTTGAAAATCCATACTTATATTCTTGATTTTTGAGTTCACTGCTTTTCATAATATTTAATTTAGTTTTGTTAAATCCTGCAATTTTACCTTTTCAAAAAAACCGTTAATATGTTGATCAAGTTGATCCCATAAGTTGTGAGTAATACATTTGGTAGATTTATTATTACAACCTCTTTTTGAATTTTTTTTACAATTTAGAGTTCTTACTTCTTCGTCTACAGCATAAATTATATTAGATAATTTTATTTCGGAGGCAGGCTTTTCAAGGATATATCCCCCGTTAGCCCCTCTTGAACTTTTAACTAATTTATTATTTTTTAATTTTAAAAATATTTGCTCTAGATAAGCTAAAGAAATGTTCTGTCTTAGAGATATTTCTGTAAGACTTATTGGTCCATCTTTAGCATTTAGTGCTAAGTCAGCCATAGCCATTACTGCGTATCTACCTTTATTAGTTAGTTTCATAATTAAACGTTGTATTATAACAGTTTTGTAACAATTCCTACTATTTTAGTCAGGATTAAAAAAAAATATTTGTCGCATAAAAACATGCTATAACTCAATACTTTTTTTTTTAATAATAATCATTATCAATTATGAAACCAAAAAGTTTAGAGATTTTTATTCCTGGCCCTGCTGGAAGGTTAGAAGCAAAATATTATAAAAATCCGAAATTTGGTTCACCTGTTGCAATTGTTTTACATCCACATCCTCAATATGGAGGGACAATGAATAATAGAATAGTACATTTAATGTATAATATTTTTTTAGAAAATGGTTTCTCAGTTATAAAGGTAAATTTTAGAGGGGTTGGAAAAAGTGATGGAGTTTTTGATAATGGACAAGGTGAGTTATCTGATGCAGCAGCAGCTTTGGATTGGATAGAAAGACAAAATTTAGATTATAGTCAATGCTGGGTATCTGGTTTTTCATTTGGTTCGCTTATTTGTATGCAATTAATAATGAGGAGACCTGAAGTGAATAATTTTATAGCCGTTTCACCTCAACCAAATGTTTATGATTTTTCTTTTTTAGCACCCTGCCCAACTTCTGGACAAGTAATATATAGTGAAAATGATGAGTTGGTTACTAAAGAAAGTATTGATGAATTAGATAATAGAATAAAAAGTCAAAAAGGTGTTGAAGTTGTTTTTTCAAAAATAAAAAACTCCAATCATTTTTTTAAAAATAAAGAAAAAGAGTTAATTGGAGAAATTGAAAAATATTTAAAAGAAAAAACTGCTTTAATTTAATTTTTAATAAGATCTCCTCCGGTGCAAGGTGTAGTGCAGCCTGTTGTGGATGGAAAAGATATAGGTAATTTAAGAATTGACCTTACTGCTAAAAACGCAAAAGCTTGGGATTCTATGAAGTCACCGTCAATTTTATATTCATCTACTAGTTTTAAATTATGACTCGGTGAAATATTTTCTTCAATTTTTTTTATTAAAACTTTATTTTTTCTTCCACCCCCACATAATAATATATTTCCTTTTTCATCTTTTAAATTTTTTAATGATAAGGTCAGTTCTTCTCCAATTACACTAGCTGTAAAATCTGTAAGAGTTGCTACCCCGTCTTCAAAGTTTAAACCTCTTACAAAAGATATATCAAAGTCATTTGTGTCAAATGATAATTTTTTTTTATTCCTATTCATATACAATTCTTGTGCCTGTTCAAAAATTATTTCATTTCTTGTTCCACTTAAAGCGAGTTGCCCATCATAATCAAATTTTTTGTTAGAATTTTTTCTCACCCAAGCATCTATAAGACAATTTCCTGGGCCAATATCTTTGCTAAATAATTTTAAAAAATTTTTATCATTTCTTAATATAGTGATATTTGAAATTCCTCCAATATTTAAAAAACAAACAGGTAATTTAATTTTCTTTTTAAAAGCTAGTAGTTGATGAAAAATTGGTGTCAATGGTGCGCCTTCACCTCCATTCAAAATATCATTCATTCTAAAATTAAAAACTATATCTTTTTTTGTTAATTGATTTAATAGTTTTCCATTTCCAAGCTGCCATGATATTTTTTCTTTAGGATTATGATAAATAGTTTGACCGTGAAAACCGATCAAAGTCTCGTCTGTTATATTTAATTCCTTTATTATTTCTGCGTGGAAAATTGTTATTTTTCTCTCTAAATTATTTATTTCACTTTTAAAAATTTCTAAATGTTCAAGTTTATGTATTTTTTCTTTTAAATTGTGAATATCTTTATATATGTCAGGATTATATTCAAAATATTTGTCTTTAATTGATTCGTACTCATTAATGCCGTCAGTTCTGATTATAGAGGCATCAACTCCATCCCCAGAAGTGCCACTCATCAATCCTAAAGAGATCCATTTTTTTTGCATATTTTTTTTATTTATTTATAACAATTTTTGTATAATAGTTGCTTAAGTAAATAACACTATGAAAAATACATTTTTACAAGAAATGCATGATAGAGGATATATCAATCAATGCACAAATTTAGATAAACTAAGTGAAATTTGTAATAAAAAATCAATTTCTGGCTACATTGGTTTTGATTGTACTGCTAGTAGCCTACATGTAGGAAGTTTACTTCAAATTATGATTTTAAAGTTGATGCAAAAATATGGTCATAGACCTATAGTTCTTTTAGGGGGTGGTACTACTTTAATTGGAGATCCATCAGGAAAAGATTCTACAAGAAAAATACTTAGTCAAAAAGAAATTAAAAAAAATATCAAAAGTATAAAGAGGGTATTTATGAAAATTTTAGACACCTCAAACAAAAAAACTTCCCCAATTTTTGTAGATAATGCTGAATGGTTAACAAGTTTAAATTATATTAAATTTTTGAGAGAAATAGGCAGTCAGTTTACAATAAATAAAATGCTTACTTTCGATAGTGTTAAACTGAGGTTGGATAGAGAACAGTCTTTAAGTTATATGGAATTTAATTATATGATTTTACAGGCTTACGATTTCTATCAATTGTATAAAAATAAAAATTGTATTTTACAGATTGGGGGATCCGATCAATGGGGAAATATTGTTAATGGTACAGATTTAATCAGACGACTTGCGCAAAAAGAAGCATTTGGACTTACCTCACCCTTAATCACTTTGGCTTCAGGTGCAAAAATGGGAAAAACAGAAAAGGGAGCGATTTGGCTTAACGAGGATCAATTATCTCCGTATGATTATTGGCAGTTTTGGAGGAATACAGATGATCGTGATGTTAAAAGATTTTTAAATTTTTTTACAGAAATAAACGCTGAAGAGATAAAAAAAATTTTCGAAGATGAAAAGAATATTAATAATTTGAAGATTTTATTAGCAAACGAAGCAACAAAAATTGTTCATGGTGAAAAAGCCTCAAAAAAAGCGGCGCAAACTGCGAAAGATACTTTTGAAAGCGGTGGCTTTGGAAAAGATTTACCTGAAATTCTGATTAACTTGGATAAAATTAAAAAAGGGATAAGTATAATTGATCTAATTGCTGAGAATAAAATTTTACATTCAAAAAGTGAAGCAAGAAGGGTAATAGCAAATAGGGGATTAAAAATTAATGATAAAATTATAGAAGATGAAAAAAAAATAATTCAATTAAAGGATTTTGAAAAAAAAATATTTAAACTTTCGTATGGTAAAAAAAAACACTTTTTAGTTAAAATTATTTAGTTTCTTTATTTTTATCAATAATTTTTTGTATGAATCTCGGAGTCAATGTTCTTATAGGATTAATAGTTGTTTTTATGTTATTTTTTGGCCCTTTCATTTTAAAACTAACCCCGAATAAACCTTCTCCAACTTCTTTAGGAATTACAATATTTCCAATAACAGGTATTTTTGAAATCATCTTGTTTAAAGTTTTTGCAGGAACTAATGTGCCTTTCAAACTAGTTAAGCCATTTTCATCTTGGTAGCCCTCCATTAGCACAGAGATACTGGGTCCTAGAGCGATTATCTCATTTAGTTTTAAAATATTTTCTTTTTTTTCCATGTCAATTTCTAATAAATCGAAAGACAAACCCTCTCCTTCTGCTAAATCTGCTAATCCGCCTAAATCAGCTAAAGATAATAACTTAATTAGTCCAGGAGCATTAACTACTTTAAATTTTTCAATCTTAAGTTTAGAATTCGAGGAAAATTTATCCATTACAGAGGTAAAAGTTAATTTTCCACCTGAAAGTCCATTAAAAAATTTGTATTCTGTTAATAGTGGTCTTGTTAAATCAGAATAAATTTCAAGATATTTTCTATCTGTGTTTTTATCTTTCTTCATTGAAATGTCTAAATAATTGTTTCCTCCGAAATCCCCTTTTGATGAAATTTTTATAAATTGCCCTTGTTTAATTTTACCTATTAATTTAAAATTTTCTAATTTTTCAGACATTGGCACTTTGATATTTTTGAAATCAATTTCAATATTACCGTTGAGATTACTCAATCTATTGTCAACTCTTTTAGCGCTAAGAAACTTTCCTAAATTTGTTGCATCAAACTTACTACCTTTTATAAAAATCTTTTTTTTGTTTTGAATTAAAAAGTCATTTTCGATAGTTTTAACTTTTATAGTTTTAATCGAAGAAAATTTATTATCTTTTAAGATCAAATTATCTATTTCAATTAAATTATTTTTTTCCTCAAATTTAAGTTTATTAATTTTAATATCATCATTTTTTTTTTGAAATGATAAGGATACATTAGCAATAGAATTTTTTTGTTTTTGATAATTAATAAAGCTAATAAATAAGCTATTTTGATAGTCTAAATCTAAAGACAAATTTAAAAAGTTATTTCTAAAATTACTTTCAAAATTAATTTTTAAAAAATCTAAATTATTAAATGAGTATTTACCTTTGCCTAGAAGATTTATATTTTTAGAATTAAAACTTTTTTTTATTTCAATGTTAGTGAAATAAAGTGATTTTATTTTTTCTGTTATAAAATTATTTTGAATTGGATTTGAAAATTCAAACTTGCTTTTTTCTACATTTCCCGAAAGATTATAATTATAATCTTCAAGTTTATAAGTGCTATCTAAAGTTAAAGTTATATTATTATTTATATCAGCATTTAAACTTGATAGATTATTTAAAAATTTAACATTTTGAAAAAATTTTGAGTATTTGTTTAAAAGTTTTTTATCTAAGTTTAATTTTGAATTAAAATTTGAATTTAACTTGACTCCACTTTCTACATTAAGCTGTATATCGCCATCTAAAATGTTAATTCCTTCAAAATTACCAAATATATTTTTTATTAAAATATCATTTTTGTCAGCAAAAAATCCTAAATTTACGTTTGAAAAATTTAAATTATTTATCAATTCTATTTTAAGATCTTTAACTGTGCCTTTAGCTATGAAATTTTCCAGAATACCTTGATCAGATAAAAAAATTTCAATTTCTGTAATTAATTTTCCTTCTTTAATTTTATTATTTAACAAACTTTTAAAATTTGAGGGCTTAATAACTTTTGATAAATTTTTAAATTCATTTATTTCAAGCTCCTCTAATTTGAAACTGATTTTTTTAAATTTTGGATTTGATTTAATTAAAGATAAGAAATCAACGTATACTTTAATATTTTGTACAGGTACTACCACATCTCTATAAGTGATTTTGGGATTTTGGGTTTCTAAAAATAAACTTAATTCTTTGAAATTTATTTTAAATTTTATTTTTTCTAACTCTAAATTTGTATTTTTTGTTTTAGAAACTTTGTCAACTATAAGTCTGTTAAACTTGTTTGTCTCAATTCCGATTGTGGAAAGAATTGTGATTAACAAAATTAACATTAATATTGTCAATATGATGAGATTAATTAATATTTTTTTCATTTTTTATTTTTTATTCCCTCTTCAATAAATTGATCGATATTTCCATTAAGAACACTTGATGGATTGGTATTCTCTGTTTTATTTCTTAGGTCTTTTACTAGTTGGTAGGGTTGCAACACGTACGATCTAATTTGATGTCCCCATCCTATGTCCGTTTTTGTTTTTAATTCTTTTTGATTTTCTTCTTCTTTTTTTTGTATTTCATATTCATACAATCTTGCTCTCAACATTTTGAAACAAGTTTCCTTATTTTTATGCTGTGACCTCTCGTTTTGACATTGAACAACAATTTTTGTGGGAATATGGGTTATCCTTACCGCGCTATCTGTTGTGTTAACATGTTGTCCTCCAGCTCCACTAGATCTGTAAGTATCAATTCTTAAATCTTTTTCGTCAATTTTTATATTTATATCATCTTCAACTGCAGGATAGACCCATACACTTGCAAAACTAGTATGTCTTCTTGCTCCACTATCAAACGGAGAAATGCGAACTAATCTATGAACCCCTGATTCAGATTTCATAAGCCCATATAAATAATCACCTGCAACTTTTACTATTGATGATTTTATGCCTGCCTCTTCTCCTTTATGTTCACTTATAATCTCATATTTAAATTTTTTTTTATCAAACCATTTCATATACATTCGTCGGAGCATGTCTGCCCAGTCCTGGCTTTCTGTACCACCTGCGCCAGCATGGATTTCAAGGTAAATATCATAATCATCATTCTCGCCAGACAAAAAACAATTAATTTCACTTTTTTTTATTTCTTGTAAAATTTGTAAAATTTTTTTGTTACAATCTTGAATAATTTCTTCATCTTTTTCTTGTGAAGCTAACAAATAGAGATCTTTGAGATTATTTAAATCTTTTGAAGATCTTTTGTATGAATTTAAAATTTCTTCAAAAATTTTTTTTTGTTTTACGGTTTTTTTTACTAAATTTCTATCTTTCCAAAAATTATCTTTCAAAGAAATTTTTTCTAATTCTTGGATTTTATTTTCTACGTCTTCATTATCAAAGATACCCCCTAATATTTTTTAGAGATTTTTCAGCTGAAATTAGTATCGTATCAAAGTTTTCCATTAATAAAATTGTCTAAACTTAATTGTTCTATCACGATCATTAATCGAAATTAAATTATTATTATCTATGCTGTTAATATCTCCTTTTTTTAATGCCTCAATAATTATATTTTTTTCATCCGCTACTGACTTTAAGCCAGTGTCGTAATTTAATGAAGTTAAGTAAATATTTTCTGGGATTCGAAATTCTTTAAAATCCTCTTTGTAGAGTGCCTTTTCAACGAAGTCTTTAAAAATAGGTAATGCAGCTTTTGAACCAGTTTCAAATTTTCCTAGAGTTTTAGGATTGTCATAACCAACATAAACACCAATAACTAAGTTAGAGGAGAATCCAATAAACCATGCATCATAATTATCATTTGTAGTTCCTGTTTTTCCTGCCAAAGGGACCTTTAGAGATTTCAATTTTTTTGCAGTTCCCCTTTCTACTGTACCTTGTAAGATTGAAGTCATTTGGTAGGCTGTTTCCTCACTTATTACTTTTTCACTTTTGCTCTCTATTTTCGGAAGTTCAATTTCCTCATTAATAAATTTATCACATCCAATACATTTTCTGTTTTTTTCCTGAAAAATTGTTTTACCTCTTCTGTCTTGTATTCTTGAAATTAATTTTGGTTCAATCTTTACTCCTCCATTTACAAAAGGTGCGTAAGCAGAAGTTAAATTCATCAGTGTTGTTTCAGCTGCGCCTAATGAAACTGATAATAGCTCAGGTATTTCATCGTAAATATTTAATTTTTTTGACAAATTTAAGATTTCTTCTAAACCTAAATTCTTAGCAATTCGCACAGTCATTAAATTTCTTGAGTACTCAATTCCTTTTCTTAAGGTAGATGGCCCATAAAATTTTTTTCCATAGTTTTCTGGCTTCCAATTTTTTAACCCAACACCTTGACTTTCAACAAATGGAGCATCAAGAATTATAGAATTTGGTGCAAAACCTTTTTCTAAAGCTGCTGCATAAACGATCGGTTTAAAAGCTGAACCTGGTTGTCTTTTTGCTTGAGTAACTCTGTTGAATTCACTAGTTTTAAAATTAAATCCACCAACTAAAGCAAGCACGTTTCCGGTGAAAGGATCCAGTGCTATAATTCCTCCATTTACTTTAGGGTATTGCTTTAATAACCAAAAATTACCTTTTTTTTTTACAAAAATTATATCTCCTATTTCATGAACATCTTTAATTGACTTTTTATTTGGAATTGACCATTTTATTTTTTTAAAAAATAAAGATCCATTTTTTTTTTCTTTATTATTTGAAATTAGTTGAAACTTTATTTCATTATTATCTAAATGAATAACTTCAGCTACTTTCCAATTTAAAGTTGGATCTAGTTTAATATTAGAAATTTTTTTTTGCCAATCTTTGTTTTTAATTTTGTTTGTAATCGGACCTCTCCAACCTCTTCTGCGATCATAATCTTCTATTCCTTTTCTCAAAGACTCTAATGCTTGAATTTGATAACTAATTTTAAGTGGAGTACTAATGCTCAATCCTTGAGAATAAAGTTTTTCAAAACCATAAATGTCTTTTACAGTCCTTCTGACTTCTTCAGTATATGAATTTGCTTCATTAACTATTTCAATTTTTCTCCTTTTCAGATTTAATTTAGTATTTTTTAACTCTAAAAGTTCTTTTTTAGATATAAATTTATTTTCTTCTAAATTATCAAGTACTAAATTTCTTCTAAATTTTGCAACATCAGAATATTTATAAGGATTATATTTGCTTGGGGCTTTAGGCAATGCTGCAAGTAAAGCCGCTTCTTGATAATTTAGTTCCTTAACAGATTTGTTAAAATATTCTAAACTAGCTGCTGCTATACCATAGGTCCCCTGACCTAAATATATCTGGTTTAAATAAAGTTCTAAAATTCTTTCTTTAGTATAAGCTCTCTCTATACGGAATGCTAAAATAGCTTCTTTAATTTTTCTTTTCATAGAAACTTCATTTGTAAGTAAAAAGTTTTTTGCAACTTGCTGTGTAATTGTTGAAGCACCTTCTAATCTTTTATTTTGAGAAATATTTTTAATATTCTTCAAAACTGCTCTTAATATCCCTTTAGCGTCGATGCCCGGATGTTTAAAAAAATTTTTATCTTCAGCTGAGAGAAATGCATTTACAACCTTATCGGGAATAGACTCAAAAGGAATAAATAGCCTTTTTTCAATGGCATACTCTGCTATTAATTTTCTATTCTCTGAATAAACTCGGCTTGATATTGGTGGTTGATAATTAGAAAGTTTTTTATAATCAGGCAAACCGATTGAGAAATACCATAAAGTTGAAAATATAAAAAATATTAAAAAAACAAAAAATATAATTACATATTTTATGGAAAGATTAAGAAATTTTAACATTATTTTTATTTATAGCATCAATTCTGACTATCTTTAGGCATTCATTAATTAAAATCGTGTATTTATTCACAAAATTGTATAAAATAAACATTATGGCAATTTTAAAAATATCAAATTTTAAATATTTAAAAGGAATTCTTAAAAAATGGAAAAAAATTTATATATTGATGCTTCGCATCCAAATGAAACACGTATTGTTCTTAAATCAAATCATTCTATTGAAGAATATGAATTTGAAGACAAGAACAATCTAAATTTTAAAAACAACATTTATCTTGCAACAATAAGTAGAGTTGAACCATCTCTTCAAGCAGCTTTTGTAAATTTTGGAAGAGACAGACATGGTTTTTTAGCTTTCAACGATATCCAATCTGATTATTATCAATTACCCTCGGAGGATAAAGAAATAATAAGAATAGCTGAAGAAAAGATAAGAGAAGAATTAAAAGACAAAACACTAGATTCTAATCAAGATAATTTACAGGCCGAAACTAACATAGAAAATAAAAACGAAAAAAATGAAGAAACCGAAAATCTTGCTGAAAAGGAAAATAAAAAACAGGAATATAGAGAAAAAGTTAAATCGTCTTATGGGATTAAAAAATACAAAATACAAGAAGTAATTAAACCAGGGCAAGTAATTTTAATTCAGGTAATCAAAGAGGAGAGAGGTCAAAAAGGTGCCGCTCTTACAACTTTTATATCTCTAGCTGGTAAATATATGGTTTTGATGCCAAACACTCCAAAAGGTGGTGGTATATCAAGAAAAATATTTAATTCATCTGACCGACAAAAAATTAGAAATATTCTTAATGATATTGATATTCCTAAAAGTATGGGTGTAATCGTAAGAACTGCTGGTGCGAATAAAACAAAAAATGAAATTGAAAAAGATTTTCAAAATACTTTAAAAACTTGGGAAGAAATTAAAGAAAAAGCCCTAGACTCAAATGCTCCGTCATTAGTTTATGAAGAGGGTGACATAATCAAAAGAACTTTAAGAGATACTTATGATAATGATACAAAGAATGTTTACGTAGAGGGAAATGAAGCATATCAAAAAGCTAAAAAATTTATGAAAGAATTAATGCCAAAAAATGTAAAAAATATTAAAAAATATAGAGGTAAGATTCCGCTATTTCATGATGCAAATATTGAAAAAGAATTAAATAATATATTTGAGCCAACTGTAAAGTTAAAATCTGGTGGTTATCTAGTTATTAATCCAACAGAGGCATTAGTTTCCATCGATATAAATTCAGGGCAATCTACAAAGCAGATTAATATTGAAAAAACCGCATTAAATACAAATATTGAAGCTGCGGAGGAGATAGCGCATCAAATTAAATTAAGAGATTTATCAGGATTAATTGTAATTGATTTTATAGATATGATGAACTTTTATAATAAAAGAATTGTAGAGAAAAAGATGAGAGAGAGTATTAGAAAAGATAGGGCTAGAATACAAATAGGAAGAATAAGTAACTTTGGACTTCTTGAAATGACAAGGCAGAGATTAAGAGAAGGTTCAATTAAATGGGAAACACAGTTGTCCCTTTCTTCTTTTTCACAAAAAATTATAAAAAAAATTCAACACTTAGCATTTACTGATAAGGTAAAATTTGTAAATTCCTATGTACCAGAAAAAGTAAAAAACTTTATTGAAAAAAACTTGTTAGAAGAGCTTAAATATTTTCAAAAAAAATATACTTTTGAGGTAAAAATACTCTCTGATCGTGATCTGATTATACCTGAGTACAAAATTGATCTACTTAATAAATCAAAAAAACTTATTAAAACTATTGAAAACATAAATTCAATTATTCAAATTAATAAAACAAAAAATAATTTACTCAAAAAGAAAAAAGTGAAAGTTAAAGAAAGTATTAAAACTAAAGAAAAAATAAAGAAAACTAGATTGAAAAAGAAAGTTAGAACTCTTTGGGTTAGAAGAAAAAAAAAACGTTAAATTAATCCTCGGTTTGGAGAACTTGCTGAAGCAAAATAGTTTTTATTCATCCTTCCTGCCAAATATGAATTTCTTCCAGAAATCACTGCGTCCTTGAATGCTTTGGCCATTAAAATAGGTTTTTTTGCATTAGCTATCGCACTGTTGATCAAAACACCGTCACAACCTAATTCCATAGCGATTGTGGCATCTGACGCTGTTCCTATTCCTGCATCAATTATCACTGGTACTTTTGACTGTTTTATAATCAAAGATATATTTATTTTATTTTGTAACCCTAACCCTGAACCAATTGGAGAAGCTAAAGGCATAATTGCTGATGCACCATTATCCTCTAATTTTTTTGCCAACAAAGGATCATCTGTGCAATAAACCATTACTTTGAAACCCTCTTTCACAAGGATTTTAGTAGATTTGATTGTTTCTAACATGTTTGGATAAAGAGTCTTTTTATCGCCTAATACTTCAAGCTTTACTAATTTCCATCCACCCATTTCTCGGGCAAGTCTTAATGTTCTTAATGCTTCCTCACTATTATAGCACCCTGCAGTGTTGGGTAAAAAAATTATTTTTTTTGGGTTGAGGTAATCTGTTAAAATTGGTTGTTTTTTATTTAAAATATTTACTCTTCTAACTGCTACAGTTACCATGTCTGCTCCTGATGCTTCAACTGCTCTTGCAGTTTCAGAAAAGTTTTTATATTTGCCAGTACCGACTATAAGTCTAGATTTTAGAGATTTTCCAGCTACTTTAAAAATGTCTTTATTCAAATTATCCACCACCTATAAAATGCACTATTTCAATCTTATCTTTATTTTTCAAATATTTTTTCTTATAATTTGATCTTGGAATGATTGCTCCATTATACTCTATCGCAACTTTTTTATTTGTTAATTTATACTTCTTTAAAAGATCTAATATTGAATAATTAGTTTTAATAACTACTTTTTTTCCATTTAATTGTATTTTTGCCATAATTAAGCTATTCAGTATTGAAATTTATGAATAAAATTATAATTCTTAATGGACCAAACCTCAACCTTTTAGGTGAAAGAGAAAAAAATCAATACGGAAGTTTTACCTTAAAAGATATTGAAAAAAATTGTAATGATTTCGCAAAAACAAATGATATTAGCTTATCTTTATTTCAATCAAATATTGAAGGGGAGTTGGTGAACAAAATTCAAAGTTCACGAGAAAATCAAGATGGATTAATAATTAATGCTGGAGGATACACTCACACATCTGTAGCAATCCTTGATGCCTTAAAAATACTTAAAATTCCAATTATTGAATTGCATATCAGTAACATTTATAATAGAGAAGAGTTCAGACACAAATCATTGATAAGTAAAGTTGCTAAAGGTGTCATTTGTGGTTTTGGGGCTGAAGGTTATATAATGTCATTAAAAGCTATGAACAAACTTTTAAAAAATGAAAATTGATAAAAAATTAATAAAAGAACTAGTTGATAACCTAAAAGAATTTGATCTTACAGAATTAGAATATCAAGATGGACAAACAAAAATTAAAGTTTCAAAAGCATCCAAAGGAATCGAACAAATTAAGACTAGTGCAGTGGTCTCTCCAAATAAAGCAGTCCTAAAATCTACTGACGACAGCGACGGTATAAGAGTAAAATCTCCAATAATTGGGACTGCTTACTTAGCTCCTGAACCTGGTGCTAAGAAATTTGTAGAGATTGGAGATAAAATTAAAAAAGGCCAAACTGTTATGATTGTTGAAGCAATGAAAACGATGAATCATGTACCTTCAACTGCTGATGGGATAGTTAAAAAAGTTTTAATTGAAGATGGTCAGCCAGTAGAGTTTGGTCAAACTTTAGTTCTTCTTAAATAAGTAAAGGAATGTTTAAAAAAGTTTTAATAGCTAACAGAGGTGAAATAGCTGTTAGAGTAATAAGAGCTTGCAAAGAATGGGGAATCAAAACTGTTGCAGTTCATTCTAATGTAGACTCGGACTCAATGCATGTTAGGCTTGCGGATGAAAGTGTTTGCATTGGCTCTCATCAACCCCAAAATAGTTATTTAAATATTTCATCAATTATGTCAGCTGTTGATCTTACCGGTGCTGAAGCTATTCACCCTGGTTATGGTTTTTTATCCGAAAATGCAAAATTTTCAGAAATTGTAAAAAAACATGGAATAAAGTTTATTGGTCCAAGTGCTGAAATAATTTCTAAAATGGGTGATAAAATTGAGGCAAAAAGAATAGCTAAAAAATATGGTTTACCCGTGATTGAAGGCTCAGAGGGAGGAGTAAAATCTCTAGCTGAAGCAAAATCAATTTGTAAAGAAATTGGATATCCAATTTTAATTAAAGCCGCAGGTGGTGGAGGTGGTAAAGGAATGAAGGTAGTAGAAGAGGAAAGTAAATTGGCTGATTTATTTTCGACGGCTAAAACTGAGGCAAAAAAATTTTTTAATAATGATGAATTATATATAGAAAAATATTTTAAAAACCCTAGACATATTGAAGTGCAAATTATGTCTGGTAAAAACAAAACTATACATCTTGGAGAAAGAGATTGCTCTGTTCAGCGAAGACATCAAAAATTAATTGAGGAAACACCAAGCCCAGTTTTAACAGATGAGCAAAGAAAAGATCTTTTGGAAAAAACAGTAAAGATGGTGGAACAAATAAATTATGAAGGAGCAGGCACTGTAGAATTCATATATGAAAATGGTAAATTTTATTTTTTAGAGATGAACACTAGAGTTCAAGTAGAGCATCCAGTTACAGAAGTACAAACAGGTATTGATATTGTTAAGGAGCAGCTTTGGATAGCTTTTACAGGTGAAACTGCTTTAAAACAAATAGATATTAATCCAAGAGGTCATACAATTGAATGCAGAATTAACGCTGAAAACCCCGCATTAGACTTTCAACCTAGTCCTGGCACTATTAGCGTTTGTCATCAGCCATCAGGTTTTAGAACAAGAGTTGACGGTTCTGTTTTTCAAGGTTGTAAAATAACCCCCTACTACGACAGTTTAATAGCTAAAGTGATTTGTAAGGGGCGAAATAGAACTGAGGCTATTCAGAGAACCTTAAGATCGCTTGATGAGTTCGTACTAGAAGGAATAACAACAACAATTGATTTACATAAAAAAATATTAAACCATAAAAAATTTATTACTTCTGATTTTGATACAAATTGGTTAGGTAAAGAAAAATTCTATTAAGCGTTACTACAATTTAAAAGTTGAATATCATAAATTGCATGGTCAAATGGGGTAAGACTTGGATCAGATGCAAATGTCCAACCATTGAATATAAAGACTTGCTCATTCTCGTTTTTAGTTAAATCTTTAACTTGCATATAAGCAACACTATCTATCTTGTTATCTACTTTCACCTTTCCACATTTTAAAATTTTAATTTCTAAAGGACCAAAACGTTTACTTTCATTTAAATTCACAATTAACTCCGAAGATTTCGCTGTAATTTTATCAAGACCAATTAAAATAGCCTGTGATGGTTTTAATCCACTAATATCCTTTTTTTCTTTTAAATTTTTACTAGAAGAAGTGCTTTCTTTTTCCTCAATTAGCTCTTCAAAACTCGGTTTTATCTCGTCTACATTCAGTAATGGGGTGCTGGTAATCCTATTTTCTGAAAAAGAGTAATCAAAATAAAAAAAACATAAAAGTAAAATTAAATTTGCTCTATTTCCAAGTTTCATATTTTTTTTTTATTACATTTTTTCTTATTTTTGTTGATACATAACTATTTTTAGTTCCAGTTTGATTTTCTAAATGATTTTTTTGCCATTTAAATTTTGTAATTTTTTCATCAGGAATTTTGTCAATTGTATGATGTATCCACAAATACCAATCTGAACTGATTTTAGTAGCTTCAATGTTTCCTGAGTAAACGACCCATCTTTCGTCTTTTTTGCTTTTATAATATTTGTTTCCTAGCTCATCAGAACCAACATATTTTCCAAAAAAAAGTGTTTTAAGAAAAGTTCCAAAAGTTTGTTTGTTCCACCAAGTAAAAATTATTTTAAAGGCCATATTCTAAATTTAAAATCCACACACTTCTTAATTGTATTATAAAATAATAGACACCTTATACAATTAATATATATCTTAATAAAGAGATTCCATAAATTTTATGAAAAAATACATAGTCGAAACTTATTATACATGTACTTTTAAAACTGTTCATACTTTAAATGATCTAGATGACGCAGCTTTATCAAAAATTGATCAAAGAACTGATGGTGAAGTTGAAGTCATTGATGTTAAACTAAATAATAGAAAGACAAAAAAAATTGGTAATATTAAAGATGAAAAAGTTAAAAGTAATAAATTAGGAAAAAATTTATCTGAAAGTATTTCAAATCAAATAAAAAAATCATCAAATAATCAAAAAGAAAATACCGTTAATTTAAAAATTAAAAGTAACGCTAGATTTAGAATGCCTGATAGAAGGAAAGGTTATATTCAAAAAGCACAAATAGGTGATCACAAAGTTTATCTTCATACTGGTGAATACGATGACGGAAAAATTGGAGAAATATTTATAGATACAAATAAAGAAGGCGAACTTGTTAAGGCAATGATGAATAATTTTGCGATAGCTATTTCTTTAGGTTTACAATACGGAGTTCCACTAGAAGAGTATGTAGACGCTTTCATTGATACTAAATTTGAACCATCAGGGAATGTTGTTGGAAATGATAGAATACTAAGCGCATCTTCAATTCTTGATTATGTTTTTAGAGAACTTGCTATTTCATATTTAGGCAAAGAGGAACTAGCTCATACTCCATCGATTGCTAGTACTAAAAATTTAGATATAGAAAATGGTGAAGATAAATTTTTAAAAATTGTTAAAAACATTACCTCCAAAGGTTTTGTAAGAAGCAACTATGAAGAAAAGTTAGTTGACCTCTCTGATGTTAGGATTAATCTTAAAACTAAAAACTAATTTCTTTTAATTTCTTTTTTAAGACCAAGTTCCTTTAATTGTTTATCGTTTATTTCAGAGGGTGCTTGCATCATCAAGTCTTGAGCATTTTGGTTCATAGGGAAAAGCGTTACCTCTCTAATGTTTTCTTTGCCAGCTAACAACATTACTATTCTGTCAATTCCCGGAGCTATTCCTCCATGCGGCGGTGCGCCGAAATTAAATGCATTGATCATTCCGCTAAACTTTTCATCGACATCTTTTTTGCTATAACCTGCAACAGAAAATAACTTATACATTAATTCAGGAATATGATTTCTAATGGCACCTGACGAGAGCTCAACCCCATTACATACAATATCATATTGATAAGCTTTTATTTCCAATGGTTTTTCAAAATTTAAATCTTTCAATTCTCCTTGAGGCATTGAAAACGGATTGTGGCTAAAAACAACTTTTTTTAAATTTTCATCAAATTCATACATCGGATAATCTATAATCCAACAAAATGCAAATTTATCTTCATCCAGTATATTTAATTCTTTTGCAATTTTATCTCTAGCTAAAGATAAAATTTTCTCTATTTCTTTTTCTTTACCGCAAGCTAAAAAAATACTATCCCCTACTTTTGCGTTACAAATTTTCATTAATTCTTTTAATGAATCTTCACTAAAAAATTTTCCGACAGGACCTTTGCCTTTTAATTGTTTATCTTGCTC
The DNA here is from genome assembly GCA_902603945.1 of uncultured Pelagibacteraceae bacterium. GTDB lineage: Bacteria > Pseudomonadota > Alphaproteobacteria > Pelagibacterales > Pelagibacteraceae > Pelagilacustribacter. The sequence goes on from CACKWP010000002.1 coordinate 125,803, forward strand.
AATTGTAAAATACGCTAAACCGGATGCACCTTGCTCTTTAGCCCACCTGTCAATATTATCAAAAAAACTTCTAGGTTTATCTTTGGTATTTGGAGTTACTATAGATCTAACAATAGATCCTGATTTTACTAATTTTTTAAATATATCAAATTTTACGTCATCTCTTTTAAAAATATCAGTAATACTTTGTATTATTAAAGGATTTCTCAAGTCAGGTTTATCTGTTCCATATTTTTCCATTGTTTCTTTGTAGGTTATTCTTGGAAATTTCTCATTTAGAATTTTTTTTGTTGAAAAATGTTTAAACAGATTAACCATTAATTTTTCTACAACGCTAAAAACATCCTCTTGTTCTACAAAAGACATTTCTAAGTCTAATTGATAAAATTCACCTGGACTTCTATCTGCTCTAGCATCTTCATCTCTAAAACATGGTGCTATTTGAAAATATTTATCAAAACCCGAGACCATTATTAATTGTTTAAATTGTTGCGGCGCCTGAGGTAGGGCATAAAATTTCCCTGGATTTAATCGACTTGGAACTAAAAAATCTCTTGCCCCTTCAGGACTCGAAGATGTTAATATCGGAGTTTGATATTCTAAGAACCCAAGTTTTAACATTTCAGCTCTAATAAACGATATAACTTTTGATCTTAAAATTATGTTTTTGTGCATTTCTTCTCTTCTTAAATCAAGAAATCTATATTTTAATCTTATTTCCTCTGGATAATCTTGCTCTCCAAATACAGGCATTGGTAATTCTTTTGCATCAGATAGAACTTCAATGGATTCTATTGATATTTCAATTTTCCCAGTTTTCAAATCTAGATTTTCAGTTTCGCTAGATCTTTTTATTACTTTCCCGCTGATCTTTAGAACAGACTCTGGTTTTAATTTTTCTAAGATTGGAAAAAATTTATTTTTATTTTCTATCACACACTGTGTCATTCCATAATGATCTCTTAGATCAATGAAAAGTAGATTTCCATGATCTCTTTTTCTATGTAACCAGCCAGAAAGATGAACTTTTTTATTTATTTCTTTTTCACTTAATTCTGAGCAATTATGTGTTCTATATTTATTCATTGATTTAATACTTTTTTTATTAGATTAATATTAATTGATTTTCCAGTAGATAAAGATAATTCATCTACTTCTTTGAGAAATTTAAACATTTTTTCATAAGATCTCTCTACATTATTTATTATGAAATCTGAAATCTTTGGATTTATACTTATTTGTTTTTCAGATAAAGTCTTTGATATTATTACTTTCAGTAATTCATCTGTTGGCAGTTCTATGCCTATGAACAAAAAGCTATTAATTCTTGATTTTAAATCCTTTAACTCAAAACTTATATTTTTAACAGAGAGAGTGGAGTTAATTAAAATATAATTTTCTAACTGTTTTGATTGATTTAAAATTGTGTAAAATAGATTTTCTTCAATATTATTATCAAAATTATCGATAATTAAACAATCAATATTATCTAAATCTTTAATAATTGTATCATTAATATTCAAAGCATCAATTAATTTAATTTTGCTAATTTTTTTTTCTAAAATTTTTGCTAAATGTGTCTTTCCTGATCCTGAAGCTCCATAAATGTTAAGCCATTTTCCAGGCCAGGATGGCCAGCTTTCAATCAATTTATATGCTGCAAAATTATTTGTTGCCACAAAAAAATCTTGCTCATAATATCTTTTTGAAAAAGGAAATTTGAAAATAAGTTGATCCATATTAAAGTGTTTTAATAACCCACTGATCTCTAATCAAAGAAAGATTTATATTTTCTTTTTGTAATTGATTAATTATTTTATCTAATTTGCCTAAATATTTAATTCTTAAATTCATAGAGTCTTTATTAAAGTCTTGAACATAAATATTTTCAATTGAATCAATATTCTTTATTCTCGATTTTAAAATTACTAAATTACTTTTCTTGTTTAAATCTAATTTAACATTTAAAAAAGATGGTGTTCTTATGTCAATTAAGTTTGCCGATTTAATTAAATTTACTAATTCTAATTTTAAATCTTTAATAATTTTTTCATTAAATATTTCAGCTTTTAAATCTTTTCTTTTGAAGGTAAAATTTTTAGAAATATTTTTCCCCTGTATTTTCGTCTTAATATAAACTTTAGTTACGTCTTTTTTACTTTGTTCAATAAAAATTAGAGCTAAATTTTTATTCGTATATTCTTTAAATAAGTCTCTTATTTCCAAATTTATTAAATTTTTTTTATTTTTATTAACATAATGGATGATTTCGATATTTTCTATTGGAAGATTAAATTCAATTAAATTTTTCTCATTAACACCATTCCAATTTTCATAAAAATAATTGTTATTAAAAGTAAAAATTTCTTCACCTTTGATTAATATTGGTAAAATATATAACTCTTTGTCTGAAATTTCTGAGTAAGAAATTCCTCGTACAAAAAATAAATTATGAATTTTATCTTTATCAAATGTAACGCTGAAATTGACTAATTCTTTACTATCTTCCTCCTCTGAAAGTTTAGTAATTTGATAATATGTAACCAACTGTTTAATAGAAGCAAAACTTAAATCAGATAATTTTTCACTATCTTCTTTTAAAAGAATTTTTTCTATCAATTGATCAAACCCTTTTTGGATGGCTTTTTCAGCTAAAGCATTATTAGTAACTTTTTCTTTTTTTTCTAACTCAATATTATTAACACTAAATAGATTATTCTTTGATAAAAGAGTTTCAGTTTTTAAAAAAATAACTAAAATAAAAATAATTTGTTTTAATGTTTTCATAAAAATTAATAATCATTTATAAATGAAAAAAAGTAAAAATAGTTATAAAAAAAGTGGTGTTAACATTTCATTAGCTAATAAATTAGTCCAACATATATCTAAAATATCTAAAAAAAACGCCAAAAAAAAGATTAGCTCCTCAAAAAAAGATGTAATAGGAGGATTTGGTTCATTGTTTGATATAAGCAAACTAAAAATAAAAGATCCTGTAATAGTTTCATGTACAGACGGAGTTGGGACTAAAATTGACTTAACTAATAAATTCAAAAAATTTGACACTATTGGAATAGACTTAGTAGCAATGTGTGTAAATGATTTAATAGTTCAAGGCGCTAAACCATTATTTTTTCTAGATTATATTGCAATAGGAAAATTAGATTTAAAAAAAACAAAAAAAATTTTAAAGGGTATTTTTAAAGGTTGTGAATTATCTGATTGTAAATTAATTGGCGGTGAAACTGCTGAAATGCCAGGTATTTACTCTAAAGACAAATTTGATTTAGCAGGTTTTAGCGTTGGTATCGTTTCAAAAAAAAAAATTTTAGATAAAAAAAATGTAAAAAAAAATAATATAGTCTTAGCTATTCCTTCTAATGGAATACATTCAAACGGGTACTCTTTAGTAAGATCGATCTTAAAAAAAAATAAATTACCCTATCAATTAAAAAAAGAGATTCTTAAGCCTACTAAAATTTACTCAAAAGAAATTTTAAAATTAACTAACAGAAATCTCATAAATTCAGCCGCCCATATAACAGGAGGAGGTTTAATTGAAAATTTATTAAGATCTATCCCTGAGAATTTAACGCTAGATATAAATTTATCTAAGATCAAAATATTAAAAATTTTTAAATGGTTAAAGAGCAAAAATATCTCTGATAAAGAAATGATAAGAACCTTTAATTGTGGAGTTGGTTTCTGTATTATTGTTCCGAAAAAAAATGTAATTAAAGTTAAAAAAATGTTTCCCAAAAACTTTACGCCTTATGAAATTGGGTATATTTCAAAAAGTAAAAGAAGAGTAAATTTACGTAAATCATTAAAATGGTAAAAAAAAATACTTGTGTATTTATTTCAGGGCAAGGTACTAATCTTAGAAATTTAATTTTTCATTCTAGAGATAATAGTTTTCCAGTTAAAATTAGTTTAGTTATTACTAACAAAAAAGAAGCGCACGGAATTAATTTTGCAAAAAAATTTAAGATTCCTTATGTTTTTATCGATACCACTTTTAATAATTATGATAACAAAATTTTACTTTATTTAAAAAAATATAAGATTAGTTTTATTTGTCTTGCTGGATTCATGAAAGTAATCTCAAAAAACATAATTAATAAATATCAGGGTAAAATAATTAATATTCACCCCTCTCTTCTTCCAAAGTTTAAAGGCCTTAACACTTTCTCTCGGATGTTAAAAAATAAAGAAAAAAAGGCAGGATGCACAGTACATTTTGTAAATGCAAAATTGGATAGTGGTAACGTTATCATTAAAAAAAATTTTAATATAAATAATAGAGATACTGAAATAACATTGAAAAATAAAACACAAAAATTGGAGTATAGAGCTTTTCCAGAGGCAATTATAAGAATTTTTAGAAATATCTAATTTTTAAAGAAAAATCTTATTTCTTTACTAGCATTATCTAATGAGTCTGATCCATGTACAGAATTTTTGTCTATAGAAATTCCATATAGTTTTCTGATAGTATTTTCTTCAGCATCCTTTGGATTGGTTGCTCCCATAAGTTTCCGGTATGACATAACCGCGTTTTCGCCCTCTAAAATCATTACAACAATAGGTCCTGAGGAAAGATAAGTGCACAAATCATTATAAAAGGGTTTAGATTGGTGAACTTTATAAAATTCTGCTGCTTCATCCTTTGTTAAATGTAACTTTTTAGAATCTTTAATATTCAAATTATTTTTAACGAAGATATTTTTAATTTTTTCAACTAAATTTCTTTCAACTGCGTCAGGCTTTATAATTGATAATGTTTGCTCAGTATTACTCATAATTATCTTCAATCAGTTGATTCAACAACCTAACTCCAAAACCAGTTGCTCCTCTTGAATTGAGAGCTCCGCCATATTTTGAAAAGGCCATACCTGCAATATCTAAATGTGCCCAAGGAGTTTTATTTAAAATAAATCTTTGTAAAAACTGAGCAGCGGTAGTTGATCCTGCACCACCTACATAATTAATGTTTTGTACGTCAGCATTTTTAGAATTCATTAATTTATCATAATTTTTATGAAGTGGCATTCTCCATAATTTTTCCTCAACTTTATTGCCAGCTTTTATTATCTCTTTGGAAAGCCTATCATCGTTAGAAAAAAGTCCAGCATATTCAGATCCTAAACTTACAATTATAGCTCCTGTCAAAGTAGCTAAATCGATTATAAATTTTGGTTTATACTTTTTTTCTGTAAATGATAAAGCATCAGCTAAAAC
>CACKWP010000003.1 GCA_902603945.1 uncultured Pelagibacteraceae bacterium
GTCTAAATAAATTTTTCCTCTATTTTTCTTGACCCTTTTGCAGAGATCTATTTCCTCAAAATATAAAAAATAATTTTCATCAAAAAACTCATTTTTAAACATTCGCAAATTAAAAAAAATTGCAAAGCCTTTTATGTTATTTACTTCAACGAGTTTGTTTGCCTCAAATTTTATATCAACCATTTGATCTGAAGCAGGCCCGATTAGCCAAAAATCATCGTTTTTTTTTGCTGAAATTAAAAAATTATGTATAGCGTTTTTGTCTAAAATTGTATCTGGATTTAAAACCAAAGCATAATTAGTTTTGACGCTCTTTAAGCCAATATTATTAGCAACAGCATATCCTTTATTTCCGCCTGTTAATATACATTTTAAGTTACGATATTGATTTTCAAGATTTTTTTTAAAAGTCTCATTATTGGAATTTTCAACAACTATAATCTCAGCTTTATTCTCTATAGATTTTAAGCAATCAGCTATTTTTAATTCAATGATAGGAAAGAAGTCATGGTACAGACCTTCATTAGATTGATTTAATTAGCTTAAGAAGATAAAAAAAGAAATGCCAAAAAAAGATATTATAATAGTAACAGGAGGAGCAGGATTTGTTGGCACAAATTTAATAAAATTACTTTTAAAAAAGACAAAATATAAAATTGTTAGTTTAGATGACTACTCTTCGGGTACAAAATTAAATCATATAAGAAGCCCGCGATTAAAATATATCAAAGGAAAAACAGTTAATATTTCAAAACTGATAAGAAATAATAGAAGAATAAATTCCGTATTTCATTTTGGAGAGTTTGCAAGAATTTATCAAAGTTTTGTAAAAATGAATGAATGTATAGACTCTAATTCAGTCGGTTCTAACGCGGTTTTTAATTTTTGTTTGAAAAATAAAATTAAACTCATTTACTCTGCAACTTCCGCATCACTTGGCAACAAAGGAAATGATAAAAATTTGTCACCTTATGCTTTTTCAAAAGCTAAAAATTTAGAATTATTAGAAAATTTAAAAAAATGGTTTAATTTTAAATATGAGGTTATTTATTTTTATAATGTTTATGGACCTCATCAGATTTCTAAAGGACAGATGTCAACAGTCATAGGAATATTTGAAGATCATTTTAAAAGAGGTAAACCTCTTCCAGTGGTTAGACCTGGTACACAAACAAGAAGGTTCACTCATATAGATGATACAATCCAAGTTTGCTTTATAGCTTGGAAAAAAAATCTTTGTCGACACTACAGTATTGCAAATAAAAAATCTTATTCGTTAATTGATGTTGCTAAAATGTTTAATTCTAAAATTAAATTTTTAGCTAAGAGACCAGGTGAACGATATGCCTCTGCTTTAACAAATAAAAACTTATCAAATAAAATGTACAAATATTTTGGAAAGATAAAACTAGAAGATTACATAAATAATTTTATTAAAAAAAATAGCTAGTGTCCTGGAAACTCTATTAAACTTTTTGTTTTGTAACCTTTTGTTTTGAGTAAATTGTTACCTGGTAAATCAAATAAATTTATAACAAATATAAAGCCCGCAACTTTTCCCCCTGAGATTTCAACTATTTTCGCAGCTGCATTGGCTGTACCACCGGTAGCTATTAAATCATCAATAATAAGTACTTTATCCCCTTTATTAATAGAGTCTTTGTGAACCTCGATAGTTGCGGTCCCATATTCTAGTTCAAAATCAACTGAATGTACCTCTGCTGGAAGTTTATTTTTTTTTCTAAGGAGTATAAATGGCTTCTCTAATTTATAAGAAACTGCTGATGCAAAAACAAAACCTCTGGACTCAATAGCGGCTACTTTGTCAAATTCAATTTTTTTTGCTAAATCTATAATTTTGTCGTTAGTATATTTAAAAGCTTTAGCATCTTTTATTAAAGTTGTAATATCTCTGAATAGAATTCCTTTTTTTGGATAATCAGGTATTGATCTTATATGTTTTTTTAAATCCATAATTTGCTTCAAGTTCTAACAAAAAAGGATTAATAATTAAATAATGAAAAAAAGAAAGCTCGGGATAATTGGGGGGAGCGGCCTCTACAAAATGGAGGGATTTGAAAAATCTAAATGGAAGAAGATTAATACTCCATGGGGAAAACCCTCTGATGAGATTTTATTAGCCTCACTTGAAAAAGAGGAAATATGTTTTATCCCTAGACACTCCAGAGGACATAAAATTAATCCTTCTAACATAAATTTTAGAGCCAATATTGATGCTATGAAACAATTAGGAGTAACAGATATAATTTCAGTTTCTGCTGTAGGATCACTAAAAGAAGAATTAGAACCGGGAAAATTTGTAATAGTAGATCAATTTATAGACAGAACATTTTCTAGAGTTAAAACATTTTTTGACGAGGAAATAGTAGCCCATGTTTCAATGGCAAAACCAACTAGTGCTGGACTTTCAAATTGTTGTGAGGCTGCACTGAAAAAATTGAATATCGCTCATCAAGTTGGAGGCACCTATGTTGTTATGGAAGGACCTCAATTTTCCACACTAGCAGAGTCAAATTTATATAGGACTTGGGGAGCAGATGTAATCGGCATGACCAATATGCCAGAGGCTAAATTAGCACGAGAGGCAGAAATCAGATATTCTACTGTTGCTATGGTGACCGACTACGATTGTTGGCACCCAGATCATGACGAGGTTGATGTAAGTATGGTAATCCAAACTTTGATGAAAAATGCAGCTAACGCTCAAAATATGATTAAAGAAATTATAAAGACTTTTAAAGATCATTCTGTTGAAAAAGATCCTGCTAATGATTGTTTAGATGTTGCAATCATAACAGACCCAAAATTAAGAACAAAAAAAACAATAAAAAAATTAAAGAATATAGCTGGAAGAGTTTTAAATAAAAAAAAATAATTTAATGCCAACATATACTGTAAAATGTTCAAATTTTAATCTCTCTCATAAGCAAAAAAATTCATTGGCTAATGATATTTCAAATACTCATAGTAAATTTACAGGTGCAAATACTTTCTTTGCCCAAGTAATATTTCAAAAAAATGAAAAAAATTCTCATTTCATGGGAGGTAAATTAGTAAAGACTAAAGAAATTTTTTTAAATGGACAAATAAGATCTGGACGTACTGCAAAAGTTAAAAAACAATTAATTTTAGGGTTAAGAAAAATTTTAATTAAAAATACTAACTTAAGAAAAGAAAATGTTTGGGTGTATTTGGAAGATTTGTTGCCAGATCAAATGATTGAGTATGGAGAAGTTTTACCTACATCAGGGCAAGAAAAAAAATGGTTTAATTCTTTAAATCCAAGTTTGAGAGAAAGATTGAGAAAAATGGAAAAAAGAAAATGAAAATAGAAGGGAAGTCTTACAAAACAATTTGGTTTGAGAATAATTTAGTTAAAATTATTGATCAAACAAAACTACCTCATAAGTTTGTAATTAAAGATTTAAAAAATGTAAAAGACGCAATTAATGCCATTAAAAAAATGGAAGTAAGAGGAGCTCCATTAATTGGAGCAACAGCTGCTTACGGTTTAGTTTTATCAATAATAGAAAAAAATGATTTATCCTTTCTAAAAAAATCTAGCGAAGAATTAATTGCATCAAGACCCACTGCAATTAATCTTAGGTGGGCAGTGGACAGAATGATGAAAAAATTATCTGGAGTAAACGATAAAGATATCTTGAAAATAGCTTTAGACGAAGCAAAGGCAATTACAGAAGAGGATGAAAAATTTTGTAAAAATATAGGCTTGAATGGTCTTAAAATTATCGAAGACATTTCTAATAAAAAAAAAGATACAGTAAATATTTTAACACACTGTAATGCAGGATGGTTAGCTACTATTGACTGGGGGACAGCTACTTCACCAATATATCACGCACATCAAAAAGGAATTAAAGTACATGTTTGGGTTGATGAGACAAGACCTCGAAACCAAGGAGCTAACTTAACCTCTTATGAATTAAACGAAGAAGGAATATCAAACACCGTAATCACAGATAATGCTGGCGGTATATTAATGCAAAGAGGAGAAGTAGATATGTGTATCGTTGGAACTGATAGAACTTTATCAAACGGTGACGTTTGTAATAAAATAGGAACATATTTAAAAGCTTTATCTGCAAAAGATAATAATGTTCCTTTTTATGTTGCTTTACCTAGTTCAACTATAGACTGGAGTATAAAAGATCATAAACAAATTCCCATAGAGGAGCGAAATTCCGAAGAATTGTCCCATGTCGAAGGTGTTGATGAAAATAACGAGATTAAAAAAGTAAGGATTTACCCAAAAAAAAGTAAATCACTAAATTTAGCATTTGATGTAACACCGGCTAAGCTAGTAACTGGTTTAATCACCGAGAAAGGTGTTTGTGAAGCATCAGAAAAAGGGCTGAAAGGTTTATTTAAGTGAGTAAATTAAAAGCTGAAGTAATAAAATATTCAAAAAAATTAAATATAACCAATTTGTCTGCCTTGAGATCTGGAAATATCTCTGCAAGAGCTAAAGAAAAAGGAGTGGATGGTTTTTACATTACTCCATCGGGGAGAAAATATTCTTCTTTAAAAACAAAAGACATCGTCTTTGTCTCGCTCAAAGGTATTTATGATAAAAAAAAAGGTAAACCCTCATCTGAATGGAGATTCCATCAAGATATTTATGTGAATAAAAAGGAGGCTAAAGCAATAGTTCATGCTCACTCTACTTGTGCTACAGCTGTTTCTACTCATCAAAAAAGTATTCCTGCATTTCACTACATGGTTGCAGTAGCTGGTGGAGAAGACATTAAATGCAGTAAATATGCAACTTTTGGAACGAAAAATCTTTCAAGAAATATTATTAAAGCTTTGAAAAATAGAACAGCATGTTTGATTGCCAATCACGGCCAGGTTGCTTTTGGAGAAAATTTAGAAAAGACTTTTGAGCTTGCTCAAGAAATCGAAAATATTTGCCATCAATATATAAATGCCATAAGAATTGGAATACCTAAGATTCTTTCAAAAAAAGAAATGAAAATTGTCTTGGGAAAATTTAAAAATTATAAAAAAGGATAGTTTTTAATGATAAAAGTTGGTGAGCACATAACCATCGATTTTTTAGGTGTTAAAAAAGATTATTCGCCAGAGTTTTACGAAAAAGTAATTTATAAAATTGCCAAGGCTGCAAAGGTAGAAATTCTTAACGTTGCTTCCCATAAATTTGAACCTCAAGGTTTCACATTAGTTGCATTATTATCTGAAAGTCACTTTAGCTTTCATACATTTCCAGAAAGAGACGTAATTAGTTTTGATTTTTTTACATGTGGAAAGGTTAATCCAAAAGTTGCCCTTAAAATTTTAAGAAAGGAAATAGATCATAAGAGAGTAGTTACTAACGCTTTTGATAGAAGTAGTGTAGGTTTATACGACGATATTTATAGTACGCCAGGTCAAAAAAAATTCTATGTAGTGAAAGATGTTCTAGAAAAATTTACTTCTAAAGTTGGTCAGTTTGTAGAAGTGATGGATCTTGAAGAATTTGGACATGCACTATTTATAGATCATGAGATTCAAGTAGCAGAAAAAGATGAAAAAATTTACAGCTCAAATTTTTTTAAATCAAGTTATGATTTAAGTAAGAAAAACAATAATGTTGCAATTATCGGAGGAGGGGATGGAGGTGTAGCAAGAGCTTGTTTGGAAAATAATTCGAATTATATAGATTGGTTTGAACTTGACCCTGAGATAGTAGACGTTTGTTATAGACATTTACCAAAAGTTTGCACCAAAGTAAAAAAAAGTAACAAAATAAAAACTTATTGGGGGGATGCTTTTCATAGTATTAAAGAAATTGAAGACTCCAAGTATGATAAAATATTTGTAGATTTAAACGATGATCAATATTGCATTGATTTGGCAAAAAAAAATATGAGAGGGTTAAAAAGAATTCTTAAAAAAGGCGGAGTGATAACTGCTCAAGTCGGTAGTTACGATAAAAAACCTAAACAAGTAGATAATTGGTGTAAAGTTTTATCAAAAAGCTTTGGAAACGTAAAATTATCAGGTGCTTATGTTCCGAGTTTTGACTGTAATTGGAATTTTGCTTCATCTATAATGAAGTAATGTTCCGAGTTTCTTGTATCCAACTTAGGTCTAATAATAGTATTTCCCAAAACCTTAAAAAAACAGAAAAATTAATCCATAAAGCAATAAAACAAAAAACAGATTTTATCTTAACACCCGAAGTCTCCTCTTTATTTTCACTTAATAAAAAACAATTACTGAAAGTTTGTAAATCAATGAATGAAGATAATTATATTAAAGGAATAAAAATAGTAGCGAAAAAATATAAGAAGTGGATTTTAATTGGATCTGTAATTATTAAAATATCAAAAACTAAATTGGTTAATCGCTCAGTTTTAATAGATAATAATGGAAAGATTAGAACCTTCTATGACAAAATTCATATGTATGATGTTGTTTTAAGTAAAAGAGAAAAGTATTTTGAGTCAAAAACTTTTAGTGCTGGAAATAAGCTAAAATCATTTAATCTTCCTTGGGGGAGACTTGGTTTATCAATTTGTTATGATTTAAGATTTCCTAATTTATATAGAAAACTTTCAAAATCTGGATCATTATTTATTTCCATCCCATCAGCATTTACCGAAACAACTGGAAAAAAACACTGGCATACTTTAATAAAAGCTAGAGCTATAGAAAATTTTTGCTACATTCTTGCACCAGCTCAGGGAGGAACTCATTACAATGGAAGAAAAACTTATGGGCATTCCATGATAGTTTCACCAGATGGGAAAATTTTGAAAGAATTGAAAAAATCAGAGGGAGTGATTACTGTTTCTATTAATCAAAACTTACCAAAAAAATTAAGAAAAGTTATACCAAGTTTAAAATCAGATTAATTATTCGTAAGATTTCACTTCTTTAATATTCGAGCCTAAACTATTATTAATTGCTAATTTTATTTTAGCTCTTTTATCATTGAATTTGTAAACACTTCTTGCAAGCTGTATAAACTTATCTCCAAAATCATTATTTTTTTCTGCAGATCTTTTACCATCCTCGATATCCCAGAGTTTTGTATTAATTTCTTTTAATTCGTTTTCATGTTTCAGAATAGCTGACCCGTCAGGTATGTATTTTTTTCGTGTTGCATTTAAAGAGGACAGCTCTTTGTCAATATGAATTAACTTTTCTTTATTCGTTATTTTAGATTTTTTTATTTCTAAAATTGTAATTTTATCGATAAGTTCTCCAGCAGATATCTCTGCCAAAATTTTATCTAATTTATTGCTCATATTTAAATTTTATTATATCACTCTTTAAATATAACCAGAATTTATAATGTCAAATATATTAATTATTAAACACGGTTCTTTGGGTGATTTAATTCAGGCAAATGGAGCTATTAAAGACATTAAGAACTTTTACAAAAATCGAAAAGTCTTTTTACTTACCGCTCAACCTTATTCGATATTTATGTCTGAATGCCCATATTTAGATGGAGTAATAATAGATAAAAGATTGCCTAGATGGAACATATTTTACTTAAGCAATTTAAAAAAAAAGTTGTCTAGATATGATATTTCTAAAGTATTTGACTTACAAAATTCTAGTAGAACAAAATTTTATAAAAGATTTATAATTAAAAATATTGAGTGGTCTGACACATCGTCAAGCTTGGAGCCGGATCAAAAAAAAAGAGATTTCGACAACGAACCTGTTCTCGATAGGATGGAAATACAACTCAAAAAAAGTGGAATAGAACCTGAATTCACCAAAAATATAGATCTAAGCTGGGCAACACAAGATATTTCTAGATTACTCAAACAATATACTAATGACGAATATATTTTACTATTTCCGTTTTGCTCAATCAAACATCAAAAAAAAAGATGGCCTTACTTTAAAGAGCTGATAATTAAACTTAAACAAGAATATAAAAATAAGTTTCCAATACTTTTAGCCCCAGGGCCTAACGAAATTGATCAAGCAAGTGAATTGAAAGGCAAAATCGTTTTAGAAAAAAATGAGCCAATTGATATTAAAACTCTTGTATCCCTAATTAATAATGCAAAATTTATAATAACCAATGATACAGGACCAGCTCATATAGCTTCACACCTAGATAAAAAAGGTTTAGTTTTATTTGGCAGTCATACCACTGCGAAGAAGGTCAGCATCGAAAGCTTTAACTTTAAGGCTTTGAGCGTAAAAAATCTTGAAGATTTAAATGTTGATACAGTTTTGAATGAGGTGAAAGCAAGGTTAAATTAGTTCAATATATTTTTTTACTATTATATTCCAACTGAAATTTTTCGAAAAATTCAAAGCATTAGTTCCTAACTCTTTATAATGATCATTAACTAAAATTTTTGAAAGTGTATCATATAAAGCATTTAAATCATTTCCATTACATAAGTATCCTGTTTGACCACTTTTAATTGCATCTCCTTCACCACCATAAATACCACCGATGGAAGGTGTTCCGTAAGAAGCTGCCTCAATATAAGTAATTCCAAATCCTTCTACAGATTTTTTGTACACGACAGATGGCATCACAAATACATCAGATTGTTCAAGGAGAGCAACTTTTTCTTGTTCAGTAGAGCTAAAAATTAATTTTACATTGTTATCTAATTTAAGTTCTCTTTTAAGTTTTTCTAGATTTTTTCTTTCATCACCATCACCAATTGAAACATATTTTAATTTTGGGAATTTAGGTAACAAATTTTTGATAGTCATTAAAATATTTTGATGGCTTTTTCTACCATCTAATCTTGACACTGTTATTAGTTTAGGACTTGATTGCCCATAAATTTCATTTGCAAAACTTTTTGCTTCATCATTTACTGAAATAGGATAGTTACATCCTGGATTTATTACTGTTACATTTTTCACACCAAGTTTCATTGCTAATTCTTTGGTAAATCTTGAATTAGCTATAACATGATCTGCTTTAGCTAGCGCATTTAAAACTCTTTTATGTAAAGAGGACCCTACAGGATGATTAATTTCTTTTGAATGTATCAAACAAAATGATTTATTTTTTTTTAACATTTCATTTTCTATATTCTCAATACTTTTCCAATGATCAAAAAAGGAAGCTCGCAATTCATTCTGTTCCATAAATTCTTTAATTAAATTTGCTTTTCTATACTTTCTAAAAATTTTTAAACCTGCAACTCTTTGAATATTCAATTTAGAATTTTGATCATAAACTTCAGAATTATCGGAATAATCTGCAAAAACCTTAACTGGCCCGTGATTTAATAATGCGTTTGAAAGACCCTCCATTAGATTTTGCATTCCACCTAAATCTGGTGGGAAATTTCTAGTTACAATTAAAAACATTAATTAATCCACTTTATATTACAACCCATACTCGGTGTCTGTTTATCTGGACCTTTTTGAGTTTTGGAGACTATTTTCATTGCAATTTTTAAATCACTCTCCTCATTGTTGACTGGCTTTAAATCTTTTAATTCTTTAAATCGACCTCTATATTGAAGTTCTAAATTTTGGTTATAACCAAAAAAATCAGGAGTACATACAGCGCCATATTTTCTCGCTATTTCCTGTGTTTCATCAAATAAATAATTCATTTTTCCAAAGTTGTGAGCTTTTGCAAATTTAATCATATTATCAAATGAGTCCTCAGGGTAATTTTTGGTATCATTTGACATAATTGCAATTGAATTAACACCATCTTTCCTTAACTCTTCACATTCTTTTGAAAGATCTTTGATGATAGCTTTGACATATGGGCAATGATTACAGATAAACATAATTAAAGTAGCTTTATCTCCTTTAATATCATTCAAGGATATTATTTTATTATCAATTGATTTAAGTTTGAAATCCTCAGCTTTTTTTCCAAAATCACAAACTGGGGTTTTAGTTAGGGCCATAATGTATTATAAATTAATTAATATTATATTACAGCAATTTTATGATTTATGATTTTGAAGGACATACTCCTAAAATAGACCCTGGTAGTTGGGTAGCATCAAACGCTGTGATCATTGGACGAGTAGAGCTTAAAAAAAATTCCAATATTTGGTTTAACACAACTTTAAGAGGAGATCTCGAACCAATTATCATTGGAGAAAATTCAAACGTTCAGGACGGAAGCGTTATTCATACCGATCCAGGTTGTCCAACTATAGTTGGAAAAGGAGTTACTATTGGACATATGGTTATGCTTCATGGCTGTGAAATTGCAGATGATTGTTTAATAGGAATAGGTTCAACAATATTAAATAAAACTAAAATTGGAAAAAACTGCATCATTGGTGCTAATGCACTTGTAACAGAAAATAAAGTTATACCTGAAAGATCATTGGTTCTTGGTAGTCCCGGTAGAGTAATCAGACAAGTTACTGACGAAGAAATAGAACACATTAAAGAAAACGCTAGAGATTATGTTGAAAATTTTAAAAAGTATAAAAAATAGTTTATTAATTTTAATTTTTTTTACAATAAATGTCGAAGCAAAAAATAGTAAAGATGTTTCTAATATTAAAGTTCAAATAAAAAGTATATCTCATAAACAAAAATATTCTTTGCAATTAGTAAATAGTAAAGACGGGCACCCTGTAAGATCTGGTAATAAATCTTGGAGATTCGAAGTAAGAGAAGGAGATTGTGGTGAAGATAAAAAATATAGCGATTGTAAATCTAATAGACAAAGAACTGAATTACAAACAGTAGAATATCAAAAAAGAAATAAAGAATATTGGTATTCAGCGTCTATTTATCTTCCAGAAGACTATATATCTGTAGCTCCTGTCAGGACAGTTTTCACACAAATATACGAAAAGGGTTGGAAACCTATTTTAATGATTACGGATAGAAGCAGTGAATGGCTTGAAGTTGGTAGAATGTGGAGCGGTGAATACGTTGAAATGAAAAAAGGAATAAAAATTAATGATATGAGAGGTAAATGGACAGATATTTTAATTAATGTTCGTTACACAAGAAAGGAAGATGGCTTTATGAAAGTATGGATCAATAATAAATTAATATTAGAGTCATTAAATATTAAAACATTCACACCATATACAAATAAAGGAGCTAAGATAGAATGGGGAATCTATCAAACTGGGGTAAGCGACTGGAAGAGAAAACACGGAGATAAACCTTATCCAAACATGGTGGTTTATTTTGATGAAGTTAATCAAGGAAACTCAAAAGAAAAAGTAATAAAAAATTTAAGGAACTAACCAGTTCTTTTTATTATTTTCTAAATCAAAAAAAGCTCTACGATGTCCTTTAGCAGCTAAATATAACCATTCGATACTTTTGACTTTGCATCTAATGACACAGAAGTTTTTATATCCTTCTTCGCTTTCTTCTTTTGTGTAATCAAAGTTATCAAATTTATTGTCTAGACCTGATGTTGGTCTATCTGACTTGGTTCCTGGTCCATTCGTAACAAGATAGCATTTTCTACTAATATGACCTGTTTTATCCCAAGACTCTTTTGTAACATCATCATTAAAATGAATTTTACATACTGTTTTGAGTCTGAGCTGAATTTTTTCTTGTTTACCGTAAAACAAGATTGAACAATTTGGATTTTTTTGAATTATTTCGATTTTCGATGATCTAATGTCACTATGATACTGAACGAAGCTATTTTTTTGATCAGCTTTTCTTAATACAACAACTCTTCCATCTAGATCTTTATCATTACCACAAATAAATACTGGTGTTCTAAACTCAGAAGAGCGATCAGTTACTGCGTTAGTTAAAAGATCCCAAATTTTTTTTTCAATCTCGCTGAAATCTTCGTAGTAACTTATAACTTCTTGTGACACGATTTATTTTCTAAATCTTTTGATTAAGCTTGAAGTATCCCATCTTTGACCGCCCATTTTTTGTACTTCAGCATAATATTCGTCAATTATTTTTGTGATAGGTAGGGGTGAATTATTTTTTTTAGCTTCATCCATTGCTATTTTTAAATCTTTTCTCATCCAATCAACAGCAAAACCATAATCAAACTTATCTTCAATCATTGTTTTATGTCTATTTTCCATTTGCCAAGACTGAGCTGCACCTTTTGAAATAACTTCAATTACATCATGCATATTTAATCCTGCATTCATTCCAAAATTTATTGCTTCTGATAATCCTTGAACAAGACCTGCAATGCAAATTTGATTAACCATCTTAGTTAATTGACCACTTCCAGATGGACCGAGTAATTTTATTTTTTTACTGTAACAATCAATAACTGGCTCAGCTTTTTTAAATGGAGCTTCATCTCCTCCAACCATTACTGTTAAAATTCCGCCTTCGGCTCCAGCTTGTCCACCCGATATAGGAGCATCTAAGAAATCAAAACCTTTTGCTTTTGCCTCTTTATATAACTCTCGAGCAATGTTTGCTGAGGCAGTCGTGTTATCAATATAGATCGAACCTTTTTTTGCTGTTTTAAATAATCCTTTGTCACCCAAGGTAACTTCTCTTAAATCATTGTCGTTTCCAACACATGTAAAAATAAAGTCACTATCTTTCGCTGCAGCCATGGGAGTATCTGCAACATTACCTTTATATTCTTTTGACCACTTTTCGGCTTTAGCTTTCGTACGATTATAAACGGTTACATTGTGACCAGCTTTTGATATATAACCAGCCATGGGATACCCCATTACACCAAGACCTATGAAAGAAACTTTACAACTCATTAATGATTAACCTCACGTTAAATAAAAAAGTAATTATATTTGGATTTATATTTACATTTTTTTCTAGTTTTGGACAGAGTTTTTTTTTGGGATTGTTTAACGCACCGATAAGAAATGAACTTGGTATTACCCACGGTCAATTCGGCAGCATCTATGCAAGTGCAACTATTTTTTCAAGTCTTCTTCTTATTTGGGTTGGAAAAAAAATAGATGATTATCGAATTTTAAATTATTCATTTTTTGTAGTTATATTATTGTTTACTTCTTCATTATTTTTTTCATTTGTAAATAGTATTTACTTTTTAGCTGTTGGAATTTTTTTAATGAGATTTTCTGGCCAAGGTCTAATGAGTCATACTTCAACCACAACAATTTCAAGATTTTTTGAGCGATCTAGAGGGAAAGCTTTAAGCACAATTTGGTTTGGTTTATCTACAGCAGAATTTATTTTACCGGTTCTTATAACCTATTTTTTTCTTATTTATTCTTGGAGAACTGTTTGGCAGGGAATTGCAGTATTAATTATTTTATTTTTACCTTTCGTGATTTTAAATACTATTAAAACAATAAAGCTAGATTCAAGAGAAGCAGATACTAATATCAAGACTAAACTTAGAATAAAAAGTTGGAAAAGAAGAGATGTGTTGAAAGATTATAGATTTTATATTGTTTCTTTAAATATGCTTGCAATGCCATGGATTGCAACAGGAGTTTTTGTTTATCAATCTTTTATTTCTGACTCAAAAACATGGGAAGTTTATACAATACCTAAAGCATTTATGGTTTACTCAATTACTTCTATAGCTACATTATTTATATCAGGTTTCTTAGTAGACAAGTTTACGGGGCGTAAACTAATAATGTATATGAACCTACCACTATTATTTGCTATGATTACTTTATTTTATTTTGAACAAGAAATATTTGCCTATGTTTTTCTTGGCTTAATAGGAGTTTCTAACGGTTTAGCAAATATTTTAGGTTCTTCTACTTGGGCTGAAATATATGGTGTGAAATATATTGGAAGCATTAAAGCTTTGACAACTGCATTTATGGTTTTTTCTACTGCATTTGGTACAGCAGTATTCGGCCTCTTAATAGACAATGGATTTTCTATTGAAAACATAGCTTTTGTTGGAGGTTCTTACATTGTTATTTCATTAGTTTTATTAATATTAATCAGGAAATCAGTAGAACCTATTAAATTATCAAATTAAGCTTGATTTATTTTATCTAATTGAATAAACAACGATCACCATGGCAAGAATTACCGTAGAAGACTGTTTAGAAAAAGTAGACAATCAATATGATCTCGTTCTTTTAGCTAAAGAGAGAACTGTACAATTAAACGCAGGATCTCCTATGTTAGTTGAAGAAGATAATGATAAGAGAACAATAATCTCATTAAGAGAAATAGGCGATGGGAAAATTGATGTAAAAGAGATTGAAGAGAGTGCAATCAAAAGACTTAGAAAAGAGCCTGACGAAGTAGAGCAACAAGAAGAGACGGAAGAGGAAATAAATGATGATTTTGAGAACTTGTATAAAGGACAAGTTTCAAAAAGTGGTGTAGCTATTCTTCCTTCAAAAAGAATACGAAGAATTCCTGAGGCTAAAAAACCAAGTTTAGCAGACGAAGCGTTGTCAGAATTAAAAGCAGAGCAGCCTGAAATCAAAGAAGAAAATTTAGATACAGAGGAAGCTCCTCTCGAATTAAGCGAAGAGGCTCCCGTAGAAGAAGAAAACAAATCAGAGTAAATCATGAAAAAAACTGTTTCAGTTGCACCGATGATGGATTGCACTGATAAGCATGAAATATATTTTTTAAGTCTTATCAGTAAAAATATTCATTTATACTCAGAAATGATTGTAGCAAATGCAATCATAAGAGGGGATAGAGATAAATTATTATCTTTCAAAAAAATTTCTAATCCTGTAACGCTTCAAATAGGAGGCTCAAATCCTAATGAGCTTGCAGAAGCATGTAAAATTTCTGAAGATTATGGTTATAAAGAAATTAACTTAAATCTTGGTTGCCCTAGTAAAAAAGTTCAAAAAAATAAATTTGGCGCTTGTTTAATGCAAGAACCAGATCTTGTAGAAAAATGCATTAAAGCGATGTCTAAAGCTACAAAGCTACCAGTGACAATTAAAACAAGAATTGGTTACAACGAAGTTGAAAATTTTGAATTTTTAAAATCTTTTATTCAAACAACTAAAGATGCAGGATCAAAAAAATTTATTATCCATGCAAGAAAAGCTTTACTTAAAAAATTAAGCCCAAAAGAAAATTTAAATATTCCACCTCTAAAATATGAATTTGTTTATCAATTAAAAGAACATTTTAAAAATGATGAAATAATTATTAATGGTGGAATTAAAACTACAGAAGATATTAAACACCATTTATTAAAAGTAGATGGCGCTATGATTGGGAGAGCCATTTATCATTCACCATATTTTTTAGCTGAAATTGAAAGAGATATTTTTAATAATAAAAATGTTCCTACAAGAAGTGATGTTATGGAAAAATTAATTCCGTACATTCAAGAAGAAACCTCAAAAGGTGTACAATTAAATCATATAATGAGACACACTGTTGGATTATTTCACGGACAAAACGGTTCTAAAACATGGAAACAATATCTTTCTAAAAATATGTGCATTAGAGATGCAGATCTTCAAAAAGTAAATCATATAATGGACCAGGTCAGAAAAACAAATCCTGTTTCTTTAGAAAGATAAATTTGGATACTCTTTTACAATCCGAAACAATTTATTTGATCTTAATAATGGTTATCACAGCAATTCCTGCAGGTTTTGCTGCTGGTTTATTCGGCATTGGAGGAGGATTAATTACAGTTCCAATTTTATTTTATATTTTTGGAGCAGCTGGAATAGAACAAGCATATTTAATGCATTTAGCAGTAGGGACTTCATTTGGAATAATCATTCCAACATCAATTGTTTCAGTTTTGACTCACCATCAACATAATGCAGTCGATTTTAATGTAGTGAAAGGTTATGGAGCATTTGTAATTATAGGGGTTATACTTGGGACTATTCTAGCCACTGGTTTAAAAACTAAACCTTTAATTTTATTTTTTACTATTGTTGTTTATATTCTTGCTTTCTATTTATTATTTCTTAAAGAAAAAGAGTCTGATCTTTCAATAAAAATGGGCTTACCTGCTAAAATTATCTCTGGAATAATTACTGGCTTTGTCTCAGCTCCTATGGGAATTGGTGGAGCAGTAATGAATGTTCCAATATTAAAGTTTTTCGGATATCCAATTAATAAAGCCATAGGAAGTGCTGCAGCAATAGGATTTATTATAGCCCTATTTGGTACAATAGGTTTCCTCTTCTCAGGTAATTATTTGAAAGCTAATTTACCTCTAAGTATTGGATTTCTTAATATCCCTGCATTTTTAATATTCTTTCCAATAACCGCATTTATGGCAAGACTTGGAGCTAAAGCTAGTCATAAAATTGATAAAAAAAAGATGACTAAATATTTTGGTTTTTTTTTAATTATCATTGGAACAAAATTTTTGTACGAATACTTTAATTTTTAAATTTTTTGGTCGTATTCGCCAATTTTTCCAGTTCCTTTGAGTAAATTATCTATAAAATCGAAGATGATTTTTTTTCTTTCATCTGATGTAGGACTTTCAGTAACTACTACAAGAGAGGGTTTATTCGATGATGCTCTAATTAAACCCCAAGATCCATCTGTTAAAGAAAATCTTACTCCATTAACTGTTAAAACTTCTGTGATTGATTGATTGTCTATTTTTATATTCTGTTTTTTTAAATCTTCTACTTTCTTTACCATTTCATCTACCACTTTATACTTCTCTTCATCCTTACAGAATGGAGCCATAGTTGGAGATTGATATGTTTTGGGTAGCTCGTTAATGATTTCACTCATCTTCTTGTTTTGATTTATTAACAAATGACAAACTTGTATTGCAGAGTTTATTCCATCATCGTATCCATACCCTAAAGGATGATTAAAAAAGAAATGACCACTTTTTTCAAATCCTGCTAAAGCTTTTTCTTGATTTACTTTTCTTTTAATATGTGAGTGTCCTGTCTTCCAATAAATTGTCTTACAGTTATTGTCCAAAAGAATTTTATCCTTTGTATAAAGACCTGTTGATTTTACGTCTACAATAAACTTTGAATTCTTATGTTTTGACGCTAAGTTTCTTGCTATCAGTAATCCTATCTTATCTGAAAATATTTCATTTCCTTTATCATCTATCACTCCACATCTATCACCGTCGCCATCAAAACCAAAACCAACATCAGCATTATTTTCTCTCACAGCTTTTGCTATTGCGTGTAACATCTTTAGATCTTCTGGATTTGGGTTATATTTTGGAAATGACCAATCTAATTTACAATCTAATTCTACCACCTCACAGCCTAGACCTCTCAAAATATCTGGTGCAAAAACACCTGCTGTACCATTTCCACAAGCAACAACAGTTTTAATTTTTTTATTTAATTTATTTTTTTTAATTAAATCTTGAATATAAACTTTTTTAAATTCATTAATATTTTTGACATTTCCTTTACCAGTTTTGAATTTGTTATTTAGAGTAATGTCTTTTAGTTCAGACATTTCCTCTGGAGTATGTGTTAACCCTTTTTTGATACCCATTTTAACACCTGTCCAACCGTTTTCATTATGACTAGCTGTAACCATGGCAATTGCATCCGAATTTAAATTAAATTGGGCAAAATAAACCATTGGTGAAAGAGATAAACCAACATCTTCAACGTAACACCCTGTTGACACCAGTCCATCAGTCAAAGCTTTTTTGATTTTTTCACTGTAAGATCTGTAATCATGACCAACAATAACTCTAGGATTATTTTTTTTAGTATGATTAATGATTTGAGATCCTAACCCTCTACCTAAAGTAGTGATTCCCTCAATATCAATGTCTTTTTCAAAGACCCATCTTGCATCGTACTCTCTAAAACCATTTGGATTGATTTTCATTAGCTATAAATACTAGTGAATATAGGCATTTTTTATAAAATGTTTATTAACAAAACTTTCCACTTGAAAAATTAAACAGATGTTCTTATAATGTTCTATTGATTTAGATGTTATATAGTATATTAACATAACTGTAACACAACATGTAGTTGTTTTGTTAACAAATCGATAAAAACAAGAAAAATATGAATAAAAACGTATCATTGGCAATAGAGAAAGCTGTCGGTTCAATAGGCAAGAAGAACCAAAACGAACTTAGAAATAACGGACCTAAGAAACCCGATTTATTTTCTTTATCTGGTGAGACAGAGCTGTTTCAGAATGATAAGGGAATTACAATTAAAATTGATAGGTCAAGGGATCAGAATTTAACGGACTTTGGAAAGGCTACACTTAAAGACAGATACTTAGGTCAAAGTGAGAGTTTTCAAGATCTCTTTGCAAGAGTTGCCAGTGTCTATGCTGACGATAATTTACATGCTCAAAGAATTTACAACTATATAAGCAACCTTTGGTTTATGCCAGCAACACCAGTTTTATCTAATGGTGGAACTGAAAGGGGATTACCTATTTCTTGTTTTTTAAATGAAGCCAGTGACAGTTTAGAGGGAATTACTAATCTTTGGGAAGAAAATGTTTGGCTTGCAGCAAGAGGTGGTGGAATTGGAAGTTATTGGGGTAACTTGAGATCAATTGGAGAGAAAATTGGAAAAGTTGGAAAAACTTCTGGAATTATTCCTTTTATTAAAGTTATGGACTCTTTGACATTAGCAATTAGCCAAGGATCTTTAAGAAGAGGTTCAGCTGCATGTTATCTACAAATTGATCATCCCGAAATTGAAGAGTTTATTGAAATGAGAAGACCTACTGGTGGAGATGTAAATAGAAGATCTTTAAACCTACACCACGGAGTTTTAGTGACAGATGAATTCATGAGAGCAGTGGAGACAGGTGGTCAATGGGCATTAAGAAGTCCTTACGATGGATCTGTTCAACAAACCATACCAGCAAGAAATTTGTGGATCAGATTATTGACTGCGAGAATTGAAACAGGTGAGCCTTACATCGTTTACATTGATACAGTCAATAGACAGATTCCACAGCATCACAAACTTGCCGGTTTAAAAGTTAAAACTTCAAATCTATGTAGTGAAATTACTTTACCAACTGGAATAGACAATGAGGGAAATCAAAGAACAGCAGTTTGCTGTTTATCATCTTTAAATTTAGACACTTATGATCAATGGAAAGACGATACACAATTTGTTGAGGATGTTATGAGATTTTTAGATAATGTGATGACAGATTTTATAAATAGAGCTCCAGATGAATTCGCTCACGCAAAATACTCCGCAATGAGAGAAAGAAGTGTTGGTCTAGGAGTTATGGGATTACACTCCTATTTCCAACAGAAAAATATTCCATTTGGATCTGTTATGAGTAAAGTTTGGAATAAAAAAATATTTCAAAACATTCAAGAAAAAGTTGACGAAGCCTCAATAACTTTAGCTGATGAGAGAGGTTCATGCCCCGATGCTGCAGAATATGGAATGAAAGAAAGATTTTCAAATAAAACTGCAATTGCTCCGACAGCTTCTATTTCAATTATTTGTGGGGGATCTTCTCCTGGAATTGAGCCAATTGCTGCTAACAGCTACACTCATAAAACTCTCTCAGGTTCTTTCAATGTAAGAAATAAATATTTAAAAAAGATACTTCAAAAATATAATAAAGATACAGATGAAGTATGGTCAACAATAACAACCAATCAAGGATCCGTGTCACATTTAAATTTTTTAACAGCAAACGAAAAAGATACTTTTAAAACTGCCTTTGAAATTGATCAAAGATGGATCGTTGAACTTGGTGCAGATAGAACTCCACACATATCGCAAGCACAATCAGTAAATATCTTTGTTCCCGCAGATATACATAAAAAAGAACTTCACGATATTCATTTTCAAGCATGGAAAAAAGGTCTGAAAAGCCTTTATTATTGTAGATCCAAATCAATCCAGAGAGCTGAAAATGTAAATAATGGATCTTCAACAGATGTGACAAAAAATGTTTACTCTGGAAAACAAGAATCAAATAATGAAAACAATAACTATGAGGAGTGTTTATCATGTCAGTAGCAGAAAAAACTAAACCAACAATAATTCAGCCTAATAAAATGGGCTTATTAGTAGAAAACCCAGTATATAAACCATTTAGATATCCATGGTGTTATGATGCTTGGTTAACTCAGCAAAGAATTCATTGGCTACCTGAAGAGGTACCACTAGGAGATGATGTAAGAGATTGGCAGAAAAATCTATCAGTTGAAGAAAAAAATCTTTTAACACACATATTTAGATTTTTTACTCAAGCAGATGTTGAAGTGAATAATTGTTATTTAAGACATTACACGACAGTGTTTAAACCAACAGAAGTTTTAATGATGATGACAGCCTTTGCGGCAATGGAAACAGTTCATATTGCTGCTTATTCTCATCTATTAGATACTATCGGAATGCCAGAGACAGAGTACTCAGCGTTCTTACAGTACAAAGAAATGAAAGATAAATACGACTACATGCAAGGCTTTGATGTAAAATCAAAACATAATATTGCAATGACAATGGCAGTGTTCTCAGCTTTCACAGAAGGATTACAATTATTTGCAAGTTTCGCAATTTTATTAAACTTCCCAAGATTTAATAAAATGAAAGGTATGGGCCAAATAGTAACTTGGTCAGTAAGAGATGAAACATTGCACTGTAATTCTATGATTAGACTTTTCAGAGATTTCGTTAAAGAAGAGCCACAAATCTGGAATGATAAATTAAAAAATGAAATCTATGAAGCATGCAAGACTATTGTCCATCACGAAGATGCTTTCATTGATCTAGCTTTTCAAATGGGTCCAATGCAAGGTTTGACAGCGGAAGAAGTCAAACAATACATTAGATTTATTGGAAATAGAAGATTAGAGCAATTAGGTCTAAATCCTATTTATGATGTTAAGAAAAATCCATTAACGTGGTTGGATACTATGCTTAACGGAGTAGAGCACATGAACTTTTTTGAAGGTAGAGCTACAGAATATTCTAAAGCTTCTACAAAAGGAACATGGGGCGAGGTATTTGCTTAGTATTTGCAATTAAAATATAAAAGTTATTGGAGAAAATCTGGCTTAAAAGGAAAATGGGGAAATATTTTTCTTGAAAGGCTCTCAAATTATAATCCAAAAAATGTTTTAGAGATTGGTGTGTTTTGTGGCGTAACTGCAAGAAACACTTGCGATCTTTTAAGTAAGACAAATGAAAAAAACTTCAGTTATATTGGTATAGATTTATTTGGCAGTGATCAAAATGAATACAAGGATGAGATAAAGCCGAAGTTTTTAAAAGATCAAAAATTTTCAAACCCATTGAAAAATATTTATTATAATTATATTTTGAGAGAAAACTTAAACTCTGTTCAAAGCGTAAGCAAATTATTAAAAGAATACAAAGATAATATCAGATTAATATCTGGTGACACTAATAAAGTATTAAAAGAAATAGATCTTCAAAATATTGATTTTACTTTTTTAGATGGCGGGCATAGCTATCAGACAGTAATTAATGATCTTACGATTTTATATGGTAGCATGAAGGATAAAAAAAAAGTTATTTTATGTGACGATTACGGCAAGGAAAGCTACATTCCTGAAGTTGAAAAAGCTATAAACGATTTTGCAAAACAAAATAATTTAAAACTTAATATTATAGAAAATAGATTTGCTGAGATAATAACTTAAGTCTAACAGCTTTTAAAAGAAGCATACATATTTCTTATTAAATCAAAGTATAAATCTTTTCCTGGATCAAGTGTTGCTCCTAATGGATCTATAACTCCAGTCTTAATATTTGTATCTTTAGCAACTGCTTTTATAATATCTGGATTAAATTGAGGTTCTGAAAATACACAAGTTACTTTTTCATGTTCAATTATTTCTCTGATCTCAGACAATTGCTCAGCTCCTGGTAATACATCTGTATTAACCGTAAAAGCGCCTAAAACATTTACATTAAATCTTTTTTCAAAATACTGGTAGGCATCATGGAATACAATAGATTTAAAATCTCCTTTTAGTTCAGATTTAACTTTTTTCGTAAGATTGTCTAAAGCTTTATGAGCCTTCTTTAAATTTGCTCTATATGCAGATGCATTGTTGGGATCTTTTTCAATTAAATGTTCTGCCATTTCACTTAGGATTGCTTTTGCGTTTATTGGATCAAGCCAAATATGTGGATCGTGTTCACCGTGAGCATGCCCGTGATGATCGTCATGCTTATCTTCTTTGTGACCGTGTTCTTTATGCTCATCGTGCCCATGTTCTTCAAATATATTTCTCTCTCTAAATTCTAATTTTGTTAATCCATTAATTTCCATCAATTCTATTTTTTCAGCTTTTTTAGCTATTGATTTTAATGGTTTTTCTAAAAAATTTTCTAAATCTTCACCAACCCAAAATATTAGGTCAGCATTCTGTAACATTTTAGCGTGTGATGGTTTCATAGCAAACCCATGTGGTGAAGCATATCCGTCTACTATCAAATCTGGTTTACCCACTCCATCCATCAAATAACTTGCTAATGAATGTATAGGTTTAATTGAAGCGACTACTTTAATATCAGCATTTGCTGGTGAAAAAATAGTTAATAAAGATATTATTGATAAAATAAATGTTAATTTTTTAATGTTTTTCATAATGATAATATTTAAAATTTGTTATAATATAACACTATGTAATAATATAACATTTTTAAGTCAAGGAAAAAAATGACATCAAATCAAAATATTTTAGTAAAATTAAATCAAGCTGGTTTCCGTTTAAAGAACAAATGGCTAGTTAAAGGAGTGTCACTACAAATTGAAAAGGGAAAAATAGTTACTCTTATTGGGCCAAATGGTTCTGGAAAAACTACAACTGCTAAAATTGCATTAGGAATTTATAAAAAAATTGATGGAGAAGTTGAAAAATATACAAATAAAGTTGGATACGTTCCTCAAAAAATTTCAATTGATTGGACATTGCCACTTAGAGTGAAGGATTTCATGGTTTTAACTGAAAATTTAAAAGATGAAGATATTAATGAAGCTCTATCATTAACTGGCGTTATACAACTTAAAAATAAAAATTTGGGTGATTTATCAGGTGGTGAATTTCAAAGAGTATTGATCGCAAGAGCCATTTCAAAAAAACCAGATTTATTAGTGCTTGATGAACCAGTACAAGGAGTAGATTTTACTGGTGAAATTGCTTTATACAAGCTCATAAAGAAAATTACTGACGAATTGAATTGTGGAATTTTATTAATTTCACATGATTTACATACAGTGATGAGTGCTACAGACCATGTTGTATGCTTAAACGGGCACGTCTGCTGTTCAGGGTCTCCAATAGATGTTGCAAAAAACAATGAATATAAAGCTTTGTTCGGTGAACAAGCTTCTCAAATATTATCAAGGTATGAACATAGACATGATCATATTCACACTAATGAAGGAGAAATAAAAAAAAATTAAATGTTAGATGATTTTTTTATAAGAGCTTTAATAGCTGGACTTGGTATTGCGATTGTTACAGGGCCTCTTGGTTGTTTTGTTATTTGGAGAAGATTATCATATTTTGGTGATACTCTTGCACACTCAGCATTACTTGGGGTAACCTTAGCTTATACTTTGGAATTTAATATTGCTTTTTCAGTATTTATAATTTCATCTTTAATTGCTTTAGTTTTAATTCAGCTTCAAAAAAGAACTAATCTACCAGGAGATGCTTTATTAGGGCTCTTAGCTCATTCATCTTTAGCAGTTGGACTTGTTGTTATTGGTTTTTTAACATTCATTAGATTCGATATAATGGGATTATTATTTGGAGATATTCTGGCTGTTACAGTTGATGATTTATTAATTATATGGATAGGAGGTCCATTAATTCTTCTAATTCTTAAATTAATTTGGAAACCTTTATTTGCATCAACAGTAAATTATGAATTAGCAGAAGCTGAAGGTTTAAATCCTGATAGGGCTAAAGCTATTTTCACAATTTTAATGGCTGGAATTATTGCTATTTCAATTAAAATGGTTGGATTATTGTTAATTACGGGGATGTTAATAATACCAGCTGCAATGGCTAGGAATATTTCTACAAGCCCACAAAGTATGGTTGTCTATTCAATACTTGGTGGTTTATTATCAGTATTTTTAGGTTTGTTTACCTCACTAGAATTTAATACATCCTCAGGTCCATCAATTATAGCAGCTTCTTTATTTTTATTTATACTCTCATTATTAAATATTAAGCAATCGATTAAATTGAAAAATTAATGATAAACAAGTAAAATGATCAAAATGTATAAAGAAAATAATCTCTCAAAAAATCAGCAAATTATTTTTGATTTAATTAATAAATCTTCGGAACCCTTAAAAGCATATACAATACTTTTTAGTGTCCAAAAGAAAGGAATTAAAGCTCCACCTCAAGTTTATCGAGCTTTAGATAAATTAGTTGAGACAGGTAAGATTCATAAAATTGAAAGTAAAAATGCTTTTGTTGCATGTAGAAATTCAAATTGTGAAATTTCAAAAGCAACTGCATTTTCTATCTGTGAAAGTTGTGAAATGGTTGATGAAATCAGTGATACAAAACTTTCAAAATATTTATCAGGTTTTAATCATAAAAAAGGAATGAAATTTAAAAGATTTAATTTAGAATTTTTCGGT
The DNA here is from genome assembly GCA_902603945.1 of uncultured Pelagibacteraceae bacterium. Classification (GTDB taxonomy): domain Bacteria; phylum Pseudomonadota; class Alphaproteobacteria; order Pelagibacterales; family Pelagibacteraceae; genus Pelagilacustribacter. The sequence goes on from CACKWP010000003.1 coordinate 24,466, forward strand.
ATTTGTAAAAAGTGTAAAAAAGATTAGATCACTTCAAAAATATTTCTGCGACAATACTCTCTTTTCATTAAAATTTTTTATAATTTAAAATAATAATAACAAAAGGATAATTATGAAATTTCTAAAAACATTAATTACTATAGCTTTTATTTCTTCATTAAATTTATCGATTAATGCAAAAGAAATAAGAATGGGTAAAGCTGATTGGGATACAGGTTATTTTCAAGCAGAAGTTTATAAAAAAGCATTAGAGAAAATGGGTTATAAAGTTACTGGCCCAACTGTTATGAAGCCACAGGTGTTCTATGTTGCGGCTGCAGCTGGAGATATGGATCTTTGGGTAAATGGATGGTTTGGAAACCACGATTCATATGTCAAAGAGGCTATGGGCAAGGTTAAACCTGTAGGCTATGTTGCAAAAAGTGGTGGCCTTCAAGGTTACTTAATTGATAAAAAAACAGCAGATAAATTTAACATCAAGTCTGTCATGGATATTAAAAATCATGCCAAAGAGTTTGACTCAAATGGGGATGATAAAGCAGATATGGTTGCCTGTCATCCAGGATGGGGTTGCGAAAAAATTATATCAAGACACTTTGAAGAACTTGGGCTAGGTGAATTTATTAATCCAATAAAAGCTGATTATTCAGCTGCGATGGCAGATATAATTTCAAGATATAAAAATGGTAAATCTGTTTTATTTTATACTTGGACACCTAATTGGACAGTCGGTACTTTAAAATTAGGTGAAGATGTAGTTTGGATTGAAGCGCCTTTTAGTGAAACAAAAGCAGTAAGTGTGCCTAATGCAACTAAATCTAAACTTAATATGGGATTTGGAGTAAACGACATAAGACCAGCCGCAAACGTTGATTTTTTAAAAGCTAATCCAAAGGTAGAAAAGTTTTTAAAAAAAGCATCTATACCTTTAGCAGATATTGCTGCCCAAAATTTAAAAATGAACAAGGGTGAAAAAAGTGAGAAAGCAATAAAAAAACATGCTGAAGAATGGATCAAATCAAATCAAAAAACTTTCAATAGTTGGATTAATTAAGAACAATTTAGCAAATAAGAAAATATGCGCACGAGAGTGCGCATATAAGACATATCTCACTTTTTAGTTGTATTACGGTTACATTAAAAATCTATACATGTTAAAATTTTTTAAATTTAGGAGGGAATATGAGATATTTAAAACATTTAGTATCAATAATTGCAGCTCTAACTATTAGTAGTGTTGTATTTGCCAATGAGATCAAGATGGGTAAAGCAGACTGGGATACAGGCTATTTTCAGGCTGAGATCTATAAGGCGGCTCTTGAGAAAATGGGTTACAAAGTTTCAGGCCCAACTGTAATGAAACCTCAAGTGTTTTACGTAGCGGCAACATCAGGCGATGTTGATTTATGGGTAAACGGCTGGTTCGGTACTCATGATGGTTACATTTCAGAATCCAAAGGCAAAGTTAAACCAGTTGGTTATGTAATGAAGGGTGGAGGAGCTCAAGGTTACTTAATCGATAAAAAATCAGCAGATAAATTTGGTATCAAAAGCGTAATGGATATCAAAAAACATGCAAAAGAGTTTGACTCTAATGGAGATGGAAAAGCAGACATGGTTGCTTGTCCTCCAGGTTGGGGTTGTGAAAAACAAATCACAAAACATTTTGATGAACTTGGATTAGGTGAATTTATCAATCCAGTAAAAGCTGACTATTCGGCTTCAATGGCAGACGCAGTGTCTAAATACAAAAATGGAAAATCAATTCTATTTTATACTTGGACACCTAACTGGACTGTTGGTGCTTTAAAACTTGGTAAAGATGTAGTTTGGATTGAAGTTCCATACAGCAAAACAAAACCTACTAAGATCGCTAATGCAACAAAGTCTAAAGTAAATTTAGGTTTTGGCGCTGATGATATTAGACCAGCAGCGAACGTAGATTTTCTTAAAGCAAATCCAAAAGTAGAAAAGATGCTTAAAAAAGCTTCAATTCCTCTTGGGGATATTGCTGCTCAGAACTTGAAAATGAACAAGGGAGAGAAAAGCGAAAAGGCTATTAAGAAACACGCAGCTGAATGGATAAAAGCTAATCAAAGTACATTTGATAGTTGGATCAAGTAAAGGTTCAGGTTAATTTTAATGAGTTTAAAATTAGCCCCTTCTGATTACGAAATATACATTCCAATTGGTGAATGGATAGAAGGAAATATTAAAGAGTGGCTATTCGAACAAAGGCCACTCTTTAAAAAAATTTCAGCCCCGATAGACACTGTACTAAATAGTTTAGACACTCTTTTTAATTTTATACCCTTTCCGATAATACTTTTGATATTTATAATTTTCGCTTATAGGACTAATGGAATTAAATTTGCAATATTTTCTTTTTTAAGTTTAGTTTTTATAGATCTGGTTGACCTTTGGTCTGAAAGTATGACTACGTTAGCTATGATATTTACCGCAGTTTTATTTTGTATGTTAATCGGTATTCCTCTAGGAATTCTGGCTTCGAGAAGTAACACTTTTGAAATTATTTTACGTCCAGTACTTGATATAATGCAAACAATACCAAGTTTCGTTTATTTGATCCCTGTAGTTATGCTTTTTGGAGTTGGTTTGACACCTGGAGTAGTTGCTACAATTATATTTGCCTTACCACCAATTATTCGATTAACAAATTTGGGTATTAGGCAAGTCGGTAAAGGTTTTAAAGAAGCAGGATCAAGTCTAGGACTTACAAAATTTTTAATATTAATTAAAATTGAAATACCTTTATCTTTAAAAACTATAATGGCAGGTGTTAATCAAACATTAATGTTAGCTTTATCTATGGTAGTTATTGCGGCATTGATTGGAGCTGGAGGATTAGGCTTAACTGTTTATATCGCTTTAGGTAGATTAGATGTAGGTTCAGCAGTCATTGGTGGAACTGGAATAGTAATTTTAGCAATAATATTAGACAGAATAACTCAGAAAATAATTAAAACTCGTTAATAATTCCAAGCATTTTAAGAATAAAAACAATCACAAAAAACAAAACAGTCCAACCTATAAATTGAAGAACAATTGTAAGTTTTGGCCCTTTATCAATACCCTTCCAATTCATGAATGTATATGTTGTGAATATAGAAAGTATTAAAAGAAGAAGAAGATTAGTTAAAGATATCATCTTTGATTTAAAAGCATCACCTCTCTTACTTCAGCACCTCTATATTTGGATAAAGGTCTTATTAATTTATTTGAAGTATGTTGTTCCATTATATGTGCAGACCAACCAGTTATTCGTGACATCACGAATATTGGTGTGTAGAAATCAATATCTATTCCCATCATGTAATAAGTTGGACCACAAGGGAAGTCTACATTTGGATGGATATTCTTTTTTTCTAACATAACCTTTTCTAAAATTTCATACATTCTTGTATATTTTTCTTTTTTAAGAAGTTTTGCTACTTTAAACATATAATGTTTCATTGTAGGCACTCTAGAGTCTCCCGTCCTATAAACTCTGTGACCAAAACCCATAACAACTTTCTTTTTGTTTAATGCATTCTCAATCCAAGCTTTAGCTTTTTCTGGTTTACCTATTTCTTTCATCATATGCATTACAGCTTCATTTGCTCCACCATGCAATGGACCTTTTAAGGAAGCAATAGCTCCAGTGATCGCTCCATGTAAATCTGACAAACTTGAGGTAATTGTTCTAGCTGTAAAAGTTGAAACGTTGAAACTATGTTCAGCATATAAAATTAAAGAAATATCAAATGCTCTAACTATTTCTTTATCTGGCACTTTATTAAACATCATTTTAAAGAAGTTCTCTGAGAAAGATAAATTTTTACTAGGAGAAATTATACTTTTACCTTTTCTTGATCTAAAATAAGCGGCAACTGCAGTAGGAGTTTTAGCAAATATTCTCATTGCTTTTCGCATATTTGCTCTAGGAGAATTATCTTTAGTATCTTTATCTTCTAATGCCATTAAACTCACACATGTTCTAATTACATCCATAGGGTGTGCATTTTTCGGCATCTTTTTAATATCGTTTAATATTTGCTTTGAAAGTTTTCTTTCAGATCTCTCCTGCTTAATAAATTTTTTAAGCTGGTTTTTATTTGGTAGTTCACCATTAAGAACAAGATAGGCAACCTCCTCGAAATCACACTTATCGCAAAGCTCTTGAACCGTATAACCTCTGTAAGTAAGTGCACTCAATTCTGGAACTACATGTGATATTGTAGTTTCATCAACAACTATACCAAGTAATCCTTTTTTAATTTCTTCACTCATTATTCATGTCCCTCTGTAGAAAAGTCAGTAATTTTTTTGTCCGGCGTATTGTATTTCTCATATTCTACTAACTCGTACAACCTTTTTCTAGTCTGCATTTTGTCAATAATATTGTTTTGATGGCCATCTTTAAATATTGATTTTAAACCTATTTCAACATTTTGCATTGCTAGCCTTTGTGTACTTACAGGATAAATAACAAGGTTATAACCTAAATTTTCTAATTGTTTTTTATCTAATAATTTTGATTTTCCAAATTCTGTCATGTTGGCTAACAAGTATCCCTTAGCTGTTTTTCTAACTTTTTCAAATTCGCTTTCATCTTTCATAGCTTCTGGAAAAATCATATCAGCTCCGGCGTCCTCATAAGCTTTAATGCGATCTAATGTTTTATCTAACCCTTCAACAGAATTTGCATCCGTTCTTGCAATAATTAAAAAATTTTTATCTTTCCTTGCTTGTATTGACTCTTGAATTTTTTTTACCATTTCCTCTTTTGAAACAAGTTCTTTATTATCTAAATGGCCACATCTTTTTTCAGCTATTTGATCTTCTAAATGACATCCAGCTAAACCTTTGCCCTCAAAAATCTCAATTGTTTTTTTACAATTTCCAAATCCTGTATCTATATCGACTATTGTTGGGAGATCAGTAACTCTTGCTATTTGATTACTTCTATAACTTACTTGATCTAAAGTTGTTAAACCAATATCAGGTAAACCTAGATCGTTTGACATAACTCCACCTGAAACATAAATACCATCAAAACCTATTTCGGCAATTAGCTTAGCACATAGAGGATTATATGCTCCAGGAAATCTTAATAGTTTTTTTGATTTTAAATTTTTAATTAAATTTGAACGTTTTTCTGAAACTGTTTTTTTAGTAAAATGCATCCGTGAGGATTTATATTAGAGCAAGATAAAAAAATCAAAGATTATTTAAATAGTATAAATAGTCCAGTTAAAACTAATAAAACAGCTAGCAAATATTCGATAATTTTTTTTATTTTTATATCTGTTATAAATTTTCTCAAACCGCTTCCAAACAATGCCCACAAACTAATCGTTGGAAAACATATTAGCGCAGCAGTAATTGTTACAAATGCAACTCCAATAAAAATATTTTCATCAGTAGGAAAAAAACCTGAAGCAACTGTAACAGCAATTGACCAAGCTTTTGGATTTATAAATTGAAATAAAGACGCTTCATAAAATCTTAGAGGTCTACCCGTCTCTTTTTGAACCATGCTAAATGAACCAATCATTTTCCATCCTAAATAAACTAAATAAATGAAACATAAAATTTTCATATAAAATTGAACTTGAGGATAAAGCAAAAATAAATTTGCTAAACCAAAACAAGTTAAACCTATTTGCAAAATATGACCTAAAGGAATTCCAATTAAATGAGGTAGAGTTCTAATAAAACCGAATTTCATTCCTGACGCAGTAAGCATTGCATTATTAGGGCCTGGTGTAAAAAACATAGTAAAATAAAAAGCAGATAATGCTGAAAATAGAGCAAACGTTATCATAAATATTTTTCTATTATTTTTTCAAATCCTATAAAGTCACTAATTAATTCATCATGTTTAATTTCTTTTTCAGATTTTTCTGTATAACCGTCTTTTACTAAAACAAAGGGCAAATTTGCATTATGAGCAGAGCTTGCATCTACTTCACTGTCACCCACCATTATTGTTTTTTTTAAATCACCGCCTATTATTTCAACAACACCCGTTAAATGTCTTGGATCTGGTTTATTAAATGAAAAAGTATCACAACCAGCTACATATTCAAAAAATCTGTACATATCTAATTTTTTTAATAGATCTACAGCTAATCTCTCTTGCTTATTTGTACAAACACCCATCGATATATTTTTATTTTTTGCCCAATTTAAAAATTCCATAGTTCCCCTCAAAGGCTTACTTTTTTGATCAATATTTTTGGCGTAAAAATCTAAAAATTCGTTAGTCATCTCCTTTTTTATTTTTTCATCTTTTATTTCTTCTTTGAATGATCTTTGCATCATTACCCATGCCCCTTTACCGGCGAGCGATTTAATGTCAGATAATTTCTTCTCGGAATGCCCAAATTTTTTCATAACATGATTATGTGCTGCCATTAAATCTGGAGCGGTATTAACTATTGTTCCATCTAAATCAAAAAGAATTGTATAAATTTGAGTCATTTTAAAAGTATTAAAAAGAAATATTTTGTGACTTATTTCAGTTACATTATTAATGTAAAGAATTTTTTAATGAAAAGAAATAACAAATTAGATAAGGCAGATTTCTATCGTCTTTCTCAAGAAATTTTGAGAAACAAAGCATTGGCTAAGGGTGTAAATTTGATTGCACCGGAGACAATTTTTTTATCAAAAGATACAACTTTTGGAAAAAATGTAACTGTCGAGCCTTATGTAGTATTTGGTCCAAATGTTAAAATTGGAGATAATTCATATATAAAATCATTTAGTCATATTGAGGGAACAAAAATTGAGAAGAGTGTTACCGTTGGGCCATATGCAAGATTAAGAAATGGAACAATTTTAAAAAATAATTCTAAAATTGGAAATTTTGTGGAAACAAAGAAATCAACTATCAATCAAAATTCAAAAGTTAATCATTTATCTTATGTGGGTGATGCTTCGGTTGGAAAAAATTCAAACATAGGAGCAGGAACTATTACTTGTAATTATGATGGAGTCAAAAAATTTAAAACAAGAATATCAGAAAATGTTTTTATTGGATCTAATTCATCTTTAGTAGCCCCTATTAAAATAGAAAAGGACAGTATTGTAGGAGCTGGATCAGTAATTACAAAAAATGTTAAAAAAAAATCTTTAGCTATATCAAGATCTCCTCAAATAGAAGTGAAAGATTATAATAAAAGGAAAAAAAAATAATGTGCGGAATTATTGGTATAGCAAGCAACAAACCAGTCTCAATAAATATAATTAATTCTTTAAAAAAATTGGAATATAGGGGTTATGACTCAGCAGGTCTAGCAACATTGACGAATAATTTTATTAACGAGAAAAAATGTTCTGGTAGAGTAGAGGAGTTAGAAAAAATTTTATTCAAAACCCCTTCAAATGGCAATATAGGCATTGGTCATGTCAGATGGGCCACTCATGGTGTTGCAAATGTTATCAATGCGCATCCTCATTCTTCTGAGCAAGTTTCAGTTGTTCATAACGGTATAATTGAAAATTCAGATGAGATAAAAAAAGAGTTAGAAGCAAAAGGACTAAAATTTAAGTCTCAAACTGATACAGAGGTTATAACTCTTCTTATTACCGAGGCATTAAAAAATAGCAACCCATTAGATTCAGTTTTCAAAACATTAAATAAGCTTCATGGTAGTTTTGCTCTTGGTATTCTGTTTAAAAATTTTTCAGACATTATTATAGGTGCGCGAAGAGGAAGCCCTTTAGCAGTAGGGTACTCTAATGGCGAAAACTATTTAGGTTCCGACTCTTATGCTTTAAAATCAATGACTAATAAAATCTCCTATTTAGATGATGGTGAAGTATGCGTATTAAGCAAAGATAACGTAAATTTTTACGACGCAAATCAGAAAAAGATTAATAAAAAAACTCATATTTTATCAGAAAATGAGAACATAGCGGATAAAGGTGAATACAAAAACTTTATGTCGAAGGAAATTTTTGAACAATCGAAAACTGCAAAAAATTGTATTAATGAATACATAGATAGCTTGAAAAGAGATATAAATATTTATGATTTTCCACTTGACCCAAAAAAAATAAACAAGATTATCCTAATAGGTTGTGGCACTGCATATCATTCTTGTCTAGTAGCTAAATATTGGTTGGAGGAACTTACATCTATAGATATCGAAATAGATATTGCATCTGAGTTTAGATATAGGAGGCTTAAGTTTAATAAAAATAATCTTTACATATTTGTATCTCAATCTGGCGAAACTGCAGATACAGCGGCAGCTTTAGATATTTGTAAAAAAAATAAAGTAAAAACTTGCTCAATAATAAATGTGGTTGAAAGTACTATTGCTAGAAATTCTGACTGGGTTTTACCAATTCATGCGGGCCCTGAAATAGGAGTTGCATCAACAAAAGCTTTTATAGGACAATTGTTAGTCCTTTTTATACTAAGTTTAAAACTTGCAAAAATAAGAGACGATATAGATGAAAAAATATATGAAAAAAATATAAAAAATCTTAAAAAAATTCCTGTGAGTCTCCAAGAAAGTTTAAAAACTGAAAATAATATTCAAGTTATGGCTAAAGAATTTTTAAAAGCTAAAGGGTCAATGTTTTTAGGAAGAGGATCATCTTATCCTATTGCGCTAGAGGGAGCATTAAAATTAAAAGAACTATCCTATCTACATGCTGAAGGTTATCCAGCTGGAGAAATGAAGCACGGCCCATTAGCACTTATTGAAGAAGGGCTTCCTGTTATTATAATTGCTCCTAAAGACAAATATTTTGAAAAAACACTTTCTAATATGCAAGAAGTCATAGCAAGAGGTGGTAAAATTTTTTTTATTACAGACAATAAGAAAATTATAGCCAACGACAATATTAGATTTGGTTTAAGAGTACCTTTTTTAAATAATCTTTTATCTCCAATATTACTCACAATACCATTACAATTACTTGCCTATCACGTGGCATTGCTTAAAAATTGCGATATTGACAAACCAAGAAATTTGGCAAAATCAGTAACAGTTGAATAGAATGTCATCAAAATATAAAGCTATGGTCTTGTCTTGTATAGACCCGAGGTTTCAATCAATTGTTTACAATTATTTAAAAAAAAAGAATCTAAAAGGAAAGTATAGTTTGTTCACTATTGCCGGATCAGCAATAGGTGTCACATCTTTAAAATTTAAAAAATGGCATAAAACTTTTTGGGATAATATTGATATATCTATTAAGCTTCATAAAATAAAAAAATTAATTGTTATAAATCATCGGGACTGTGGAGCCGCTAAAATTGTTAGTGGTAAAAAAAAATTTAGGAGGGATATAGAAACAAAAATCCATAAAGTTTCTTTTAAAAAAATTAAAAAAAAATTAAAAAATAAGCATCCAAAATTGAAAATAGAATTAAAATTGATTTCTTTGAATAAGAAAGTAGAAAGATTTAATTAATTAAAAAGCAATATAGTTTTTTTCTTTTTAATTTATTAACTGGAATGTTTTTATCTGCTTTATTAAATTTTTTAAAAATTGAAGATTTCGTCTTACTATTTAACCACAAAAAAATTTTTTTGGATTCGTTGATTAAATTTAAACTTAATGTAAGTCTTTTAAAATCTTTTCTATTAATTGGTTTTGTAATAAAATTTTCTCTAAGCTCTTTTGAATTTGGAAATATAGAAACTATATGACCGTCATTTCCCATCCCTAGTAAAAAAATATCAAAGTGTATTTGTCCTTTTTTAAAATATTTCTGAATTTTTTTTTTATAATATACAGCTGCTTTGTTTATTTCTATATTGCTTGTTTTAAATGGAAATATATTTTTTTTATTGATTTTAATCTTTTTTAATAAACAATCATTCACAAGTTTATAATTTGAATTAATTGATTTATTTGAAACAAATCTTTCATCACCCCAGAACAAATCAATATTTGACCAATCAATTTTTGATGAAACCATCTTTTTGTATAATCTTTTCGGACTAGGACCTCCGGTTAAAACGAAACTTAGTCTCTTTTTAGCCTTCTTTTTTTTAATAGCCTCTATTTTGAGAATTTTAATAAATTCATTTATAAGCGCGATTTCATTTCTTTTTTTAATAATTTTCATTAAATATTAAAGTAATTGTATATTGTGGCTTGGAAAATTTATAATAGCAATATATATATACCGTGAGTTGAATATGAAAAAATGGAGCTTAAATAGTTGGACTAAATTACCTGCTAAACACTTACCTGTTTATCAGGATAAAGAAGAATTAGATTTAGTTTTGGGTAAAATTAAAAAGTACCCACCTTTAGTTTTTGCAGGTGAAACAAGATCGCTTAAAAAATCTTTAGCAGAGGTAGCTGAAGGAAAAGCATTCCTATTGCAAGGTGGCGACTGTGCTGAAAGTTTTGCGGAATTCCATCCAGATAATATTAGAGATACTTTTAAAGTGCTATTGCAAATGTCTCTTGTTTTAACCGCATCTGCATCTATGCCAGTTATAAAAGTCGGTAGAATAGCTGGTCAATTTTCAAAACCTAGAAGTTCTGCTATTGAAAAAAAAGATGGAAAAGAATTACCTAGTTATTTAGGTGACAATATAAATGGTATGGAGTTTACTGAAAAAGCTAGAATACCAGATGCAAAAAGATTATTTAGAGCATACTCTCAATCAGCATCTACACTAAATTTACTTAGAGCATTTTCTCAAGGAGGATTTGCAGACTTAAGACAAGTTCATCTATGGAACTTAGGTTTTATTAAAGACAAAACTAAAGGCAAGTATAAAGAAATTGAAGATAAAATCAGTGATGCCTTAGCTTTTATGGAGGCTTGTGGAATTAATTCAGATAATAATCGAAGGTTAAGATCAGTTAATTTTTACACATCTCATGAAGCGTTACTTCTACCTTTTGAAGAGTCAATGACTAGAATAGACTCAACAACTGGTGAATATCATGACACCTCAGCACACTTTGTATGGATTGGTGATAGAACAAGACAACCTGACGGCGCTCATGTCGAGTTCTGTAGAGGAATAAAAAATCCTATAGGATTAAAATGTGGTCCAACTTTAAAGCCTGATGAACTTGTAAATCTTTGCAATATATTGAATCCTGAAAACGAGCCAGGTAGACTTACTTTAATATCAAGATTTGGTGCAGACAACGTTGATAAATATTTGCCAAAATTAATTAAAGCTGTAAAAAAAGAAGGCTTAAAAGTAGTTTGGTCTTGTGACCCTATGCACGGAAATACCATCAAAGCAGCCACAGGTTTTAAAACAAGAACTTTTGAGAGTGTTTTAAAAGAAGTAAAAAATTTCTTTGCTGTTAGTCAAGCAGAGGGAAGCTACGCTGGTGGATTACATGTCGAAATGACTGGTCAAGATGTGACAGAGTGTACGGGGGGAGCTCAAAAAATCTCAGAAAATGATCTTGCAAATAGATATAGAACTCATTGTGACCCTAGATTAAATGCTGACCAAGCATTAGAGTTAGCTTTCTTAATTTCTGAAGAAATCAAGAAAAACTCAAAAATTTCAAACAAAATTATTCAAGCCGCGTCTTAATAATTATTGTAATTATTAAGACCTAACCTTAAAAGAGAGGTAAAGTATTAATTATGGATGTAAAAAAAAGAGCTAAATTTATCACTGATTGGATCGACGGCTATTGTGAGACAACTTCTTACAAACCTAAAGCATTAGTTGTAGGAATTTCAGGTGGAATAGATTCTTCCGTAGTGAGTACTTTATGTGCAAATACTGGTCGAAAAACGATTGTGTTAACAATGCCAATTAAACAAATTAAGTCTCAACATGACTTAAGCCTCTTGCATGCTAAATGGTTAAAACAAAAGTATAAAAATGTAGAACACCATTTGTTGGAAATGGATAAAATTTTTAATTCGTTTTCTCAAGTTTTAAATAAATTTGATAATGAACATGGATATGCAAATTCAAGAGCAAGATTGAGAATGGCGACTTTATACCAAGTAGCAGCAGCTAATGATGGAATTGTTGTTGGAACAGGTAATAAGGTTGAAGATTTTGGTGTTGGTTTTTATACTAAATACGGTGATGGAGGAGTTGATATTTCCCCTTTAGCTGATTGTAATAAAACACAAGTTTGGGAACTCGGAAGACATCTTGGTGTTTCAAATGAAATAATCAACACCCCGCCAACTGACGGATTATGGGATGATGGAAGAAACGATGTTCAACAGCTTGGAATGAGTTACGAAGATCTTGAAAAAGCTATGGAAAATAAAAATGATCCAAATTACCAAAAATATTTAAAAATTAGAGAAAAAAACTTACACAAAATGAATCCAATACCAGTTTGCAAATTTAATGAGTGATCTTCAATTAACTAATTCATTATCAAGAAAAAAAGAAATTTTTAAACCAATAAATCCTGAACAGGTTTCTTTGTACGCTTGTGGTCCAACCGTTTATGACAAACCTCATGTTGGTAACGCACGTAGTCTTGTAGTATTTGATGTTTTGTTCCGAGTTTTAAAAGCACTTTATGGTAAAAACGTAAAATATGTAAGAAATATTACTGATGTAGATGATAAAATAATTGAAGCATCAAAAAAAAATAAAAAAGATATAGAAGTAATCACTAATGAAGTTACAAAAATATTTCATGATAATTGTAAAAGTTTAAACTGCTTAAAACCAACAGAAGAACCAAAGGCTACTGACCATATTCAAGAAATGATAGAAATGTCATCATCTTTAATTTCAAAAGGCTTTGCTTACGAAAAAAAGGGCCATGTATATTTTGAGGTAAATTCTTTTAAAGAATATGGAAAATTATCTAATAAAAATTTAGATGAATTAAAAGCAGGAAGTAGAATTGAAATATCTGATTTTAAAAAGAATCCTATGGACTTTGTTTTATGGAAACCCTCAAAAGATAATGATCCAGGTTGGGATTCCCCATGGGGAAGGGGTAGACCTGGCTGGCATTTAGAATGCTCAGTTATGAGTGAAAAGTACTTAGGAAAAAATTTTGATATACATGGAGGAGGGCTTGATTTAATTTTTCCCCATCACGAAAATGAAATAGCTCAATCTTGTTCAAATAATAAAACTAAAAATTTTGCAAATTATTGGGTGCATAACGGCTTTGTAACAATCAATAAAGAAAAAATGTCGAAGTCTTTAGGAAACATAATTACCATTTCTGAGGCAGTCACTAAATATTCGGGAGAGGTAGTTAGATTAGCTCTTCTAAGCGCACACTATAGTCAACCACTTGATTGGAATGAGGAACTTTTAAAAAATCAGGAAAGAGTATTAAATAAATGGTATAATCTTTATTCTGATCAAAATGAAATAACTAAAGATGATGTCGATGAGATTTTATTAGATGATCTCAATACACCAGGGTTGATAGCCAAAATACATGAATTATATAATGCTGCTAGCAAAGGAGACGACCAAAAAAAATTGAAATTTAATCAAGCTTGTAGACTTATTGGATTATTTGGTTTAACGAAAAAAGAGTGGGAAAGTACAAAAAAGAAAAAAATTAGTATATCTGAAAGTTATATTGAAAAAAAAATAGAGGAAAGAAAAAATGCAAAAAGTAAAGGAGATTTTGCATTGGCAGATAAAATAAGAGATGAATTACTTTCAAAAGGAATTTTAATTGAGGATCAAAAGCAAAAAACAATCTGGAAATTTAAATGACTAAAGAAAAAATATTTATATTTGACACAACTTTAAGAGACGGAGCCCAAACTGAAGGTGTAGATTTCTCAATTGAGGACAAAAATAAAATAGCTAAAGTTTTATCAGATATAGGTGTAGATTACGTTGAAGGAGGTTGGCCAGGCGCTAATCCTGTAGACACAAAATTTTTTTCAAATCCTCCAAAAATGAGTAAAACTTTATTTACTGCATTTGGTATGACAAAAAAAAATGGAAGAAGTGCAGATAATGATCCTGGTTTAGCCTCTCTAATCAATGCAAATACTCCAGCTGTTTGTGTGGTAGGTAAATCTTGGGATTTCCATGTGAAAGTTGCATTGGGTATTAAAAATGAGGAAAATTTGGAAAACATTAGAGAGACAACCAAACATTTTGTAAAAAATAACAAAGAATTTTTATTTGATGCTGAACATTTTTTTGATGGGTACAAGGCTAACCCTGAATACGCAATTAATTGTTTGAAAGAAGCCTATGACAATGGGGCTAGATGGGTTGTTTTATGTGATACTAATGGCGGCACATTACCAAATGAAATTCGAGAAATCGTATCAAAAGTTTCAAAAGAAATTCCAGGCAAAAATCTTGGTATCCATGCACATAACGATACGGAAAATGCTGTAGCAAATTCTCTGGCGGCAGTTGAATGTGGAGTAAGACAAATTCAAGGAACTATCAATGGACTTGGAGAGAGATGTGGAAACGCAAACCTAATGTCAATTATACCCAGTTTATGTCTTAAAAAATCTTTTTACGATAAATATGAAATAAACATTAAAAGAGATAAACTCTCATCTTTAACAGAATGTTCAAGACTGTTAGATGAAATATTGAATAGAAAACCAAATAAAAATATGGCTTATGTTGGTGCTTCAGCTTTTTCCCACAAAGGAGGTTTACACGTTTCAGCAGTGAAGAAAGATCCAAAAACCTATGAACACATAGATCCTAAGTTAATAGGCAATCATAGAAATATAATAGTTTCAAATCAAGCTGGTCGATCAAATATATTATCTAGACTTGAAAAATATGGGGTTAAAATTGACTCAAAAGACTCAAAGGTTCAAAAAATTTTAGATGAAGTAAAAGACAGGGAGTTTAGTGGTTACTCTTATGATGGAGCTGATGCTTCATTCGAACTACTAGCAAACCGACTTCTAGGTAAAGTGCCGGAATATTTAAAAGTTAAAAGTTACGACGTGAATGTATCAAAATTCAAAAAAATACAAACTAAAGCAAGCGTAGTTTTTCTAATTGACGGAAAAGAAATTGAATGTCATGGGGAGGGTAACGGACCAGTAAATGCATTAGATAATGCTATAAGATCAAATTTTAAAAAAGTGACAAAATATTATAATTTTTTTTCTGACTTAAAACTTCTTGATTATAAAGTTAGAATTCTTAACACAGGGACAGAAGCAACCACAAGAGTTTTGATTGAAAGTACAGATAAATCAGGAGTGAGCTGGTTTACGGTAGGTGTATCACCAAATATAATTGAAGCTTCCTTTAAAGCATTAATAGATAGCTTAGATTATAAGTTATATAAAGAAAAAGCACCCGCTAACTTAAATGAAAAATAAATTTGGTTTTATTTTGATCAAACCACAATTAGGTGAAAATATAGGCGCATGCGCGAGATCTATGAAAAATTTTGGATTTCAAAATTTAAATATTGTATCTCCAAAATTTGCTTTTCCGAATCATAAAACTAAAGTTACAGCAGTTGGGGCTTATGATATTATTAATAAAACAAAAGTTTTTAATTCCACTGAAAAAGCAGTGAGTGAATTTGACTTAGTTTTTTCACTAAGTGCAAGAAGACGAGATATTAATAAAAATCACATAACAATTAATGATTTTTTCAATATTTTAAAAAAAAGAAAAAATTCTAAAGTTGGCTTAATGTTCGGACCAGAAGCATCTGGCCTTTCAAATATTGATTTATCACTCTCTAATTATATTTTACAAATTCCAACTGCCAAAAATTTTAAATCATTAAATCTTTCTCACTCAGTTACATTAATCTGTTATGAAATATTTAAATTTAGTAATAAAAAATTATTTAATAAATCTGGAAAAAAAATTAAGATTTCATCGAAATTAAATATAACTTCATTAGTGAAACATTTGATAAAACTTTTGGAAAAAAAAGATTTTTTTTTACCTATTGAAAAAAAACAGTCAATGTTACTTAATATTAATAATCTTATTTATAGACTTGAACCAAATGACAAAGAATTGAGGATTTTAGCTAGTATTATTAGTTCTTTGAGTAAAAATAAATATAAACCGTAATTGACAAATGGATCTGAAACCTTATAAACAATCAATTATTAAATATGACAAAAAGACTAAAATCTAAACATAAAGTAGATAGAAGACTCAGAGCAAATATTTGGGGAAGACCCAAAAGCCCTTTTAATTCTCGGGCTTACCCTCCAGGGCAACATGGACAAAACAAAAAAGGCAAACCTACTGATTATGGTATTCAATTGCAGGCAAAACAAAAACTTAAAGCTTACTATGGAAACATTAATGAGAGACAGTTTAGAAATATTTATAGGAAGGCACTTTCTAAAAGAGGCGACACAACAGAAAATTTAATTGCATTACTTGAAAGCAGACTTGATACGGTAGTCTATAGAGCAAAGTTCGCACCTACAGTATTTGCTGCTAGACAAATGATTAATCATGGCCATATAAAAGTTAATAAAAAGAGAGTTAACATTTCAAGTTACGTTGTAAAAAGCACTGACTCAATTGAAGTAAGGGAAAAATCAAAAAAATTAACCATCATAGATGGATCTTTGCAAAGTAAAGAGAGGGATGTTCCTGAATATATACAACTAGATGATAAAAATAAAATTGTTAAATTAATAAGAGTGCCTAAATTTGCGGAAGTTCCTTTCCCAGTTATTATGGAACCAAACTTAGTAATTGAGTACTATTCTCGATAATCAAATTAATTTTTTTTCTTCGAATAATTTTTTTAATTCACCTTTTTCAAACATTTCTTTTACAATATCACAACCACCTACAAATTCCTTTTTTACGTAAAGTTGGGGTATAGTAGGCCAATCACTAAATTCTTTAATTCCTTGTCTCAAATTTTCATCCTCAAGGACGTTTACGCCTTTAAAATTTACTTTTAAATGCTTTAAAACATTTGATACAGCCATCGAAAATCCACATTGAGGAGAGTCTGGAGTGCCTTTCATAAATAAACAAACATCATTATCATTAATTAAGCTCTCTATTTTTTTATTTATTTCCATTATTTTCCTTTTGTGGTTATTGATAAAGCATGAAGTTCATTACCCATTTTACCTTTTAAAGATTTGTATACAAGTTTATGTTGATCTATTTTACTTAAATTATTAAATTTAGATGATGTTATGGTAGCTGAATAATGATTATTATCACCCATAAGGTCCTCAATTTCAATTGAAGCATCAGGTATTGTGTCTTTTATTAATTTCTTGATCTCTTCTATAGGCAAAGGCATTAGTAAGTATTATACCATTCGTTATTTATTTTAAATAAATCTTTTACATTTATTTTTAATTCACTTTCAATTTCAAAAAAATCTCTTTGCGTATATCCTATATTTTCATAATAAATATCGTTATCTTTCAGTATTTTTTCCACTTTTGTTGAATTATTTTTTTTTATTTCAATTATATATCTCGCCTGATCCTCACCAAAAAGGTATTTGATTAAATTTGTTAATTTTTTTGGTTTTAAAATTTTAGCTCCATATCCTGATGAGATAGACATTTCGGATAAAGCAGTAATTAAACCACCACTTGAAACGTCATGTGAAGATAAAATTAAATTTTTATCAATTAACTTAAGTAGATTTTCTCCATTATTTTTTTCATTTAAGAGATTAATTTCTGGAGGCATACCTTCATCAATTGAGTAATTTTCTTTTAGAAAACAACTTTGCTCTAAGTGGCCAAAAGTTTTACCTATAAGCAACAAACTACTGTTAGTCTCCTTAAATGAATGATTTAAAGGTTTAGATAATTTTTTTATTAATCCAACACCACCTATTACAGGAGTAGGAAAAATATTTTTTTTATTCGTCCCATTGTAGAATGAAACATTACCAGAAACTACAGGGTAATTTAAAAATTCACATGCCTCTTTAATACCTTCCAAACACTCTGCAAATTCTCCCATAACTTCTTGATTTTCTGGATTACCAAAGTTTAAACAATTAGTTATGGCTAGAGGTTTTGCACCTACAGTAATTAAATTTCTCCAATTTTCGCAAACAATTTGTTTGCCGCCAGTTAGAGGGTAAGATTTACAATAATTAGCAGAAGAGTCCACTGATACAGCGATTGCTTTATCTTTATTATGAATTCTAATTATTGCAGCGTCAGATCCAGATCTTTGTACCGTATCGCACATTACCATTTGATCATACTGATTTGTTACCCAGGTTTTATTAGAATGATTAGGACTTGATAAAATTTTAATTAAAGCATCTTCAATTTTAATCTTTTTAAGATTTTTTAATTCAATTGTATTTTTACAAGGCTTCTTTTTAATCCATTTTCTACTGTAAATAGGTGCTTTAGATGCTAAAGCTTCAATTGGAATTTCCCCTACAACTTTATTATTAAACTTTAAAGTGAGTTTATTAGTGTTTGTAGTTTTGCCAATTACAACAAAATCTAAATCCCATTTATCAAATATTTTTTTAGCTTTCTTTTCTTTGCCGTCTTCAAGTATTATCAACATTCTTTCTTGACTTTCTGATAACATCATCTCATATGGCGTCATATTATCTTCCCGACACGGAACTTTATTAAGTTCAAGCTCAAGACCAAGAGAACCTTTTGATGCCATTTCCACACTCGAAGACGTAAGTCCAGCAGCACCCATGTCTTGAATAGAAATTATTGAGTTGTCTTTCATTAGTTCCAAACAAGCTTCCATTAAAAGTTTTTCTGTAAAAGGATCACCTACTTGTACAGTTGGTTTTTTTTCTTCAGAATTCTCATCAAATTCAGCTGATGCCATTGAAGCTCCGTGTATTCCATCACGACCTGTCTTTGATCCTACATAAACTACAGATTTATTTAACCCTTTTGCTTTTGAGTAAAAAATTTTGTTTTTTTTTGCATGACCTACTGCCATTGCATTAACTAAAATATTTTCATTATAAGTTTCGTTAAATTTTGTTTCTCCGGCTACAGTCGGTATTCCTATACAGTTTCCATATCCTCCAATCCCGGAGACCACACCATTTAACAAACTTTTAGTTTTTGGATGTTTTGGATCTCCGAAATGTATAGAATTTAATAAAGCTATAGGTCTTGCACCCATTGTAAAAACATCCCTTAATATACCACCTACTCCAGTTGCAGCACCTTGGTATGGTTCTATGTAAGAGGGATGATTGTGACTTTCAATTTTAAAAACAATTGCATCATCATCCCCGATGTCAATTACACCTGCATTTTCCCCAGGCCCTTGAATTACTTGTTTTCCTTTAGTTGGTAATTTTTTTAAATGAATTCTTGATGATTTATAAGAGCAATGTTCATTCCACATTGCTGAAAAAATTCCTAATTCTAGTAAGTTAGGTTCTCTTTTTAATAATTTTTTAATGCTTTGATATTCCTCTGGTTTTAGTCCGTGTTTGTCAATTATCTGTTCAGTAATTTTCATTTTAGTTAAGTAAACTTGAAAAAAGATTTATACCATCTTCATTTGAAATTATATCATCCACCATTCTTTCAGGATGGGGCATCATTCCTAAAATATTCTTTTTGGCATTTAGAATTCCAGCGATATTTTCTAATGATCCATTTGGGTTTGCCTCTTGATTTTCATTTCCATTTTCATCACAATATTTAAAAGCAATTAAATTCTCTTTTTTTAACTCGTCAAGATGCTTTGTATCTGTAAAAAAATTACCCTCATTATGTGCTATATTAATTTTTAAAATTTGATCCTTTTTATATTTATTTGTAAATTTTGTTTCATTATTTAATGTTTTAATCTGAACATCTTTATTTATAAATTTTAAATTTTTATTTCTTAATAAAGTGCCTTTAAGCAAACCAGTTTCAGTTAAAATTTGAAATCCATTACAAATACCTAAAACCAAACAACCAGAATTAGCAGCTTTAATAACCTCATCTATGATTAAAGATTTTCCAGCAATTGCTCCAGATCTCAAATAATCTCCATAAGAGAAACCACCAGGGATAACTATTAAATCTGACTTAGGTAATTTTGTATCTTTATGCCAAACCATTTGATTTTTGAATTGCATTTTTTCTAATGCAACAGCAATGTCTCTGTCGCAATTAGAACCAGGAAAAACAATTACAGAAGATTTCATGAAATTTTATTTATTTTGTAGTCTTCGATAATAAGATTTACTAAAAGTTTTTTACACATTTCATCAACTTTTTTTTCAGCATTTTTCTGATCATTCTCATCAACCTCTATTTCAAAATGTTTACCTTGTCTTATACTTTTTAAGTTGTTCATACCCATATTTACTAAAGTATTCTCTACAACTTTTCCTTGAGGATCTAACACATCTTTTTTAAGAGTTACTGTTACTGAAAATTTCAATTTATTTTTTTTTGAATTTTAAAGGGATAGTTTTACCAAAATTTACTTCACTTATATTTGTTTCCTCCGGCATTATGCCCAATCGTCTTGCTACTTCTTGATACCCTTGAATGATATTACCTAAATCTTTTCTAAATCTATCTTTATCTAATTTTTTTTCTGTTTTTGAATCCCATAAACGACAAGTATCAGGACTTATTTCATCTGCTAAAATTATTTCGCTTTCTCTTCTGTCCTTATTCCAGGTTTTACCATATTCAATTTTGAAATCGACAAGCTTAATACCAATCCCTCTAAACATTCCAATTAATAAGTCATTAATTCTAAGTGTCATTCTATCTATGATTTGAATTTCTTTTTCTGTAGCCCAATCAAATGAAAAAATATGCTCCTTTGAAATTAAAGGATCATTAAGTTCATCTTTTTTAAAACAATATTCGAGTAATGGTTTTTCAAGAACCGTTCCTTCCGGTATTCCAAGTCTTTTTGTTAGTGAGCCAGTTGCGATATTTCTTACTATGAATTCAATAGGAAAAATTTCAGCCTTTTTAATTAATTGTTCTCTCATATTCAATCGTTTTATAAAATGAGTTTTGATTCCACATTGGCTTAAATTTGTTAAAATATATTCTGAAATTCTATTATTAAGAACACCTTTTCCCTCAACACTAGCTTTTTTTAAATTATTAAAAGCAGTAGCGTCGTCCTTAAAATGTTGGATAATAATATTTTTATCCTTTGTTTCGTAAAGAATTTTAGCTTTTCCTTCGTATAATTTTTTACCTTTATTCATGTGATTATTTTTTCAGACTTCTACTGAAAATTATATTAATTTTTTTTGTATGGTAACTAAAATTAAATAGTTTTTTAAGTTTATTAACAGGTATTTTATTTGTAATTTTTTTGTCAGAGATAATTTTGTCATAAAATGAAGTGTTTTCCTTCCATGCTTGCATAGCATTTGTTTGAACAATTTTATAAGATTCTTCCCGAGTAAAACCTACAGTAGTTAATTCTAAAAGAACTCTTTGTGAAAAAAAAATACCATTAGTTAAGTTTAAATTTTTTTTCATATTTTTTGGATAAATATTCAAGTCTTTCACAACGTTACTCAATCTATGAAGAGCGAAGTCTAAAGCGATGGTTGTGTCAGGTCCAATATTTCTCTCCACCGCAGAGTGGGAAATATCTCTCTCATGCCATAAAGCAACATTTTCTAATGCTGGAATAACACTTGATCTGATTAACCTTGCCAGACCAGTTAAGTTCTCACTTAATATTGGATTTTTTTTATGCGGCATAGCAGAGGAACCTTTTTGTCTCTTACCAAAAAATTCTTCAACTTCTAAAACTTCTGTTCTTTGAAGATGTCTGATTTCAATTGCAAATCTTTCAATTGAACTTGCAATAATACCTAATGTTGAAAAATATTGTGCATGCCTATCTCTCGGTATTATTTGTGTTGAAATTGGTTCAACATTTAATTTAAGTTTTTTTGCAACGTATCTTTCCACTTTAGGATCTATATTTGCAAATGTACCGACAGCTCCAGAAATTGCACAAGTTGAAATTTCCTTTATCGAGTTTTCCAAACGTTTTTTGTTTCTGAGAAATTCTTGATAAAAAGTTAACATTTTCAAACCAAATGTAATTGGTTCAGCGTGGATACCATGACTTCGTCCAATACATAAAGTGTACTTATGTTTTATAGCTTGTTTTTTTATTGACTGAAGCAATTGATTTATATCTTTTATCAGAATTTCACCAGACTGTTTTAATTGGAGATTAAAACAAGTGTCCAAGACATCTGAAGACGTCATTCCTTTATGCAAATATTTAGCCTCTTTACCAGCACGTTCAGTAATTGATGTAAGAAAAGCAATTATGTCGTGTTTGACCTTATTTTCAATTTGTAGAATTCTTTTTGGATTTATTTTTGCCTTTAATTTTACTTTTTTTACAACACCTCTAGGAATTATTCTAAGTTTTTCCATTGCCTCAGCTGCTGCTAATTCAATTTTAAGCCAAATAGAATACCTATTATAATCTTCCCAAATACTTTTAATTTCTTTTCTAGAATATCTTTCAATCATTAATATTTAATTTATTTGATCACTAGATAGAGTAAAAATTTCATAACCCTCATTTGTTACACCTATTGTATGTTCAAATTGTGCAGATAATGTTTTATCTTTAGTGACTGCAGTCCAACCATCTTTTAATGTTTTAGTCTCAAATCTGCCGAGGTTAATCATTGGTTCTATAGTAAAAATCATACCAGATTTAATCTTTTCACCTGTTCCTTTCTTACCATAATGAAGGACATTCGGTTCTTGATGAAATGATTGTCCTATTCCATGTCCACAAAAATCTTGAACAACTGAAAACCCATTAGACTCTACGTGACTTTGAATAGCTGAACCAATATCTCCTAATAAAACTCCGTCTTTAACAACTTTAATTGCTTTCATCATTGCCTCGTAAGTTGTTTGTATTAATTTATCAGCTTTAACTGAAACTTCACCAACTTTAAACATTCTACTTGTATCGCCATGCCAACCTTCTTTAAGAGCAGTAACATCAACATTCATAATATCACCATCCCTCAAGATTTTTTCAGAGGGTATTCCATGACAGACAACATGATTAACTGATGTACAACATGATTTTGGAAAACCTCTATAATATAATGGAGCCGAGTAAGCTTTATGGTCATTAATGTACTCATAACAAGTTTTATCTATTTCATTAGTAGAAATCCCAGGTTTTACAATTTTGCTTACTTCATCCAAAGCACCGGCAGCAATAGACCCAGCTATTCTTGTTTTTTCAAAAGCTTCTTTAAAATTTTTATTCATTCAATATAAATTTTATTTGCCTATTTAATTTTATTCCTTTTGGTGAAAATTTACAATCATAGCAAAGTATTTTTAAATTGTTTTTAACAGCTTTACTTAAAGCATTAGCATAATTCGGATCTATGTCTTTAGCTATTGAAAAAGAATTACAATCATTTCTTTGAATTACAAAAAGGATATAAACCTTAAATTTTTTTTTACTAGCTTTTATAAGCTCACCTATGTGTTTGAGCCCTCTTGACGTTTCTGCATCAGGAAATTCAGCAAGGTTTCTTTTTCTTGAAAGAGTTACGTTTTTGACCTCAATGAATGATTGGTATTTTTTACTTGAAACTAGAAAATCAAACCTTGTATTAGCTCCAAACTTTGTTTCAGGCTTAATATCCATATTATTATTAAATTCTTTAATCAAATTATTTTGAAGAGCATCATGAACAATTTTATTTGTTGAATGAGTATTTACTCCAACTTTTATTTTCTTAACTTCAATAATTTCTAAAGTATATTTTAATTTTCTTTTAGGATTATTAGATTTACTAATCCATACCTTATTACCTTGATCCAATAACCCATGCATAGATCCTGTATTTGGACAATGAACAGTTAAAATTTGGTTATTGACTCTCACATCAACAAAAAAACGCTTATATCTTTTTATTAATAGTCCTGGTATTAATTTGTTATCAAAATTCATATATTAATTACTTCTATGAAGAAAATAACTAAAAAAGTAAATGCTGCAATTTTAATTATTGGCAATGAAATTCTCTCTGGCCGAACCCAGGATAAGAATATTTCATTTATTTCTCAATGGTTAAATGCGAAATGCGGGATTTCAGTAAATGAAGTTAGAATTATCCCAGACGATGAAAAAAAAATTATAGAAAATATTTTAATTTTATCTAAAAAATTTAATTATGTTTTTACTACAGGTGGCATAGGCCCAACCCATGATGATATTACGGCTCAATCAATTTCTAAAGCTTTCAAGGTGAAGTACGAGTATCATAAAGAGGCTTACGCAATTTTAGAAAAATATTACGGTAAAAAAAAATTTAATGATGGTAGAAAAAAAATGGCCAAATTACCAAGAGGAGCTAAATTAATTTATAATCCTTCCAGCGCTGCTCCAGGATTTATTATTAAAAATGTTCTATCTCTACCTGGTGTACCGTCCATTTTGAATTCAATGATTGAAAATACTAAAAGATATTTAGTCAAAGGTTTAAAAGTCCACAGCAAGACATTAAATCTTTATACTGTTGAGAGTAATATATCTAAACAATTAGGTCTCATACAGAAAAAATATAAAAAATTTGTTGATATTGGAAGTTACCCTTTTTTCAGGCTTGGCAAAATTGGAGTAGCCATTGTAACTAGATCTAACTCTATATCGAAATTAAATATAGTAAACAAAGAATTAATCAGTTTAGTAAAATTTAAAAAAATCCAAATTCTAAAAATTTAAATTAAATCATAAACTTCATCTACAGTGATGGACTCTATGTCTGAAGTATCATGAATTTTTTTACTATCTAATATTTTTATGAAATTATTTTTTGGAGCAAACTTTTCAGAACTAGTTGGGCCAAATAAAACAATCATTGGAATATTTGCAAGCCCCATCATGTGCATTACCCCATTATCTATCGATACTGCTTGATCCAATCTAGATGATAATGCAGTGACTAAAGCAGGGCAGGATAATTCAGATGTCGACTCCGGAAATAAAGCACCAGGAACCTGGTTTCTAATTTTTTCAATTATGTGTTCTTGATTTTTTTCAATAAAAAAAACAGGGATTTTTTTTTTAATTAGAGATTTGTTTGCGAGCGAAATAAATTTATAAATTGACCAACTTTTTTTCCTATATTCATTCCCCTGAGTTATTGAAAACCCGATATAATTTGTTTTTGGTAATAATTTTCTTGCTTCACTGAGTAAATTTTTAGGAAGTTTATTACAACTAAAATTTATATTTTTAATTTTTTCTCCTAAAAATATACTCAAATTTTCGAGATGATCTTTTGATTCGTATTTAACTTTTTTAGTGGAAAATAAATTATTGAAAGTTGTTGAATAAAAATGATTATGAGGAATTCTTTTTAAAATTAAAGAATTTCTAATTTTTGATTGCAGATCAATAATTAAATCAAATTTAACTTCATTTGTTTTGATGAAGTTTTTTTTAGCTAATAACAAATGCCACCATCTAAAACCAAAATATTTTAAATTTAACTCTAGAGTTTGAATTTTAATATTATATTCTTTTAGTTTACCCTCAAAGTGGTTAGGGTGAGCTCCTAAATAGAATATATTTGATCTTCTATAATGATTTTTTAGACTAAGTAGTAAAGGTATAATTTGAATAGAGTCTCCTAAACCGCCACCGGAATTGTAAATTAATATTTTTTTCACAGAATTAATATACTTTATAAAATATAAATTATAATATAAATGTCATATACAAATTGCTTAAATTAATGTGCCCTCGTGGTGAAATTGGTAGACACAAAGGACTTAAAATCCTTGCCCTTTTGGGAGTGCCAGTTCGAGTCTGGCCGAGGGCACCACTTAAATGATGAATAAAAACTTAATAATATCCGATAAGAATTCAAAATCTTTAATTATTAAAAAAAAATTACTGAAAATTTTAAAGATACAAAACTTAAAAATGAGAAATGTTGTCATTGTAATTGGTGGTGATGGTTTTATGCTTCAAACTTTAAAAACGAACAAAAATATAAACAAATTATTCTATGGAATAAATTCTGGAAATTATGGTTTTTTGATGAATAAATTTTCTAATAAGAATATTTTAAAAAATATTAATCAATCTAAACTTATAAAAATTTCTCCTTTAGAAATGAAAGTAAAAAATATTAAAAACAAAGTTAAAAAAAGTTTAGCAATTAATGAAGTTTCAATTTTAAGACAAACAAGACAGGCTACTTCAATATCTTTAAAAATTGGAAATAAATTTTTGATCAAGAATCTTGTCTCGGATGGCGTTCTAGTTTCTACACCCGCAGGAAGCACAGCTTACAATTTATCTGTTCACGGGCCTATACTAAATTTAAATTCAAAAAAAATTTCTATTGCACCAATAAGCCCTTTTAGACCTAGAAGATGGAAAGGAAAAATTGTATCTGACAAGTCAAAAATTCTAATAAATAATCTAAATCCAATTAAAAGACCCATTAGTGCTGTTGCAGACAACATTGAAGTAAGAAACGCAAAAACTATATCAATTACAGTCAAACATAAAATCAAGTTTAACCTTTTGTATGATAAAAATAAGAGTTTGAATAAAAAGATTAAACTAGAGCAATTAATCAAAGAAACTTCATAAGAGGATTAAAATTTAAATTATCGATATTTATATTTTTATAATGTATAAAAAGCCATGCTAGAAAATTTTCAATTAACAGAGTCCGCGCCGATATCTTTTACTTCGCTATTCATAAATTTAGGCATAGGCGCAATAGTGTCTATTCTTTTAAAAATTCATTACAAAAAATATGGCTCAACAATAAGTAATCGAGAGGAATTTAGTAATATTTTCCCTTTTATTTTATTGACGACTACTCTTGTTATTACAATTGTAAAATCTTCGTTAGCTTTATCGCTTGGTTTAGTTGGTGCGTTATCTATTGTCAGATTTAGAACTCCGATAAAAGAACCAGAGGAGCTTTCATATTTATTTATTTGTATAGCTGCTGGCCTTGGGTTTGGAGCTAATCAAACTCTCATAACTTTAACTTCTGTGATTTTAATTTTGTTATTTATGACTTTATTTAAAATCTTTAGAAAATCAGCAATTGAAAAAAATATGTTTATATCACTTGAGTTAAATACAGCAAAAATTAAGGATCAAGCAAATTTATTAAAAAAAATAAATAAGATTATTTTAAGTGAGGTCGACAATTTTGACTTAAGAAGATTTGATACAAAAGAGGATAATATTGAAGCGACTTATATGATAAGTGTTAAAAAAATAGACTCAATTGAAAAATTAATGGGTGACTTAAAAAAAAATTTTCCAGGTATTTCTGTTACTTATATTGATCAAAATCAAATTCCTAGTATTTAAATTTTAAATGAACAATTTAGTACCAAAGGAAAGTAGATTAGAAATTAAATTTATCACTCACGAAATGAATTATCCTTTAGTCGCAAATTGGATTAAATTAAATAAAGAAAATTTTAAAAAAAGATATTCTGATAGGATTGTAAATAATATATATTTTGACTCATTTGACTATGAAGCTTTCAAAGACAATATTTATGGAAGTAGTTCACGTTTAAAAATAAGATATAGATGGTACTCACATTTTAAAGATCAGAAAAGTGGTAATTTAGAATTTAAATTTAAAAGAAATATATTTGGTTGGAAAAAAAGATATAAAATCCCAAATTTAAAAATTGACTCAAAACTTAAATTAAATCACCTCAAAAAAGTTTTAAAACAAAATTTATCGGGTTATGATCAATTAATCTTTGAAAGTAATTGTGAACCAAAAATAATCAATCAATACAAAAGGGAATACTATGAAAATTATAATCAAAAATTCAGAATTACCATAGATACTTCACATAATATTTATGACCAACGATTTAAAAAAAAGGTCAATTTGACTAATAAAACTCTAATTCAAAAATACATAGTTGTAGAATTCAAATTTCATAGAAATAACATAGATTTGTCTAAATCTATGTTAAAATCTTTACCATTTAGAATAAGTAGAAATTCTAAATATATTAATTCAATAAGAAGTGTGAGTGGAATTTAAATGAGAGCCAAATCGTCAAATGAAAAACACAAAAAAATTATATTAAACAAAAATAAGATTTTTTATACTTCATTTCTAATTTTAGCTTTCGCACTATTTTTCCTTCTAGGTACTTGGTCTGAAAAATATGACTATAATAAAAAAGTAAAAATTTTTATTAACGATATATCCGAAACTGTCTCTAACAGACTATTCTCTAATTTTTATGAAGTAGATAAATTAATAATAGATATGAATTATAGAAATTATCAAAAAATTTTAGATACTAGAAAAGAAAGTCTTAAATCATTTAGATCAAGTGAAGATATGCATAAATGGGTCAATGCTAACCTTAAATATGAGGAAAAAGATTTTAGGATACAAGCAAAATTAAAAGGTGTTCATGAAGATCATTGGAAACATCCTTTGAAGTGGTCTTTTAAAATTAAAATGAATGAAAATGATAATGAAGATAAAACATTATTTAATTTAAAGAGATTTTCACTTCAGCATGCAAAAACTAGAGGTTATCTCCATGAATGGCTTTTTATGAAAGTTTTAAAAGAGGAGGGATTAATTGCTCATAGAACTAGATTTGTGAACTTAGTTTTTAATGGGAATAATTTAGGAATTTATAATTTAGAGGAACAACATTCCAAAGAGCTTTTAGAGTCAAATAACAGACGTGAAGGTCCAATTGTTGGCTTTAATAAAAATTTATGGATTAAAGAAGCTAATAATGTAAGCAAATTAGGTATCAATAACTTAGATGGTTCTTTTTGGAGAGCAGAGATAAAACCTGTTCAATTTAAGGATAGCAAAAGGAATACAGAGCAGGAAGTGTATTTGAATGAGGCAATTACTTTACTAGAAAGTTTTAGACAAAATTCAAAAAAACTCTCAGAAATTTTTGATTTAGATCAATTATCGAAATTAATGGCTGCAAAAGCAATTATGGGATCAATAGAATTTGATTGGAGAGATTTAAAATTTTATTATAATCCTCTAACAAAACTACTAGAACCTATTGGTAGAGAGGTTCATGTAGATCTTAATCAGTCTCAAATGAATACTTGGTGGGCTGATTTAAGTCCTGTAAATTTTGTTCATTCTTCTGATCAAAAATATTTTCTTTCTTTATTATTTGAAGATAAACTTTTTTTTGAAAAATATTTAAAAGATTTGTCCCGAATGTCTAACAAAAACTATGTTAGAAGAGTTATTGCAAAAAACGGAGTAGAATTTAATAAATATAAAGAGGCATTAAATCAAAATTATCCTAGGCAGAACACTTTTTCTTATAATTATATTGAAAGATATAGAAACGAAATTAAAAAAACTCTTAATCCTATTCAAGGTATAAACTTAAATTATATTGAGTTAAAACAAAATTCACTTATCCTAAATGCTTCTAACTTACAAAGATTACCAATAGAAATAATTGGCATACAGGAAACTGGAAAAAATTCTGTTGAATTTAACAAGTCAATTTTTTTAAAAGGAACACTTTTAAATAAAGCGGTCAAACCTGAATTAATAAAAATTAATTGTGGAAATGAAAATTTATGTAAAAAAGAAAATTTAGCTAACATTAAAATAATCTATAAAATATTAGGACAAAATGAAAAAAGAGAAACAGAAATAGCTTATTGGTCAAATACAGTAAATAGCTATCTTTCAAACTTATATGAAAAAAATATTCACAGTTTTAGAAATAATAATTTTTTAAAATTTCAAGATAATAGAATTATTTTCAATACAGGTACTGTTGAGATAAGCGAACCTATTTTTATACCTCCGGATTTTAAAGTTGAGGTTAATCCTGGAACAGAAATAATTTTTTCTAAAAATGGGCATATCATTTCTAAATCTCCTATTTTCCTCAAAGGGGTAGAGGATAATCCAATTATTGTAAGATCTAATTTTGAGGGCAATTTACAATCAATAAGATTAGGAAACTTAAATCAAAATAATCAAAAATTAGAAAGTGGTTATGGAATTGTTGTAATTAATGCTGATGGTGTTTCAGAAATTGAAAACACCGTTTTTCATAGAATGTCTGCACCAAATCAATTATCAGGATTAGGTTTATTGGGATCAATAAATTTTTATCAATCTGATGTGAGAATTAAAAATTCTAAATTTTCTGAAAACATTATAGGAGACGATTACCTAAATATCATAAGATCAAATTTTGTAATTAAAGATTGTATTTTTCAAGATGTTAATTCGGACGCTATAGATATTGATTTTAGTAAAGGTATTATGTCAAAATTAGATTTTAGAGACACAGGCAATGATGCTTTAGATTTTTCAGGCAGTGATGTAGAACTAAAAGATATAGTTGTTTATGGCGCAGGCGATAAAGCAATAAGTATCGGCGAAAAAAGTAAAATTAGCATAGAGGATATTTCAGTATTTGATAGCAACATCGGCCTTGCGAGCAAGGATAATTCTAATGTTAATGCTAACAAAGTGAAAATTTCAAATACAAGATATGGAGTAGTGTCCTATATGAAAAAAAATGAATATGGACCCTCTAAAATTATTATAAGTGATATCTTAGTTTCCAATAGTGAACAAAAATACTTAGTAGAAAAAGGTTCTAGCATAAAAGTTGATAATCGTGATATACCAGCAGTAGATTTCGATTTTAAAAATTTTATGTGATATTAATAAATGAAAACCATTAAATTTATATCAATTACAATATTAATTTTATTTTTTAATATTTCTAGAATATACACACAAGAAATAAGTGCTGGAACCAAGTTTATAGTTGCTGGACATTTATATCCTATAACTAAAGATCAGAAGAAACTTAATAAATTTGGTGAAAAAGTAAACTCACATAACGCTGATTACGTTTTTTTATTAGGCGACTCAGATCTGCAAAATAAAGATATTTTTGATTATTTTAATACAATTATAGACTCAAAATTATTCTTTTCACCAGGCAATAACGAATTAAGAATTTCTAAAGAAAATTATATAACAAATGTTGGATATCTAAACAAAGTAATTGTCGAAAAGGATGTTAAATTTATATTGTTAAATTCTTCAGATAGCAAAGAAAATATAATTAAATTTTTACAAGAAAATCTGAAAGATGATTTCCAAAATGGACCAACAATTTTATTAACTCATCATCGTATCTGGGATGATACTATAATTGACCCTAAACCTTACATGCATGATAAAAGTTATTATTTTGAAGATATATTTCCAATTATAAAAGACAAGATTGATTATATTTTTGCAGGTAATTCAAAAAGACAATATTTTAGAGACTTAGTTGAGTCGATTGCATACGGCAAACAAAACGTAAATTTGATTTATTGGAGTGATAAAATTGAAAATTTAGAAGCCTATTCTGTTGGAATGGGAAATGGTGATCCAAAAGCATCTTTTGTGGTGGTAGATATTTTAAAAGAAAATTTGCTAATCAAGGGTGATTATTCGACAATCGAAAATTACGACATATTACCCAAAAATTTAATTCAATATAATAAAAGAGGTCTTTCTTTAGAATTTGAGTCAGAATTTAAAGATTTCGCTAGAGAAAAATTTTTCCTAGTGAAGTGGAAGAAATTTTACATAGCTATTCTACTAATATTCTTAATTATCTTTTTATTGATAATACTTTTATTAAAAAGTAGACGCAAAATTAAGTTTTTAACAGAAAAAAAAGATTTAAATTAATCTGGTGCCCTCACACGGACTCGAACCGCGAACCTATTGATTACAAATCAATTGCTCTACCAATTGAGCTATGAGGGCAAAAAAACTCTATTTAAGATATATTTACACAATCTTCAACTAATTTATACTATGGTTTTTTAATATATATTGTTAAGTATTCAATCACTAAATGTTTTTACCGGAAGTATACAAATCTAAAAAAAAGAAAATTTTTTTTGAAAATGAAGTAAGGCATAAAATTTTCAAAACTGATGATAAAAATTTAAATTATTTATTACATAAAAGATTTTATTGGATGAAAAAATATTTTAAAAAAAAAGATCAAATAATAATTGAATTAGGGTCTGGCAGCGGTTGCATCAAAAAAATCTTAAATGATAAAAAAATTATTTTAACAGATATAATAAAATATCCATGGATTGATAAAAAAATTGATATGACAAAAGTAAATCTAGAAAAAAAATATAAGAATAAAGTGGATATTTTTATAATTAATCACGCATTACATCACTCTTCTAATCCAGTTAAATGTTTAAAAAAACTTTATAAATATCTTAAAAAGAATGGATGTATTTTAATCAATGAACCAGAAACTTCATTTTTTTTAAAATTAATTCAAATTATTACACGTGACGAGGGTTGGTCCTACAAAAAAAATATTTTTAAGGTTAACAAAAAAGAAACACGCGAAGACAAAGATCCATGGTTTTCGAATACCGCAACAGCCGAACTCCTTTTTAGAGATAAAATTAAATTTAAAAACTATTTTCCAGAGTATGATATCCTTAAAAATGAATTATCTGAATTTCTAATTTTTATAAATTCGGGTGGTGTAAACTCAGACATTTTTAAGATATCTTTAAATTATCCTTTATTAAAAATTTTAGATTTTGTCGACTGGGCTTTAATTAAAATTTTTCCAAGAATATTTGCACTTAATAGATCAATTGTTCTGAAGAAAAATTAATTATAATAAAAATTAGCAATTGATAAAAAAATTGAAAAATAAGCAAAAATAAGTAAAGCCCTAATTTTAGTGAAATATTTTACTGATTTAAATAAAGAAAAAACTAAAATTAAAATTATTGGGTCAAAATATTCTTGCATCAGTGGCCAAAGCAATAAAGACAATAGAAAAAAATACGCCAAATAAATAACGTCAATTTTATTTAGTGTATAAAAGAAAAAAATTAAGAAAAAAGAAAAAAAGAAAAAAATATAGGTTATTATTTCTCTAAAGAACAAATCATCTGTGATTAAAATCGAAAATTTGTGAACAATGCCTAATCCAATCCAATAATCTTTTACTGTAAATTTTTCAAAATCAAATAAATAAAACAGACAAAAAACAAATAATAAAATTAAAAGTAAAAAAATATAAGTTTCTTTTTTGTGAAAAACTTTTTTTAAATTATTAGCAATATTTTTGTTGGTGAATAATAATATAGGTAAAATATAAAAACTAATTATAGTTGCAGCATATCCTAAATGGATAAAATAAATTTTACTAAAGTCATCAATAGCTGTGATAGTATTCTGGTTAGCTAGCTGAGTTTTTGTTGGAACTATACCATCCCAATACATTATCAAAAATAAATAAGGAATGGACAAAATAGTATAACTTAAAAAAGTAATGAATTTAATTCTCAAATTGATTTGAGAAAATATAATCATTAAGAAACTTACAAGCGGTATAAAAGCCAATTTGAGATCAAAATAAACCGATAAAGAACTAAAAAAAATTAAAAATATTAGGTCAAAAATTCTAAAATGACCTATATTTAAAACTTTGTATAAAAAATAAAAGCTTGTTATAGCAGTTATTAAACCATAGTTTTCGTTTAGACCCCAGAATGCACTTGTTCTATAGTAAGGACTTAAATAAATTAATGATGCTATCAAAAATAAAATTTCTTTTTCTTCATTAAAAAATTTTTTTCTTAAAAGTTTATAAAATATAATTGGTCCTATCAAAGATATTAAAAAACTTGTAAATCTATAAATTTCATAATTATTAAAAAAAGGATTAAATATTTTTTGTATAATATAAATTAACGGAGTTCTATTACCAAAAAAATCAGGATGCAAAATTGCAGTAAGTAAATCATTATCTAAAAAAATTTTAATATTAGATTTTATCCACTTTATGTCACCATTATATCCCCCAGCACCTGCAGAATTTTCATCAAGATAAAAGCCTACAAAAAAACTAATAATTGGCAAAAAAATAATTATCTTAAAAATCGTATTACTTAAATTATATTTTAAATTAGGAAACATGATTTATTTTATTTCTTTCTAATATTGAATAAATGTTGACATACAATTGAAACAGTGTTCGATATATTTAAACTTTCAATTTTGTGACTCATTTTTATTTTAAATCTAAAATCAGAATTTTCTAATAATTTTCGTTTAATCCCAAAACCTTCAGAACCGAAAAGTAAAATATTTTTTCCGTTCCATTTGTTTTCAGTAAAATCCTTTGAGCCTTCAACATCAAATGCGCTAACCCAAAAGTCTTTGGTTTTTAAAAACCTTAAAGCGGTACTTATATTTGAAACTCTAAATATTTTTAAATGTTCAACGCCACCGCTAGCACTTTTATATAAAAGCTTACTTTTAGCAGGAAAAGATCGTTCTTTAACAATCAATCCATCTATTTCAAAGGCAACTGCGCTTCTAATTATCGACCCTATATTCCTTGGATCGGTAACCTCATCAAGCGCAATTATATTAAGATTATTATTTTTATTATTGTTAACAAACTCTTTTAAGGTAACCTCTTCTAATTGTTCGACTTCAGCTATCAACCCTTGATGAGCAGTTTCATCCCTTCCACACAAATTATCTAATTCCTTTTTAGATTTAAAAAAAACGCTTACTTTTTTAAACAAATTTAAACTCTGATTTTCCCTATTTATTTTTTTTTGCGCATCTTCAGTCAAAAAAACTCTTTCAATTTTTCTGGAAGGGTTCTTTAGCGCTTCTAAAACAGCATGTTTTCCTACAATTAAAAAGCTTGTTTTTTTCATGATTTTTAAGGCCTATAAGTCAATTTATTAGCATATTTTAAGGTAAAATGATTTATTGCAATTATTAGATAAATGCTTATAAAACGCTTGTTGTTAAATGCTTTTTAAGTTAGTGGGTATCCCCAAGATTTAAGGAGGGGTACCAAAGCGGTCAAATGGGGCGGGCTGTAAACCCGTTGACTTCGGTCTTCGAAAGTTCGAATCTTTCCCCCTCCACCAAACTTGAGGCTTTGACAAAATAAGAGCGCGATAAGTTTGGATATTGCGGGTGTAGTTCAATGGTAGAACGCTAGCCTTCCAAGCTGGATGTAAGGGTTCGATTCCCTTTACCCGCTCCAAAACAAAAATTAAATATAAAGTGAGGAAAAAATAGATGTCAAAAGAAAAGTTTAACCGAAACAAACCACATTGTAATATTGGTACAATCGGACACGTAGATCATGGTAAAACAACATTAACAGCAGCTATAACAAAAGTGTTATCAGAAGCTGGAGGATCTAGCTCGGCAAATTTCGTAGCGTATGATCAAATAGATAAAGCTCCAGAGGAAAAAGAAAGAGGAATTACAATATCAACCGCACACGTTGAATATGAAACAGAAAAAAGGCACTATGCTCACGTAGATTGTCCAGGTCACGCTGATTACGTAAAAAATATGATTACGGGTGCAGCGCAAATGGATGGAGCAATTTTGGTAGTTAATGCTGCCGACGGCCCAATGCCTCAAACTAGAGAGCATATTCTATTAGCTCGTCAAGTAGGTGTTCCTGCAATTGTAGTATTTTTAAACAAAATCGATACTGTTAAAGATAAAGAACTTGTTGATTTAGTTGAGGAAGAAATTAGAGAGTTATTAACTTCTTACAAGTTTCCTGGCGATAAAATTCCTATAGTAAAAGGCTCAGCTTTAAATGCAGTAGAAGGAAAAGATGAAGCCACTGGAAAAAATGCAATAATGGAATTAATGAAAGCAGTAGATGAAACAATTCCTCAACCTGATAGACCAAAGGATAAACCTTTCTTAATGCCGGTTGAAGACGTATTCTCAATTTCTGGAAGAGGTACAGTAGTAACTGGAAGAGTGGAGTCTGGTGTTATTAAAGTTGGTGAAGAAATTGAAATAGTAGGAATAAGAGATACAAAAAAATCAGTTTGTACTGGTGTTGAAATGTTTAGAAAACTTTTAGACAGCGGTGAAGCAGGTGATAACATTGGAGCTCTTTTAAGAGGAGTAGAAAGAACAGACGTTGAAAGAGGCCAAGTGCTTTGTAAGCCAGGTTCAATTACTCCACATACTGAGTTTGAATGTCAGGCTTATATTTTAAAGAAAGAAGAGGGCGGAAGACACACACCTTTCTTTACAAAATATAGACCACAATTTTATTTTAGAACTACAGACGTAACTGGAGAGGTTACATTACCTTCTGGCACTGAGATGGTTATGCCAGGTGATGATGGTAAATTCACAGTTAAATTAATTACACCAATCGCAATGAATGAAAATTTAAATTTTGCGATTAGGGAAGGTGGTAAAACAGTTGGAGCTGGAGTAGTAACTAAAATAATTAAGTAACGCTTAGGAGCGTAGTTCAATTGGTAGAGCGCCGGTCTCCAAAACCGGAGGTTGTGGGTTCGAGTCCCTCCGCTCCTGCCAAACTTAGATAGAGTTATGAGAAATCCTTTAAAATTTATTCAGGAAGTGAAGCAAGAAACTTTCAGGATAACATGGCCAACAAAAAAAGATACAATGATGGGAGCAATAATGGTTTTTGCATTAGCTTCCATTGCTGCAATATTCTTTTTAATATTAGACCAAATCTTAAGATTTCTTCTTAATATTGTTCTAACAATTAATTTTTAAAAATGAATTGGTACATTGTACAAGCTTATTCTGGATTTGAAAAAAAAGTTGTGGAGTCAATTAAAGACGAGCTTAAAAAGCATAAATTATCGGACAAATTAGATGAAATATTAGTCCCTACACATCAAGTAACAGAAGTAAAAAAAGGAAAAAGAACAAAAAAAGAAAAAAAATTTTTTCCCGGTTATGTATTAATTAAAATAGAACTTACTAAAGAAATTTACCATATGATTAAGAATTTACAAAAAGTCAGTGGCTTTCTTGGATCTGGTGAGAAAGCGACTCCAATCTCTGATAACGAGATAAAGCGTATTTTAGGTCAAGTTTCTGACAACGCTGTTATTCAAAAAGCTGGAGTAAGTTTTGAAATCGGGGAGAAAGTAAAGGTTTGTGATGGACCATTTGCTTCGTTTAATGGTCTAATTGAAGAAATTGATGAAGAAAAATCTAGACTTAAAGTGTCAGTTTCTATATTTGGTAGAGCTACTCCTGTAGATTTGGAATTTAATCAAGTGGAGAAAAATTAGATGGCAAAAGAAATAACAGGTTATGTAAAATTACAAATAAAAGGTGGACAGGCTAATCCAGCACCACCAGTTGGTCCTGCATTAGGTCAAAGGGGAATAAATATTATGGAATTTTGTAAAGCTTTTAACGAAAAAACTAAAGCTTTTATGGGTAAACCTGTGCCAGTCGTTATTACAGTTTACAAAGATAAAAAATTCGATTTTATAATTAAATCACCACCAGCTTCACATTTTATTAGAGAAGCGGCAAAACTTAAAAGCGGATCAAGTGAACCAGGAAGAGTAGTAGCTGGATCAATAACTATGAAACAAGCTGAAGCGATAGCTAAAGAAAAAATGAAAGATCTTAATGCTTTTGATTTAAAAGAAGCTACAAAAATTATTTGCGGATCAGCAAGGTCAATGGGAATTGAGGTAAAAGATTAATTATGAAGAAGAGATCAAAAAGATATAAAGAAATATTAAAATCTTCTTTTAAAAGCAAAAAAACTAATATCAAAGAAGCTATTGAATTAGTTAAAAAAAATTCAAATTCAAAATTTGATGAGTCTATTGATGTTTCTCTAAAAATTAATCTTAAACAATCTAAAGGTGGTGATTTGAGTTTAAGAACTGTAGTAAATCTACCAAATGGCTCTGGTAAAAAAAATAAGGTGGCTGTATTATGCGAAGCTGATAAAATTAATGAAGCAAAAAAAGCGGGAGCAGATGTAGTTGGTTCAGACGACCTTTTAGAGAAAATTGCTTCCGGTAAATTTAATTTTACAAAACTTGTTTGCACCCCAGCTATGATGGGAAAAATTGGTAAACACGGAAAGGTGTTAGGACCAAAAGGTTTGATGCCGAATCCTAAATTAGGAACAGTATCTACAGACATTACTAAAGCAGTGAAAGAAATAAAAACTGGGTTAGTCGAAATAAGGAACGATAAAGATGGAAATTTATCCTCTACGATTGGAAGGAAAAGTTTCTCTAGTGAAAAACTTTTAGAAAATTATAATTATTTTATAGAAAGTGTAAAAAAAGAAAAAACTGATACTATTAAAGGCGAATTTATTAAAGGAATTTTTGTAACTTCAACAATGGGTATTTCTTTTAAGATAGGAGCTAAATAAAAGTTATGATGTCGAAAGAAGCTAAAAAAAATTATGTTGAAGAAATGAAGAAAAATTTTACAGATAATGAGTCTGTGATGATTGCTCAGTATCAAGGATTAAACGTAAATGAACTTGACTCATTAAGGAAAGAATTAAGAGATAAAGGAATTTTATTCAAAATTACAAAAAATCGTATAACAAAAATTGCAATTAAAGAAACTTCAAAAAAAGATTTAGAAAAATATTTTATTGGACCAACTGCTGCAGCCATCTCATCTGATCCTATCTCTACAGCAAAAATTTTAACAAAATTTTCTAAATCAAATGACAAATTAAAAATTGTAGCTGGTTTCATGGATGGTAAGGTTTTAAATGAAAAAGAGGTGTCTGTAATTGCCACACTCCCATCATTAGAAGAAGCAAGGGCTAAAATAGTGGGAATTTTAGCCACTCCGGCTCAAAAATTAGTGAGTATTTTACTTGCACCAGGCTCAAAAATTGCTAATTTAGCTCGCGCAAAGAGTTTAAAAAACTAATCACAGGATCAAAAAATGGCAGACTTAAATAAAATTATCGATGAACTTTCAACTTTAACAGTCGTTGAAGCTGCAGAGTTATCAAAACAACTTGAGGAAAAATGGGGAGTAACAGCGGCAGCCCCAGTAGCAGCAGCACCAGCAGGTGGCGCAGCTGCACCAGCAGGCGAAGAAAAATCAGAGTTTTCAATTTTCTTAGCTTCAGCAGGTGATAAAAAAATTAATGTAATAAAAGAAGTAAGAGCAATAACTGGTTTAGGTTTAAAAGAAGCTAAAGATTTAGTTGAGGCAGCTCCAAAAGAAGTTAAAGGTGGAGTTGCTAAAAAAGATGCTGAAGAATTTAAGAAAAAACTTGAAGCAGCTGGTGCTAAAGTAGAATTAAAGTAAACAAAATTTAAGACTAAATTTTATTGCAGAGTAAAATTTGCAATAAAATTTTTTTATATTTGATGCAATTATCTTTTACGCAAAAGAAACACATAAGAAAAAACTTTGGAAAATTAGTTGAAGGTTTGTCTATACCTAATCTAATTGAAGTTCAAAAAAATTCTTATAACGAATTTCTTGAATCAAAATCGTTAAATCAACAATTAAGCGAACTATCTAAGGGTATTGATAAAGTATTCAAAAGTATTTTCCCAATAGAAGACGGAAATGATAAATCAACTTTAGAATATATTTCATACAAATTAGAAAAACCAAAATTCGACGTAATTGAGTGTAAACAAAGAAGTTTATCTTATTCAGCCGCTTTAAAGGCAAATTTAAGATTAGTAGTTTATGATATAGATGCTGAGAACAACACGAAACAAATCTTATCAGCCAAAGAGCAAGAAGTGTTTATAGGTGACCTTCCTTTAATGACTCCAAGCGCAACTTTTATTACTAATGGTGTTGAAAGAGTCGTGGTAAATCAAATGCATAGAAGTCCTGGAGTTTTTTTTGATCATGATAAAGGGAAAACTCATGCAAGTGGAAAGCTTTTATTCAACTGCAGGATAATTCCAGGGCGAGGATCTTGGTTAGATTTTGAGTTTGATACAAAAGATATCTTGTACTTTAGAATAGATAGAAAGAAAAAACTTCCTATAACAACTTTTTTATTTGCGCTAGGTTTTTCAAAAGATAAGATAATAGATACTTTTTATTCAACAAATAAATATTTATATAACGAAAATTCAAAGAGTTGGGTAACAGACTTTGATTTAGATAATTATAAAAGACCTTTAAAATTATCTTATGACTTAATTGATGCAGACAATAAAAAGAAGGTCTTAGGAAAAGGTGAAAAGCTAAATATAGTTATTGCAAAAAAATTAAAAGAAAAAGGTTTAAAATCTATCTCTATTCCTAATGACCAAATCGTTGGAAAATATTTAGCTAAAGATATTAAAAATACTAATGGTGAAATTATAGCCGCAGCAGGTTTTGATATCACCGAGGAACAATTAGATAAAATCATTTCTCAGGGAAAAAATGAATTAGTAATCGTTAATATAGATCCAATTAATAAAGGTCCTTATATATTAGAAAGTTTAAAAATAGATAAGAACACCAACAAAACAGATTCACTTAATGATATCTATAAAGTTTTAAGACCAGGGGAGGCACCGTCCGTTGAAGTAGCAGAAGAAATATTTAACAACTTATACTTTAAAAAAGAAAGATACGATCTATCTGAAGTTGGAAGAGTTAAACTTAATTCTAAACTTGATTTAAATACTAGCGCAAAAAAAACTATTTTAGAAACTACTGATATTTTAGCAATTATTAAATTCATGTTAGACTTAAGAGATGGCAAAGGCGATGTAGATGATATTGACCATCTAGGAAATAGAAGAGTTCGTTCTGTGGGAGAGCTTGTTGAAAATCAGTTCAGAATTGGTCTTTTAAGAATGGAAAGAACTGTGAAAGAAAAAATGTCTACATTTTTAGAAATCGAGTCTGCAATGCCTCAAGATTTAATTAATGCAAAACCTATAACAACTTCCTTAAAAGATTTTTTTGCAACTTCTCAGCTTTCACAATTTATGGATCAAACTAATCCGTTATCAGAAATTACACACAAACGAAGAGTTTCTGCTTTAGGTCCAGGTGGACTTACGAGAGAGAGAGCTGGTTTTGAAGTTAGGGACGTCCATCCAACTCATTACGGACGTATATGTCCGATTGAAACTCCAGAGGGTCCTAATATCGGTTTAATTAATAGTTTAGCTACATACTGCAGAGTAAATAGATTCGGATACATTGAAAGCCCTTATAAAAAAGTTATTAATGGAAAAGTAACTTCTGAGATAAAGTATTTATCTGCAATTGAAGAGGAAAAATATACTATTGCGCAGGCTAACTCAGTTATA
Organism: uncultured Pelagibacteraceae bacterium; assembly: GCA_902603945.1. Classification (GTDB taxonomy): domain Bacteria; phylum Pseudomonadota; class Alphaproteobacteria; order Pelagibacterales; family Pelagibacteraceae; genus Pelagilacustribacter. Next base: position 65,517 of record CACKWP010000003.1, read on the forward strand.
AATAAAGATGGATCATTTGTTGAGGAATTAGTTGCGTGTAGAAAAAATCTAAACTTTGAATTATCTTCTAAAGAAAACATAGATTACATAGATGTTTCACCAAAACAATTAGTTTCAGTCGCAGCTGCCTTAATACCATTTCTAGAAAACGATGATGCAAATAGAGCGCTCATGGGCTCAAATATGATGAGACAAGCTGTGCCATTGTTAAAACCAGACTCTCCATTAGTAGGAACAGGTATTGAAGCCGATGTTGCGTTAGACTCTGGTGTAACTATTGTTGCTAAAAGAAGTGGAATAGTTGATAAAATTGATGGTAAAAGAATAGTAGTTAAAGCTACTGATGTTACTGATTTATCTCAGTCTGCAGTTGATATTTATAACCTATCTAAATTTCAAAGATCAAATCAAAATACATGCATAAATCAAAAGCCCTTAGTAAAAGTAGGGGATAAAATTAAAAAAGGTGATATTATAGCGGATGGCCCGGCAACTAAACTTGGTGAACTTGCTTTAGGTAAAAATGTTACCGTCGCATTTATGCCTTGGCAAGGGTATAATTTCGAAGACTCTATTTTAATATCAGAGAGATGTGTTACTGACGATGTATTTACTTCAGTTCATATTGAAGAATATGAGTCTATGGCAAGAGATACGAAGCTAGGTGCTGAAGAAATAACTAGAGACATTCCTAATGTGAGCGAGGAAAGTTTAAGAAATCTTGATGAGTCTGGAATAGTGTACGTTGGAGCTGAGGTGAAACCTGGCGATATTTTAGTAGGTAAAGTAACTCCAAAAAGTGAAACGTCGTCAAGTCCAGAAGAAAAACTATTGAGATCTATTTTTGGTGAAAAGGCTACTGATGTAAGAGACTCATCTCTTAAACTACCATCTGGAAGCACAGGAGTTGTAATTGATGTGAGAGTATTCAATAGACATGGAATTGAAAAAGATGAAAGATCAATTGCAATTGAAAGGGCTGAAATTGAGTCAGTCCAAGAAGACAAAAAAGTAGAAGAGGAAATTCTTAATCGAAATATAAAGCTTAGAGCAATTGATTTACTTAATGGCGAAAGTATAAATAAACAATTCAAAGATTTAAAACCAGGCACCACTCTAAATCAAAATGACTTTACAAAATTAACATTAAATGATCTTTGGAAAATTCCATTAAAAAAACAAGAATTAAATACCGATCTTGAAAAATTAAAAAATCAATTTGAAAATGCGTATGAAGATATAAAATTAAGATTTGAAGATAAAGTAACCAAGATACAGCAGGGTGACGATTTACTACCGACTGTCATGAAAGTAGTAAAAGTGTTCGTAGCAGTTAAAAGAAGATTAATGCCAGGAGATAAAATGGCTGGGAGACACGGTAATAAGGGAGTGGTAAGTAAAATTGTTCCAGTTGAAGACATGCCATATATGGAAAACGGTAAACCTGTAGATATAGTATTAAATCCGCTAGGTGTTCCAAGCCGTATGAATGTTGGTCAAATCTTAGAGACTCATTTGGGTTGGTCCTGTTCTGAACTCGGAGATCAAATTAAAGAATATTTAAAAAGTTTTGATAAAGAGATCAATAAAGTAAAAGATAAATTAAAAGATATCTATGGCAAATCATATTTTGATGAGACAATTTCTAAGTTATCTAATGAAGAAGTTGCTGAATTAGTCAAAAATTTATCCAACGGTGTTCCAATCGCCACACCAGTATTTGACGGTGCAAGCACCGATGATATAACGAAAATGTTAGATTTAGCAAAATTACCAAGTTCTGGTCAAACACATCTGTGGAACGGCCAAACTGGAGAAAGATTTGATAGACCCGTCACTGTTGGTATAATTTATATGCTAAAGCTAAATCATCTTGTTGAAGATAAAATTCATGCAAGATCGACTGGACCTTATAGTTTGGTGACACAGCAACCTCTAGGAGGAAAAGCTCAACTCGGTGGCCAGAGATTTGGAGAAATGGAAGTTTGGGCTTTAGAGGCTTATGGAGCTTCTTATACTTTGCAAGAAATTTTAACTGTTAAATCTGATGATGTTGCTGGAAGAACAAAAGTTTATGAAACAATTGTAAAAGGAAATAATAATTTCGAGTCAGGTGTTCCAGAATCTTTCAATGTTTTAGTGAAGGAAATTAGAGCACTTGGTTTAAATATTGAATTAAACTAATCATGGAAAAAAATTTAACAAAAAACTTTGAAAATCAAAATATCACACAAGAAAATAACTTTAATAATATTAAAATTACTCTTGCTAGTCCTGAAAAAATAAAATCTTGGTCTTATGGAGAAATTAAAAAACCAGAAACTATAAACTATCGTACCTTCAGACCAGAAAAAGATGGTCTATTTTGTTCAAGAATATTCGGTCCTGTTAAAGATTATGAATGTCTTTGTGGCAAATATAAAAGAATGAAATTTAGGGGGATAATATGTGAAAAATGTGGAGTTGAAGTAACTAAATCAAATGTAAGAAGAGAAAGAATGGGTCACATTGATCTTGCCTGTCCTGTCGCCCATATTTGGTTTTTAAAATCATTACCTAGTCGAATTTCTTTAGCAATAGACATGAAACTTAAAGAGGTAGAGAAAGTATTATATTTTGAAAGTTTTATTGTTGTGGAGCCTGGATTAACAACATTAAAAAAAGGTCAATTAATATCGGAAGAAGCGTTGTTAAAAGCGCAAGAAGAGTTTGGAGAGGATGCCTTCACAGCTGGTATTGGGGCTGAAGCAGTAAGAGAAATTTTGGTTAATTTAGATCTCAAAAAAGAGCAACAAAAACTAAGAGAGTCATTAAAAGAGATAAAATCTAAAGTTACAGAAGAAAGAACAATTAAAAGATTAAAACTTATAGAGTCATTTATTAATTCTGGAAATAAACCTGAATGGATGATCCTAACTTCAGTTCCAGTTATACCGCCAGAGTTGAGACCACTAGTTCCTCTTGATGGAGGTAGATTTGCTACATCTGATTTAAATGATCTGTATAGAAGAGTGATAAATAGAAATAATAGATTAAAGAGACTTTTAGATTTAAAAGCACCAGATATCATTGTGAGAAATGAAAAAAGAATGCTCCAAGAATCAGTTGATGCACTATTTGATAATGGTAGACGAGGAAGAGTTATAACAGGAACAGGTAAGCGTCCTCTAAAATCTTTAGCTGAAATGCTGAAAGGTAAGCAAGGAAGATTTAGACAAAATTTATTAGGGAAAAGAGTTGATTATTCAGGAAGGTCAGTAATTGTGGTGGGGCCAGAGCTTAAGCTTCATCAATGTGGTTTACCCAAAAAGATGGCTCTAGAATTGTTTAAGCCATTTTTATACGCTAGATTAGATAAATTAGGTTTAGCAACAACTATTAAACAAGCGAAAAGACTGGTAGAGAAAGAAAAAAGTGAAGTTTGGGATTCACTCGAACATATTATAAGAGAACATCCAATCCTTTTAAATCGAGCTCCAACTTTACACAGGTTGGGAGTTCAAGCATTTGAGGCTAAACTTATTGAGGGAAATGCAATTGAATTACACCCTTTAGTTTGTGCAGCTTTTAATGCTGATTTTGATGGAGACCAAATGGCAGTACATATCCCCTTAAGTTTGGAGGCTCAATTAGAAGCAAGAGTTTTAATGATGTCAACTAACAATATTTTAAGCCCATCAAACGGAAAACCGATTATTGTACCAAGTCAGGATATTGTTTTAGGAATTTATTATCTATCACAAGCAGAAGAAAATGATAAAAAACCTTCAGGAATATTTTCTAGTATCGAGGAAATTGAACAAGCATTAGAAAATAAATCGATAAGTTTGCACTCTAAAATTATTTCAACTTTTAAAACAGTTAATAAGGACGGAAAACCTGTTTTAGAAAAATATAACAGTACAGCTGGAAGATTTTTACTAGCAAATGTTCTTCCACAAAATCATAATATTAAGTTTGCTTTAGTAAACAAATTATTAACTAAGAAAAATGTTTCAGAGGTTATAGACACTATTTTTAGATACTGTGGACAAAAAGAAACTGTAATATTCTGCGATAAAATTAAAACTCTTGGATTTAAACACGCATTCAAAGCTGGAATATCTTTTGGAAAAGATGATTTGATAATACCTAGAACCAAAGAAAACTTGATTAGCAGCACAAAAAAACAAATCGAAGAATATGAAAAACAATATTCAGACGGCTTAATCACTAGAGGAGAAAAATATAACAAAGTAGTTGATATATGGTCTAAATGCACAGATACAGTTGCTAATGAAATGATGAAAGAGATATCATCTGCAGAAAAGGTATATGAAGATGATAGAATAGAAACTAATTCAGTTTATATGATGGCCGACTCAGGAGCTAGAGGCTCTCAAGCACAAATGAAACAATTAGCTGGAATGCGAGGTTTAATTGCTAAGCCTTCAGGTGAAATTATAGAAACACCAATTATTGCTAATTTTAAAGAAGGCTTATCCGTATTAGAATATTTTAATTCAACACACGGTGCGAGAAAAGGTTTGGCAGATACAGCATTAAAAACTGCTAACTCTGGTTATTTGACTAGAAGGTTATGTGATGTTGCTCAAGATGTCCAAATTACTAAAGCAGCTTGTGATCCTAAGAAAAGATCTTCTGTTACAATTTCTGAAATTATTGAAGGGGGAAATATTTTGGTCAGTTTATCCGAAAGAGTATTAGGAAGAGTAATTGCTGAAAATATAAAAAATCCAGTCACTGGAGAGGTTATTATTAAAAAAGATAAATTAATTGATGAATTTGATTGTGAAAAAATAGATGCTGCTGGTGTGAAATCAGTGAATGTTTATTCAGTTATTACTTGCGCATCAACAAAAGGTGTTTGCCAAACTTGTTACGGTAGAGACCTAGCAAGAGGTAAATTGGTTAGTGTGGGTGAAGCTGTAGGAATGATAGCCGCTCAGTCAATTGGTGAGCCAGGAACTCAGTTAACAATGAGAACTTTCCACGTTGGAGGAACAGCTCAAATTAAAGAGGAGTCTCAAATCATTTCTCAAACAAAAGGAAAGTTAAATATAATTAACAAGAATCTTATTGAGGACTCAAAGAAAAATATAATAGTGATGGGTAGAAACACTCAATTAAGCATTGAAGACGATAATGGTAGACAGTTAGCGATTTACAAGGTGAATTATGGTTCAAAACTTTTCTTTAAAGATGGGGATGTAATAGATAAAGGAAAAAAAATAGCAGAATGGGATCCTTATACATTACCAGTAATTGCCGAGACTGGAGGAATAGTTAACTATATGGATTTAATGGAGGGAAGTTCATTAACTGAAACTTTAGATGATGCAACAGGTTTGTCTTCCAAATCAGTAACAGATTGGAAATCTTCATCCAAAAATTCTGAGTTGAAACCCAGAATTACTCTTCGAGATGAAAAAGGTGGAATTATTAAAAAAGCTGATGGAAATGAAGCAAGATATTATTTAGTTCCTGATACAATACTATCGGTTAAAGATGGTCAAAAAATTTCGGCAGGAGACGTATTGGCAAGATTACCAAAAGAGACTTCTAAAACAAAAGACATTACAGGCGGTTTACCGAGGGTAGCGGAACTTTTTGAGGCTAGAAGACCTAAGGACAGTGCAATAATAGCTGAGAATGATGGTGTGATTGCATTTGGCAAAGAAGTAAGAGGAAAACAAAAAATCTCAATAGTTTCAACAACAGGTGAGACATCAAATTATTTAATTCCAAAAGGAAAACACGTAAATTTTAATCAAGGAGAAAAAATTAAAAAAGGAGAATATCTTTTAGACGGTAGCCCAGCTCCTCACGATATATTGAGAATTTTAGGTGTAGAAAAACTCACTGAATATTTTGTTTCAGAAGTCCAAGAAGTTTATAGACTACAAGGCGTAGTAATAAATGACAAGCACATAGAGACAATTGTGAGACAAATGTTGAAAAGAGTGGAAGTTAAAGATCCAGGTGACTCTGAGTTATTAGCTGGAGAAGTAATTGATTTATTAGATATAAATATCATAAATGATAAACTTCGTGATGAAAAAAAGAAGCCAGCTATATTTGAGAGAGTATTATTAGGTATTACAAAGGCCTCATTACAGACGAATTCTTTTATTTCAGCTGCATCTTTCCAAGAAACAACAAGAGTTTTAACTGATGCGTCAATTAAAGGCAAAACAGACTCATTAGAAGGACTTAAAGAGAACGTGATTGTTGGAAGATTGGTTCCTGCTGGAACTGGCCTTACAAAGATAGAGTGGGACAAACAGGCTAGAGAGCAAGATAAAGCTAGATTAGAAGAGCTAAAAAAACAGGAGCTAGAATCGGCACCAGAGGCGCCTGAACAGACTGCCTAAATTTTAATGTTACCCGCTTAATTGTTGACTTTTATTAATTCAATGCTAGTTTACGGCACATTTTGAATGTTAGAAGTAAGGTAGATTAAAACCTTAAACACTAACTAAAATTTCCAAAGGGTATTCCTTACTTTAGCTTCAAAATATTATTATGCCAACAATTAATCAGTTGATTAAAAAAAGTAGAACTAAACCTATCGCGAGGAATAAAGTCCCCGCGCTAGAAAGGCAACCTTTAAAGAGAGGAGTTTGTGTAAAAGTTTACACTACAACACCAAAGAAGCCTAACTCAGCTTTAAGAAAAGTTGCACGGGTTCGATTATCAAATGGATTTGAGGTAACCGCCTATATTCCAGGTGAAGGTCACAATTTACAAGAACACTCAGTTGTATTGTTACGAGGTGGTCGAGTAAAAGATTTACCAGGAGTTCGATATCATATTTTAAGAGGAAACTTAGATACACAAGGTGTAGCTAATCGTAAACAAAGAAGATCTCTATATGGAGCAAAGAAACCTAAATAATTTATGTCAAGAAAACGAAAAGCACCTGTAAGAAAAGTTTATCCTGATCCAAGGTTTCATTCCGAGGTCATTTCAAAATTTATAAACTCTATCATGTATGATGGAAAACGATCTACAGCTGAAAAAATTCTTTATGATGCTCTGGACAAAATAAAATCCAAAAATAACGAAGATCCATTAAAAATTTTTAATACTGCTATTTCAAATGTTAAACCAAATTTAGAGTGTAGATCAAGAAGAGTTGGCGGTGCCACTTACCAGGTTCCAGTAGAAGTAAAAGCAAAGAGAGCTCAGGCTTTAGCATTAAGATGGATAATGGACGCTACTAGAAAAAGAAAAAATAAAACAATGGCTGATAAATTATATGCAGAAATTTTAGATGCATCTCAGAACAAAGGGTCAGCTATAAAAAAAAGGGAGGATACCCATAAAATGGCGGAGTCAAATAAAGCTTTTGCTCATTTTAGATGGTAATTAATAATGGCTAAGTACACTTTAGATAAATATAGAAACATCGGTATAATGGCACACATCGATGCTGGTAAGACAACAACTACTGAAAGAGTTCTTTATTATACTGGTAAAAGCCATAAGATTGGTGAGGTTCATGATGGTGCTGCAACTATGGACTGGATGGAGCAAGAACAAGAAAGAGGAATTACTATAACTTCAGCAGCGACCACATGTTTTTGGAGAGATCACAGAATTAATATTATAGATACTCCTGGCCACGTAGATTTTACAATTGAAGTTGAAAGATCATTAAAAGTTTTAGATGGAGCTGTTGCAGTTTTTGATGGTGTTGCAGGTGTAGAGCCTCAATCTGAGACTGTTTGGCGTCAAGCAGATAAGTACAAAGTCCCAAGAATTTGTTTTGTAAACAAATTAGATAGGACAGGTGCTGATTTTTATAGATGTGTAGATATGATTAAAGATCGTTTAGGCTGCAAACCATTACCAGTTCAACTACCAATTGGTGCAGAAGCAGATCTTAAGGGCGTTATAGATTTGGTTAAAATGAAAGGTGTTGTTTGGCAGAATGAGGATTTAGGAGCCAAATTTGATTATGTAGAAATACCAGATGATTTAAAACAAAAGGCACAAAAATATAGACAAGAACTCGTTGAAACAGCAGTGGAAGAAGATGAGAAATTAATGGAGTCTTATCTAGATGGAAAAGAACCATCAGAGGCAGATTTAATTAAATGTATAAGAAAAGGAACTTTAAGTTTTAATTTTGTGCCGATATTAACTGGTTCTGCATTTAAGAATAAAGGTGTTCAGCCATTATTAGACGCTGTAATAGATTATTTACCTAGCCCGAAGGATATTGGCACTATTGAAGCCACAAAACTAAACTCTGAAGAAAAATTACAAATGAAATTCGATGAGAATGAAACATTTTCAGCTTTAGCATTTAAAGTTGCAAACGACCCTTTTGTTGGATCTTTAACATTTATTCGAATATATTCAGGTAAACTGCAGGCAGGAACTTCAGTTTATAATTCCTCAACTGAAAAGACTGAGCGCGTGGGTAGGATGTTATTAATGCATGCTAATAGCAGAGAAGATATTAAAGAGGCCTCAACAGGAGATATTGTTGCTCTGGCTGGTTTAAAAAATACCATAACAGGTCATACTTTGTGTAATGAAAATAAACAAATTTTATTAGAGCCAATGGAGTTTCCAGATCCTGTAATTGAAATTGCAGTTGAACCTAAAACAAAAGCTGACCAAGAGAAAATGGGAGAAGCTTTGAATAGATTAGCTAAAGAAGATCCATCATTTAGAGTAAGTTCTGACGAGGAGTCCGGTCAAACAATTATAAAGGGTATGGGTGAATTACATCTAGATATCATCGTTGATAGAATGAAGCGCGAATTCAAAGTAGAGGCCAATGTTGGAGCACCTCAAGTTGCTTACAGAGAAACAATATTAGGATCATCTGAGGTTACATACATCCATAAGAAACAAAGTGGTGGATCAGGACAATTTGCAAAAGTAACACTAAGTGTCGAGCCTTTAGAACCAGGCAAAGGAAGAGAAGTTGATAATAAAATTAAAGGTGGAGCTATTCCCAAAGAGTTTATTCCTGGCGTGGAGAAGGGTGTATTAAGTGTTGCTGAAAGTGGAATTTTAGCAGGATTCCCTGTTATTGATTACAAGGTAACAATTTTAGATGGATTACACCATGATGTTGACTCGAGTGTACTTGCTTTTGAGATTGCTTCTAGAATGTGTTTTAGAGAAGCATGCACTAAAGCAACTCTAAAACTTTTAGAACCTATGATGAAGGTTGAAGTAGTAACTCCTGAGGATTTTATGGGAGATGTGATAGGTGATCTAAATAGCAGACGAGGTCAAGTGGCAGCAACAGAGGCAAGAGGAAATGCTACAGCTATTCAAGCAACAGTGCCCTTAGCTAATATGTTTGGTTATATTAACAATTTAAGATCTTCAACACAAGGTAGAGCACAATACACAATGCAATTCAGTCATTATGATAAAGTGCCTCAAAATGTTCAGGATGAAGTAACAAAAAAACTTGCTTAATTTATGGAAAATCAAAATATTAGAATTCATTTAAAAGCTTACGACAACAAGATCCTAGATCTTTCAACAGAGGAAATTGTAAACACAGCAAAAAGGACTGGTGCTCAAGTAAAAGGTCCGATCCCTTTACCAACAAGAATTGAAAGATATACAGTGTTGAGATCTCCACATATTGATAAAAAAAGTAGAGAGCAGTTTGAGTCAAGAACACATAAAAGATTAATAGATATAATTGAACCAACACCTCAAACTGTTGAAGCTTTGATGAAATTAGATTTAGCTTCTGGTGTAGACATAGAAATAAAGATTTAGATTATGAGTATCGGATTATTAGGAACAAAAATTGGAATGACTAGAGAATTCATGGAGAGCGGACAATCAGTTCCTGTAACAGTTATTAAAATTGAAAAAGGAAGAGTCCTTGACGTTATCACAAATGAAAAAAGGGGTTATAACGCAGTAAAAGTGGGTTTTTTTAAAATAAAAAATTCAAAATTAACAAAGCAAATGAAAGGTTATTTTACGAAAAAAAATACAGAACCTAAAAAAATCCTTAAAGAGTTTAGGGTTAAGAATAACGACCAGTTTAAAGAGGGTAATGAGCTAGGCTTAGAAATATTCAAGGATAAAAAATTTTTAGACGTAAGATCAAGAACAATAGGTAAAGGTTTTGCTGGTGTTATGAAGAGATGGAATTTTGGTGGTTTACGAGCTTCACATGGAGTTTCAGTTTCTCATAGATCGCATGGATCTACAGGTCAGAGGCAAGATCCTGGAAAAGTTTTTAAAGGAAAAAAAATGGCAGGTCACATGGGAGATAAATTAAGAACAATGTTAAACTTAGAGATTGTTAAATCCGATTTAGAAAACAATTTAATTTACCTAAAAGGTTCAATTCCTGGATCAAAAAATTCAACTGTATTTTTAAGAGAGTCAGTAAAAAATGTTACTAGAAAAACAATAAAAGAAAAATATGAAGCAAAAATCAAATCAGCAGCGGCTAAGAAAGGAAAAAAATAAATGAAATTTCCTCTTTTAAGCATTGATGGTTCAAAAGCTGACTCAATTGAAATTTCAGATAAGTTAGTTAAATTGAAAGTAAATCATAAATTAATTAAGTTTGTTATAGATTGGCAATTGAATCATGCAAAGCCAAGGATTGCTAAAACAAAACAAAGAAATGAAATTAAGGGATCAACAAAAAAAATAGTACCTCAGAAAGGTAGTGGTGGCGCAAGACATGCAAGTAAAAAAGCTCCTTTATTTGTTGGTGGAGGTGTGGCTCATGGACCTAAGGGCTCTGTTTATAAAGTAAAAAAGATAAATAAAAAGGTAAGGAAATTAGCTTTGGCTCAAACTCTGTCTAAGAAAAATCTAGATAAAAATCTACATATTTTGGCAGATGTGAAAAAAGAGATCAAAAAAACAAAAGAATTTTATAAATTTTTAGAAAAAAATAAAATAGCTAATGTATTAATCATTTCAGATAACGATTCAATGAAAAATATGAATAAATCTGCACGAAATATAAAAGATGTAAAACTAATTAAAGACGAAGGAACAAATATTTATGATTTATTTAAATATAAAAATGTGATTATTACATCTTCTTCGGCAAAAAGAATTCAAGAAAGGGTTCTAAATGAAAAAAATTAATTATATAGATTCTATTAGAAGCCCTATTATTACAGAAAAAGCAACAATTTTATCTGAACAAAATAAAACTGTTTTTAAAGTTCATGAAAAAGCTAATAAAAAGATTATTAAAAAGAATATAGAAAAATTATTTAAAGTGAATGTTGTAAAAATAAATATCATAAACCAAAAATCCAAACTCAAGATGAAGCAAGGAAAAAAATCTATTAAAAGTGGATATAAAAAAGCAATCGTTACTCTAAAAAAGGGTCAGAGTATTGATTTAACTACTGGAATTTAATCTATGGCACTTAAAACTTTTAAACCATACACTAAATCTACTAGAGGCACTGTAGTCTTAGACAAAAGCAGCTTATGGAAAGGCGCGCCTTATAAACCTTTAACAAAAGGTCAAAACTTTACAGGTGGCAGAAATAATAATGGCCGTATTACTTCTAGACATATAGGAGGAGGTTCTAAACACAAATATAGAGTCATTGATTTCTACAGAAAAAAGAAAAATGTTCCAGCTACAGTCGAAAGAATTGAATACGATCCAAATAGAACAGCTCACATTGCATTGATTACATATAAAGATAAACAAAAAGCATACATAATTAGTCCTCAGGGTTTAAAACAGGGTGATGTTATCGAGTCAGGTAAAAATGTTGAAATTAAAGTCGGTAATTCTTTAGAACTAAGAGATATACCACCAGGAACTTCAATACATAACGTAGAATTAATTCCTGGAAATGGAGCAAAATTAGCTAGATCAGCAGGGTCATCGGTTACTTTATCAGGTTATGATGGTGATTATGCAATCTTAAAACTTTCGTCAGGTGAAACTCGTAAAGTTAGCAGTTCTTGCACTGCAACTATTGGTGTCGTTTCAAATCCTGATCAAAAAAATATTAAAATTGGAAAAGCAGGAAGAAATAGATGGAGAGGAAAAAGACCACAAACTCGAGGAGTCGCAATGAACCCTGTTGATCACCCACATGGAGGTGGTGAGGGAAAAACCTCAGGAGGAAGAAGTCCTGTATCTCCTTGGGGGCAGTCAGCTAAAGGATTAAAAACTAGAAGACCGAAAAGAAGTGATAAATTAATAATCACAAGAAGAAAGAGAAGGAAATCATAATGACAAGATCAGTTTGGAAAGGCCCTTTTGTACATCCAAGTTTATTAAAAAAAATCGACAAACTTAAAGATGCGCCTAACAAAAAACCAATAAAAACTTGGTCAAGAAACTCTACAATCATTCCAGATTTTGTTGGTCACAGTTTTATGATACATAATGGAAAATCATTTATACCTATTACTATCTCTGAGGAAATGGTTGGTCATAAGTTGGGTGAATTTGCACCTACGAGAACTTTTAAAGGACACACTCCAGCTGATAAAAAAGCAGCTGCAGCAGCGCCAGCAGCTAAACCTGAGGGAGATAAAAAATAATGAACAAGAATACATCTTTAGTTAAAGCAATAAACAAAAATGTAAGAACTAGTCCTAGAAAACTAGCCCTAGTTTGCAATTTTATTAAAGGAAAAAAAGCTGATGTTGCTCTTAGAGATTTAGAATTTTCAAGAAAGAGAATAGCTAAAGATGTAAGCAAAACTGTAAAATCTGCAATATCAAATGCAGAAAATAATCATCAGTACGATATTGATAATTTATTCGTTAAAGAAGCATACGTTGGAAAATCTCTTGTAATGAAAAGATTTAGACCTAGAGCAAAAGGTAGAGCTAGCCCAATCAAAAAACCATTTAGTAGAATTACAATTGTATTAGAAGAAAAAAAGGAAAAGAAGGTAAGTAAGTAATGGGACAAAAAATAAATCCTATAGGTTTAAGACTTGGAATAAATAGAGGTTGGGACTCTACGTGGTTTGCTAAGAAAAAAGATTTTGGCAAATATCTAATTGAGGACTTTAAAATAAGAAATTTTATAAAAAAGAATATAACTAACTCTGGAGTATCAGAGATTATAATAGAACGGTCATCAAAAAAATGCACTGTCTCAATTCATACTTCAAGACCTGGATTTGTAATCGGAAAAAAAGGATCAGATATTGAAAAAATAAAAAAAAACATAATGAAAATTACAGATGGGGACGTAAATGTTAACATTAAGGAAATTAAAAAACCAGAACTCAACTCTAATCTAGTTGCTGAGAATATCGCTCAACAACTTGTTAAAAGAGTTGCTTACAGAAGGGCAATGAAAAGGGCCATGCAATCAGCAATGAGACTGAATGCTAAGGGAATTAAAGTAATGTTGAGTGGAAGGTTAGCTGGTAACGAAATAGCTAGGACAGAGTGGTTACGTGAAGGAAGTATTCCATCTCATACTTTACGTGCTGACATTGATTATGGCTTTGCTGAAGCGCTTACAACTTATGGAATTATTGGAGTAAAAGTTTGGATTTATAAAGGTGAATTAATGGCAAAAGATGTTGAAAAAGAAAAAAAAGAAAGGGTAAAAAATGCTACAGCCAGTAAGAACTAAATACAGAAAAGCATTTAAAGGACGAATACATGGAAATGCTACACGAGCTGTGAAACTAAATTATGGACAATTTGGTTTAAAAGCAATTCAGCCTGATAGAATTATAGGTAAACAAATTGAAGCAGCAAGAGTTGCACTCACTAGATACATGAAAAGAACCGGAAAAGTATGGACAAGAATTTTCCCAAACATACCTGTTTCAAAGAAGCCTACTGAAGTAAGAATGGGAAAAGGTAAAGGATCACCGGAATATTATGCTTGTAGAGTAAAACCAGGCAGGATTATTTTTGAGATTGATGGCGTAAGTGAAGAAATTGCAAGAGAAGCTTTATATAAAGCATCAGCTAAACTGCCTATTAAAACAAAATTTATAAAAAGATAATGGTTAAAAAAAAAGAAGAAAAAAAAATGACTAAGGACCAAGCAACAAAAAAGATATTAATGTTGAAAAAAGATTTATTTAATCTGAGGTTTAAGAAGGTTAATAACCAAATAAATAATCCTGCTCAATATAACGAAATTAAAAAAAGTATAGCTAGATTATACACAACAATAAAGAACTATAAATGACAAAAAAGATTTTAAAAGGAACAGTAACAAGCGCGAAAAATAATAAAACCGTAGTGGTGGAAGTTACAAGAAAATTTAAACATCCTTTTTATGAAAAAGTAATTAAAAGATCTAAAAAATACCACGCGCATGATGAAAATAATAAATTTAAAGAAGGGGAAAAAGTATCAATCATTGAGAGTAAACCGTACTCTAAAAAGAAAACTTGGCAGGTAATGGAATAATGATTCAAATTCAAACAGAACTTACAGTTGCAGATAACACAGGCGCTAAAAGAGTTGAGTGTATAAAAGTGCTTGGCGGATCTAAAAGAAGATATGCGTCTGTAGGAGATATAATTGTGATAAGTGTAAAAGATGCTATCCCTAAAGGTAAAGTAAAAAAAGGTGCGGTGCATAAAGCCGTTGTGGTAAGGACTAGAAAAGAAATTTATCGTGATGATGGTTCAAAAGTTCAGTTTGATAAAAACGCGGTAGTTCTAACAGACGACAAGGGAGAGCCGATAGGAACGCGAATATTTGGTCCAGTCACTAGAGAGTTGAGAACTAGAGGACATACAAAAATTATATCGTTAGCGCCGGAGGTACTTTAAAATGATGTTAAAAAAAGGATCACAAGTAAAAATAATAACCGGTAGAGACAAAGGTAAAACCGGTGAAATTTTAGAAATAAATAGAAAGTTAAATAAGATAAAAATTAAATCGATTAATATGATTAAAAGACATACAAAACCGACTAAAGAAAATAAAGGTGGGATTATTTCTAAAGAAAGTTTTATACATCAATCAAATGTTAAAAATTTAGATACAAAAAAAAAAGAAAAGAAGTTAGTGAGTAAAAAATAATGTCAAGATTAAAAACTACATTTGAAAAAGAAATAATTACTAAACTTATGAGTAAATTATCTTTAAAAAATAAACATGATGTACCTAAATTTGAAAAAATTATCTTAAACATGGGATTAGGCGAAGATGCATCAGACGGCAAAAAGCTCAAGGCCTGCGCAGATGATATGGCATTAATTGCTGGTCAAAAACCAATTATTACAAAATTTAAGAAATCAATTTCAAATTTTAAAACTAGAAAAGGGACTAATGCGGGAGTAAAAGTTACCTTGAGATCACAAATTATGTATGAGTTTATTGATAGATTGGTTAATATTGCATTGCCAAGAATCAAAGATTTCAGAGGACTTTCATCTAAAGGTATTGATAGTTCAAACAATTACTCATTTGGCGTCAAAGAACATATTATATTTCCCGAAGTTAATTTTGATAAAGTAGATAAGATAAGGGGATTGGATATTACTATTGTTACATCGAGTAAGAGCAAAGAAGGGACACTAGAATTACTTAAGGAATTCAATTTTCCCATAAATGATAAAAAAAACTAAGGATAAATATGGCTAAAACAAGCGCGATACAAAAAAATCTTAAAAGAATGAAGCTCGTAAAAAAATATGCAAAAAAAAGAGCAGCTTTAAAGAAAATAATCAATAACAGAAAACTTGATTTGTCTGAAAGATTTGAAGCTCAACTTAAGTTGAATAAGTTACCAAAAAATTCAGCAAAAATTAGAATTCGAAATAGATGTGAGGTTTCAGGTAGGCCTCATGGAGTTTATAGAAAATTAAGAATTTCAAGAATTGCACTTAGAGATATGGCATCTGCAGGTAAAATTCCTGGAATAACAAAATCGAGCTGGTAGGAGAATTATGACATTTACAGATCCAATAGGTGATATGTTTTCTAGAATAAGAAATGGTCAAATGAGATCGTTAAATTCTGTAGAAATTCCTTCATCGAACTTTAGAAAAAATATTTTACAAATACTAAAAAATGAAGGTTATATAAAAGATTATTTTATTGAAAAAACAGAAAATAATAAATCGAGTTTAAAAATTTCTCTTAAATATTACGAGGGAGATCCAGTAATAAAAGAAATCAAAAGAATTTCAAAACCTGGCAGAAGAGTTTATTCTAGAGCTACAAGCATTCCAAAAGTAATGAATGGTTTAGGATTAGCAATTTTGTCAACGCCAAAAGGTATTATGAGCGATGCAGAAGCTAGAAAAAACAATGTTGGTGGTGAAATAATTTGTAGGGTGTTTTAATGTCAAAAATTGGTAAAAAAAATATTACAATACCTAAAGACTCTTCAATCAAAATTGAGGGAGCAAACCTGACTATTTCAGGACCTAAAGGTACTAAAAAACTTACTATAAATGATAAGATCTTTTCATCAAAATTAAATGAAAGTGAATTTAAGATACAACCGCTCAAGAAAAGTATTGATAAAAAAACTTCAATTATGTGGGGTACTTACAGAAGTTTGATTAATAATGCAGTAACAGGAGTCACTTCAGGACATGAAAAAATATTAGAACTAAGCGGTGTAGGTTTTAGAGCAAACTTAAAAGGTGATGCCTTAAATTTACAAATTGGATTTAGTCATGAAGTAAATTTTAAGATTCCGAAAGAAATTAAAATTACAGTCGAGAAACAAACTATTATAAAAATTAATGGTGTAGATAAAGAATTAGTTTCTAAAATTGCTGCAGATATTAAGAATTTAAAACCTGTAGAACCTTATAAAGCAAAAGGTATAAAAGAAAAAGGTCAATTTGTTTTAAGAAAAGAGGGTAAAAAGAAATAATGAAAATCAATAATAAAATCAAAAGAAAATTAAGGAATAGAAAAAAATTAAAAGGCGTGAATATCAACCGTTATAGGATTTCTGTCTCAAAATCTTTAAATAATTTATCTGCTCAGATTATTGATGACAAACAACAAAAAACATTAGTTTCTGCCTCATCTAATGAGAAAGAAATAAGATCCAAAAAAGTTAAAAAAATTGAAAAATCAAGTTTAATTGGTGAGATTTTAGCTAAGCGAGCTAAAGATAAGAAAATTAATGAAGTTTATTTTGATAGGGGCGGTTATAAATATCATGGTAGAATTAAAATATTTGCTGAGACATTAAGAAAAAATGGATTAAAATTTTAATATGACAGAAAATAAAAAAACTGAGACTGAAATAAAAGAAAAACTAGTTGCAATTAATCGAATTACAAAAGTTGTAAAAGGCGGAAGAAGATTTGGATTTGCAGCATTAGTAGTTGTTGGCAATCAGAAAGGCTCAATTGGAATAGGTCAAGGTAAGTCTAAACAAGTGCCTGACGCTATTAAAAAAGCGACAGAAGTTGCAAAAAGAAATTTAATTAAGATACCTCTTAAAGAAGGACGAACCTTACATCACGATGTTGAAGGTAAAAATGGTTCTGGTAAAGTTTTCTTGAGAGCCGCACCTGCAGGAACTGGAATTATTGCAGGAGGAGCCATCCGTTCAGTATGCGAAGTTTTAGGTATCCAAGATGTAGTTGCTAAATCTTTAGGTTCGGCTAATCCCCATAATGTTTTAAAGGCTTGCGTTAATGGTCTGAAATCTCAAATTTCTCCAAAAATTTTATCAGCTATAAGAGGTAAAAAAATTTCGGATATAGTTTTAAAAAGAGAGGCTAAATAATGCAATTAAGTAGTTTGATTAAAATCAATAAAAAAAAGATCAGAGTTGGCAGAGGAATAGGTTCAGGTAAAGGAAAAACTTCTTCAAGAGGTCACAAAGGTCAAAAATCAAGATCTGGTGTTGCTATAAAAAGTTTTGAAGGAGGTCAAATGCCTCTATATAGAAGATTACCAAAAAGAGGTTTTAAATCTTTAAATAAAAATTTTACAGCCATCTTAAATCTCTCAAAAATTCAAAATATTTTAGATAAATCTCAAAATAATATTAAAAACTCTTTAGATCTTAAAATTTTAAAAGAAAAAAAATTAATAAATAAAAAATTTTTAAAACTTAAAATTTTAGGAACAGGTGAAATAAAAAAAAATATAGAAATTTCAGCACATTTTGCCTCGAAACAAGCTTTATCAAAAATTGAAAAAGCCGGTGGTAAAATAAGCATAATCAAAAAATAAAAATTATGTCTAGTGAAACACTTAACACCGCTGGTGCTTTTAGTCAGGCTAAAGACTTAAAAAACAGAATATTATTTACTATTTTTATACTCATTATTTATCGTCTGGGAACATATGTTCCTTTAGCAGGCATTGATCCTTTAGCTTTAAAAGAAATTATGGCCTCAAGTCAAAAAGGTTTGCTTGGGATGTTTAATATGTTTTCAGGAGGAGCTGTTACAAGAATGGCAATTTTTGCTTTAGGTATTATGCCATACATCTCTTCTTCAATTATCGTCCAGTTGTTAACTGGAGTTTCTGATTATTTTAAAAATCTTAAAGATCAAGGCGAAATTGGAAGAAAAAAAATTACTCAGATAACTCGATATGGAACAGTTTTAATTGCAGTTTTACAAGGTTATGGTGTTTCTGTTGGTTTAGAAAATGCTGGCAATCTAGTAATCGAACCAGGTATGTCCTTTAGGATTATAACAACTATTTCACTTGTAGCTGGAACAACATTTTTAATGTGGTTAGGTGAACAAATAACTCTTAGAGGTGTTGGAAACGGTATATCACTAATTATTTTTTCAGGAATAGTAGCTGAAATACCAAGAGCTTTAGTTTCAACTTTTGAACTTGGCAGAACAGGAGCATTGTCAGCATTAATGATAGTTGGAATATTTGTTTTGGTAATTTTAACAGTCCTTTTCATAGTTTTTTTCGAGAGAGCAATGAGGAAAATTTTAATTAATTATCCTAAAAGACAAGTAGGAAATAAAATGTATGGCGGTGAGTCTTCTCATCTTCCTCTCAAAATCAATACTGCTGGAGTAATCCCAGCAATTTTTGCTTCTGCCTTACTTCTTTTGCCAATAACTATCACAAATTTTGGATTTGCTGAGTCTGATACATTTTTAAAAGTATCATCAATGTTCACACAAGGACAACCACTTTATATGCTTCTTTATGCGTCAGGAATAATATTTTTTTCTTTTTTTTATACTTCTATTGTTTTTAACCCAAAAGAGACAGCTGAAAATTTAAGAAAATACGGTGGATATATACCTGGTATTAGGCCAGGTGAAAGAACAGCTGAATATATTGATACTATACTCATGAGATTAACCACTGTAGGGTCATTATATTTGACCTTCGTTTGTTTAATGCCAGAATTTTTAATTGCAAAATACCCAATACCATTTTATTTAGGGGGAACATCAATTCTAATTGTTGTAGTTGTAGCCATGGATACAGTTACCCAAGTTCAAACTAGATTGATGAGCTCACAATACGAGTCATTAATTAAAAAAACAAAATTTGGTAAGTAATTAAGTAAATGAACATAGTTATTTTTGGCCCACCTGGGGCTGGCAAAGGAACTCAATCAAACTTTATTGTTCAAAAATTTAATTTATATCAATTATCGACTGGAGAACTTCTAAGAAAAGAAATCAATAATAAAACTCAATTAGGAAAACAAATTTCCTCAATAATAAATACTGGAAATTTGGTCTCAGATGAGATCGTGGGTAATTTAATTGAAAAATTTATTACTAATAAAGAGTATAAAAACAGACTTATTTTTGATGGATACCCACGAAATTTACCACAGGCTAGATACTTAGATACTTTATTAAAAAGAAATAATCAAAAAATAGATATTGCTCTTAAATTATCAGTAAGTTTGGAAACTATAAAAAAAAGAATTTTTGAAAGAAAAAATTTAGAAAAAAGAGCTGATGATAATGAGAAAATAGCTATTAAGAGATATGAAACATATGAAAATAATATTGAACCAGTTATTAATTTTTATAAACAAAGTGATTTACTTCAAGTAGTTAATGGTGAGGCATCTATATCCGAAATAAGTGATGAAATTAGCGGCTTAATAGAGGGTATCAAGGGTTGACTTTAAGAGATTAGACAATATAAATACGCAAGATAATAAAAAATTCATAAATTTATGGCTCGAATTGCAGGGATAAATATCCCACAAAATAAAATTGTCAGCATTGCATTAACTTATATTCATGGGATAGGACTACATTCTTCAAAGAAAATTTGCAAAAAGTTGGAAATTCCATCATCAAAAAGAGTGAATGAATTATCTGAAGAAGAAGTTTTAAAAATAAGGGAATTTATCGATGCTAATCACAAAGTAGAAGGAGATTTGAGAAGAGAAGTCTCAATGAATATTAAAAGATTAGTAGACCTTGCTTGTTATAGAGGCTCAAGACATAAAAAAAAACTACCTGTTAGAGGTCAAAGAACCCAGTGTAACGCTAGAACTAGAAAAGGTAAAGCTATAGCAATTGCAGGTAAAAAATTAACACCACTTAAAAAATAAAATTTGATGAATAAAAAAAATGAAAAAGTTGTAAAGAAACCTGAAACAAAAGATGTAAAAAAAGTTGAAGCTAAAAAAGTAAGTTCTTTTAAAAAAAAGAAAAAAGTTAAAAAGAATATTACTTCAGGGATTGCTTACGTTTACTCAACATTTAACAACACAATAATATCTATCGCAGATGAAAGCGGTAATGTTGTATCTTGGTCATCAGCAGGTGCGAAAGGTTTTAAAGGATCAAGAAAATCTACTCCATACGCCGCGCAAGTTGCTGCGGATGACGCTGGAGCAAAAGCTTTTGAACAAGGTTTAAGAACATTGACAGTTCAAGTGAAAGGCCCAGGATCAGGAAGAGAAACTGCATTAAGATCTTTACAATCGAGAGGTTTTAAAATTATATCAATAAAAGACACGACACCAATGCCTCATAATGGAGCAAGACCGCCAAAAAGAAGGAGAGTATAATGCAAACTACATCAAATGTAATAGACAAAAACTGGAAAGCACTTATTAAACCAAATAAATTAGACATCACAAGCAATGAAGATAAAACTATTGCAAAGGTTATTGCAGAACCTTTAGAAAAAGGTTTTGGTCAAACTATTGGAAATTCTTTAAGAAGAATTTTATTATCCTCAATCCAAGGCGCAGCTGTTACCGCCATTCAAATAGATGGTGTTCTTCATGAGTTTTCCTCTATTAAAGGGGTAAGTGAAGACGTAACTGATATCGTATTAAATATTAAAAATTTAGCAATCAAATCTTCTTCATCAAGTCCTAAAAAGATTATTTTAGACATTAAAGGTCCAAAAGAAGTTAAAGCAAAAGATATAACACTTGTTCCAGAAATACAAATTTTGAATCCTGAGCAAATAATTTGTAATCTTGATGAAAAAACACATTTT
Source organism: uncultured Pelagibacteraceae bacterium (assembly GCA_902603945.1). Classification (GTDB taxonomy): domain Bacteria; phylum Pseudomonadota; class Alphaproteobacteria; order Pelagibacterales; family Pelagibacteraceae; genus Pelagilacustribacter. The sequence goes on from CACKWP010000003.1 coordinate 86,886, forward strand.
CATATGGAGTTAATGGTAAGTACTGGTAAAGGATATGTTGCTGCCCCAAAAAATAAATCAGAGGACAGCCCTTTAGGATTAATTCCAATAGACTCATTATTTAGCCCAGTAAAAAAAGTTTCATTCTCTGTAGAAAACACAAGGGCAGGGAGCGCATTAGATTATGATAAATTAGTTATGACAGTTGAAACTAATGGCACAGTTGATGCAGAAGATGCGATAGCTTATTCAGCTAGAATTTTTCAAGATCAATTATCAATGTTTGTTAATTTTGAAGATCCGCAAGAAGTGGTTAAAGAAGTTAAGTCAACCGAACCTGAGTTTAATAGAAATTTATTAAAAAGAGTTGAAGAGCTTGAACTTTCAGTTAGGTCGATGAATTGTTTAAAAAATGATAATATTATCTATATAGGGGATTTAGTTCAAAAAACAGAACCAGAGATGCTTAGAACTCCAAATTTTGGAAGAAAATCTTTAAATGAAATTAAAGAAGTTTTGAATACAATGTCTTTATACTTAGGTATGGAAATACCAAACTGGCCACCTGACAATATTGCTGAACTTTCAAAAAAACTTGAGGAAAATAATTATTAATGAGACACGGATTAGGCTACAGAAAACTAAATAAAACTAGCGAACATCGAAAGGCTCTTTTTAAGAATATGTTAAATTCTTTAATTAAGTATGAGCAAATTATAACTACATTACCTAAAGCAAAAGAACTTAAACCTCAAATTGATAAAGTTATAACTATTGGAAAAAAAAATATTTTAAGTAATAAAAAAAGATTATTTTCTAAACTTCAAGATAAAAAATCTGTAACAAAAGTTTTTGACGAACTCTCAAAAAGGTATAGCTCGAGAAAAGGAGGATATTCTAGAGTATTAAAAGCTGGTTTTAGAACTGGTGATGATGCTCCAATGGCAGTTATCGAACTGGTCGATAGAAATCCTGAAGCAAAAAAAGTAGATAAACCAAAAAAAACTGACACAAAAGATAAAAAAAAGGAAGCTTTAGCAGAGCCTAAAGTAGCAAGCAAATAATACAAGCTTTCATGCCCAAATCTTTTACTGTAGACGACGACTTCATTGGCTCGCGTCTTGATAAATGGTTTAAAAATAAAGTAATCAACTTACCACATTCTTTAATAGAAAAAATCATTAGACAAAACAAAATTAAAGTTAATAAAAGAAAAACTAAATCATCATACAGATTACAAACTGGAGATTTAGTTGAAGTTTACGATATTACTAAGTTCAAACCTGCAGATAATAAAAAAGTAATCAAATATTTACCAAAAAAAAAAGAAATAGGTGCATACGATGATCACATTATAGAGGATAATCAAAATTTTATAATTATTAATAAACCTATCGGGATCCCAGTTCAATCAGGCACAAAATCATTTAGGAATATTATAGATATATTAAAAAATACAAAATATTTTGAAAACTCGAAACCTTTTATTGTCCATAGATTAGATAAAGAAACATCCGGGGTTTTAATAATTGCAAAAAATAGAAAATTTGCTCAACTTTTTACATCATTATTTAGAATAAGAAAAATTCATAAAACTTATTTAGCATTAGTTCATGGGAAAGTTAACAAATCAATTAAAATTATGAAAGATGAACTTATTTATTATGAAAATAAAAAAAAAATTGTTCAAAAAGCCATATCAAATTTAAAGATAATCAAATCAAATGAAAATTACTCATTATTAGAATTAAATCCTATAACAGGAAGAAAACATCAATTAAGAAGACAACTTTTAAACATTGGTAATCCAATAGTGGGTGATGATAAATATTTCCTAAATAATAATAATAAAATAAAAAATCTTATGTTACATGCCTATAAAATAAAATTTATGATTAATAACGTTCAATATAATTTTAAAGCTAAATATAATAATATATTTGAAGATTTTCTAAAAAAAAATATCTAAATATTTTTAATATTTTTAATAAAGATATTTGCCAAATCATTCTCATAGTTTTTAGGCTTAATATTCATCACTTTTAGGATTGAAGTTACCTTTTTATTATTCAAACCGCAGGGGACAATCTTTAAATACTGATTTAAATTATTTGAAATATTAATTGAACAACCATGATAAGCGATCCACCTAGATACTCTTATACCAATGGCTGCAATTTTTTTATCATTAACCCAAATCCCTATATTTTTTTTATCCGATTTAGCTTTTATTTTGTACATTTTTAAAAATTGAATAATACTATCTTCAATAATGTTAATGAATTTTCTTATATCCTTTCTTCTGTTGTTTAAATTAATTACAAAGTAAATAATTTTCTGTCCTGGGTTATGTAGTGTGATTTTACCACCTCTATTTGATTTAAATATTTTAATTTTTTTATCAATAATTTCTTTTTCATTAAAACTTACGCCTGCGGTATAAGTAGTCGGATGTTCTAAGATCCATAATAATTCTCTATTTTTACCATTTTTTACCTCTTCAACTCTTTTATCAAGAAAAAGCATTGCTGTTTTGTAAGGTATACGTTTTTTACTAATTTTTATTTCTATACTCATTTAATTTGAATTTTATCACTATATAGACTAATAGTCTCAAAAAAACTTAATGAGGTATTTATGACTTTACCAAAATCATCAGAGGCAAAAAAAGTCAATTTAGATTTTAATAAAGAATTTATTAATACTTTTACTCAAAATATAGAGAGTAGAAACGTCGAATTTATTAATCAAACATTAAAAAATTTACATGAAGCAGATGTTGCCAATTTAATTGAAAATTTAAACCCTGAAATTAGAACAAAATTAATTGAAATTGAGTCGTTTAATATTGACCCTGAAATATTTATTGAATTGAATGAGTCAATTCAAAGTGAAGTTTTGCAATTACTTTCTATAGACTCTCTTATCAAAATAATTAAACGATTAGAGTCAGATAACGCTATTAAAATTCTTGAAAACTTATCTAAAGAAATAAAAGAAAAAGTTTTAGAAAAATTACCACCGAAAGATAAATTTTTATTACAAGAGGGATTAAGTTACCCAGAAGATTCTGCTGCAAGAATAATGCAAAGAGAATTTACAGCTGTACCTAGTAACTGGACGGTGGGTCAGACTATTGATTATCTAAGAGAAGATAAAGATCTTCCCGAGGAGTTTTTAGAAATATTTATTGTAGATAATGACTTTAAACCAATAGGAACTGTTCCTTCATCTAGAGTGCTTAGAACAGCTCGAGAGTCAAAAATGAATTCCATAATGAGAGAAATGCCAGTTTTAATTTCAGTAAACATGGATAAAGAAGAAGTAGGTCTTACTTTTGAAAACTATAACTTAGTTTCTGCCGGTGTAGTGAATAAAGAGAATAAATTAGTTGGTATGATAACAGCGGACGATGTTGTTACAGTTGTACAAGAGGAAGCTGAAGAGGACACATTACGTTTAGCAGGAGTTGGTGATGAGGAAATTACTGACAGCGTAATGCTCAAAACAAAAAGAAGGTTTAATTGGTTGTTATTAAATCTATTTACCGCTTTACTAGCAACTTGGGTTATTAGTTTTTTTGGTGCATCAATTGAACAAATGGTTGCTTTAGCTTTTCTAATGCCAATAGTTGCCTCGATGGGAGGAAACGCTGGTATGCAGACTTTAGCAGTGACCATACGAGCAATAGCTACAAAAGAACTATCTAAAAGTAATTTTAATAGAGTAGTTGGCAAAGAATTTTTGATAGGTATTTTAAATGGTATAATTTTTGCAATAATAACTGCAATAATAGTTCAGCTATGGTTTAAAGAATTAAATCTTTCTTTATTAATTGGTATTTCAATGATCTTGAATATGATTGTTGCAGGCTTATTTGGTATTTTAGTTCCAGTGTCACTAAAGAAATTAAATATTGATCCAGCCTTAGCTTCAAGTGTTTTCGTAACAACTATTACAGATGTCATTGGATTTCTATCTTTTTTAGGCTTAGGATCTTTTTATTTTTTGAATTAGATATTATCAATTAATCTTGTATGCTTTATGTAATACGCAAAAAATAAATTGAATTTTTGATTAGACTTTTTAATTTTTCTAAAATTTTTTATATTATAATTTTCAAAATAATCTATTTTACTTGCACCTAAATTAATTAAGTCTTTTTTTATATTATTTATCTTAAATAAATTAAAATCTTTTTTAATTTTTTTCTTTAAGTTATTGAAATAATAAAAAATATCAGATGCAATTTTCCTTTGATTTTTATTAAGATTTGTATTTCTTGATGAGCAAGCAATACCATTTCTTTCCCTAATGGTTTTACATTCAATTATTTTAGATTTAATTTTTCTTTTTTCGATGTGCTTTTTAATTAGATAAAGTTGCTGGTAATCTTTTTTTCCTAAATAGATATATTTAGGTTTAATTATTTCTATAAACCTGTTCATTACGTTTAAAACACCCTCAAAATGACCTTTTCTAAATTTGCCACATAATTTTTTTGAAGATTTATCCAAGAAAACTTTGTTCTTAGGTTTGAATCCATATATGTCTTTGAATGTTGGAATATATAAATAATTAATTTTCAATTTTTTTAACAGTTTTACGTCTTCTTTTGTGCTTCTGGGATAAGATCTAAAATCGCTTTTTTTGTTGAATTGTTTTGGATTGACAAAAATAGATACCAAGGTTTTAAACTTGGATTTTTTAGATTGCTTGATTAATGAAATATGCCCTTTATGCAATCCTCCCATAGTAGGAACAAAAGATATCCCCTTAGTTTTTAAAATCTCTTTTTGAAGAGTATGTTTGTCTTTAAATATTTTCATTTCTATAAAGCAATGATAATAACTATTATAAGAATCATATGATAAAACAAGCCATTATTCCATTAGCAGGATTAGGGACTAGAATGCTCCCTTTAACAAGTGTAATGCCAAAGGAGTTAATGCCCATAAATGGCAAACCAAATTTACAATATATATTAGATGAATGTATTGATGCGGGTGTGAAAGAATTCATTTTTATAATTTCAAAAAAAAAACTATCAATAAAAAAATATTTCTTTAACGATAATTTTTATCAAAAAATAATAAAAAAAAAGAAAGATAAAAGACTTCTTGAAGAATATAAAAAAATAAAAAGATATCAAAAAATGATTAAATTTGTTTATCAAAATAAACCAAAAGGTACCGGCGACGCAGTTTTAAAATGCCAAAAATATATAAAAAGTAAATACTTTTTAATGCTTTTACCTGATGACTTAATAATTAGAAAAAATTGTTCAAAAGAAATGATACGATTACATAAAAAAACCAAGGGGTCTATAATAGCCACAAAAAAAGTAGAAAGAAAAACATTATCAAGATGGGGAATTCTATCAATTAAAAATAAAAAAAAAAGCTATTTTCAAATTAAAGATGTTGTAGAGAAACCTAGCATCAAAAAAGCCCCATCAAGTTACGCAATAATTGGTAGGTATATATTGCCTGCAAAGATTTTTGGTGAAATTAAAAAATTAAAACCTGGTCAAGGTGGAGAGATACATATTACTGACGCAATTAAAAGTTTAATTAAAAAAGAAAGTAAATTTTATGGAAATATTTTTAAGGGTAAATATTTAGATTGTGGGACTTTAAGTGGATATATAAATTCAGGAATTCAAATATCTAAGGACAAATAAATGAAATTATGTATGATAGGAACTGGTTATGTTGGATTGGTTAGTGGTGTCTGTTTTGCCGACATAGGAAACCAGGTCATTTGCGTTGATAAAGATAAAAATAAAATAGATAAGCTTAACTCTGGTATTTCCCCAATCTATGAACCAGGATTAGATGAATTAATAAAAAAAAATTTTACAGCTAAACGCCTGTCATTCACTACAAATATTGATAGAGCTATAAGCACATCAGATATAATTTTTATATGTGTGGGCACTCCTACAAAAAAAGGTTCAATTAAAGTTGATTTATCTTTTGTTTATAAATGTACAAAAGAAATATTAAAATATTCAAAAAGAAAAAAAATAATTGTAACTAAGTCTACTGTTCCAATAGGAACAGGGGATGAGATTGAAAAAATATTAAAAAAAAAGAAAAAACTTTTTACTGTAATATCTAATCCTGAATTCTTACGAGAAGGTGAAGCAATACGTGATTTTAGATATCCTGATAGAATCGTAATAGGATCTAACGAAAAAAAAGTCTTTAATATTATGAGAAAGCTTTATGCACCACTAACTAACAAGGGCTCAAAATTTTTTACTACTTCAAGACGAGGGGCTGAATTAATAAAATATGCATCCAATGCTTTTCTTGCCACCAAAATTACTTTTATTAATGAACTTGCTAACTTATGTGAAAAGTCTCGAGTAAATATTGAGGATATTTCATTAGGCATGGGCTCAGATAGTAGAATAGGAGGCAGGTTTTTGCGAGCTGGTCCAGCTTATGGTGGTTCATGTTTTCCTAAAGATACTAAAGGTTTGGTATCAGCTGCAGAGAAATATAAAATAAATCTATCAGTTGTAAAATCAGTTATTAAATCTAATCAAGAAAGAGTAAATTTACTTACAAAAAGAGTACATAAAATATTGGGTTCAAATATTAAAAATAAAAAGATTTCTTTTTTAGGTGTTACATTTAAACCAAACACTGATGATATGAGAGATTCAACTAGCCTCAAAATGATACCTTATCTGTGCAAAAAAGGAGCAAAAGTTAATTATTATGATCCCTCTGGAGAAAAAAAAGAATTCAAAAAAATCAAAAACTGCAACTACAGAAGTAATATAAAATCTAATTGTAATGGTGCAGATTTAGTAGTTTTACTTACTGAATGGGACGAATTCAAATCAATAGATTTCAAAAAGATTGTTAAAAATAAAAAATTCAAAATATATGATTTAAGAAATCTTTATAATGCTGAGGAAATGGGTAAAAATAATATAAAATATTATTCAATTGGTAGGTCTAATGTTAATTAACTTCAAATATAGCGTCAACCTCTACCGCAACACCTAAAGGTAGGCTATTAGCACTTATCGCGGCTCGCGTATGCTCTCCTTTTTCGTCAAAGACCTTGGCAATAATATCTGATGCTCCATTTATTACTTTGGGTTGATCCTTAAAATCGTTTGTGGAATTAACATATCCAGTTAATTTCACACATGATTTGATTTTTTCTAAGTCACCATTACATGCTTTTTTTGCGTGGGAAATTATACTTAAACCGCATCTTTCTGCTGCTACATAACCTTGTTTCGTGTCCAAGTCTTTCCCAATTTTTCCCTCAATAAGCTTTCCACTTGAGTCAACAGACACCTGTCCAGAAATAAATAATAATTTTCCAACAAATTTTGTTGCAACATATGCACCAACTGGACTTTTTGGATCAGGTAGTTTTAGGTTTAATTCTTTTAATCTTCTTTCAATTGTCATTTTTTTTCGATAATGATTTTAAAATCTTATCCTTTGTATTTGTTAAATCTTTTTTTGTTTTATTAAGCTGTTCTTTACTTTCCTCAAGACCCTTCTTTTGATATTGCTTAGTTTCCTCAATAAATTTATTAGTTTTACATTTGATATCGAATTTTTTACATTTTATTTCATTTGCATTCAATAATGTTATATTTGTTAAAAATATAAGTATTAAATAATATAAAAAACTATTTTTTTTTCTTTTTTGATTTGTCATATTCTTTTCTTTTCTCTATTAGTATAAGAGCTTCTTCCATTGTCAATTCATTAGGATCTTTTTCCTCTGGAATAGTTGCATTTAAAGATTTATATTTTATATAAGGACCGTATTGCCCTTTCATAATCCTTACTGGCTTTTTATCCTCAGGATGTTCGCCTAAATCTTTTATTAATGAAGACGAGATCCTGCCTGGTTTTGCCTCAGCTATTAATGTTATAGCTCGATTAATACCTATTGAGAAGAGATCTTCAACGTTCTCGAGTCGTGCAGATTTATTTTCACATTTCAAATATGGACCGAATCTACCTGAATTTAAAGTTATATCTTGTCCATTATCCGGATGTTGTCCTAATACTTTAGGAAGAGAGCATAGATATTTTGCTTTATCTAAATCAACACTATCAACATCAATACCTTTTGGGATAGAAACATTTTTGAGATGTTCATTCTCATTTTTTTTCTTTCTACCTTTTTTCTTTTTTGTTTCTAATTCTTCTTTTTCTTTTTCGTATTGCAAGTAGGGACCAAACCTTCCATTTTTTAAATATATATCTTTACCTTTGTCGTTTTGACCAAGTAATTTAGGCTCTGCTAAATTATATTGAGCTGCAGCTTTAGCTTTAGATAAAGGTCTTGTAAATTTACATTCTGGATAATTTGAGCATCCTATAAAAGCCCCACCTCTAAAACTATTCTTAAGACTTAGTTCTCCATTGGAACATAGCTTACATTTTCGATCTATAGCGTCTTTATCATCCCTCTCAAAAATTAAAGCTCCTAAACTTTCATTTAATAAGTCTAATACTTCTCTAGTTCTCTTTTCTTTAACCTTTCCAACATTTTCATAAAAATCTTTCCAAAAATTATCTAAAACCTGAACCCACTCAATTTTGCCACTAGTGATTTCATCTAGCTGATTTTCTAAGTCTGCAGTAAAATTATAATCCACATATTTTGAAAACAATTTCTCTAAAAAGGCTGAAATTAGCTTACCTCTGTCAGTTGGATTAAACCTTTTATTAATTAATTCGACATAATTTCTCGTTGATAATACTGAGATAATGCTAGCATAAGTGGAGGGTCTTCCTATGCCTAATTCCTCCATCTTTTTCACCAAACTAGCTTCAGAGTATCGCGGTGGTGGATCTGTAAAGTGTTGTTCATCATTTAACTTAAGTATACTAATTTCTTCTCCGACTTTGACTTCAGGTAAAATATTTTTTGCATCTTCATCTGTTTCTTGAACTTGATACACTTTAAGAAATCCATCAAATTTTACGACTGAGCCGCTAGCTCTAAAGTTAATTTTATTATCGCTTGAAGAAATAATTATAGTATTTCTATCAAACTCTGCTGGAGTCATTTGAGATGATAAGGCTCTACTCCAAATGAGCTCGTACAGTTTAAATTGATCTGCATTTACATATTTTTTGATATCAGAAGGTTTCCTGCTTATATTAGTTGGTCTAATTGCCTCATGAGCTTCTTGAGCATTCTTTGCTTTCTTCCCCGTATAACTATTTGGAGACTCCGGTAAATATTTATCGCCATAATCATTATTAATAAATTTTCTAAAATCATCAATAGCCTCTTTTGAAATATTAGTTCCATCAGTTCTCATATAAGTTATTAATCCTGTGGTTTCACCCTCGATATCTACACCTTGATAAAGCCTTTGTGCAATTTGCATTGTTCTTGAAGCTCCAAAACCAAATCGTCCCGAAGCAGTTTGTTGCAAGGTTGAAGTTGTAAAAGGGGCTAGGGGGTTTCGTCTAAATATTTTTGTATTTACATCAGCAATTTTGAATTTTGTTTTATTAATTAAATCAACTGCTTTTTGTATGTCCTCTTTATTTTTAAAAGAAAATTTCTCAATTTTTTCCCCATTGAATAGACTTAATTTTGAGAAAATATTTTTATTATCTTTGTTCGTAAAGTCTGATGTAAGAGTCCAATATTCTTCTGGTTTAAATAATTCTATTTCTTTTTCTCTTTCAGTAATAAGCTTTAAGGCTACTGATTGAACTCTTCCTGCTGATTTTGATCCAGGTAATTTTGTCCAAAGAATTGGTGAGATATTAAATCCTACAAGATAGTCCAAAGCTCTTCGTGCCAGATAAGCTTCAACTAAAGGTAAATGAATTTCTCTTGGATTTTTAATCGCATCAAGAATTGCTTTCTTTGTAATCTCATTAAAAACAACACGTTCTAAATGTTTATCTTTTAATAATTTTTTTTTATCTAAGACCTCTTTAACATGCCATGCAATAGCTTCACCTTCGCGATCAGGGTCTGTAGCTAAAATAATTTTATCAGAGTCTTCAGCAGCATTTGTAATTTCTTTTAAATATTTTTTTGAAAAAGAATCTATTTCCCATTCCATTTGAAACTTATTTTCAGGGTCTACAGATCCATTTTTTGAAGGAAGATCTCTTATGTGTCCATAGCTAGCTAAAACTAAATAATCTTTACCTAAATATTTATTTATTGTTTTTGCTTTTGCTGGACTTTCAACAATTACTAAATTCATTATTCGTTTATTTTCAAAATTAAACGAATTTGTCAAATTTTTTATTTAAAAACACGAAAAGACAACACTTATAACTTAATTTTACTTTCCTCAGAATTTTTTAATCGAACTATATTTTCTCGATGTGTGTAAATGATAATCACGAAAAAAATAAAAAGTATTAAAGAAAAATTATTAATGAAAAAATATGAATAAACAAAAACAATTAAAGATGAAATAATTGAAGATAGTGATGCGTATCTAAATAAAAAAGAGAAAACAAGCCAAGTAATTCCAAAAATTAGAAAAAATTTATATGAAAGTGCTAATATAACTCCCAGGTAAGTCGCAACTCCTTTACCTCCTTTAAATTTTAACCAAACAGGAAAAATATGACCGATAAAACAAATCAAAGCCGAATATGAAATTAGATTTTCAAAATAAACAAATGTTATGACTATAGAAAAATATCCTTTTAACAAGTCAAGCACGAGAGTTGTTACTGCAAGAGATTTATTTCCGGTTCTTAAAACATTTGTTGTCCCAATATTTCCTGATCCTATTTCTCTAATGTCTTTTTTTAAAAATATTTTAGTTAAAACTAATCCGAAAGGAATAGATCCTAATAAGTAAGAATACACCGCAACTATTATTAAGTTTGTATCCATCAATTTGAGTAAACTAGTTCACCATTAAGATATGTCATTAAAATCTTTCCTTGAAGATTTCTACCTTCTATAGCTGTATTTTTTGATTTAGATTTTAGTTTATCAGCGACTACTTTTCCCGGAGCATCTAAATCAAATATACAAATATCACCATCTGATCCTTTTGCCAGAGTTCCTTTTTTTATTTTCAATATTTTAGCAGGATTAATTGTTAAGGTTTCTATTATTTTATTTAGAGGGAGTGATTCATTGTGATACATTTCTAAGGATAAAGGCAGAAGTGTTTCTACACCAATAGCCCCTGTGGCAGCCTGAGCAAATGGCAACCTCTTGCTTTCTTCGTCTTCAGGCAGATGATCTGAAACTATTACATCTATTAACCCATCTTTTATACCTTGAACTAGCGATAACCTATCTTCTTCTAGTCTAAGAGGAGGAGAAAGTTTTAAAAAGGTTTTAAATTCACCAATATCATTCTCATTTAATGATAAATTATTTATTGAAACACCTACGCTAAATTTCTTACCATTATTTTTGTTTTTTCTAATAACATCTAATGATTGTTTAGATGAAATCTGATTTATATGGTATCTACATGGATATTCACTAAGTAAACTTAAGTCTCTTTCAATTATTATTTTTTCAGCTAAGGCTGATACACCTTGCAGTCCAAGTCTTGTAGCTATTTCTCCATCGTTGATACAAGCGTTTTTTGACAACTCATAGTCTTCCGCATGTTGCATTATCAAAACTCCAATATCAGACGCATAATCCATTATTCTAGACATTAGCTCTGTATTTTGAATAGTTTTATTTACATCGCTAAAGCCAATTATTCCTCTTCCCGATAGTAAACCAAATTCAGTCATCAGTTTACCCTCGCATTGTTTAGTTATTGAAGCACAAGGAAAAAGGTTAACAACGGCTTTGTCTCTTCCTCTTCTAATGATGAAATCTACCATTGAAACGTTGTCAATAATGGGTTTTGTATTAGGCATAGTTACTATTGATGTTACACCTCCAGCTAAAGCAGCTTGGCTAAGTGTTCTAAAATTTTCTTTATATTCATATCCCGGTTCACCTACAAAAGTTTTCATATCTACCAAACCTGGGATTAAAATATTGTCCTTTAAATCAATTACTTCAGCATCTTTGCTAGCGTCAGTTTTTTTTACATTTTTACCTATAGCTTTTACTTTACCTTTTTCGTTTAATATTAAAGAGCCTTTCTCATCCATATTTTGTGATGGATCTATAATTCTTGCGTTAATAAAAATTTTTTCTTTCATTTATTTACAATACTTTTTTAAACAAGCCATTCTTACTGCTACACCTAATTCAACCTGTTCTTTAACTAAACTTACGTTTATGTCATCTGCAAGTTTTGTATCTATTTCTACTCCTCTATTCATTGGTCCGGGATGCATAATCAGTGCATCTTTTTTTGCAAATTTTAATTTTTCTTGAGTTAAACCGTAAAATTCATAATATTCTCTTTTTGAAGGTAAGAAAGAACCTTGCATCCTTTCGTTTTGTAATCTTAACATCATTACAATGTCGCAACCATCGAGACCTTTCTTCATATCTGTAAAAGACTTTACTCCCATTCTATCAATTGATTTTGGCATCAATGTTTTAGGAGCTATTACATTTACTTCAGCACCTAACATGTTCATTAAATAAATATTTGATCTAGCTACTCTTGAGTGAAGTATGTCACCGCAAATTGCTATCTTCAGTCCTTCAATTTTACCTTTTCTGTTAATTATTGTTAAAGCATCAAGTAAAGCTTGAGTAGGGTGCTCTCTTCTTCCATCACCAGCATTTATAACTGCGCAATTAACTTTTTGAGATAATAAATTTGGTGCACCAGAGTCTTGGTGCCTGATTACAATTAAGTCAGGATGCATTGCATTTAAAGTCATCGCAGTATCAATTAAGGTTTCACCTTTTTTAAGTGCAGAGTTGTCCATATTCATAGACATTACATCTGCACCTAATCTTTTACCTGCTAGATCAAATGAACTTTGAGTTCTTGTGGACGGTTCAAAAAATAAATTAATTTGAGTTTTTCCTCTTAAAACGTCCAATTTTTTTGAGCTACTTCTGTTTAATTCGATGAATTTTTTTGCCTCGTCTAACAAAGATTTAGCTTCTAAAATTGAAAGACTTTGAATACCAAGAAGATGTTTGGGGGAGTTTTTAATAGCTGTATCGTTTTTCTTAACTGCCATTAAAATCAACTCTATAGGCGTTTTATAGTATCAGATCAAGTATTTTCTTTAGTTAAATAGTCCAAGGCTCCTTGGAGTATAAATTGAGCTGAGTTCTCATTTAATTTACTAACCTTTTTTGACGTATTTGATGCTAATTCTCCCGATAAATTAAATGCTCCCTGACTAGACAATCTTTCATCCCATAAAGTGACATTTTCAGTAACATCTTTTGATAGATTTTGAGCCAAATCTCTAGCAGATTGCGATGATTGAGAAGATGTTCCATCCATATTGATTGGATTTCCAACAACTATACCTTTAATTTGATTTTCATTAAAAATCTTAATTATTTCTTTAAGAAAATCAGAGTATTTATTTTTAATTAAAGTTGTATAAGGAGTAGCAATAATTTTATTTTCATCAGAAATAGCTACACCAATACGTTTTCTACCTGGGTCAATTCCCATTAACCTAGACTTTTTATCGAGTTTTTTCTTAAATTCTTCAATATCAAGCATGAAATTTACCTAATTTGTGATAAAACACATTTAAGTTAACTTATTTCACAAATGTCCCTAGATAAAGAAAAAATTAAACATGTTGCAAAATTAGCTCGAATTTCAGTCGATGAGGCTAAGGTAGAAAGTTTAACGAAAGATTTAAACTCTATCTTTAAGTTTATAGAGCAATTAAATGAGCTGAATACAGACAAAGTTGAACCATTAACTTCTATACTTAATCAGTCATTAAGATCGAGAAAAGATGAAATTAGCGATGGTAAGATAAGAGAGAAAATTCTGAAAAATTCACCAAAAGAAAATGAAGAATTTTTTGTAGTACCTAAGGTGGTGGAATAATGGCTGATATTACAAATCAAAGTCTAAGTGATATTATAGAAAACTTAAAAAAGAAAAAAGTCTCCTCTACAGATTTAACTAAAGCATATATAAAAAATATTGAAAGCGCAAAAAAGTTAAATGCATTTGTAACTACAACATTTGATCAAGCTTTAGATAAAGCTAAACAATTTGATAAAAAACCAAATTTTGATCAATTGCTTCCAGGAATTCCTTTAGCTGTAAAAGATCTATTTTGTACAGAAAATATAAAAACAACTGCAGGAAGTAACATTTTAAATAATTTTATTCCATCCTATGAATCAACAGTTACAAAAAATTTATGGGACAATGGATCATTTCTTTTAGGAAAATTAAATTGTGATGAGTTTGCGATGGGCTCTTCTAATGAGACAAGTCATTACGGAAATGTAATAAATCCTGTTGGAGATCAACTAGTACCCGGTGGTTCATCAGGAGGTTCTTCATCTGCTTTAGCCGCAGACTTAACTCCAGCTACGATTGGAACAGATACAGGTGGATCAATTCGTCAGCCAGCCTCTTTTACAGGCACTGTGGGTTTAAAACCAACTTATGGTTTATGTTCTAGATGGGGTATCGTTGCTTTTGCATCTTCTTTAGATCAGGCAGGCCCAATGACAAAAACAATAAAAGATTGTGCAATCATGCTGGAGTCAATGTCTGGCTTTGATGAAAAAGACTCTACTTCGATAAATAAAAAGAAAGAACAATATTCAAAAAATTTAAAAGATAATGTTAAAGGTTTAAAAATTGGAATTCCAAAAGAATATCGTGTTGACAATATGCCAAAAGAAATTGATGAACTTTGGGAAAAAGGAAAAAAGATATTAAAAGATCTTGGCGCACAATTAATTGATATTTCATTGCCTCATACAAAATATGCTTTACCTACTTATTATATAGTTGCTCCGGCTGAAGCCTCATCCAATTTAGCCAGATATGATGGAGTTAGATATGGTTATAGATCAAAGCAAGGAAAAGATTTAATCGAAATGTATGAAAAAACTCGGTCCGAAGGTTTTGGAGATGAAGTCAAACGTAGAATACTAATTGGTACTTATGTTCTTTCATCAGGTTATTATGATGCTTATTACCTTAAAGCACAAAAAGTAAGACAACTAATTAAAAAAGATTTTGATGATAGTTTTACAAAAATAGATGCAATTCTTACACCATCAACACCAAGTTCTGCATTCAAAATAGGGGAGAAAACTAATGATCCTGTTTCAATGTATTTAAATGATATTTTTACTGTACCTGTAAATTTAGCTGGTCTTCCAGCTTTATCATTGCCTGCTGGAGTTGATAAGAAAGGTTTTCCTTTAGGTTTGCAACTTATTGGTAAAGCATTAGACGAGCAAAAAATTCTTAATATTGGTTACGCATTTGAAAAAAATTGTGGTTTTAAAAATGAAATTAAAAAGTGGTGGTCATGAGTAAAGAAAAATTTGATTATTTTATCAAGGGAGAAAAAGGAAAATATGAAGTCGTAATAGGTCTCGAAGTTCATGCTCAAGTTTTATCTAAATCTAAACTTTTTTCCGGTTCATCAACTAAATTTGGCGCTGATCCTAATAACCAGGTGAGTTTGATTGACTCTGCTTTTCCAGGAATGTTACCGGTCATCAACGAAGAATGTGTAAAGCAAGCAATAAGAACTGGCCTTGGTTTAAATGCTAAAATAAATAATTATTCAGTTTTTGATAGAAAAAATTATTTCTATGCAGATTTACCTCAAGGTTATCAAATATCTCAATATAAGAATCCTATCGTAGGAGAAGGCAAAGTTTTGCTAGATATGCCTTATGGGTCAAAAGAAATTGGTATAGAGAGACTTCATCTCGAGCAAGATGCAGGTAAAAGCATTCATGATATGGATCCATCTAATACCTACGTAGATTTAAATCGCTCAGGAATCGCTTTAATGGAAATAGTCAGCAAACCAGATCTTAGATCACCAGATGAGGTTAATGCTTACATAAAAAAATTAAGATCAATCATGAGATATTTAGGAACCTGTGATGGAAATATGCAAGAGGGATCACTTAGAGCAGATGTAAACGTATCTGTAAGAAAAGAAGGTGATACAAATTTTGGAACACGTTGTGAAATCAAAAATGTAAATTCTATAAAATTTATGCAGATGGCAATAGAATATGAAGCTGCAAGACAAGTTGAACTAATAGAAAATGGTGAAAAAATAGATCAAGAAACAAGACTTTTCGACACAAAAAAAAATGAAACAAGATCAATGAGATCCAAAGAAGATGCACATGATTATAGATATTTTCCTGATCCAGATCTTCTTCCATTAAAGTTAGAACAAAAATTAATCAATGACTTAAAAAAATCTCTTCCAGAGCTTCCTGATAAAAAAAAGGAAAGATTTGTAAAAGAATATGGACTAAATGCATATGAAGCAAATGTTTTAGTCTCAGAAAAAGAAATATCTGACTATTACGAAGAAGTTGCAAAACTATCTGATAAAAAACTTGCAGCTACTTGGATGATGGGGGATTTATTTGCAATGTTAAATGATAGGGGGCTTGATATATCAAAATCTCCTATATCAGCAAAACATTTCGCAGAGTTAGTTCAAGCAATTAAATCTGGAGAAATTTCAGGAAGAATAGCAAAAGAAGTTTTCGAAATTATGGTTGAAAGCGGAGATAATCCAAAAAAAATTATAGAGTCAAAAGGAATGAAGCAGCAAAGTGATCCTAAAGAATTAGAGAAGATGATAAATGAAATATTATCAAAAAATAAAGATAAAGTTGATCAATACAAAGCTGGAAAAGAAAAATTATTTGGTTTTTTTGTTGGACAGGTTATGAAATTATCTGGTGGAAAAGCAAATCCTCAATTAACAAACGAGATTCTAAAAAAACTTTTAAAAGGCTAATTATGCCTAAAAAATTAGATTTAACAGATAATCTTGAAAAGTATATTATTGACCATTCTGATGATCTTACTGACGTTCAAAAAGAGATCTTAAATTATAATCTTAGTCTTGGTGATCAAAAGAAATTACAAATTTCTATTTCACAAGCGCAATTTCTTCAAACATTAATTAAAACATCTAATACAAAAAAAGTTTTAGAAATTGGAAGTTTTACAGGTTTTAGCGCTTTATCAATGGCCTTATCATTACCTGATGATGGATCTTTAATTAGTTTAGATAAAAACGTTGAATTTAGTAAAAAAGCAAAATCTTTTTATGATAAGGCTAATGAAAACAAGATAACACAAATTATAAAGCCAGCAATTGAGAGTTTGAAAGAACTAGAAAATGCTAAACAAAAATTTGATCTGGTTTTTATTGATGCAGATAAAGAAAATTATATAAATTATTATGAAAAAAGTATTGTATTAATTGGTAAAAATGGACTTATTATAATTGATAATGTCTTATGGCATGGTGAGGTAGCCGATAATTCAAAAAATGATAAATTCACCAATATCATTAGAGAATTTAACAAATATATAAAAGACGATAATAGAGTGATAAAAAATATCATTCCCATTGGTGATGGATTAACAATTTGTATTAAAAAATAATGTTCACTGTTTTTGGATTTTATAAGTTTAAGAAAATTAATTTTTTGAAGAAAAATAAAGAGTTTCTGCAAAGTGAAATTTTAAATAATAACATAAGAGGTACAATTATACTTTCCCAAGAAGGAATCAATGGAACCATTGCTGGAAAGAGGAGAAATATTAGCCAGATAATTAAATCTTTAAAAAAAGTATTTAATTTTAAAGATTTTGACAGTAAGAATATGTCTCAAAGTCATTTTCAACCGTTCCACAAAGGTAAAATAAAAATAAAAAATGAAGTTGTTCCACTAGGTTTAAAAATAAATTCAAATAATAAAAAACTTAATAGATACATTTCTGGAAAATCATGGAACAAACTTATTTCAAATAAAGAAACTTTAGTTGTAGATGCTAGAAAGCCATTTGAATACGATGTAGGTACTTTTAAAAATTCTATAAATCCAAATATTCAAAATTTTAGAGATTTTCCAAAATATCTTAAAAAAATCGATAAAGCAAAACCTGTAGCGATGTTTTGCACTGGGGGTATTAGGTGTGAAAAAGCCTCAATATTTTTAAAAAGAAAAGGTTTTAAGAATGTTTTCCAGTTAAAAGGCGGGATACTTAATTATTTAAATAAAACCGAAAAAAAAGACAGTCTATGGAAAGGTGAGTGTTTTGTTTTTGATAATAGAGTATCTCTTAAACACAAATTAAAACAAGGAACCTACTCCGTATGTAGTGGTTGTAGAAAACCTTTTTCACCAAAAGACAAAAAATCTAACAAATATGAGGAGGGTGTTTCATGTCCTAGATGTTATGACACACTCTCAAATTCACAAAAAACTAGATTTCGTATGAGGCAAAATCAAATTAACCTTGCTAAAAAAGCTCGAAGAAAGCATAAGTTTCAAAAGGAATTTTAATTATGGATTTGACTAAAGGTTCAATTTGGCAACTCTTAAGAAAAGTTACCATACCGGCAAGTACAGGATCTCTATTTCAAACTTTTTATAATCTAGTCGATACTTATTTTGCAGGAAGAATTTCACCAGAAGCGTTAGCAGCAATTGCAAAATCATGGCCAATATACTTTATAGCAATAGCTGTTGCTGTCGGTATTGGAGCTGGAACTACAGCTCTAATCAGTAATTCAATTGGAGCTAAAGAAGATAGAAAAGCATCAATGTACGTTGCTCAGTCAATAATATTAGCAATTGTAGTTTCAATTTTTGTAACTTTATTTGGCTTAAATTTTTCTGATGAACTTTTGAGAATTATGGGCTCTTCTGAAGAAAGTATAATTTTAACACGTGAATATTTAGATATTATTTTTTTTGGAGCTATCATTGTATTAGTTCAATTATCTTTGAATGGAACATTAAATGCTCAAGGTGATACAAAAAGTTATAGAAATGTTTTAATTTTTACATTTTTCTTAAATATTTTTTTAAATCCATTATTCATATTCGGTTATGGATTTATACCAGCATTTGGAATTGCAGGTTTAGCTATTGCTACAATAGTTTCTCAGTGTATTGGCTTAATATATTTAGCTAATAAAGTTTATTGCTGTAAATTAAAAAAATTCCTTTATCTAGAATGCTTTAAACCAAAAATTGATTACTTAAGCTCGCTTTTTAAACAATCAGTACCAATAATGTTTACTATGTTGATGATAATGTTTGGGGTATTCAATATTTTCTATTTCGTTGGTCAGTTTGGAGAATTAGCTACAGCGGGTTATGGTACAGCAGTAAGAATAGAACAAGTTTTATTGTTACCGGTCATAGGATTAAATACTGCTGTTTTATCAATAGCAGGTCAAAATTTTGGGGCAAAAATGTATTTCAGAGTAAAAGAAGTATATGGAAAAGCTTTAATGTTTGGTTCTGGGTTTATGGTGTTGGCGGGTATATTTGTTTATCTAACCTCAGAAATAATAATCTCTTTTTTTACTAATGATTTAGAAGTTATTCGAAGAGGCGCACTTTACTTACAAGTTGCGGCTTTAATTGGGCCCGTGTATCCCGTCTTCTTTATTACCTCTGCATTATTTCAAGCACTCAAAAGACCAATTTTTAGTTTGTATATGACAATTCTTAGACTAACTTTAATTCCATTCATGTCACTTTGGTATGTAATAAATATTAGAAAAGGCGAGTATCAAGATATTTTTTATACGATTTTGGTAACAAATTGGATGATGGGATTGGTTGTATTGACTTTTGTGCCATTCTTTTTAAAGAGAGTATTTAGGATTTCTTTAAAAAAATTATTTGTATTCTAGTTTATTTTCTAATTTTCTTACAAAATAAGATACCACCAAGATAAGCACTAAATATTCCAGAATTAAAAAAGTATATATTTCTAAAGGCCTGTAGGTTGTTGTGACTAGCTCATTAGCTTTTCTTGTTAAATCCCCTATACCTATAATTGATACTAGAGAGGACATTTTTAAAACATAAACAAACTGATTTCCCATGGCCGGCAACACAACTTTGATCGCTTGTGGAAGAATTACCAATCTCATTTTTCTCCAAAAATCCATTCCTAATGACTCAGATACTTCATGCTGTCCTTTAGAAATAGAATTAATTCCAGCTCTAAAAATTTCTGCTTGAAACGCACTCTCACTAATGGTCAAAGCAATTATTCCAGATACAAATGGCGAGAAACTTACTCCAATCATTATTGGCAGGCCATAATATATCCAAAGAATTAAAACTAATAAAGGGATAGCTCTAACAATTTCTACATATGTTATGTTAAAATAAGTTAAAAATTTATTATTTGACAATGAAGGTAGAGCAACTATCAAACCGATAATCATCGCTAGAATTATTGAAACTATTGAAATATAAATCGTAGTTGTAATTCCGCTAATTAAAAATTTTAGATTTGTTAAACCATCTATATTATCTGGACTAAGTATATACCAACCCCATTCATAGTTAGAACTACATCCTTGAAGTAAAAATAGAATAGAAATTATTTTTAAAAATTTCACTAATTGACTATATTTGTAAATGGCGGGTATTGAAACTTAAATTATAAGCTTTTTAGATCGTACTTTGCTAATAAAGTTTTAAAAAATCCAGATGATTGCTTTTTCTTTATCCAATTGCTAACGTAATCATTCCATACCTTATCACCCTTTGGTACCATCATGGCTAAAAATGCTGGATTTTTTCCTCCATCAGGAACTATAGCTAATTGCGGATATTTAATAACTAGTTTGTTTGCTTCTGTAGAACTTGTAATATTTCCATCAGCTCTTCCTGCTAAAACTTCTTGGAAATCTCTCGCTGGAGCTTCAACTGATTGAAGTTTTGATTTTGGAAAAAATTCTTTTGCTTTTTCTTCCTGAGATGTACCTAACGTTGTAGCTATTGTAACACTACTATTGTTTAAAGAATCCCAAGTTGAAAACTTTTTTAAATTCTTTTTTAAAACAAGTGGTACAGTTGCATACTTGTAATACGTAGCGGTAAAACCAGCTACTTCTGCTCTTTTTGGAGTTTTAGTTACACTTGTTGAAATATCGTATCTATCAGCTGTTATTCCTGCAACAATAGTTTTCCATTCTGCTGGCACAAATTTCACTTTTACGCCCAAATCTTTAGCTAATTCATTCATTACATCAATATCAAATCCTTTATACTTGTTTGTTTTTGGATCTTTCATTGACATTGGATCCCAGTCTCCTGTTGTTCCAACTCTTAATTCGCCACTTTTTTTGATTGAGTCTAATTTCGATGCTGCGTGAACAGTTGTTGTTACAAGTAATATGAATAATATTGAAAAAATTTTTTTAATCACATTAAGTTAATAGCTAATCTCTCTCTTTTTTTCGATTTGCAATTTGACCCACTTTAACAATCTATCGAAAAGGGGTTGACTGACAGGTAGTTTATCAGCTATAAAGAACAAAACAAGAACATTTATGAAGCTAACAATACCTTATTATCTGCATAAAGTAGGAGCTGGCTTTCCTTCTCCAGCAACAGATTATATCGAAGATGATATAGATTTAAACTCCCATCTAATAACAAATGCACCAGCTACTTTCATTATAAGAGTACAAGGTAAATCTATGACTAATGTTGGCATATATGATGGTGATTTATTAATAGTAGACAAAAGTTTAAATCCAAAAAATTTCTCCACCGTTATAGCAAATATTAACGAAGAACTTGTAGTCAAAACTCTGGTTAAAAGTAAAGGTAACAACTACCTAACATCAGGTTCAAAAAATACATTAGACCGAATTAATCTAACAGACAATCCAGAAATAATAATTTGGGGAGTAGTAACATATGTCATACACAAACAGCAGTAAAAAAAAAGTTGCATTAATTGACTGTAATTCATTTTATGTTTCATGCGAAAGACTATTCAATCCTAAAATACAAAATGTACCAGTTGTTGTACTATCCAATAATGACGGATGTGTTATATCAAGATCTAATGAAGCGAAAAAAATTGGAATAAAAATGGGAGAACCATATTTTAAAGTTAAAGATTTAGTTAAAAAAAATAACGTTCAGATATTTTCTTCAAATTATGCATTGTATGGAGACCTTTCTAGACGAGTGATGAAAGTTTTGAAAGGCTTTACTGACAAAATTGAAATCTATTCCATAGATGAAGCATTTTTAGATTTGTCACATGTTAAGGATGAACAAGTTGAAGAATATGGAAAACAAATAAGAGAAAGAGTTTTAAAATGGACAGGAATACCGACAAGTGTAGGAATTTCAAATACAAAAACTTTAAGCAAAGTTGCAAATCATATAGCTAAAAAAAATAAGGCAGGAGTAATATTTTTAAAAGAAAACATTGATAATATATTAAAAAATTTCGATATTGCAGATATATGGGGAGTAGGGAGACAATTATCAAAACTATATATTAAAAATGGAATAAACAATGCTTATAAATTGAAAAATATTTCAAATACATGGGTAAAAAAAAGTACGAATGTTTTAGGAGCAAAAACAGTAATGGAATTAAGGGGAATTCCTTGTATAGATTTAGAAACTGAAGAAATAAAAAGAAAAAGTTGTTGTGTATCAAGATCATTTGGAAAAAAGGTAGAAAGTTTAGATAAATTGAAAGAATCTATAACCACTCATTGCTTAAATGCAGCAGAAAAAATAAGAACAGATAAACAAACTACAAGAGCCGTTACAGTATTTATAAGAACAAGCCCATTTGATAAAAATAGAAAATATTACTCGAATTCCATTACTATCGAACTACCAGTGGCAACTAATAACAGTATAGAACTTGTAAAAACAGCTATTAGTGGACTTAAAAAAATTTACAAATACGGTTATTTCTATCAAAAAGCTGGGATCATCTTATCAAAACTCAGAGATGCCTCTGAAAAAGAACTAAATTTATTAGCGCCGATTTTAGAGAATAAATCTAAACCATTAATGAGAGCAATTGATTTTACCAATGCAAAATACGGTCGAAACGCAATTAGTATAGCTCAAGCTGGTATAAGCAATGATTGGAAAATGAGAAGAGAACATTCATCTAGAATAGATACCGCTTCATTTGACTTCTTACCTAAAATAAATATATAGTTTGGATGTGGGGTGTCTAAAAGACTGAGATCATACCCAAAGAACCTGACCGGTAATTCAGTGAGGGAATTATGGAAAAAATATATTTATCAGCACAAACATCATTATTAGTAACTATTTTAGTAGGTCTTTTTTTTGTGGGACTGGGATATCTAAACTCAAAAAAAATACGAAATAAAAGTAACTACATTATTGGAAATAAAGACGAGAACACATTTTCATTAACAACAAGTTTATCAGCATCCGCTTTAGGAGCATGGATATTATTTGGTCCTGCATCGGCAGCTACTTGGGGTGGTATAGGAGCGGTAATAGGATATGCATTCGGTACAGCAACACCAATGTTATTATTATATAATTTTGGACCTAAAATTAGAAAAGAATTTTCAAAAGGATTAAGCTTAACAGAATTTATTAAAAAGCGTTTTGGTTTAGGAGTGCTAAAAATAAGCCTATTTTTGATCTTGTTTTATTTAACTATTTTTTTGATTGCTGAGGTTACAGCAATAGCTTTTCTAATAAACTTTATCTCCAAGACACCACTATGGATTACAGCGGGTATAACATTAATAATTTGTTTACTTTATATATTAAAAGGTGGATTTAAACTTTCAATAATAACTGACAAATATCAATTTATTGTAATAGCAGTTCTAATATTTATTACTGCTATTATAATTTTGGGAAAACTAGAAATAAATAGTTTTGAATTAATTAAACAAAATGCATCTAATCTTGTAAATAGTAAATACTTACCAAATTATACAGCGGGTTTGACTTTTTTTATTGCAGTGGCCGCAACTAATTTATTTCACCAAGGAAATTGGCAAAGAGTATTTGCTGCAAAAAATAATTTGATATTAAAAAAAAGCTTAATCTATTCCTCAATAATTATTTTTATAATTGTTTTCTGGATGGGTTATTCAGGGTTAATTTCTTTATCTCTCAACTCAAACGTAATACCTGATCTAGCTTTTTTTGATTTAATTCTAAATAATAATTATATAATAACTATATCAATACTTATTCTTGCCCTAGCATTAACTTTGAGCACCATTGATACTTTAATAAATGCAATTTCAAGCATCTTCATCGTAAATGGTAATCAAATCAATAAATCAATTTCCGGAAAATCTGTTAGAAGTAAAACAAATTATATAATTATTTTTATATGTATCATAGTTTTTATTTTAGCCTCAAAAGGTTTCAGTATTTTGTATTTATTTTTATTAGCAGATTTGTTTTGTTGCTCAGCAGTAGTGACAATTTTTTTCGGTTTTTTTAATAAAAATATTAATTATCAATTATCTTATTTGTCTATTTTCAGCGCACTGATCACTGGACTATTATTTTTTCCAAGCTTAAGTTTTCAATCAAGTATACTAGTTGGAAACTTATTACCATTAGAATTTTTTAGTCCAATTGTTATTACAAATTTACTTTTTATATCATTTGCAGCAGCAATAATAATTCAAATATTATTAATAGCTTTCTATTCTTTACGTAACTCATTTAAATAAATAGAAACAGCAACCCAAATTATCAAGAAACCTAAAAATTTTTCCAATGTAAGTATTTCACCAAAATAGGTGATACCCAACAAAAATTGAGAGGTAGGAGTTAAAAATAGTATCATGCTTGCTGGACCAATTCCTATAATTTTAAATCCCAAAGTATATAAAAAAAGTGGCACTAAAGTCATGAACCCTGACCAAAATAAGTAAAATGATAAAATTGGTTCAGCAATCGAAAATATATTCATATTCATATTTACTAAATAAACAAATAAAACAATTGCTATTGGAGAAATTAATAATGTTTCAATAAGAAGCCCTATATCAGAGGAAACTCTAATTTTTTTTCTAATTAAACCGTAAATACTAAAAGTAATTGCTACTGTAAGACCAATCCATGGTAACTCGCCTAATTTAAGTAAAAAATATATCAAAGAAATTACTACTAAAGTAACTGCAATAAACTGATTTTTATTTAGCTTTTCCTTTAAAAAAATTCTTCCTAAAAAAACGCTGATTATAGGATAAATATAATAACCTAAACTTGAATCAAGCAACCTATTAACAGAAACTGCATAGAGCCATGTTCCCCAATTAATGCTTACTAATAAACCAGATAAAAAAAGAAGAAATTGATTTTTTCTCTTTTTAATAATTCTTATAAATTCGGGCCATTTTCTTAATAAGCTTGTGCTAAAAACTAAAAGAACTGCTGTCCAAATAGTCCTATGAACTGTGAGTTCGATGAAAGAGGCGAATGATACGAATTTAAAAAAGATAGTTCCGATTACACCCCACCATAATGATGCAAAACTCGCATAAAAAACTCCGCTCAGTTTAGATTTATTCATATTTAAGAATTAATTAAATTTTTTAAAAATTATCTGATAATATTAATCTATTTATATTAAATAACTTAATCAAATATTTATGAAAGAAAAAAATTATGGTATTTTAAATTTTAATTTTATAGACAATATCATTAAAAAAAAGAGATCAGAAATGCTGAATATTCTCAATAAGAATATTAAAGATAATGATATAGAGAGTTTTTTAGATGTTGGTACCACAGAGGAAAATGAATTAGAAAGTTCAAATTATTTCGTTAAAAATTTTTACAAAATTAAAATTAAAAAATCTATTTCAGATCAAGAAATAAAAAGCAATAACTTTAACAAACTTTTAAAAAAATCTATTACATCTGAATTTTTAGAAACAGAAATAGAAAATTATAAATCTGATTTAGTACTATCTTCTGCAACTATTGAACACGTAGGAAGTTATGAAAATCAAATTAAGATGTTAGAAAATATTATTAAATTAACAAATAAATATTTTTTCATAACAACACCAAATAGATTTTTTCCAATTGATTTTCATACTAAATTACCTATCATCCACATGCTTCCAAAAAAAATTCACAGAAAAATTTTAAGTCTTATAAATTTGAAGGAATACGCAGAAGAAGAAAATTTAAATTTATTAGATGAAAATACTATAAATAAACTTATAAATACCCAACAAAATGCAACTTTTAAAATAAGGATTTTCAAAGTTAAGCTATTTGGTTTAACCTCAAACTTGCTTATATTTGGAGAAAAAATAAAATAATGATCTTTTCAATAATCGTACCAGTCTTTAATGAAGAAAAAACAATTATTTCAATACTCAAAGAATTAAAAAAAATTAATTTTAAAAAATTTGAAAAAGAAATAATAGTTATAGATGATGGGTCTACAGATAATACAAAAAATCTTTTAGAAAATAATAAAGATTTATATGACTCTCTATACACAAATGAAAAAAATAAAGGAAAAGGGTCTGCTGTTAGACTCGGTTTAAAAAATGCAAGTGGCCAGTATATTGTCTTTCAAGATGCGGATTTAGAATATGATCCAAATGATCTTTTAAAATTTGAAGAAGTTTTTTTAAAATTTAACGCTGATGGAATTATTGGTTCAAGATTTACATATGATAAATACACAAGATCACATAGCATACTTAATAAAATTGGAAATTTTACTTTAACATTCTTATTTAATATTTTGTATAATACAACTTTTACCGACATTTACTCTTGTTATTTTGCTTTTAAAAAGGATTTATTAGTTGCAGATCATCTTAAATCTGAAGGCTTCGTTCAACATGCTGAAATTCTTTCTAAAGTAATTAAAAAAGGGTCAAAATTTTACGAAGTCCCTATTAATTATAATGGAAGAAATTTATCTGAAGGCAAAAAAATTAGATTTTATCATTTTTTTCCAGTATTGGCTCAAATTTTAATAAGAAAATTTAAATGAGAATAAAAGATAATTTTAACTACTTTATCTATATATTTTTTCTTTCTTTTTTCTTAATTGGAAGCAATATATTTAGTGATTACTCAATAACTCCTGATGAACCTTTACACAGAGTAAATGGATTTATTTCGCTTAAATATATCATAGATCTATTTTCTATAAATTTGAATAATATTGAGACGTTACAAAACATACCGGAGCTATATAGCGATTGGAGAAGAACATATGGATCTTTATTTGATTTGCCATTCGCTTTTATTGAATTCTCATATGATATAAGTATTCAAAATATTTTCTTAATAAAACATTATTTTCTATTTTTGATATATTTTATTTCTACAATTTTTTTTTTTCTATTAATTAAAAAAAACCTTAAAAACGAAAGAATTGCCTTAGTAGGTGTTTTAATCTTGATCTCAACACCAAGAATATTTTCTCATAGTTTTTATAATTCAAAAGATATACTTTTTCTGTCATTAATCGTCATAGCCACCTATTTTTGTATTGAACTTTTGAAAAAATTTAGTTTTAAGAATTTAATTTTTTCTTGTGTATTCTGTGCCTTTGCATCAAATATACGTGTAATTGGAATTTATTTGCCAATTTTAACTTTTATTTTTTACATATTTTTAGAGGATAAATTTAAAACAAAAAAAAATTTAAACTTTTTTTTAATCTACTTTTCAATATTTATTTTTATTTTATATTTGATATGGCCTTTTCTTTGGCAAAATCCCTTAGAAAATTTCTTACTTATTTTAAAAGAATCTGCATCTTACCCAAATCATTGGAAGTTCAAAACATTATATTTGGGTGAGTATTTGAATCCTGAAAATATTCCTTGGCATTATTTTTTTATTTGGTTTTTATCTACTACGCCAACTATATTTATTTTAATAATTTTAAGTGGATTATTTTTATTCATTAAAAAATACCTTACTTTTTTCTTAAATATAGAGTTTAATAAAAATTTGAAATTATGGAAAGATAAAGGTCAAATGGTTGATCTATTTATTTTTTTATGTTTTTTTATTCCAATCTTTTTTGTTATAACTTTAAATTCAACATTATATAATGGGTGGAGACATCTTTATTTTATTTATCCATTTTTAATATATTTATCATTATATGGATTAGTAAATTTATTAAATTTAATAAGTAAAAAACAGGTTAAAATTATCTACTCCATTATAATACTACAAATTCTAAGCAACTTCTTTTTTATTTATAATTCTCATCCTGTGCAAAATATCTATTTTAATTTTATATCAAAATCTTTTATTGAGGGAAATCTGCCTGTTGATTATTGGGGCTCAGGTAATAAAAAAACAATTGATTATTTAATTTCGAATAGAAGTAATTTTTCTATATCCACTTCAAGCTTTACTCCATTAATTAATTTAAGATATTCAGATGGGAAAATTCCTTACTCTCAAAATATTAATTTCTATGGAACTCAGAAAAATAAAAAGAATAAATCTGATTTTGTGTTTACTAATTATTATTATAATAGAGATCCAAAAAATGAGGAAAAATACAAAATTCCTAAAAATTATAAAAGTTATTATAAGTTGATTATAAATGGTATTACTGTTAATGAGGTGTTTAGTAAATAATTTATGAAAATATTCATCCTCAAAAGTGCTATAATATTTTTATTTTGTTTATTGCTTTTTAGATTCACAATTGTATCTCTCGCTAATGAATATGAAAATAAACTAAATAATTATGTTTCTTCATCAAATTTTAAGGAAATAAAAAAAGATCTCTTTGAGTCTTTAAAAGAAAATAACGAGAAAGACGAAATTTTAGATCCAGAGGATGCTGAAATTCTAAGCATTTTTATTAGGAAAATTTTAAAAGAATTAAGTTTAAGATAACAACGGTTAAAAATTCTTTGTAATTAATAGTATTTTTTAATAAGTATATATTTGATGGTGAGATGGGTGAGTTGGTTTAAACCAGGAGTTTGCTAAACTTCCGTAGTATTTAACTATGCTACCGAGGGTTCGAATCCCTCTCTCACCGCCATTTAATTGAAATAATTATCAATTGTCACAGGTTCTTTGCTTAAAATATATTTATAAACATTTATATTTTCTAATACTCGTTGAACGTAATTTCTAGTTTCTTCAAATCTAATTTGTTCTATCCAATTAATATAAGATATTTGACCTTTAGACGGATCACCATTTACTCTTCGCCAAATTTTTACTCTATTAGGACCTGCATTGTAAGCTGCAATAGCAAAAGGAAATACTCCATTATAATCTTCTAGCAATCCGTTAAAGTAATACGAGCCAAGTTTTATATTATATTCTGGGTCTTTAGTTAAACCACTAATGCTATAAGGTAACTTTGCTTGCTTAGCAGTAATTTTTGCTGTTGTTTTCATCAGTTGCATCATGCCTCTTGCACCTGCCCAACTGTTAGCGCTTTTATCAAATTCACTTTCTTGTCTTATGATTGCTAAAACTATTTCTTGTTTAGGCATAGTTTTGTTATTAATTATTTTTGGGGTATTAATTATTGGGTAGTTATAAGTATTGTAAAATCTTTTTTCATAAGATGCTTTTTTTGAAATCTGTATAGCAAAATCATATCTTTCCAAACTTGTTGCTAATTCAGCCGCCAATACCTCACTACCTTTATCAATATTTAAATTAGCTAAATGTTTAAAAATATCTTTACCTAATTGTGTAGCATTAAGCTCTTTTAATAAGATTAGATGTCTAATTAATTTATTATTTTTAAATTTTTTTTCATAATCTTTATCAAAAAAACTTTGATCTTTTAGTTCGAAATTTCCACCAGGATTAATTTTGTTAAAAGCTAGCTGACCATAATAAGTCATTGGAAATTGAGCAGCCTCTGTATAATATTTACTAGATAAATCATTTTCATTTAATTTCTCATAAGAAGCTCCTAACCAATAGGCTCCTCTAGCTAAGCTAATTGGATATCCAACATTATTATAAAAATTTTGGAAATGATTAATTGCATATTCTGGTGAATTTAGAAAAGTAAGCGCAATCCATCCAGATAACCATTCTGCCTCCGCAAATGAAGGGCCAGCTGATAATGCATGTTCACTTGAAATTTTGTAAGCTGTTTTATATCTTTTTTTATAAATAAGACTTCTAACAACACTCTCTCTTTGATCCCACCATTTATCTGGTCTAACCATTTGTTTTTCAGTTTTAAGGGAATTTCTATATAAAATTTCTAAAGAGCCATCTAATCTACCTCTACGATTTCTCCATCTTAATCTATCAAACTCTAAACCAGGATCTTCTTTCAAATATTGGGGAACTTTTGAGATAGCATTATCTACACCATAAGAATTGCTCATCAAAATTTGACGAGCATTATATAAAGCTCTTTGGTCCTTAGGTAAATATTTTAACATTCTTTTTAGATCCCAGTATTTACGTTCCCAAGCTAAATAGTCAGCTCTTTTAATATGATCGTCTGAGTCAATAAATTTTTTGAATTTAGCTCTATAATAACCTAAGTCATTTTTTCTTATCGAGGCAGTTATCCAACCATCTTTAATTAATTCACGAACTTTATCAGTCTGGTTTTGCTCAAGATAAGCTTCGGCTAATTTTATCTTTCCTAGACCACCTAGTGGTGGATACTTTTCAAACCAATTAATTACCGATGTTGGAGAGTTATTTCTTAAATATATTTTTTCTTCTGCTAAATATCTAATTCTATTAATTCTTGGATAATCCTCATTTTGTTCAATAAATTTTTTATATTCACTGAAAGAAGCACCGTTTCTAGTTGTTTTTAGATGCATCCAAGTAATCAAATTTCTAAACTCTCGATCTTTAACTTTTGAAGCACTTTTTAAAGCACTATTCCATTTTTTATCTTTAATAAATTGTATAGTTTCTTTAGCCCTTTCAAAATCTTTTTGATTTAAAATTGATGATTTTTCTGCAGTAACAGTTTTAGATTTATAAATTGATGGTTTTTTTTCAGGAAATACGAAAGAGTCTTTTTTACTAACTACTTGAACTTCTTTTTTAACATCTTTAATTTCATTTTGAACTTTTACATCTGGCTCTTTTTCTTGGTCAGTTAAAGGTTTTTTTTGAGGTAAATTATTTGAAAAATTTTGACCTTCAGCTTTCTTAATTTTTTTAAATATTGATGGTTTTTCTTTAGGAAAGAGGAATTGTTCACCTGAATAACTATAACCATTCGACAAAATAAACACTATTAATACTAGACTAATTAATTTATTGGTCATAAGTTAAGACTTATTTATCTTATTTTGTTTTATGCTTAAAGGATCAATTGTAGCTTTAATTACCCCATTTGATAACAATAACCTGAGTGAGGAAGGTTACATAAAATTAATCAATTATCATTTAGATAATGGTACAAATGGACTTGTACCAGGGGGGACTACCGGTGAGTCCCCAACATTATCTCATAAGGAACATAGAAGGATAATTGAAATAGCTGTAAAGGAGTGTAAAGGAAAAATTCCTGTAATAGCTGGCACTGGCTCAAATTCAACTGAAGAAGCGGTAGAATTATCTAAATTTGCAGAAAATGCAGGATCAGATGCTTTGCTAGTTGTAACACCTTACTATAATAAGCCAACCCAAGAAGGCTTGTATCAACATTATAAAAAAATTAATGATAATGTTGGTATTCCTATTATTATTTATAATATTCCATCAAGGTCAGTTATTGATATGAGTGTAGACACCATGGCTAAATTATACGAGCTTAAAAATATTAAAGGTGTAAAAGATGCAACTGGAGATCTCAATAGAGTCAATCTTCAATTAAAAGCAATGGGAAGAGAATTCATTCAACTGACTGGTAATGATGATAACGCATTGGAATTTAATAAAAGGGGTGGTGTAGGCGCTATTGGTGTAACAGCAAACATAGCTGCAAAGCTCTCTTCTGATTTTCAGAAAGCTTGTGTTAAAGATATTAAAAAAGCAACTGAATTAGATAAATTACTGCAACCTTTACACACATCACTTTTTATTGAGAGCAACCCCTCACCAGTTAAGTATGCCGCATCTTTATTAAATATGTGCAAACCTGATGTTAGATTACCATTAGTTGAAATTCGAGAAGAAACAAAAAAAAAAGTTTCTGAAGCACTTAAAGTAGCTAAGTTACTTTAATGAAACAAAAATTATCACCCGGTAAGAAAATTATTTGTCTTAATAGAAAAGCAAGTTTCAACTATTTTTTTATTGAATTACTGGAAGCTGGAATTGTTTTAAAAGGTTCTGAAGTTAAATCTTTAAGAGACGGAAAAGGAAGTATAGCAGACTCCTATGCAGTAGATAATAATGGTGAAATATACCTAATAAATTCACACATCCCCCTTTATCGACAATCTTCTTATAATAATCATAACCCAAAGGGAGATCGAAAATTATTATTACATAAAAAAGAAATAAATAAACTTATAGGACGAATTAACCAGGAGGGGTTAACGTTAATTCCTACAAAATTATATTTTTCTAAAGGAAAAGTTAAAATTGAATTAGCTATAGCCAAAGGAAAAAAACTCTATGACAAAAGACAAGTAAAAAAAACAAGGGATTGGAATAGAGAAAAAGCAAGACTATTAAGTAAAAACAATAAATGATACATATTAATATTGGTTCTAATCTAGACTCAAGATATGGAACAAGATTTGATAATATTACAATAGCTGTTCAATTGCTAGTTCAGTCTAATATCAAAATTAAAAAAATTTCAAATTTTTATGAAACGCCATCTTATCCAAATCAAAATTTTCCTAAATTTCTTAATGTTGGTATTTTAGCGAATTATGAGGAAAGTTGTCTTAGTCTTTTAAATATAAACAAATTAATAGAAAAAAAACTGGGCAGATTAAAATCAAAAAAAAACGAACCTAGAGTGATTGACATTGATATAATCGATTTTAAAAAGATGAGAAAAAATAGGGATGAACTGATTATACCTCATCCCAAATGCCATTTGAGAAATTTTGTCCTATACCCAATTTTACAAATTGATCCAAATTGGAAACACCCTATATTGAAGAAAAATGCACGATTTTTAATAAACAAACTAAGTCTAAAATTTAGGATAGAGATTACAAGATTAAATAAAAATGTTAATATCAAACCATGATTAACAATAATGAATTAATTGACAAAATCAAATCATACAATAGATTTTTAAATTCAGACTCATTAAATAAAGCATATAATTTTGCACTTGAAGCTCATCAAAATCAAAAAAGAGAAGAGGGAGTGCCATATATAATTCATCCTGTAGCAGTAGCAAAAATTTTAACTGAATTAAAATTGGATAGCGCTACTATTACCACAGGGTTATTGCATGACACAATTGAAGATACAAATGTTACTTACGAAACAGTAAAAAAGGAATTTGGTGAAGAAGTTGCTAATTTAGTTGAGGGTGTAACTAAAATTTCTGCGTTAGAAGATAAAGCCTCTGAAGATTCAAAAGCAGAAAATTTTAGAAAATTAATATTGGCTACATCTAAAGATATTCGTGTTTTACTAGTTAAGTTAGCCGATAGACTACATAACATGAGAACAATTCAATTTGTAAAAGATAAAGACAAAATTATTAGAAAAGCTAAGGAGACAATGGAAATATATGCGCCTTTAGCAGATAGAATGGGTATGAATAGAATACGAGATGAGTTAGAAGATTTATCTTTTTCTGTATTAAATAAGCCAGCAAGAGATTTGATCTTGGAAAGGTTAAAATTTATTAAAAACAATACTGAAGATACTTTTAAGTCTATTTCTTTTGAATTAATCGAAATTTTAAAAAAAAATGGAATAACTGCAACTATTACAGGAAGAGAAAAAACTCCTTTTTCAATTTGGCGTAAAATTCAAAACAAAAAGATCTCTTTAGAGCAACTTACTGATATTATTGGTTTCAGAGTAATAGTAAATAATGTTGAAGATTGTTACAAAACGCTTGGGATTTTCCATAGCAGATTTTCAACTATTCCAGGTAAATTTAAAGACTATATTTCAACTCCAAAAATTAATAAATACAAATCTATACATACAGCTGTGATAGGACCTAAAAAAAATAGAATTGAAATACAGATCAGAACACATGATATGCACGAATTTGCTCAAAGAGGTATTGCTTCACACTGGAAATATAAATCCTCTGAAAAATTTTCTGAATTATCATGGAAGGAATATGATTGGCTTAGAGATTTAGTTGAAATAATTGAAGCGGGTACGAGCCCAGAACATTATTATGAATTTACAAAGTTACAAATGTTTCAGGAAAATGTTTTTTGTTTTACTCCTAAAGGAGCTGTAATAAAATTACCAAAAAAAGCAACACCAATAGATTTTGCATATGCTGTACACACAAAAATAGGTAATAGCGCAATAAGTTGCACTGTAAATGGGCGCCAAGCCACATTACAAACAATATTGAAAAATGGCGATTTAGTTAATATTGAAACTTCTAAAAATGCATCACCATCACTACACTGGCTGTCCTCATCTGCAACTGGTAAAGCTCGATCTGCTATTCGTAAATATTGGCAAGATAAATCAACAGAGTATTCAAAAGTTACAGAAAAAAATTATTCAAGCACTATAGAAGTAGATCTTCCACATAAACCTGGAGTTTTAGGTCATATCACTTCGCTTATTGGCCTTAATAAGGGTAATATTGTTAATTTAGAAATTATTAAAAGAAAAAAAGAGTATTTAACTTTTTCTTTTGATTTACAAATTAAAGATTTGAAAAATTTCACAAACTTGATAAGTCAAATAAAACAAAGTGATTTAAAATTTAAAATTATTCGACACAAACAGAAAAAAAATGCTTTCATTAGAAGAATCTTTGAAAATTTTAAAAGAAACTAATGCTTTAATTGAAGGGCATTTTATTCTTTCTTCAGGATTGCATAGTTCAAAGTATGTTCAATGTGCTCAACTTATGAGCAGGCCTGAACATGCAGTTAAAATTTGTGAGTCTCTAGCGAACAAAATAAAGAATGAATTTAAGGATTTTAATTTAATTTTATCTCCTGCAATGGGTGGGATTTTAGTGGGATATGAATTAGGAAAAATACTCAATAAAAAAACAATTTTTTCAGAAAGAGTAAATGGTGATTTTAAATTAAGGAGAGATTTTAGGATAAAAGAAAATGATAAAGTTTTAATTGTGGAAGATGTAATCACAACTGGTAAATCAAGTATTGAATGTTCTGAGCTAGTGAAAGTAAATAAAGCAAAGGTAATTGGATATGCTTGCATAATAGACAGATCAATCGGTAAGTCCAAAATTAAAGAAAAGATCGTTTCTCAAGTACAATTAGATATACCAACTTATAAAAAAGATAATTTACCTAAGGAATTGATATCTATTAAACCGATAAAACCTGGAAGTCGAAACCTTTAATGAAGAAAATCAGACTTGGTGTAAATATTGATCATGTAGCTACTGTTAGAAATGCAAGAGGAGAAAACTACCCAAGTCCATTAAGAGCATCTCTATTAGCTGAAAAATGTGGCGCTGACTCTGTTACTATCCACTTAAGAGAGGATCGAAGACATATCAATGAATTAGACCTAAAAAAAATAATAAAAAAACTAAAGATACCATTAAACCTTGAAATTGCAGCTACTGAAGAAATGTTAAAAATTGCAAG
Source organism: uncultured Pelagibacteraceae bacterium (assembly GCA_902603945.1). GTDB lineage: Bacteria > Pseudomonadota > Alphaproteobacteria > Pelagibacterales > Pelagibacteraceae > Pelagilacustribacter. The sequence goes on from CACKWP010000003.1 coordinate 122,465, forward strand.
CAAGAGCAAGCCTCCATTTATTTGCATAGTGCCAGAAAAAAGGAAAGAAATAACAACAGAGGGTGGTCTCAATTTAAATCATAATAAGACTTTTTTAAAGAAATTGATTAACAAACTTAGAAATAAAAATATCAGAGTAAGTCTGTTTATCGAACCAAGTATTAAAGACATAAACGAAGCAAAAAGTTTAAAAGCAGATTGTGTTGAGATTCATACTGGTAAACTTTGCAATTTAATAAATAAAAATAAAGATTATAAAAATGAAATTAATAAAATCAAAAAAGCTGTAAGGAAAGGAAATAAATTAGGTTTAGAAGTTCATGCAGGGCATGGCCTAACATTTAACTCAGCAAAAATCCTATCAAAAATTGATGGAATAATTGAATTTAATATTGGCCATTTTTTAATCGGTGAGTCAATTTTTGTTGGACTACCAAAAACAATTAGATTATTTAAAAAAATTTTAAAAAGATGAATATTTTTGGAATTGGAACCGATATAATTCAGGTTGATAGAATTAAAAAAAGTCTTAAAAAAAAAGATTTTATTCATAGAATTTTCAGCAAAAAAGAAATTAAGAAATGCAAAAGAATCTCTAACTCATCAAATTGTTTTGCGAAAAGATTTGCAGCAAAAGAAGCATTCTCTAAAGCATTAGGCACAGGTATTTCGCGCGGTGTGAACTTTAATGAAATAATAATTCTTAATAAAAAATCCGGTAAGCCGTATATAAGTTTAATTGGCCAAACCAAAAAAATATTTAAGAGGAAAATTAAAAATAAAAAAACAAAAATAGCTCTTTCTATATCCGATGAAAAAAAATATGCAGTTGCTTTTGTAACAATATCTATATGAAAAAAAAAAGTGTAATTTATATTGTATACGATAATATCAAAACATTGCTGGCTGCTTTGTTTATAGCTATTTTAATTAGATCACTTTTATTTCAGCCATTTTATATACCTTCATCTTCAATGGAACCCACTTTATTAGTTGGTGATCGTATATTTGTTTCAAAATATACTTATGGCTATAGCAAACATTCTTTCCCTTTTAGCCCAAATTTTTCAAGTAAACGTTTTTTTTTTAAAGCTCCAGAAAGGGGTGACCTAGTAGTTTTTAAAACTCCAGCTGATAATAGAACAGATTACATTAAAAGATTAGTAGGTTTACCGGGAGATACAATTCAATTCATTGGTGGAGAACTAATAATTAACGATAAAAAAGTATTAAGAAAACAGATTAAAAAAAAAATAAATGTAAGATGTGGAAATTTTTTTCTAGAAACTAAAACTTATATTGAAACCTTACCAAATGGCAAACAACATTTAGTAGCTTATAAAAGTCAAGGAAGTTTACAGAATTCTCAACAATTTAAAGTACCCATAGGCTATTATTTTTTATTAGGTGATAATCGTGATTGCTCTAAAGATAGTAGATATCTTAATAGTGTTGGTTACGTAAAAAATTTAAATTTAGTAGGGGAGGCTAAAATTATTTTTTTTTCTAATGACACAAACATTAGTAGTTTATTGAAATTTTGGAATTTAAATAATTCATTTAGAATAGAAAGATTATTTAAAAAATTATAATGGTAAAAAATTTAAAAGATCTTGAAAAAATTATTAAGTATACTTTCAAAAAAACATCATTAATTGAAAAATCATTAACCCATAAAAGTTTTAATAATGAAATAAATAATGAAAAATTAGAATTTTTAGGTGATAGAGTTTTAGGTTTAGTCATATCTGAAAAATTATTAGAGAAATATCCAAATGAAAAAGAAGGAATTATAGATAAAAAATTTGCTAATTTGGTAAATAAAAAAACATGTTACTCAATTGCAAAAAAAATAAATTTAAAAAAGTTCATATTATTAGGTGACTCTCATAAGAAAATGGAGAGATCTTCAGATAAAATTATCAGCGATTGTTTAGAAGCTATAGTTGGCGCCATATATCTAGATGGAGGACTAAAAGCGGCTGAAAAATTTATATTTAATTTTTGGGATGAATATTTATTAAAATCTACTGTTACATTAGTTGATTCTAAAACAAAACTTCAAGAATTTAGTTTAAAAAAATTTAAAGAACTTCCAAAATATATTTTTTTTAAAAAAACGGGTCCTCAACATAGACCTTTATTTAAAACAGAAGTGCAAATACCAAATTCTAAAAAGATATCTGGTGAGGGTTCTTCTAAAAAAAAAGCTCAACAAAATGCTGCCGCTAAACTTTTAAGAATTTTAAACTTATGATTTGGGAAGATGAATGTTATTTATTATCAAAAAGAAAATTTAGAGAGAATGCAAATATAATAAATATTTTCACTCAAAAAAAAGGAAAAATTGAGGGAATTGTATATGGTGGTACTTCAAGAAAAGTAAGAAATTATTTACAAATATCTAATAAATTATTTGTTTCACATACATCGAAAAATGAAAACAGGATAGGTTATTTTAAAACAGAATTAATAAAACCTATATCACCATTATATTTTAGTGATAAAGAAAGAACCTCAGCCTTAACTTCAATTTGTTCACTCTTAAATGTTTTACTCCCAGAGTCTCAACCTAACAAGATAATTTATGTTGCTTTTGAGAGATTATTAAATTCAATAAATGTAGAAAATTGGATTTTTTTGTATATATTTTTTGAAATCAATCTTATTAAAGAATTAGGATATGATACTAATTTGAAACAAAACTTTAAAGATCTAATTTCTGGCAAAGAATTAATCAATATTAAGATTGATGGAAACTTTTATGAAGTACCAGAATATTTAATAACCGAAAAAATACCTGAAAATTTCAATAATACCCTTATCCGAAAATCTCTTTATTTTACAAGACAGATAATGGTTAATAAATTTTTCGTAACTAATAATCTTTTGTTTCCAAAGTCTAGAGTTATTTTAGAGAATTATTTTAATTGAAATTAAAGTTTTTTAGATATTTCTAATGCAAAATATGAAACAATGGCTGATGCACCTGCTCTTTTAAAACACATTAAGCTTTCAATTATTGCCTCTTCTTCAATTAATTTTTTTTTTATTCCATTTTTGATTAAACTGTATTCACCTGAAACTTGATATGCCAAAACAGGTATTTTGAAATTTTCTTTTACTTTCTTAATAATATCTAAATAGGGCATCCCAGGTTTTACCATTACCATGTCTGCACCTTCTTTTATATCTAAAGCAACTTCTCTCAGGCATTCATCACTGTTAGCGAAATCCATTTGATAATTTTTTTTGTCACTTTTTAAAGATTTTTTTGATCCAACTGCATCTCTAAAGGGTCCATAAAAACTTGATGCATATTTCACTGCATATGATAGCAGTTGAACATCGTGATATTCATTTCTATCTAAAAACTTTCTGATTTTACCTATTCGCCCATCCATCATATCTGAGGGTGCAATAACGTCACAACCCATTTGTGCCTGTATCAATGATTGCTTACACAGAGAGATAATTGTCTTATCATTTTCTACATAATTTTTCTTTAGTAAACCATCATGTCCATGTGAAGTGTAAGGATCTAAGGCAACATCGCACATTATACCAACGTTATTTTTAAATTTTTTTTTTATATATCGCGTAGCTTTACAGACAAGATTATCTTCATTTAAAGCCTCGCTGCCTAAATTATCTTTTTTACTTTTGGGAGTTGATGGAAAAAGAGCCACCATTGGTATTTTATTTTTTAGAACACTTTCAACAACTCCTCCTAATTTATCAATAGTGTATCGATAAACATTGGGCATAGATTTGATTAATTGTTTTTTATTTTTTCCCTCTATAAGAAAGATAGGATAAATAAAATCACTACTTGAAAGGTTATTTTCTTGGACTAATCTTCTTGACCAAGGGTATTTTCTTGTTCTTCTAAGTCTTAAATTAGGGAATTTTCCTGTAATCATGCTTTAAATTTATTTATTATGCGACAAATGTAATATACAAATATATATTACAAAGCTATAAATAACTATAACTCATGAACAAAGATTCTCAAAACGTAATTAATTTAAACTTAAAAAATGAAGAGAAAAATTTGAATTTTTCTGATTTCCAAAAACAAAATATAAAATTTGATATTTCAAAACTTCAAGAAGCTTACAAGCAAATCATACAAACAAAAAAATTTGATGATGGTGGAGGCATATCTCATTTTGGCGCAATATGTTTAACAAGAATTCCAGGTGATCCAGATTCTGTAAAAGGACATAAAGCGAGAGGTTTATATTGGACTAAACCGGATAAAACCGGCAAAGAAGTGTCTAGAGATGTAAAATTAGACGAGTCTGCTTACACTGAATTTATTCCAGATTATGAAAATACTTACTTTAAAGAAGTTTTTGATGTTTTATCTTCCAAATACAAACTAGGTAGAGTTAGAATTTTATTAAAAGAGCCAAGATCAACTTTGAGTTGGCATAGAGACCCTGAGCCGAGACTACATATTCCAATTATAAGTAACCCAGGCTGCTTAATGGTTATTGAGAACGTTGCAAAACATATGCCCGCTGATGGATCTGTTTGGATTACTAACAATACTAAATATCACAATGCTTTTAATGGAGGTGAAGAAAATAGAATTCACCTTGTAGCTTGTGTATTAGATTATAAATTTAATTAAATTGAATATTCTATTTAAAAAAGTTTGTATAGCCTCTGATCATGCTGGATATAAATTAAAGGAAATTATTAAAGAGCACTTAATAAACAAATACATATCAATATTTGATATGGGTCCTTTTGAGAACAAATCAGTTGACTATCCAGATTATGCAAAAAAACTAGCGAAGCGTGTTAAGGCTAAAAAAAGCGACATAGGAATACTGGTTTGCGGTTCAGGTACAGGTATGGCAATAAGTGCTAACAAAATTAAAGGTATAAGGGCAGCTGTATGCTACAATATTAAGTCTACTAGATTGTCTAGACAACACAATAATGCTAATATAATAGCATTAGGAGCAAGATTAACAAAAAAAAGTGTATCGCTCAAATTAGTTGAAACTTTTTTGAAAACTAGCTTTGAAGGTGGTAGACATTTAAAAAGAATTAGAAAGATATAACAATGTCAACAGCAATTAAATTAAACAAGTATTTAAACAGTTTCTTTAAATTAGAACTTCAAGATGCTGATAAAGAATTATATGACTCAATAAGAGATGAATTCACAAGACAACAAAACCATATCGAACTAATTGCATCAGAAAATATAGTTTCAAAAGCAGTTTTAGAAGCACAAGGCTCAGTTCTTACAAATAAATATGCCGAAGGTTATCCAGGCAAAAGATATTATGGTGGATGTGAACACGTAGATCTCTCAGAAAATCTTGCGATAGAAAGAGCAAAAAAATTATTTAATTGTAAATTTGCTAATGTACAACCTCATTCAGGCGCTCAGGCAAATGGTGCGGTTTATTTAGCATTGTTAAAACCAGGAGATACAACTCTAGCAATGAGTTTGAATTCAGGAGGGCATTTAACTCATGGAGCTAAACCCGCTCAATCAGGAAAATGGTTTAATGCACTTCATTATGAAGTGGACAAGGAAACAGGATTAATTGATTATAATAATGTTGAAAAACTTGCTGTTGAAAATAAGCCAAAACTTATAATTGCAGGAGGAAGTGCTTACTCAAGAATTATTGATTTTAAAAAATTTAGAGAAATTTGCGATAAAGTTGGCGCATATTTTTTAGTTGATATGGCACATTTCTCAGGTTTAGTCGCAGGAGGCGCGTATCCTAATCCAACAAAATATGCTGATGTAGTAACCTCGACTACTCATAAAGTACTACGAGGGCCTAGAGGCGGAATTATTTTAACAAATAGTGAGGAATTAAATAAAAAGTTTAATAGTGCAATTTTTCCTGGCTTACAAGGCGGCCCTTTAATGCATGTTATTGCAGCTAAAGCTGTTTGTTTTAAAGAAGCGTTATCTGATGATTTTAAAGATTACACTAGAAATGTTATAAAAAATGCTAAAGTTTTATCTGAGAATTTATCAAAAAAAGGTTTTAAAATTTTTTCAGGCGGAACTGATACCCACTTAATGTTACTAGACTTAAGATCATTTAATGTAACAGGTAAAGATGCCCAAGCTTCATTGGGTAGGGCGAATATAACATGTAATAAGAATGGAATTCCGTTTGATACAGAAAGTCCAATGATCACCTCTGGTATAAGATTAGGCACACCTGCGTGCACTACAAGAGGTTTTGGGGAGGGAGAATTTAAATTAATTGCAGAATTAATTTTTAAGGTAATAAAAGGATTGAGCGAAAATAAAACAAACAATTCAAAAATAGAAAACGAAGTTAAGAAAGAAATAATTAATCTTTGTGCTGCTTTTCCTATATATGAGAACTAAAGAAATTTATGCTTTGTCCTTTTTGTAGAGAAAAAGATACTTCAGTAGTAGACTCCAGACCTACCGAAGATGGTACTGCAATCAGAAGAAGAAGATTATGTGGTTGTGATAGAAAAGAACGATTTACTACTTTTGAGCGCGTGCAATTTCAAGAATTAACAGTAATTAAAGGTAACGGAAAAAGAGAGCCCTTTGACAGAGATAAAATTTCAAAATCGATAAGAATAGCTACAAGAAAAAGACCAATAGATTCAGAGACTATAGAAAAATTTATTTCAAAAATAGTTAGGAATTTAGAAGGACTTGGAGAAAGTGAGATCCCAACACCGACTATTGGAAAATTTATAATGGATGGCTTGTCTGCATTAGACAAAGTTGCTTATGTTCGTTTTGCTTCTGTTTATAAGAATTTTAAAGAAGCAAAAGATTTTGAACAATTTGTAGGCAATTTAGATGATAAGAAATCATAATTTTTATCTCAATCTTGCTTTTCAGCTGGCAGAAAAAAATTTAGGACATACTAAATTAAATCCATCAGTTGGATGTGTCATTGTTAAAAATGATACAGTAATTTCATCAGGAGTTACTTCAATTAGTGGAAGACCTCATTCTGAATTTAATGCTTTGAAAAATCTTAAAGATTGTTCAGGTGCTACACTATATACTACCTTGGAACCTTGTACTCACCACGGGGAAACGCCTCCCTGCGTAGATATTATTGCAAGAAAAAAAATTAAAAATGTTTTTTATGCTTTTGAGGATCCTGATGTAAGGACATTTAAAAAAGCTAAGAAAATTTTAAATAACAAGGGTATTAACTGCAAATTAATTAAATCAAAAGATTACAGTAAATTTTATAAAGGTTATTACATAAATAAAAAAAGTGAGATGCCCTATATTACTGCTAAAATCGCCTTATCTAAGGATTATTTAACAATTAATAAAAATAATAAGTGGATTACAAATAATTTTTCAAGAAAAATTGTACATTTATTAAGATATAAATACGATTGTATATTATCTACTTCCAAATCAATTAATTATGACAACTCATTGTTAAATTGT
>CACKWP010000004.1 GCA_902603945.1 uncultured Pelagibacteraceae bacterium
CTAACGATAAGTATTTCCAGACAGCCATTCCACCTTCAGGTACTCCAGAGTGAGTTCCAGAGATATATTTCAATCCTCCTGGTACCCCAGCTGCTTTCATATCTGCGGCGCTGTTTTTAACTAGTCCAAATTGTTGTTCGAGTTCTCCAAGTCTTGCAACCTCATCACCTAACATTAAGTGAGGGAAAATTCCTCCACCAACGTTAGAACTAATCCAGAATACTGGTATTAAGTATGCGATGATTAATACAATGTACTGAGCAACCTGTGTCCAAGTTACGGCCCTCATACCACCAAGCATTGAACAGATAAGGATACTTATTAATCCTACCCATACCCCTGCTTCGAACGGTATTCCAAGAGCTCTAGAAGCAATTGTTCCCGTAGCATTAATTTGAGCTGTTACGTAAGTAAATGATGCTATGAAAAGCACGAATACTGATGCAGCTCTCACCGCATTACCACCGTATCGTGTTCCAATAAAATCAGGAACTGTGTAACATCCAAACTTTCTTAGGTACGGAGCCATTAGAGTTGCAACAAGCACGTATCCACCTGTCCAACCTACTAAGAAGGCCATATAAGTATAGCCACCAAAGTAAACTCCACCTGCTAAAGCTACGAATGATGCACCTGACATCCAGTCAGCTGCTGTTGCCATTCCGTTAAACACGGTAGGCACTTGTCTTCCTGCAACATAGTAGGCATCTACTTGAATGGTTCTTGATAAATAACCGATTAAGGCATAAATCAATACCGTGAAAGCCACGAACATCACTCCGATGTTTTTAGCTGACACACCTGCTTGCTCTGCTAATGCCATCAAAATGATGAACACTATAAAGCCACCAGTGTAGGTACCATATATTTTAGGAAGGTTTTGTATAAAATCTCCTTTAAACATTAGTCATCCTCTCTTTCTGAGAAACCATGTTCTTCGTCGATTTTTTCTTGTTTATTTGCAGTCCAAAACAAAATTATCACAAAGGCAAGAAGTGAACCTTGCGCAGTCATGTAATATGCTAGTGGATAGCCAAGAAAAGACATCGTGTTCAGTTCAGAACCAAACATGAAGATCACTAATGAGAAGAAAGCCCAAAGAACCAATGTTACGATCATATGGTTTTTGGTCTTATTCCAATATGCGTCTTTATTTGACATATTTCCCCCTATTTATTTTTAACTTTTTACGTAAAAAGTACTCTTATTGCTGGGAAGCATACTGATTATGAGTTGAATTAAAAGAGAAAAAAGGACCCCAAAACCAAATTGAAATGATATAAGACTAGCAAATAAAGGGTTTTTTGATACAACGTGAAATTGAATCTAGATAAATTGAGAATTATTCTTAGAAACACTCTAATTGACGTTTGGGAGTATGTTATTCCTATTTGGAAGATTTCAGGACTGTTTAAAAGAATAAAATCCAAAAAAGATCTTGAGAATTTTATTCAAGAAAGATCTGCACATGTTACCCAAACTACACTCTATGGATATTTGAAAACAAGAATAGGCGTAAAATACATTGCAATGATGGAAGACGAAAGATTTTTAAAATCTATTAATATTGCAAAATGGAATATTTATACCGTGGCTTTAGCTGACTGTTCTTTTTATGTCTATTCTTACTTAATATCAGAAAAGAATTTAAAAGAGAATGATTGTAAAGAAATTTTTTTAAATATTTTAGAATCTGAGAAGCAAAATGGTTTAGATGAAGAAATTTATAATAAAGGCAAAAATGCATTTTTAAACAGAATTGAAAACGTTGATTTTAAAAAATATTATTTAGAAAATCCTTTTAAAGAAAGTGGAGATGCACTGTACTACTGGTCTCCTATTGCTGATGAATTAAAAACTCTTGATAGAAAAATAGTTTTGAACTCAATCTCATTAAAGTGGGGGTTGATGAAAGATGAATTTAAAAAATTAACTAGAGACTTAAATTTTAATTAATCTCTATTTTGTCTGTTTTCAACAAGTGATGTTACGACGCTTGGATCTGCCAGTGTTGTGGTGTCACCTAAGTTATCCGGTTCGTTAGCGGCTATCTTTCTTAAAATCCTTCTCATTATCTTCCCCGATCTAGTTTTCGGTAGACCCGGAGCAAATTGTATAACGTCAGGGTAGCAAATTGGACCTATTTGTTTTCTAACCCATTGTTTAAGATCTCTTTCCAAGTCACCAGTAGGATTTTCACCAGAGTTTAAGGTTACATAACAGTATAATCCATTTCCTTTAATACTATGAGGAAAACCAACTACCGCAGCCTCTGCAACTTTGGGATGGGCAACAAACGCACTTTCAATTTCAGCAGTTCCAAGATTGTGTCCTGAAACAATTATCACGTCATCTACTCTTCCAGTTATCCAGTAATAACCATCTTTATCTCTTCTACAACCATCTCCAGAAAAGTATTTACCATCAAACTGTGAGAAATACGTATCGATAAATCTTTGGTGATCTCCATAAACAGTTCTCATTTGTCCTGGCCAAGAACTAGCCATGCACAGTCTTCCTTGACCTTCGCCTTTAATTACTTTTCCATCTTTATCAACTAACACTGGTTTGATACCATAAAATGGTTTTGTTGCTGAGCCAGGTTTTAAATCTATTGCACCAGGTTGAGGTGCTATTAAAATTCCCCCAGTTTCAGTTTGCCACCATGTATCAACTATAGGGCATCTAGAGTCACCAACTGTTTTGTAATACCACATCCAAGCCTCTGGATTGATTGGCTCACCTACTGTACCTAATAATTTAAGTGATTTTCTACTTGTTTTTTTAACTGGTCCGTCTCCTTCCCTCATTAAAGCTCTTATCGCGGTAGGAGCTGTGTAAAAAATATTTACTTTATGTTTGTCAACGATTTGCCACCATCTTGAATTATCAGGATAATTTGGAACACCTTCAAACATGATGGTAGTTGCTCCATTTGCTAAAGGACCATAAATTATATAGCTGTGCCCTGTTACCCATCCAATATCAGCAGTACACCAATAAATATCGTTTGGCTTATAATCAAAAATATACTGATGAGTCATTGAGGCATAAACCATATATCCACCAGTTGTGTGTAAAACTCCCTTCGGTTTTCCAGTCGAACCAGATGTATAAAGAATAAACAAAGGATCTTCTGCATCCATTTCTTCAGGATCGCACTTAGAAGGTGCAGAGGAAATCAATTTTTTATACGAAACATCTCTTTCATTGTTCCAATTAACTTGATTTCCAGTTCTCTCGATTACAACGCATTTCTTTACATTGGGACATTGATCCAAAGCTTCATCAGCTATTTTTTTTAAAGGGATTATTTTTCCACCTCTTACTCCTTCATCTGCAGTAATCAAATATTCAGATTCACAATCTGTGATTCTTGTTGCGATTGAGTCTGGAGAAAAGCCTCCAAAAATAATAGAGTGAACAGCACCTATTCTTGCACAAGCCAACATCACGTATGCAAGTTCAGGTATCATAGTTAAATAAATTGTTACTCTATCTCCCTTCTGAACACCTAAGCTTTTTAGACCATTAGCTGCTTTACAAACATTTTGATGTAATTCTCTGTAAGAAATTTTTTTAGTATCTGCAGGGTCATCACCTACCCAAATTATTGCAGTTTTGCTTGGATTTTTTTTTAGGTGTCTATCAATACAATTAGCTGAAGCGTTTAAAGTTCCATCATAATACCATTTAATTTTAACTTCCTCTTTACTGTATTTAACGTCTTTAATTTTTGTATATTTTTTTATCCAAGAAATTCTTTTTCCTTCTTTAGCCCAAAACTTATCATTTTCTTTTATTGAGAGTTTATATTTCTTTTTATATTGAGACTCATTTACATAAGCATGATTCGCCCAACTATCTGAAACCTTTATTAAAGATTTACCGTCACCGTCTTCAAGTATTTTAGGAGCTTTAAAATTTTTCTTTCTAGGTTTAGACTTCCCAGATCTTGATTTCTTCCTTTTTCTTGACTTTGTTTTTTTTATTTTTCTAGATTTTTTTCTAGTCCTAATAATTTTTTTAGACTTCTTTCTTTTAGTCTTTTTTGATCTTTTTGATTTTTTCTTTTTCTTTTTTTTAGCCACAATTTCTCCTAATTGGCATTTATTTTACCCATCTTATAAATAATTTTCCAGCTTTTAAAATCAATAGGCATTACTGATAATCTACTCTGTTTAATAAGAGGTAAATGAGAAATAGTCTTTGTTTTTTTAATTTTTTCGAGTGAAATTGGGTATTTTATATACTCTTTAAACCTAACCTGGACGGCTACAAATCTTTTTTTTCTATCCGTTTTATCAATGAAAGCTTCTTTAATTACTTGCACAATGCCTACAATTTCTTTTCCTATATTAGAGTGGTAGAAAAAACATAGATCGCCGCTCTTCATTTTTTTCAAATTATTTGCTGCTTGATAATTTCTTACACCATCCCAGGCTACTCCTTTTTTCCCAGCTTTCTTTTGTTGTTTTATTGACCAAACATCAGGCTCAGATTTCATTAACCAATATTGCATTATAATTTTAATCCAGGTCCCTTCATGTAAGGTGCGTTTTCATCAAGAGGCCACCTTGATTTTGCGGATACTGTAATATCATCAATCTTATTTTTTTTAAATCTTTGTATACCTGCCCAAGCAATCATAGCAGCGTTATCACCACAAAATTTTAAATCTGGATAAATAGCTTCAAAACCCATTTCGTTAGACAAAACTGATAAATTTTTCCTTATAGACTGGTTGGCTGCGACACCACCAGCTACTATTAATTGAAAATTTTCTTTTTTTGTTCTCTCTCTAAACATTCGAATAGCAACTTTAGTTTTTTTATAAAGAATTTTATTAATTGTATATTGAAAAGAGGCTGCTAAATTATATTTCAACTTATCTTCCCCGTTAATTTTTTTTGACTCCCTAAGTACTGCTGTTTTAAGACCAGCAAAAGATAAGTTACAACCTGCTTTATTAATAATTGGTTCAGGTAGTTTAAAAAAATTTTTGTCTCCTAATTTTGAAAATTTTTCAACATTTGGTCCGCCAGGGTAACCCAAGTCTAACATTTTTGCCGTTTTATCAAATGCTTCTCCTAAAGCATCGTCGATTGTTGTTCCTAATTGTTGATATTCATTTACACCTTTAACTATTAAAAACTGTGTATGACCTCCTGAAATTAATAATAATAAATAAGGAAATTTAATTTTTTTTTCTAAGCCAGGACTTAGTGCATGTCCTTCCAAATGATTCACTCCAATAAAAGGTTTATTAGAAAATGTAGCGATTGATTTTCCAATATTTAAGCCAACAGTTAAACAAACAATCAAACCAGGACCAGCAGTTGCCGCAACACCATCTAATTCATCAATAGAAATTTTACTTTCTTTTAAAGCTGTACCTATAATGTATTCAATATTTTCTAGGTGGGCTCTAGCTGCCAACTCAGGTACAACACCTCCAAATTTTTTATGTTCTTCGATCTGACTTGAAACTATATTGGATAGGATGTCCGCAGTTCCTTTGTCATTTTCTCGTATGATAGCAGCTGCTGTTTCATCACAGCTAGTTTCAATCCCAAGAAAAGTTATTTTTTTTGCCATTATATGTTCAATTATTTAAATAGTATAATTTAGATCTTTCAAATATATAATCAATTTATGACTAAAATTACAATCGGTGCCAGAGGAAGTAAGCTTTCGATTGCTTACGTAAAAAAAGTCAAAGAGCTTTTAATTCGAAGAAATAATGATTTGAGAGAAGAAAATATAGCTTTTAAAGTCATCAAAACTTCTGGTGATATAAATCAAAATGTAAAATTATCTGAAATAGGTGGCAAAAATCTATTCTGTAAAGAAATCGAAGAGAAACTTTTGAAAAAAGAAATTGATCTTGCTGTTCACTCCTTAAAAGATATGGAGTCCTTAGAAGATAGCAATCTAATCATTGGCGCATACATAAAGCGAAATGATTATAGAGACGTAATTATAAGCGATAAGATTAAAAGTTTAGAAGATCTAAAAGGTAAAATAGTTATTGGCTCAAGTTCTAAAAGAAGAGAATTACAACTTAAAAAAATAAATAAAAATATTTCTGTAAAAAGCATGAGAGGAAATATTGACACTAGAATTAAAAAACTCGAAGAAGGTAAATTAGACGGAATAATCTTGGCTGCAGCTGGAGTCAAAAGTTTAAATTTAGCTAACAAAATAGGTTTATCCTTTAAAACCGAAGAAGTTTTGCCTGCAGTGGGACAAGGTATAATAGCTGTTCAATGTAACAAAAATGATGATGTTATTAAAAATCTTTTAAGAAATATTAACGATACAGAAACCGAAACATGTGCAAAATCTGAACGTGCAATGCTACAAGCTATTGAAGGTGATTGCGAAACAGCAGTTGGTGGTTTAGCAATAATAGAAAATGACAGTCTAAAGTTAAGAGCACAATTATTCTCAGATTCAGGTTTGAAAAGTTATGAGTATGATATGACAGGCAAAACTAGTGAGGCAGTAAATATTGGAAAATCAGTAGGAGAAGAACTATTAAAACTCGCAGGATCGGAATTTAAAAAAAAATGAATATTTTAATTACAAGACCTTTAATAGACTCAGAGGATTTAATGGGAAAGTTTTTTTCTCTAGGACATAAGATTATTCACATTCCAACTTTAAAAATTTCAGCAGCTAATGCCAGCCCTGTCGATGCAAAAAAATATGATGCGTTTATTTTTACAAGCGCCAATGCTATTAGAAATTTAAAGTTGAATAATCAAGATAATAGCAAAATATGTTTTTGTGTGGGCTCCATTACAGAAAAAATTGTAAGGCAAAAAGGATACAATAATACAATTTCTGCAGGCGGAACTGTAAACGCTTTAAAAAATATTATTTTAAATTCAGATCAAATTGATAAAAAAAAATCTATTGCTTATTTTTGTGGGGATTATATTTCTTCCAATCTAGATGTCGAACTTAAAAATGATGGATTTCAGATCGATAAGATTATCAACTACACTTCTGAAAAAATTACTGATCTTAATGAGGAAAATAACAAAATAATTAATAATCATCCTCCTGACATAATTTTTATTTATTCTAAAAGAAGTGCCGAAAGCTTTATTGAAATAGTAAAAAAATACTCTCTTAATGGGTTGATGACAGAGTCTAGAGTATTATGTATAAGTGAAAAAGTTTTAAGTGTATTTAAAAACTCGGGATGGAAAAAATTGGAAGTTTTCCAACCAGGAGAAGAATTAGAAAAATTGAAAGTTTAAACAAATGGAAGTGCTACAAAATTTTAAAAATTTATTTTTTGATGTGTGGAATAAAGGCATATCTGGAATTAATATTTCTGAGATAATAATTGCATTGCTAATTTTTTTTATTTTTTTTATTTTTAAGGGGTGTTTTTTCTAAGTTTGTAGTCAAAAGATTAGAAAATTACGTGTCAAAATCTACAAATAATTTTGATAACTCTCTTGTTTTTTCAATGGAAGGACCAGCAAAGTTCTTTCCAGTGGTTTTAGGATTTTTTGTCTCTACAAGTTATTTAACTGTTGAAACACAAGCAGCTGAATTTTTAGAGACTATTAATCGATCTTTAATTACTATTTTAATATTTTGGACATTTCATCAAGTCATTGGACCTTTATCAGTGGTTATCAAATCGGTTGGAGGTCTACTTTCAAAAGATTTAATTAATTGGATTATAAAAGCCATAAAAGTTTTAATTTTCATTTTGGGAGCCGCAGCTGTTCTTGAACTTTGGGGAATTAAAATTGGCCCCATCATTGCAGGTTTAGGTTTATTTGGTGTAGCGGTTGCACTTGGAGCTCAAGATTTATTTAAAAACTTAATCTCAGGTATATTAGTTTTAGTTGAAAGAAGATTTCAAGTTGGTGATTGGATTTACGTAGAGGGAGTAATTGAAGGAACTGTAGAGAGTATTGGTTTTAGATCAACTGTAGTGAGAAGATTTGATAAATCTCTAGCAACAATCCCAAATTTTCAATTTGCTGAAAATGCAGTGATTAACAATACTCAAACAACAAACAGAAGAATTAATTGGATGATTGGTTTAGAATATCGAACTACTAGCGAACAATTAAAAAATATTAAAAAAGAAATTGAAGACTATATTAAAAAAAATGATGATTTTGTTAAATCTAAGGACACTTTGTTATCAGTTAAAATAGATCAATTTGCTGCAAGCTCTATAGATATTAGACTAATTTGTTTTACAAAAACAAGGCAATTCCAAGAGTGGCTTAATGTAAAAGATACTTTGGCTTTAGAGATTAAAAACATTGTAGAAAAAAACAAAGCCTCATTCGCGTTTCCAAGCACATCAGTTTATGTGGAGAAAAATTCATGAAGTCAGTTTTAATACTGTTTGATAATTTAATTACTCTTTACATTTGGATATTAATCATCAACGCAGTTATAAGTTGGTTAGTTGCATTTAACATCTTAAACACTGGAAATAGGTTTGTTTATGCAGTTCTTGATTTTTCTTACAGATTAACTGCTCCACCTTTAAACTATATAAGAAGATTTCTGCCCAACTTAGGCTCGATAGATATTTCTCCTGTAATATTAATTTTAGCACTAATGTTTTTAAGAAATTTTATTTTTGAAATGTTTGCCCCAAGTTTATTTTAATGATGATTATTGATGGAAAAAAAGAAGCTGAAATTTTAAGACAAGAGATAAAAGAAGAAATTGAGTCATTAAAATTTAAAGATAAAAAAGTTCCTGGATTAACCGTCATATTAATTGGTGATTTTGCGCCAAGCCAGATTTACGTTAAGAACAAAGAAAAAAGTGCCAAAGAGGTCGGAATAAATTCTAATGTTGTAAGATACTCCAAAGAGGTAACAGAAGAAGAAGTTTTAAAAAAAATTGAAGATCTAAATAATGATATTGATGTATCTGGTATACTAGTTCAACTACCTTTGCCTCCTCAAATTAATAAAGAAAAAATTATTAATGCTGTAAGTCCTAAGAAGGATGTAGATGGTTTTAATCCCATAAATGTTGGTAACCTTTCATCTGGTTACAATGCTTTAGTTCCTTGTACACCTTTAGGATGCTTGTATTTGATAAAAAAAGTAGAAAAAAATTTATCTGGAAAACATGCAGTTATAATTGGTAGATCTAATTTAAATGGTAAACCTATGGCTCAATTACTTTTAAAAGAGAATTGTACAGTTACAATTGTTCATTCAAAAACGAAAGATTTAAAACAAGAGTGTTTAAAAGCTGATATCTTAGTTGCTGCGGTTGGAGTAGCTAAATTAGTAAAAGAAGATTGGGTAAAAAAAAACTCAATAGTTATTGATGTAGGAATAAATAAAGAAGGAGATAAAATTGTAGGGGATGTTGATTTTGATGCTGTAAAAGAAAAATCCAAAGCTATAACTCCGGTTCCTGGTGGTGTAGGACCAATGACTATTGCTTGTTTGCTAAAAAATACCTTGGATTGTTTTAAAGCTCGTTAGACTTTGATTTATCAATTTTTAAGTACTTACTATTTCTAAATCTAATTATTACAGTAGCTAAAGCTACAATTAATATCGCGACTGATATATAAATTAAATTTGTTGGGTCGCTCTCTTTATCTTGCAATATAATAAATCGCGCTAAAGCTGTTATTGCAATTACTAAAGGATAGGTAATTCTTACTGCTCTTGTTTCCCAATAAGATCTGACTAATCCGATTACCTCTATGTAGATGAACATTAAAAGCAGGTCTGCTAAAGTAATATCTCTATTCTCATACATTTCTTTCATCTCTAAAAAGAAAGCAATGATCGTTGAGATTAGGACAACTACAACAGCAACTAGCTGAATATTTCGAATCGAATTGTTCATTTAATAACTTTGTATCAAAAATTTAACCTTTATTTAACTGTTTAGAATGAAATTTGATAAAATTTTCAACTTTTTTCTTATTAAAAGTTTTATTTTCTTCAAAAGAAACTTTTTTCATTGAATAGGCTTTGTTTTTTGTATTCCTTGAGAGAATTGTAATATTCCCTTTATATAAGTTCAAAACTATTTCTCCAGAAACTTGATTTCTTTTTTTATCAATTATCTTTTGAAGTCTAATTCTTTTTTTTGAAAACCAATATCCATTGTAAACTAATTCAGCATACTCTGGCATAATTTTCTCTTTATCATGGGTTGTTTTTTTATCTAAAGTCACCGACTCTATCGCTCTATGTGCGATATATAACAAAGTTCCACCTGGTGTTTCGTAAACACCTCTTGATTTAATACCAATAAATCTATTTTCAACAAGATCTACTCTTCCAATGCCATTTTTCCCAGCAAGAATATTCAATTTATTTAAAAGTTTATCAGGCCTTAATCTTTTTCCATTTACAGCAATGGGATCACTATTTTTAAACGTAATTTTCACTTTTGTTTTTTTATTTGGAGCTTTCTCTGGTGAAATAGTTCTTTGAAAAATAAATTCTGGAGCAGAATTTTTTGGATTTTCTAAAACCTTACCCTCAGTAGAAGTATGAAAAATATTATCATCAACAGAGAAAGGTGGAGCACCTTTTTTGTCTTTAGGGATTAGAATATTATTTTTTTTTGCATATTTAATTAAGTCTGCTCTGGATTGTAATTTCCACTCTCTCCAAGGCGCAATAGTTTTAATTTTTTTTCCACCAAAAAAAGCATAACCCAGTTCAAATCTAACCTGATCATTGCCTTTACCTGTAGCTCCATGAGATACTGCGTAAGCCTTAAATTTTTTTGCAATGGCAATTTGTCTTTTGGCTATTAAAGGTCTAGCAATTGAAGTACCAAGTAAATAAATACCTTCATAAACAGCATGTGCTCTAATCATGGGAAACACGTAATCTTTTACAAAGATATTTTTTAAATCTTCGATTATTATTTTTTTCACTCCAAGACGTTTTGCGTTAGCTATAATTTTTTTTCTATCAATTTCTTGACCGATGTCTGAAGTGTAGGCAATTACTTCCGCTTTATAATTTTCTTGCAACCATCTTAAAATAATTGAAGTATCTAGTCCGCCAGAATAGGCTAATACAATTTTTTTCATTTACCCGCAGGTTTTTTTTGCAGTGTTATACGCTTTTGTAAAACCCATCATTGAATAATGATCAGTAGTTTCAGCACCTTTGATCGTTCTGGCTTTAACAATAAGATTTGTTGCTCTTTTCATTAATTTAATAAAATTCTTTTCTTCTTGGTCATCTAATAACCAAGCGAAATTATTTTGAGAAAAAAAAGAGTATCTTTTTTTTCCTGAGCTAGCAGTAACAGTTGAGCTTTTATAGTCGTGGCCACTTGTAATACTAACTTCATCTTTAATATTTTCGCCAGGTCTAAAGGTCACAAACAACTTAGATTGCTCCCTTTGAATTGCTCCTGGAGCTCTCTTTGTAGGAATAGTTTGAGCAAAGCAAATTTTACCTTTTTCTGTCTCTGCAACAAAACTTTCCCAATTTTTATATTTACCAGTTGACCTAGGCGCATTTGCAAATGCGTTAGAAGAAAAGATCACAAGAATAATTACAATAAAAAATTTTTTAACCACCATTATTCGTTTTTATACTAAATTAATCTGATTTCAACGTTGGATTAAGGTGATGGATTAGGGTTGTTGTTATGGATTTCATTTACTTTATCCATCATCTCATCTGTAAATTCTATATTTATACTCTCAACATTCTCTTTTAATTGTTCCATGGTTGTTGCTCCAATAATATTGCTTGTTACAAATGGTCTAGAATTTACAAAAGATTGAGCTAACTGAACCATTGTCAGATTAAAATCCTGAGCAAGTTTAAAATATTTATCATATGCTTGCATTGCTAAAGGATTTAAATGTCTTTCCCAACCTTTGAAGAGTGCCATTCTTGAATCTTTAGGCATTTTACCATTCCTATACTTGCCAGATAATCCTCCAGCTGCGAGAGGGTAATAAACAAGTAAACCACATTTCTCCCTAATAGAAATCTCTGACATACCTATTTCATAAGTTCTGTTTACTAAATTATATGGATTTTGCACCGACATCATCCTTGGAGCACCTTTATTTTTTGATATTTCAAGATACCTAGATAAACCATAAGGTGTCTCATTAGACATACCAATATGCCTGATCTTCCCGCTTTTTATAAATTTTTCTAATGCATCAAGTATGCTTTCAAAACTATTCCAATTTCCTTCTTTATTATTGAACAGATAGTCTCTTCTTCCAAAAAAATTAGTTGAACGTTCTGGCCAATGTAATTGGTATAAGTCGATATAATCTGTTTTTAATCTTTTTAAACTACCATCAATAGCTTCACCAATTTTCTTCTCATCAAAATTATTACCTCCACCTCTTATCCAGTTACATCCTGGCCCAGCAACTTTAGAAGCTAAAATAATTTTATCTCTATTTTTCCTTTTTTCGAACCAATTGCCGATCATTACCTCAGTTTTACCGTAAGAGTCCGAAGTTGGAGGTACAGAGTAAATTTCTGCAGTATCAAAAAAATTTATACCTTGTGATACCGCGTAGTCCATCTGCTCAAAAGCATCTTTTTCAGTATTCTGAGTTCCCCATGTCATTGTGCCGAGGCAAATCAAACTCACATCAATATCTGTGGTTCCAAGTTTTTTAAATTTCATAAAAATTAATATTTATGGCTCTTTTTTAGGTCAATTTTTGACTATTGAAAAGTTTTTAAAAAAACATATATATAAAGAATGGAATTTAACAAACAAACATCAACTGTAAGATCATCAGCTTCTGATGCAATTATAGATCAGGGCTTACGTTCTTATATGCTTAAAGTCTATAACTACATGGCTTCTGGTGTTTTATTGACAGGTTTTATAGCTCTTGCATTTTTTAAAATGGCTGTTGTAACTTCAAGCGAAGGACAGATTATTGGTTTAACAAACTTTGGAAATACAATTTACGCTTCTGGGCTTAAATGGGTGATCATGTTAGCTCCTCTAGCAGTAGTTTTTTATATGAGCTTTGGAATTGCAAAAATGTCAGCATCAAAAGCACAAACCACTTTTTGGATTTTCGCAGCACTGATGGGCGCTTCTCTTTCATCAATATTTTTAATGTACACTGGAACAAGTATAACTAGAGTTTTCTTCATAACTGCTGGAACATTTGGTGCAATGAGTATTTATGGTTACACCACTAAAAGGGATCTGACCAAGTTAGGATCTTTTTTAATGATGGGCCTTTTTGGAATTATAATAGCCTCACTTGTTAATATATTTATGAAATCTACAATGATGTACTTTGTAATTTCTATAATTGGCGTTTTAGTATTCGTAGGCTTAACAGCTTATGACACACAAAAAATAAAGAATATGTATTTAGTAAGCGATAGCGGAGAAATGATCGGTAAAAAAGCTGTCATGGGAGCGCTAACATTGTACTTAGACTTTATTAATTTATTTATAATGCTTTTAAGACTTTTCGGTCAAAGAAGATAATTATTTTACTAATCTTAACTTATTCCAACTAGTTTTATCTATTAGCTGATTCAAATTTTCTGATTTTTTTATAACAAGACCATTTTTGTCTTTAATGAGATATTTTTCGTTAAAATATTTAGGCTTTAAATTTTTTGAAATTCTCAGCACTGGTTTTTCGGATGCTCTTTGATATACATTAAACGATACTTCTTTTATTCCAGCAGTAAACGAATAATCTTTCCAAGAGCCGTTTGATACCATTTTTGCATATAAATTAAGTATACTTTGTAATTCTTTTTTAATAAAAAATTTTTCTTTTTCTTTTTGTTGAATAGTATTATTTACTACTAATTTAATTTTACTCATATTTTATGTTTATTAATTAAAGGCACTTGCATTGCAGTAAATATTATCGTTATAGGCAACATTCCCCAAACTTTAAAATTTACCCACGTTGTTTCAGGTTGCGTTCGCCAAACAATTTCATTTAATAAAGCTAAAAATATAAAAAAATATGCCCATCTCGAATTAAGTTTTCCCCATCCTTCTTCATTAAGTTGAAAAGCAGTTTGTAAAAAGAATTTTAAGAAGTTTTTATTAAAAAAGGTTTTACTAATAAGAAGTATGGCTGCAAATAATAAATTTACTATTGTGGGTTTCATGTAAATAAAGATTGGATTATTAAAATACAAAGTAAGACCCCCAAATAATGAAATCACAATTGCACCCACAAGTGGCACATATGGAACTTTTTTTTCTATAAAATACATTATCGTAACGGCGATTAATGTTGAAATGATTAGCGGAGGGATAGCAGCAGATAAGTTGTTTCCACTTTTATAGTAGATAGTGAAAAAGATTAATAAGGGCCCAAAGTCTGTAATAAATTTTAAAAATGACTTATTCACAAATAGTTTTTAGCACATTATAAAATTATAATAAATTAGATATTGATTTCTCCAAAAAAATTACTAACTATCTCGAATGGCAATAAGTAACACAGCTAAATTTTCTATAGGTGAGGTCGTGAAGCATAGACATTTTGATTTTAGAGGAGTGATTTATGATGTTGATTTCGAATTTAACAACTCTGAGGAATGGTATCAATCTATTCCTAAAGAGGTAAGACCAAGAAAAGATCAACCTTTTTATCATCTATTAGCAGAGAGCAATGACGTAACTTATGAAGCTTATGTATCAGAACAAAACCTTCTTTTAGACCAGTCCAAAAAACCAGTTAAGCATCCATTAATTGAAGAGATCTTTTCTGGAAAAAAAGGCTCAAGTTATCTTAAAATTTCTAATTAATTTTAGTTGCCTAAAATTTAACAATTTTTATTCAAATCCCCGACACAGAGAAATTGTAATTTTGTAATGTTTAGCCCAATTGAGAATATATTTCTTTAGTTATACTCCCTCCTATTTCTCAGTTGGGCCTATAATGTATCTTCACATGAAAAAAATATTATAGTAGTTAAGAGTGAAATGATTAAACTTTTAAATTTTAACAATATATTTTTCTGGATAGAGAAACTCATTAACTTTATCAGCTCGATTTTTTTTGTTTTTCTTTTAGTAGCACTATCATTTGCTTTAATTTTTTCTCCTCCAGATTATTTACAAGGAGATAGTGTAAGAATTATGTATATCCATGTCCCATCGGCCTGGATTAGTTTAGCTTCATTTACGTTTATAGCTTTGTTGTCAATTTTACATTTTTTATTTAAGATTAAAAATTTAAAGCTTGTTATTAAAAGTATTGCTCCAATTGGTTTAATGTTTACATGTTTAGCATTAGTTACAGGTTCAATATGGGGGCAACCGACTTGGGGAACTTGGTGGGCTTGGGATGCAAGAATAACTTCGATGTCAATCCTAGCTCTTTTTTACATTGTTTTAATTTTAACTTATAAATTTGTATCAGAAGAGGACAAAGCTAACAAAATTTCAAGTTTTATTGCTATATTAGGATTAATAAATATACCTATAATTAAATATTCAGTTGAATGGTGGAACACTCTTCATCAACCAGCGAGTATTAAGTTATCAGGATCAAGCACAATTCATTCATCTATGTTAACACCGTTATTACTTATGTTTTTTGTATTATTGCTGTATTGTGCGTTAATTTTTCTGATGAAATACAAGACAGAAATCATTAGAATAAAGAAAAAAAACTTGAAAAGATTATGATACAAAATTTTTTATTAATGAATGGCTACGGTTTGTTTGTGTGGTCATCTTTTATAATTACTTTTATTGTGTGCGGTCTAGTTTATTACAAGACTTACAAAACACTTAAAAAGTATGAGAGAGAGTTTGCAAAAGAGATTAATGAGCTTTCAGCAGAACAAAAGAAATTAGTTGTCGAAAATTCAAAAATAGCTTCACAAGTCTTATCTTCATATAGCAAAACTATTTAAAGCAGTTAATGCTTCAAAAAAAAGTAAAAAAAAGAGCAACTCTTTTACTTGCTTTGACCCTTATTTCGTTACTTGCAATTTTTTTTATTTTAATGGGACTAAACAAAAATATTTTATATTTTAAATCTCCCACTGACATAAAAACCAACGAAGATATCAATTTTAATAAAAAAATAAGAGTTGGGGGAATGGTAAAAAAAAATTCATTAGTAATTGAAGAAAAAGAAATTAAGTTCATAATCACTGATTTTCAAAATGAATTACAAATTAGTTTTAGCGGAACAGTTCCTAATTTATTTTCAGAAGAAAAAGGTGTTGTAGCAGAGGGAAAACTTCAAGATAAATCATTTTTTATTGCAGACAGAATTCTAGCTAAACATGATGAAAATTATATGCCACCAGAGTTAAAAAATTTGATGAAAAATAATGTTAAGTAATCTTGGAAATTCTATATTATTTTTATGTGTGATCTTAAGTTTAAGCATTATTTACTTTGCAAATCAGAACCTAAAAACGCCCGAGGGCAAGATAAGTAAGATTATCTATCAATTTAGTTTAATTCAAAGTTGTTTAATATTAGTTTGCTTTTTTACTTTGATTGCAGCATTTATTGTATCAGATTTTTCTTTAATTAATGTTTACCAAAACTCACACACTTCTAAACCAATTCTTTACAAAATTTCTGGAACATGGGGGAATCATGAAGGCAGTCTTTTGCTTTGGGCAATAATATTAACAATATTTTCATTTTTATTTTTAGTTTATAATAACAATCATCCAAAAAAATTCAGACTATTAACTTTAATAGTTCAGAATATTTTAATACTTGGTTTTCTTTTTTTTATTTTATTCAACTCAAATCCTTTTAGTTCTATAGTGCCGGTACCTAATGAAGGTTTAGGACTAAATCCAATTTTACAAGATCCTGCATTAGCTATACATCCTCCATTACTTTACATAGGGTTTGTAGGTTCATCTATTTACTTCTCTGCAGCAATAGCATCATTGATTTCAAATTATTCTTCGAATTCATTTTCTCTCTCAATTAAAAATTGGGTTTTGGTTTCTTGGTGCTTTCAATCATTAGGAATATTAGTAGGCTCTATATGGGCTTACTATGAATTAGGTTGGGGAGGATTTTGGTTTTGGGATCCAGTGGAAAACGCTTCGCTACTACCTTGGTTCGCAATGACCGCCTTATTTCATTCATTAATTGTATTTGAGCGAAGAAATATATTTTATTTCTGGGTTATCATATTGTGTTTAATGACATTCATTCTAAGCGTAATGGGAACTTTTCTAGTTAGATCAGGAATATTAAATTCCGTTCATACGTTTGCTAGCGACCCTTCTAGAGGTCTTTATATATTATCGTTTTTAAGCCTAATGATTTTCGTTTCAATTTTTTTATTATTTAAGAAATATAAAAGGGAAAATTATAATATAAATCAAAATAGCAAAGAAACATTCATACTAATCAATAATTGGTTTATGATGTTCTACTTAGCAACAGTCTTACTTGGAACAATTTATCCTATTTTTACAGACGCGATAACAAATAATCAAATATCTGTTGGACCACCTTTTTACAACACTATAATTATTCCTATTGCAGTAATTTTTCTTTTATTTATGGCAGTAGGTCCTAGAGTTAAATGGATAAAAAATAAATTTGAAGATTTAAAAATTTACACTTTTATTTTAATTGGCTCGCTTTTAATTAATTTTTTAATTACATATTTTTTAGAAAGCTATAGCATTTTATCAAATTTAATTATTATCAGCGCTTTATTTTTAATTAGCTCTTCTTTAATTGACGGTATAAAAGAATTTAAAAAAAAAAGATTAGATTATGCCAGGATAATTTCCCATGCTTCATTCGGTTTTCTAGTATTATTTATCGGATTGAACGATGTGTTTTCAATTGAAAAAGACTATAATATTAAACTTGGTGAGACAAAAAAATTCGAAAATTATTCAATTAAGTTTCAAACATTAAACTTAAAAGAGTTTTCTAATTATAAAGCTGTTGTTGGTGAATTAGAGATCTTAAACACTGATACCAATAAAAAAAATATTTTGAGTCCTGAAATTAGAATATACGACAACCCTCAAACTCTTACTTATGAAGCTTCGATAAAAAGTAGTTTTTTAAGGGATTATTATTTAACTATGAGCAACATTGATCGATCAGATTATTATAACATTAAATTTCAAAAGAAACCTTTAATGATTTGGATTTGGATTTCAGTAGTTATGATCGTAATTGGAGGATTTTTAAGAATATTTACTAATGCAAAAAGCAACTAAAGTACTAATAATATTATTTTTGATATTTGTTATAAGCATATTTTATGTAAGCCTAAATAGGGATACAAGTTATAATACTTCAAGCTTAATTAATAAGGAATTACCAGAGTTTGAAATCTCTTTCTTTGATGAAAAAAAATTTTACAAAAAGAATGACCTAAAAAAAAATGACTATACTCTCATAAATTTTTGGGCCTCATGGTGCGCGCCTTGTAGAACTGAACATCCAATTCTAATGAAATTATCGCAAGAAAAAAATTTGAAAATATTTGGTGTAAACTTTAAAGATAAGAAAATTCATGCTGATCAATTTCTTAAAGAGTTAGGGAATCCATACGCTTTTATAGGAAAAGATATTAATGGAAAACAATCAGTAAGATTTGGAATTTATGGAATACCTGAAAGTATTTTAATTAATAAAAATCTTCTGATTATGAAAAAATTTGTAGGACCCCTCTCTTCCGAAAATTTGAATCAAATTGTAGAGATAATCAATTAATTATGAAATTTAAATTATTTTTGATTTTGTTTGTTTTATATTCTCAATCTATTTTCTCAGAGGAAAAAAAAATAGATCCAAACTCAATTCATAAAAATTTAAGGTGTTTAGTTTGTCAGGGGCAGACTATCTCAGACTCCAATTCTGATTTTGCGCAGACTATAAAATTGGTTGTAAAAGATTTAATAGATGAGGGTAAAACTGAGGAAGAAATTTATTCGTTTATGTCAGATAAGTACGGAGAGTGGATCGTTTTTAAACCTGAGTTAAATATGCATAATTCTCTTCTGTGGATTTTGCCTTATATTGTCTTAATTTTTGGTGGTTTTTTCATTTTTAGCTTAATAAAAAAAAGACATTAAAAGACTATTGGAAACTGTACATATTAAACATTTAGTTGTATTTTTTTGAAATGAAATTCAAAATTATTATAAGCGTATTTACAATGCTGTTTACACTTAATTCTGCAATTGCTGATCAAGGTGACTCTAACGTTTCATTTTATGCAGGTACCTTTGATGTAATAGATAAAGAAGGCGATGATCAAACTAGTTTATTTGGAATAGAGCATAAAAATCCAAATTTGTTTAGAGATACATTTTTAGGAAAATTTAAGCCCATCTCCGGAGCTTTTATGACAGGTAATAGTTCAATTTATTTATATACAGGTGTTGAAGGTCAGTATGGTATTGGTCCATTAAAAATTTTACCAAGTTTTTCTCCGGGTTATTATGAAAAAGGTGATGGAAAAGATTTAGGTGGTGTTTTGGAATTTAAGAGTGAAATAAAAGTGGGTTTTGACATTTTTGAAAACTCTAAATTAAGTTACAGTTACAGTCATATCTCAAATAATGATTGGGGAGAAACAAATCCAGGAACAGATAATCAACAAATAACTTTTTCAAAAAATTTTTAATAATTATGAATCTAAATGATTGTTATAATTATGAGGATTTTAGAAAATTAGCAAAAAAAAATCTACCAGCCCCAATATTTCATTATATCGATGGGGGTTCAGATGATGAAACCACTTTAAAAAGAAATACGGAGTCATTTCTAAAATGTGACCTGGTACCAAATATCTTAGCAAGTGTTGGTGAGCCGGACCTTTCAACTACAGTTTTTGGACAGAAAATTGATATGCCTCTATTTTTAGCTCCAACTGCTATGCAACGCCTTTATCACCATGATGGAGACAAGGCTTCAGCGCGAGCAGCAGAAAAGTTTGGTACATTTTATAGCATGTCAACTATGGCAACTTCTTCTATTGAAGAAATAGCTAACACAGCAGGTGGACCTAAAATGTTTCAACTTTATATACATAAAGATCAAGGTCTAACTGATAACCTGATAGATAGATGTAAGAGTTCTGGATTTAAATCACTATGTCTAACTGTTGATACAGTAGTGGCAGGTAATAGAGAAAGGGACCATAGATGGGGTTTTACAACTCCGCCTAAATTAACTTTAAAAAGTATTATGAGTTTTGCAGCACATCCCAAATGGGCTTTTAATTATTTAACGCACAAAAAGTTTGAGTTAGCTAATGTATCTCACTGGACAAAAAAAGGATCAAGTATCGCAAAAGGTGTGATGGAATATATTAATGAACAGTACGATCCAGCGATGAGTTGGAAAGATGCCGAGTACGTTGTAAAAAAATGGGGCGGGCCATTTGCATTAAAAGGTGTTATGTCAGTTGAGGATGCTAATAGAGCGATAGATATTGGCGCTTCAGCAATTTTATTATCTAATCATGGTGGAAGACAACTTGATGGCTCAAGATCACCTTTCGATCAATTGCCACTCATAAAAGATGCAGTTGGAGATAAATTAGAGATAATATTGGATGGTGGCATAAGAAGAGGGACGCATGTCCTTAAAGCACTATCACTTGGTGCTACAGCATGTAGTTTTGGTAAAGGGTTTTTATTTGCTTTAGGTGCAGGTGGTCAAGCTGGAGTTGAACAAATTCTTAAAAGAATGAGAGAGGAAATAAGAAGAGATATGATTTTATTGGGGTGTAAAAGCATAAAAGAGCTAAATAAAACGAAAATTGCATATAGGTGATGCAAAAAAACTAATATGCAAAAGCAATAATAAATATTAGGCTAGAAATATGAAATTAGCAAAAAATTTAGAAAGGCTCGGAACAGAAACTGCATTTAGTGTTTTAGCAGAGGCTAAAAAACTTGAGGCCCAAGGAAAAGAGATGATCCACTTGGGTTTAGGTCAACCAGATTTCAAAACTCCTCAACATATTATGGATGCAGCAAAAAAAGCAATCGATGATGGACATCATGGTTATGTTTTGGCAAACGGAATTACAGAATGTAGACAAGCTGTTTCAAGAAAAATAAAAAACTTATACAAAAAAGATATAGACCCAGAAAGAATTATGATTATGCCAGGGGGAAAACCTACAATGTATTATGCAATTCAAATGATTGGTGAGGCAGGTGCAGAGATCGTTCACCCAACACCAGGTTTTCCAATTTACGAGTCAATGATTAACTATACTGGAGCTAAAGCTGTTCCTTATGATTTAACAAAAGAGAAAGATCTTAAATTTGATCCAGAAAAAATCCTATCTTTAATAACCGAAAAAACAAGATTAGTAATTTTAATTAATCCAAATAATCCAACGGGAAGTTTTGTTGAAAAACCTGCAATAGATTTTCTTGCTGAAGGATTAAAGAAACATCCTCACGTCTATATCTTAAGTGATGAAATTTATAGTAGACAAATTTTTGATGGAAAAGAAATGCCAACATTTTTCAATTACCCTGATTTGCAGGAGAGATTAATTGTATTAGATGGTTGGAGCAAAGCCTATTCTATGACTGGTTGGAGAATGGGTTGGAGTGTATGGCCTGAGAAATTAATTCCTCATGTTACCAAGTTAGCAATAAATAGTTTTTCTTGTGTTAACGCACCGTCACAATTTGCTGGAATAGCCGCACTGGATGGGCCTGATGACTCTATTCATCATATGATGGAAAAATTTGATCAAAGAAGAAAACTAATTCATAAAGGATTAAACGATTTACCTGGTGTAACTTGCAGTATGCCAGGGGGTGCCTTTTATGCTTTTCCAAATGTAAGCGGTACGGGCATGAGTGGATCCGAATTTTCAAAAAAATGCATGCATGAAGCCGGTGTGGCAATTGTGCCCGGAACAGCTTTTGGCAAAACTTCAACAGATTATGTACGTTTTAGCTTCGCTGCATCGAGGGATAACATCCAAAAAGCACTAGATAAAATATCAAAAATGCTTAAGTAAAGGGACTTATGAGTAGTTTACAAATGCCAAAAGTTGACAAAGCGATTATGTCTAAAAAAGACAAAATTGCTTTAGATCTTCGTGGAATTATAAATTCAAAAAATGTTCTATCGAGTCCTGATGAACTAAGACCTTTTGAAACCGATGGTTTGACAGCGTATAGACAAATGCCTCTTTTAGTAGTCATGCCTGAAACTGTAGAAGAGGTCAGTCAAATTTTAAAATATTGCAACGAAAATAAAATTAAAGTTGTTCCAAGAGGAGCTGGAACAGGTTTATCTGGTGGTTCTATGCCTTTAGAAGATTGTGTTTTAATTGCAATGGGTAAATTTAATAAAATTATTGAGATTGATTATGAAAACAGATGTGTAGTGACGCAACCTTGCGTTACAAACTTGGCTATTACTCACGCTGTTCAAGATAAAGGTTTTTATTACGCACCAGATCCTTCAAGTCAAATTGCATGTTCTATTGGTGGGAACGTTGCTGAAAATTCTGGTGGAGTTCACTCTCTTAAATATGGAGCTACTACGAATAACCTCTTGGGTATTGAGGTAGTCTTAATGGATGGAACCATTACTAGGTTCGGTGGGAAAGTGATGGATGCAGAAGGATACGATTTCTTAGGCTTGATGACAGGTTCAGAGGGCTTACTAGGTGTTATAACTGAGGTAACTGTAAAAATTTTAAAATCACCTGAAGTTGTTAAAGCGGCTTTAGTGGGCTTTCCTTCAATCGAAGATGCAGGAAACTGCGTTGCACAAATAATCGCAGAGGGATGCATACCAGCAGGTATGGAAATAATGGATAAGGCTTTAACAAAAGCAACAAATGATTATTCTAAAGCAGGTTATCCAACCGATGCTGAAGCAATGATGATTATAGAATTTGATGGAACAGAACATGAAGTTGAGGCCTATATTAAGAAGGCAAAAGAAATCGCGGAGAGGAATAATTCTTCAAGTTTAAAAATTAGTAAATCTAACGAAGAGAGACTAAAATTTTGGGCTGGTAGAAAAGCAGCTTTTCCCGCTTGCGGAGTTTTGGCGCCTGATTACATGTGTATGGACGGTTCAATTCCTAGAGGAAAACTAGCTGAAGTTTTAAATGAAATCTCAAGGTTGTCTAAGAAATATAACTTGCCAGTAGCTAATGCATTCCACGCAGGAGACGGAAACCTTCACCCCTTAATAATGTTTGACGCAAATGATAAAGAGTCTTTAAGAAAATGTGAGGAATTTGGAGCTGATATCTTAAAATATTGTGTCAAAGTTGGTGGCGCGCTTACTGGTGAACATGGAGTAGGTATTGAGAAGAGAGAGTTAATGTGTGAAGCATTTAATGATAAAGATATACAGCAACAATTAACAATTAAAGTGGCTTTAGATCCTAATTCATTATTAAATCCAGGCAAAGTTTATCCAATACTTAGAAAATGTGCTGAGGAAGGAAGAGTTCATGTCCATGGAGGAAAAACAAAATTCCCAGACATCCCTAGATTTTAATCAAAATATTTTTAAACCATCTTCTAGAGAAGAAATAGTTGAGATAGTTAAAAATTGTTATAGAAGAAACATTCCCTTAGAAATCAACGGTTTAAAATCAAAAAATAAAATTGGAAGAAATTTTCAGTCTGAAAAAACTTTAGATCTCTCTCACTATAAGGGTATAATTGATTACAAACCAGAGGAGCTTTATATTAAAGTTAAAGCAGGGACACCGCTTAAAGAAATAGTAGAAGAGCTTAGTAAGAATAATCAGCAACTAGCATTTGAACCTAATGATTTTGGTTACGTATTTTCTGGAGAAAGTAACAGCGGCTCCATAGGTGGAGTTGTTTCATGTAATTTTGCTGGGTCAAGAAGATTTAAAGTTGGAAGTGCTCGAGATCATATTCTTGGCTTTCAAGGGATTAATGGAAAAGGTGAAACTATTAAATCAGGTGGAACAGTAGTCAAAAATGTCACTGGTTATGATTTAAGTAAATTAATATCAGGATCATTCGGAACGCTAACGATATTGACTGAACTTTCAATAAAAGTATTACCAAAACCTGAAACAAGCAAGACTTTAGTAATTAAAAATCCTCATCTTAAAAAAGCATTAAGCTATCTTGGAAAAGGGTTGTCATCTTCAACCGATCCATCAGGTGGAGTGTTTTATCCAGATTATTTTGGAAAAAATTTTGTTTTAAATGATCTTACTCATGAGGGAGGATTAACTGCTATCAGAATAGAGGGCCCTACAAATTCTGTTGAACAAAGATTGAATAGATTGTCTAAAGAATTAGGTCTTTTAGATCAAGAGCTTTCAATTTTAGATAATGAACAAAGTAATATTTTTTGGAGTAGAACTAAAAATTTAGAAGTTTTTAAAAGTTTAAAAAGTAATTTAATAAGAATTGTTGTGCCAATTAGTGAGACTTTACAAGTAATACAAAAATTCAAAAATTATGAGACAAGATATTTTATCGACTGGGGAGGAAGCCTAATTTGGGCTTCGTTTGATCAATTAAATACGAAAATACTAAATGAAATTAAGGATATAGTAAAAAAACACCAGGGTTATATAACATTAATCAAAGTTGAGGAGGATCTTAAGGCCTCTGCTGATATTTTTACAATAGATCCAATTAAGTATAAAATAAGTGAAAAAATTAAAAGGAGTTTTGATCCTAAAAGAATTTTTAACCCGGGAAAAATGTACACAGGAATTTAAATGCAGACATCATTTACTGAAAAACAACTTCAGGACAAAGATAATAAAACAAGTGAAACAATTATTAGAAAGTGCGTCCACTGTGGAATGTGTAATGCCACTTGCCCTACTTACGGGATTAATGGGGAGGAATTAGAGGGACCACGAGGAAGGATATATCTTATCAAAGATATGTTGGAAAATAAAAAACCAGCAACTAAGGAAATTGCAAAACATATAGACAGTTGTTTATCTTGTTATTCCTGCATGACTACATGTCCATCAGGAGTTAATTATATGCATTTAATTGATCATGGAAGAAATTATGTAGAGGAAACCTATAAAAGACCTTTTTTAGATAGATTATTTAGAAATATTCTCTCATTTGTATTACCAAGACCTAAAGCGTTTTTGTTAATGGCTTGGTCTTCTAAAATTGTGAAACCATTCAGTTTTTTATTTCCAAAATTCATAAGAAATGCATTGAACTTAATGCCTGATAAAATACCTGGAAGGAAATTAAAAGAAAAAAAAGTCTACGAGGTTGAAAAGGGTAAAAAAGTTTCGAGAGTTGCACTTCTGACTGGATGTGTTCAAAGAGTCATATCTCCTGAGATAAATGAGTCAACCATAAGACTTTTAAACAGACATAATGTAGAAGTTGTCGTTATGCCAGACATATACTGTTGTGGATCTTTGAATCATCATTTAGGTAAGCAAAAATTAGCACACGAGTCTTTTAAGAATAATATTAATAGTTGGCATGAGGAATATCTCAAGAATGGCTTAGACGCTATAATAAGCAATACATCTGGTTGTGGCACAACTTTAAAAGATTACGGTCATATTTTTAAAAATGACCAAAATCTAAAAAAAAAGGCAAAAAAAATTTCTGAATTAACAAAAGATATTACTGAGTACTTAGACGAGAATTTAAAGCTAAATATAAATCTTAACACTGAAAAAAAATATAAAATTGCATATCATTCAGCCTGTTCAATGCAGCACGGACAAAAAGTTCATCAACAACCTAAAGATTTAATCTCAAAAACAGGTAATGAAGTTCTAGAAATACCAGACGGACATTTATGTTGCGGTTCCGCAGGTACTTATAATATCCTCCATCAAAAAATGGCGAAATCTTTGTTGAAAAATAAAGTAAAGAACATTGAAAAAATTTCACCTGATTTTATTTCAACTGGTAATATAGGGTGTATGACTCAAATTTCCTCAGGAACTAGAATTCCGATTATTCATACAGTTGAATTACTTGATTGGTTCACTGGTGGTCCAAAACCAAATAAATTAGATAATTTCTAAAATGAAAAAAAAAATCTTTGTCACTAGGAGACTTCTTAAAGAAAATGAAGAGAAACTTAAAACTTTATTTGAAGTTACATTAAATGTAGATGATAAAATTTATACACCAAAAGAAATCATTGATGGATCAAAAAATTATGATGGAATTTTAAGCTCAGTCACAGACCCAATAAACGCCGATACTATTTCTAAATTATCTGATTCGATTAAAATAATTGCTAATGGTGCGGTTGGTTTCGGAAATATAGATATTCAAGCTGCAAAAGAAAAAGGAATCACTGTTACAAATACACCTGATGTTTTAACAGATGCTACAGCTGATATTCAAATATTACTTTTATTAGGTGCATCTAGAAAAGCTTATGAGGGCCGAATTGCAGCAGAAACACAAAACTGGAAATGGTCTTGGGATTTTTTATTAGGAAAACAAATGTCTAATAAAAGACTAGGAATTCTTGGTATGGGTAGAATAGGAAGAGCAGTTGCTAAAAGAGCTAAAGCTTTTAATATGGAGATACATTATCACAATAGGTCTAAACTTTCTTCAGACTTAGAGGATGGAGCGATTTATCATAAAGATTTAAAGAGTTTATTTGAAAAAAGTGAATTTTTATCGATTAATTGCCCCGCTACCCCAGAAACAAAAAACTTAATTAATAAAGAGACCTTAAGTTATTTAGAGGAAAATACAGTAATAGGTAACGCAGCAAGAGGTGATGTAGTTGATGATGATGCTATGATTGAGGCTTTGAAAAATGGAAAAGTTTTTGCTTATGGTTTAGATGTTTATAATGGTGAACCAAAAATTCATCCTGAATATTTAAAGTTAAAAAATATTTTTTTACTACCTCATTTAGGAAGTGCTACCAAAAGGACAAGGTGGGATATGGCATATAGGGCTACAAAAAATTTGGAAGATTTTTTTTCAGGGAAAAAGCCACAGGATCAGGTAAATTAGTACACCTCTAGATTGAATCTGCAATTTAAAATAATTCTAAAAAGATAGAGACTCTGATTTGAGTTTATGCTTAAATATTTCAGTTAATTAACTAACGGAGGACATATGTCAAAAATAAAAAAAGGAGTAAAAACTCCATCAAGACGTAAGTTCTTTAAAGCAGCAGCAGCTACGGGTGCTGCAGCAGCAGCAACAGTTGCAATGCCTAACGTTGCATTTGGTGCTCCGCAAACTTTAAAGATGCAAGCGGCTTGGCCGTCAGGCGCTAACATTTTCTTTGAAATGGCTGGCGACTACGCAAAAATGGTAGGCGACATGTCTGGAGGTGAATTAAAAATTGATCTTCAGCCAGTTGGAGCTGTAGTAAAGACTTCGGAAATTGGACAAGCAGTAAGTTCAGGTGTACTTGATATGGGACACTGGGTAACAGCTTACTGGTATGGAAAAAATCCAGCAGCTTCTCTATTCGGTACTGGTCCGTCATACGGAATGTCATCTCAAGAAATCATGGGATGGATAGAGTATGGTGGAGGTAGAAAACTTTATGATGAAACACTTGCAAAAGTTGGTTTCGATTATATAGGATTCTTCCACATGCCAATGCCTGCACAGCCTTTTGGATGGTTCAAAAAGAACGTAACAAAAGTATCTGATGTAAAAGGTATGAAGTACAGAACAGTAGGATTAGCTACTAACGTATTAACAGCAATGGGAATGGTTGTAAGACAATTACCAGGTGGTGAAATTCAGCCTGCAATGAAGACAGGTTTGATTGAAGCTGCTGAGTTTAACAACCCAACATCAGACTCTCAGTTTGGTATGCAAGACGTTTCTAAGCATTATCACTTAGGAAGCTTCCACCAATCACAAGAGATGTTTGAAATCCCAGTTAATAAGAAGACATTTAATGGATTATCGCCTAAACATCAGGCTATCCTAAAAAATGCCGCTTATGCTGCGAACAGTGATAACTACTTTAAAGCATTAGTAAGATACTCAGCTGACTTATCTAAATTGATGAACCAGCACAAAGTAAATGTGTATCAAACGTCAGATGCGATCTTAGCTCAACAATTAAAAGGTTGGGATAAAGTAATCGGAGATTTCAATAAGAAAGATCCATTCTTTAAAAAGATTGTAGACTCACAAAAAGCTTATGCTAAGAGAGTTATGAAGTACTTACTCATGAACCAACCTAATTACAAGTTGGCTTACGAGAATGAGTTCGGTTCAATAGCAAAAGTTAAAATTTAATTATATTTTAAACATAAAAGGGGGCGTATTTGCGCCCCCTTTTTTTATGGAAATTACAAAAAAATTAGAATAGTTTAAAATTTCATGAGGGGATTTATTCATTTTGCAGATACTTTAAGCACTTCCGTTGGGAAGGCATTTTCATGGTGCATTGTGATCTTAATGGGCGGTACTTGTTATGAGGTTGTTATGGCATATGCCTTCAATGCTCCTACCTTATGGAATTTTGATTTCAGTTTACAAATGTATGGTGCGATTTTTATGATGGCAGGTGCTTACACTTTATCTACAGAGGCCCATGTAAGAGGAGATGTAATTTACAGACTTTTTAAACCAAGAACCCAAGGTTATATTGATTTAATTTTATACTTCATATTTTTCTTTCCAGGCGTGTTAGCTTTAGCATTTTATGGTTATGAATACGCTTCACTTGCTTGGAAGATAAAAGAAACAAGTTGGAACAGCCCAGCTCAAATCCAAATTTATATGGCGAAATCTTTAATACCAGCCGCTGGAATTTTATTAGTTATCCAAGGTATTAGTGAAGTATGTAGAGCTATCATTTGTATTCAAACTGGGCACTGGCCAGCGCGAATGGTTGTAGCAGAGGAAACAGAAAAAATGTTAATGAGAACTTCACAAGACGAGGATCAAAAAGATGTTATTTAGTTTAACAAATCCTGAAATTGCAATTTTAATGATGGGAATATTCTTATTTGCCGTGCTACTTGGATTCCCAATAGCATTTACATTAATGGCAATGGGAGTTGGTTTTGGTTATTACGCTTACTTTGATCCAACAAGGATGGAACATCTTTTAGATAATAGAATTTTCCAATTATTCGTTCAAAATACTTACACCGTTATGGATAATACAGTTTTGACCGCGGTCCCACTCTTTTTATTTATGGGGTATTTAGTTGAAAGAGCTGGAATAGTTTCAAGATTATTTTTTGCAATCAGACTAGCTTCTCATAGGTTGCCCGCTTCAATGGCAGTAGCTGCATTAGTTACTTGTGCTTTATTTTCTACAGCGACTGGAATTATCGGAGCTGTTGTAACTCTTATGGGGCTTCTTGCTTGGCCGGCGATGATCAGAGCTGGATATGATAAAAAATTTGCCTCAGGTGTAATCTGTTCTGGTGGGTGTTTAGGAATTCTTATTCCTCCAAGTATAATGTTAATTGTTTATTCAGTTATCGCACAACTTTCACCCTTACGATTATTTGCAGCAGCAATTTTTCCAGGATTATTATTAGCAGGATTATATATAGGTTATGCGGTAACTTTAGCTTATTTTAATCCTTCGATCGCACCTAAACCACCTAAAGAAGATATTCCACCAAGATCAGAAATTCTAAAAGAGGTAATGGTTTCTTTCTTACCGCTTTTCTCTTTAATAATTTTAGTATTAGGAACTATTTTAGGAGGACTTGCAACCCCTGCAGAAGCGGCAGCTGTTGGAGCATTTGGGGCATTAGTGCTTTCATACTTTTATAAAACACTTAAGTGGAAAAATTTTAAAGAGTCGGTATTTTTAACTGCAAAAACAACTGCAATGATTATGTGGTTGTTTATTGGTTCATGGACTTTTGCATCAGTCTTTTCCTATTTAGGCGGGCACGAAGTATTTGAGCATTTCTTTAAATCAATGAACCTACAGCCTTGGCAGTTCTTAGTAATTACACAAATAATAATTTTCTTACTCGGTTGGCCATTAGAGTGGACAGAGATATTAATTATTTTTGTACCAATTTTTTTACCTCTAGTAGAATTTTTTGGAGTTAACCCTTACTTTTTTGCAATGTTAATTGCATTAAATTTACAAACTTCATTTTTAACTCCACCCATGGCGATGTCCGCATACTATTTAAAAGGTGTGCAAACTAAAAATGTAGAGTTGTTAGATATATTCAAAGGTATTATGCCTTTTTTAGGTATAGTTATATTAGCTATGTTTTTAATGTACCTCTTCCCAGGGATAGCTCTTTGGTTGCCAGATACATTATTTGCTAATTAACGAATTTAAATGATAGACGTTACATCTTTAAGTGCTTACGAATTATCTCAAAAACTCCATTCAGGTGAAATATCATCTGTCGATCTCTGCGCAGCATATCTAGATAGAATAAAAAAATTTGAAAAGGATGTTCAAGCTTGGCAATTTATAGATAAAAAACTTTTAATAGAAAAAGCTGAAGAAGCAGATACTTACAGAAAATCAGGAAAACCTCTGGGGCCACTACATGGGATGCCAGTTGCAATAAAAGATATTATTGGAACTTATGACATGCCAACTGAATGTGGGACAGTTTTTAGAAAAAAAATGTCCAACTCACAAGATTCTGAAATTGTAAACTTACTAAAAAATTCGGGAGCAATTATAATGGGCAAGACTGTCACTTGTGAACTTGCATACATACATCCATCCAAAACTAAAAATCCACACGATTACTCAAGAACACCAGGAGGGTCGTCAAGTGGATCAGCAGCTGCTGTTGCAGCTCATATGGCACCTTTATCTGTTGGTTCTCAAACTGGAGGTTCAGTAATTAGGCCAGCATCATATTGTGGAGTTGTTGGCTATAAACCCTCATATGGATTGATCTCAAGAAATGGTGTCTTAAAAGTTTCAGACAAATTAGATACAATGGGTGTATTTGGCAAAACAGTAAAAGATGTTGCCTTACTTGCTAAGTCACTAATTAGAAAAGATTTACACGATCCCTCAACAGTTTATTTTGCTGCTGAAAAGATGGTGGAGGAATGTGAGAAAGGTCCTGTTTTTGACCCTAAGTTTATTTTTTATAAAACAAAAAATTGGAAAAATATTAATAAAAAATCGCAGCAGGCTTTTGAATTTTTAGTTAAAAATTTAAAAAAGAATATTGAGGTATTTGATACTCCATCGTATTTTGAAGATATTCCAAAGCATCATCAAATAATTCATGAAGTTGACATGGCAAATAATTTTCAAGTTTATTATAAAAAAGATAAAACAAAACTATCAAAAGAAATGAGAGAAGCTATCGCCAGAGGATTAAAATATTCAGCAAAAGAATACGGAGACGCTGCAGATTTCATGAAGCAAAGCTATGAGTCATATAAAGAAGTTTTTGAGGACTATCATGGAATTATCACTCCTTCATCAAGCGGTGTTGCTGACAAAGGATTAAAATCTACTGGGAGTGCAGACTTTCAAAAAATTTGGACGTACCTTGGATTACCCACAATTTCATTGCCTTTACTTACAGGAGAAAATGACTTACCATTAGGTGTTCAATTAGTTGGCGATAAACTTGATGATTTAAGATTTTTAGGAACAGCTAACTGGCTTGAGAAAAATTGTAGAGATGAAGGATAAAGTTACAATAATTATTGGAGTTGCGCTCTGTACCTTTTTTTTAATTGGTTTAGCAACAACATTGACTAGATCAATGATGATAGGTTTTTTTGATGTGCTTCCTGTTTATATTTTAATGGGTATGGTAATTGTAATGATGTTCTATGAAGCCTTCATTGACAAAAAATAATCCTTACGCTCCTTATCTACTTTTATTAATTCAGCCAATTTTTATGGCTACAAATACTATTGTTGCAAGAGGAGGCGTAGAGTCCGTGCCTCCTATTTCATTAGCATTTTGGCGATGGTTTACAGTATTCATCATATTATTTCCTTTTTTTTTTGATGAAATTTTAAAAAGTAAAAAAGAGTTTAATAAAGAGTTTTTTAAGCTGTTTTTCTTAGGCTCAATGGGTTGTGGTATTTGTGGAGCTTTCCCAAATCTTGCAGGAATGACAACAACAATGGCAAATATTGGTATAATCTATACATCTTCACCGGTAATAATAATTTTTTTATCAATTTTATTTTTTAAAGAAAAAATTAATTTTTTTAGAATATTAGGTTTATTAATTTGTATTACTGGCGTTTTTACAATCATATCTAAAGGTAATTTAGATTTTTTAATAAGCCTAAATTTTACAACAGGCGATCTATGGGTTTTGGGAGCAGCTTTAGGTTGGGCTCTTTATTCAATTTATCTATTAAATTGGAAATCAAGATTTAGTTTAATGGCCCGATTTACTTTAATCGCCATGTTTGGATTTATATCGCTTTTCCCGTTTTTTATTTTAGAAAATATTTACTTTGCAAAGACTAACTATAATCAGACATTTTTGTTCTGGATTATATTCGCTGCTATTTCTCCTAGCATTATAGCTTTCTCTTTATATACTCGGTTACAAAAATACGTAGGCGCATCCTTTGCAGGATTTACTTTATATTTATTTGCAGTTTATGGATCTATCTTTGGAATTATAATTTTTGAGGAACCACTTCTTAGTTTTCATTATTTAGGTGGCTTACTGGTCTTTACCGGAGTTTATTTCGCTAGGAAAAAAACATGAAGTATCTTTATTTAGCCTTATCATCAATTATATTAGCTTACATTGTAATTGTACTTTTTACTTATTTATACCAAAGAAAATTACTTTATCACCCAAGTGAAAATAATTATAAGGGAGATGAAATTCAATTTGAATATAAAGAAGTTTTTATTGAGGTTGATAAAGATATAAATCTTAAATCATGGTTTTTGGAAAAAGATCTAAAAAAATATAAAACAATTTTATACTTTCATGGCAATGCAGGCGATCTAACCAATAGGGTTCATAAGCTAAATGAATTAAATAAATTAAATGTAAATATTCTCATTATTTCATGGAGAGGATTTAGTGGCAATCCAGGTAAGCCTACAGAAAAAAATTTGTATAATGATGCTAAAAAAACAGTTGCATGGCTTAACGAGGCTGGAGTAAAAAATAAAAATATAATCTTATATGGCGAGTCACTTGGAACAGGTGTAGCCACAGAGTTGGGTCAGGATAATTCATTTGCAGGAATTGTTTTAGAGTCACCTTTTACTTCGATTGCTGATGCAGCAAAAATTTATTATCCTTATTTACCAATCGATTTATTAATAAAAGATAGATACGACTCTCTAAAGAAAATTAAAAATATTAATACTCCTATTTTAATTATGCATGGCAAGAAAGATGATGTTGTTCCTTTCAAAATGGGTGTAGAATTATTTGACAAGGCTAATCAACCTAAATTTAGTTATTTTTCCGAAAACGATGATCACATGATGGAATTTAATGATCAATTTATGAATTCTCTAAGAAAGTTTTTAGGTTTCGATACCTAGTAATGCCTTTGAAAAATATTCAGCGTTAAAGGGTTGTAAGTCATCTTCTTTTTCACCCATTCCAATTGCAACTATAGGTAAATCATATTTTTTACAAATTGCTAAAACTACCCCGCCTTTTGCTGTGCTATCAAGCTTTGTAATTATAAGACCTGTAAGATTATGTATTTTACTAAATTCTTCAACTTGATTTAATGCATTTTGCCCTGTCGTAGCATCAAGTACCAATAAAACTTCGTTTGGGAATGATTGATCAATTTTTTTTAAAACATTTATAATTTTTTTATATTCTTCCATTAAATTCTTTTTATTTTGTAATCTTCCTGCGGTATCTATCAATGCAACATCAATTTTATTTTTTTTGGCAAATTCAGCGGTTTTAAAAGCAACAGAGGCCGGGTCACTATTAATTTCTGATTTAATTATATCTACTTTTACTTTTGCTGCCCAAACTTGCAGCTGATCTATCGCTGCTGCTCTAAAAGTATCGGCAGCTCCAAAGACAACAGATCTATTATTATCTTTAAAATACTTACCAAGTTTCCCGATACTAGTAGTTTTTCCAACGCCGTTTACACCAGATACAACAATTACAGCAGACTTTGCATTTCCCATCAGGCTAAGATCTTTCTCGTACTTTTGAAGATTAATTGCTAATTTATCCGCTATTAGTTTTAAAATTTCTTTATGATTGTCTAATTTTTTATCAACTTTAAAGTTTTCAAAATCTTTTCTTAGTTCTTTTGCAACTTCTACTCCCGCATCAGATGTAATAATTAATTCTTCAAATTCTGTAAGAACATTTTCATCAATTTTTTTTTTGGAAAATATATTTTTAAAGCCAGTAGAGAGCCCGTCCGAACTCTTACCTAGTCCTATTTTAAATTTATCAAATAAACCCATTTAGATTTCAAGTCTAGTATGTTTTACTTCTGAAACTGGACCTCTCATAAATATATTAAGATTTGTATCAATTTTAATATTTAAACTTCCTTCTTCAAATTTAATATTGATATCATTTTTAGTTAATTTTTTGATAAACGCTGTAACAGCAGTAGCACAGGCAGCTGTTCCACATGCTTTTGTTAATCCCGCACCTCGCTCCCAAACATTTACAGTGATGTTATTTTCGTCGTCTATCTGAGCAAAAGTAACATTGGTTCTCTCAGGAAATAATTCATGATTCTCTATTTTTGGCCCCAATATTTTTAGATCATATTTAAAACAATCTTTAACAAAAAAAACTATATGAGGGTTCCCCACGTTGAGGCTAAATCCATCAGTGAATTCTTTACCATCAATATCAAGAGTTATATTTTTGTGATCTAACTTTTCTTTTAATGGAATTTTATTCCACTCAAATATAGGTTTCCCCATTTCCAGTTGAACATCGGACTCCCCAACAATTTTTGCATTAAGCAACCTATTATTTGTTTTTAATTTAATTTCTTTATTGTTCAAATCTTTGCTTAACAAGTAAGCCACGCATCTACTTCCATTTCCACATGCACTTACCTCTCCTCCATCTGAATTAAAAATGGTTATTGGAAAAGTATTATTAATTTCTTTTTCAATAAATATAATTTGATCAAATTCAATATTACGATGAAAAGACTTAAGATTTCCTAAATGAATTATTTTTTCTTTTGTTATATTTATAAATTTTTCCCTTCTATCTATGATAATAAATCTGTTACCTAAACCATCCATTCTAAAAGCATTAATCAAAGGCATATAGGTAGATTAGTATAATTATTCATTGACTTTTAAAACCCCAAATTGTAGTTTCCTCAAACTTTCCGCAAATACTTAAGTTTTTGCGGTGCTCTTGAAAACAAGAGTGTCGACACTAGTCAGCGAAGGTTCGCCCACTAGTGCGATAGGTGTTGGACGTAATAAAAATGTTTGAAAACTTAACAAATAAATTAGAAAA
Source organism: uncultured Pelagibacteraceae bacterium (assembly GCA_902603945.1). Lineage (GTDB taxonomy): Bacteria > Pseudomonadota > Alphaproteobacteria > Pelagibacterales > Pelagibacteraceae > Pelagilacustribacter. The sequence continues at coordinate 35,358 of CACKWP010000004.1, forward strand.
TATTTTTTCTAAATTAAAAAGCGCTCCTTCCTTAACGGAAGAACAAGTTGACTCTGGCCTTAAAGAAATACGCTTAGCTTTATTAGAAGCCGACGTAGCGTTGCCAGTTGTGAAAGATTTTATTAAAAATGTAAAACCAAAAGCTATCGGTCAGGAAATTATTAGATCAACTTCACCTGGTCAAATGATAGTGAAGATTGTTTACGATGAATTAGTAAATATACTTGGTTCAAAGAATGAAGAGATTAATCTAAAAGCAGTTCCGCCAATTTCTATATTATTAGTAGGTTTACAAGGATCAGGAAAAACAACTTCAGCAGCTAAATTGGCTAAGTTAATTGAAAAAAATCACAAAAAAAAAGTTATGCTTGTGAGTTTAGACGTATACAGACCTGCTGCACAAGAACAACTAAAATTATTATCAGAAAAAAATAACTTACAAAATTTACCGATCATAGAAAAACAACAACCTATTGATATTACTAAAAGAGCACTTAATGCTGCAAATCTAAGTGGTTCAGATGTTATAATTTTTGATACCGCTGGTCGAACACAAATAGATTTACCAATGATGTCTGAGATTAAACAAATTAAAGATTTAACAAAACCAGTCGAAACTATTCTAGTTGCAGATTCTTTAACCGGTCAAGTAGCTGTCAATGTTGCAAAAGAGTTTGATACAGCAGTCAACCTTTCATCAATTATCTTGACTAGAGTTGATGGTGATGCGCGAGGTGGAGCTGCGTTGAGTATGAAACACATCACTGGCAAACCTATAAAATATATTGGTGTTGGAGAAAAAGTTTCTGACTTTGAAATGTTTCACCCTGACAGGTTAGCTAACAGAATTCTTGGAATGGGTGATGTGGTTACACTTGTCGAAAAAGCAGCCCAAGATTTAAGTGAAGAAAAAATTAAAGAAACTGAGGAAGAGCTTAAACAAGGTATTTTTACAATGGACTCCTATCTTTCACAACTTAGGCAAATGAAAAAAATGGGAGGCCTGGAAGGAGTTATGTCAATGTTACCTGGTGTAAATAAAATGAAAACTAAAATGGATCAAGCCAACATAGATGAAAAAATGCTTATTGAAAATGAGGCTATCATTTTATCTATGACAAAAAATGAAAAAGAAAATCCAAAAATCATTAGCGGTTCTAGAAGAAAAAGAATTTCCCAAGGTGCTGGAGTAGATGTTTCCAAAATAAATAAGTTGCTCAAACAATTTAAAATGATGTCAGATATGATGAAAAAAATGTCACAAGGAAAAAAAATTCCATCTGGAATGATCCCAGATGAAATGCTCAATAAACTAAAATGAAAGGTAAAACATGTTAAGAATAAGACTATCAATGGGAGGAGTGAGGAAAAGGCCGATATATAAAATAGTTATCGCTGATGGAAGATATCCAAGAGACGGTAAATTTATTGAAAAAATTGGTTCTTACAATCCATTGCTTCCAAAAGATAAAAAGGAAAGAATAAAAATAGAAGCTGAGAGAGTAAAATATTGGATGAGTAAAGGTGCTCAACCAACTCTCAGAGTTTCTAGACTTTTAGGTGAACTCCAAATAATGCCAATGCCTAAGCCGGGAAATAATCCTCAAAAAGCTATTCCTAAAAAGGATAGAAAGAAAAGTGCTGAAGAAAGTAAAGAAGCACCTAAAGAGGATGGCAAAAAAGAAGATCCTAAAGCAGAAGCTAAAAAGGAAGAACCTAAAAAGGAACAACCTAAAGCAGAGGCTAAAAAGGAACAACCTAAAGCAGAGGCTAAAAAGGAAGAGCCAAAGAAAGAAGAACCTAAAAAGGAACAACCTAAAGCAGAAGCTAAAAAGGAAGAACCAAAAAAGGAAGAGAAAAAGGCTTAGCCAAAAGGTAATTAGAGATGTTAGAAGTAAAGATATTTACTTTATATCCAGATTTATTTCCTGGTCCTTTAGATACTGGAATATTTAAAAAGGCACAGAAAAGTAAAATCTGGAATTTAAAAGTAATTAACATTAGAGACTATTCCAAGGACAAACATGGTGCAGTAGATGATACTCCTTTTGGAGGAGGGAATGGAATGCTCTTGCGTCCAGATGTATTGGCATCTGCACTTGATGATAATACAAAAAAAGGGGAAAGAATTATCTACCTATCTCCAAGAGGTAAAAAATTTGATCAAAATACTGCTAAATCTTTAAGTAAAGAAAAAAACTTAAACCTTATCTGTGGGCATTTCGAGGGTGTTGACCAAAGAGTTCTAGAGACACGAAATATTGAAGAATATAGTTTAGGTGATTTTGTGTTATCAGGAGGCGAACCAGCTTCTTTTGTATTTGTTGATGCTTTAGTAAGATTATTACCAGGTGTTTTAGGAAATAAAGATTCCATTAAAGAGGAAAGTTTTGAAAATCACCTCTTAGAATATCCTCAGTATACAAAGCCTAGAGAATGGGAAGGTAAAAGCCCACCTGAAGTCCTATTTTCAGGGGATCATGCCAAAATAAAAGGGTGGCGTTTGTCTCAATCTGAGGCTATAACACGTCGCCAGAGACCTGATCTTTGGAAAAAATATTTAGAGAAAAAAAATGAAAAACATTGAAGATATAAACAAAGCAGCAATTAAAAAAATAGTTGCTGGTAAAAAAATTGCAGATTTTTCTCCTGGGGATACAATTAAAGTCGGTGTAAAAATTGTAGAAGGTAAAAGAGAAAGAATACAATATTTTGAGGGTGTATGTATTGCAAAAAAGAATAGAGATATAAACTCTTCTTTCACAGTAAGAAAAATTTCATTTGGCGAGGGGGTGGAAAGAACATTCGCTCTCTATAGTCCTAATGTTGATTCAATTAAAGTAATTAGATCAGGTAAAGTAAGAAGAGCGAAGCTTTATTATTTGAGAGATAGAAAAGGGAAATCCGCAAGGATTGCCGAAAAAATTAAAAAGAAGATAGGTGTAGATGTTTCAGTTAAACCTGAGGAACCAAAAGTAAAACCGATCGAACCTGTTAAGCAAGAGACTAAAGTTGAAGAAGTAAAAAAAGAAGCTCCAAAAGTCGAGGCTAAAGCTGAAAAGCTAACTAGCGAAAAAAAATAAAATTTAATGTCAAAAACTCTATACGATAAGATATGGGAAAACCATCTTGTTCATGAACAAAGCGATGGCACTTCATTAATTTATGTTGATAGACATTTGGTACATGAAGTTACAAGTCCGCAAGCTTTTGAAGGACTTAGATTACAAAAAAGAAAAGTCAGAAGACCTGAACTAACTCTCGCAGTACCTGATCATAATGTTCCTACAACTGATAGGACCAAGGGAATTAACGATGAGGAGTCTAGAATCCAAGTTGAAACATTAAGAAAAAATTGCAAAGATTTCGGAGTAGAACTTTTTGATGTTAATGACAAGCGTCAAGGTATAGTTCATATCATAGGACCTGAACAAGGCTTCACTCAACCAGGCACAGTGATTGTATGTGGTGATAGCCACACTGCAACTCATGGAGCCTTTGGTGCATTAGCTTTTGGGATAGGAACTTCTGAAGTTGAACATGTACTTGCCACACAAACGTTAATGCAAAAAAAATCAAGAAATTTGAGAATTAACGTCAATGGTAAACTACCTAAAGGAGTTACAGCTAAAGATGTAATTTTAAAAATTATAGGAACAATTGGAACAGCAGGTGGAACTGGATACGTAATTGAATTTGCTGGTGATGTAATCAAAAGTTTAAGTATGGAGGAAAGAATGACGGTCTGTAATATGACTATAGAAGCAGGCGCTAGAGCAGGTTTAATTGCACCAGACGAAAAGACATTTGATTATTTAAAAGGTAAAACGATGTCACCTAAAGGTGAGAATTGGACAAAAGCAATAGAATATTGGAAGACTTTATATTCAGATAAAGATTGTAAATTTGATAAAGAAGTTAATATTGACGGGAAAAATATAGAACCATTAGTAACATGGGGGACCTCACCTCAAGATGTGTCTCCGGTGACTGGTATTGTGCCTGATCCTGAAAACGAAAAAAATGAGGATAGAAAAATGGCTATGAAAAGATCCCTTGATTATATGGGCTTAAAAGCAAATACTAAAATTTCAGAAATTAAAATTGATAAAATTTTTATAGGAAGTTGCACTAATGGTAGAATAGAGGACTTAAGATTGGCTGCGGATCTTCTTAAAGGTAAAAAGATTGCCAAAAATGTGAGTGCAATGGTCGTCCCTGGATCAGGACTAGTTAAAGAACAAGCTGAAAAAGAGGGAATTGATAAAATTTTTAAAGATGCGGGCTTCGAATGGAGAGAGCCTGGGTGCTCGATGTGTTTAGGTATGAACCCAGATCAATTGAAGCCAAAAGAAAGATGTGCATCAACATCAAATAGAAATTTTGAAGGTAGACAAGGTCGTGGAGGAAGAACACATTTAGTAAGCCCTGGGATGGCCATCGCAGCTGCAATTAAAGGTCATCTCACAGACGTTAGAGAAATATAGAATGGAAAAATTTAATAATCTAAAATCAATACCATCATATTTATCACTACAAAATATTGATACGGATATGATTATCCCAAAGCAGTTTTTAAAAACTATTAAGAGAACTGGCTTGGGAAAAAGTCTATTTTACGAAATGCGCTATGATGAAAAAGGAAAAAAGAATGAAGATTTCATACTTAACAAGGAACCTTACAATAAATCTAAAATTCTTTTAGCGGGAAAAAATTTTGGATGCGGCTCATCAAGAGAGCACGCTCCATGGGCTCTTGCTGATTTTGGTATCAAGAGTGTAATAAGTTCTAGCTTTGCAGATATTTTTTACAATAACTGTTTCAAGAATGGAATTTTGCCAATTAAGATTGATGATAAAATTGTGTTTGAGTTAGCTGAATATTCAAAGAGGCAGGAAGAGATTGAAATAAATTTAGAAAATCAAGAAATAAAATTTGGCAATAAAGTTGTAAAGTTTGATCTCGATGCTTTTAAAAAAAAATGTTTAATGGAAGGGTTAGATGATATAGCCCTATCAATGGAAAAAATTTCAAAAGTGGACGACTATGAAAAAAAATTACAAAAAACAAAACCTTGGGTTTTAAATAATGGCTAAAAAAACTAGAAACATTCTTCTTTTACCTGGTGACGGAATAGGTCCAGAAGTTATATCAGAAGTTAAAAAAATACTTGAGTGGATGAACAAAAATAAGTCTTTAGATTTTGTTTTGAGTCAGGAATTAATTGGTGGAGCATCTATAGATAAAAACGGTGTTCCAATCACAGACGAAGTGTTTTATAAATCTCTAGAGTCTGATGCTGTGATACTGGGTGCATGTGGAGGACCCAAATGGGATAATTTAGAGTTTTCAAAAAAACCCGAAAGGGCCCTATTAAAACTTAGAAAAGAGTTAAAACTTTTTGCAAATTTAAGACCTGCAATTTGTTTTAAACAATTAGTAGACTCATCTACCTTAAAACCAGAAATAGTCTCAGGTCTTGATATAATGATCGTTAGGGAATTAACTGGTGGAATTTACTTTGGAGAACCTAGAGGAATTGAACCTATGGAAAACAACCAGAGGAAAGGAATAAATACGCACAGTTACACTACTTCGGAAATTCAAAGAATAGCAAGAGTAGCCTTCGACTTAGCAAAAAAAAGAAGAAATAAAGTTACATCATGCGAAAAATCAAATGTTATGGAAGCAGGTGTTTTATGGAGAGAAGAAGTTCAGTTAATAAAAGATAAGGAATTTAAAAAAGTAGAATTAAATCATATGCTCGCAGACAATTGTGCTATGCAACTTTTAAGGTATCCAAAACAATTTGATGTAATTTTAGCTGATAATTTATTTGGAGACATGTTATCCGATGAAGCCGCAATGCTTACAGGATCACTTGGTCTGTTGCCTTCAGCTTCGCTTGGAATAAAAGACAAAAACGGAAGAATCAGGTCGCTTTATGAACCAGTCCACGGTTCAGCTCCTGACATAGAGGGTAAAAACATTGCAAATCCTATAGCTACTATTTTAAGTTTATCGATGGCATTGAGGTATTCATTAGACTTAGAAAAAGAAGCAGATCAACTTGATAAAGCAGTGCAATCCGTCCTTGATGAAGGGTTAAGAACAAAAGACATTCTCTCTAAAAATATGAAAGAGGTTTCAACATCTCAGATGGGTGATGCAATTATTGCGAAATTAAAATAAAGTAGTCTTTATGAATTTTGCGATTATAGGAGCATCAGGTAATGTAGGTAGAAAAACCATTGAAATATTGGAGAAATCTAAAATTCCATTTAAAGAATTATTTTTGGTTGCCTCAAAGAAAAGTGCTGGAAAAAAAATTAGATTTAGGAATAAAGATATTAAAATTGAAAATTTAGAAAATTATGATTTTTCTAAAGCGCAAATAACTTTTTTTGCTGCAGGAAGTCAAATAGCCAAAGAATGGGCACCAAAGGCGGCAAAAAAAACTATCGTAATAGATAACTCAAGCTACTTTAGAATGCAAAAAGAGGTTCCTTTGGTGGTTCCTGAAGTAAATGCTGATCAGTTAGAAAATCATAAAAATATTATTTCAAATCCTAATTGTTCAACAATGCAGATGGTGCTTGCACTAAAACCTCTACATGACGAATATAAAATTAAAAGAGTAATTGTTTCGACCTACCAAGCAGTCTCAGGCGCAGGAAAAGCACCAATGGATGAACTTATTAGTCAGACAAAAGATTTTTTAGACAATAAAAAAATAAATTCAAAGAATTTTACTAAACAAATCGCTTTTAATTTAATTCCTCATATCGATCTTTTCGATAAAGATGGTTACACAAAAGAGGAATTAAAAATGACTAATGAAACGAAAAAAATTTTAGATCAAGAAATTGATGTCACAGCTACATGTGTGAGGGTTCCCGTAAGAACTGGACACTCCGAGTCAATAAATATTGAATTTGATAATTTATATGATTTTGAGAATATTATTAAAATTTTAAAAGATGCTCCTGGTTGTAAGGTAATAGATGACAGGAAAGATGGGGGGTACATCACACCGCTAGAAGCTGAAGGAGATTTTACAACTTATATTTCCCGAATCAGAAAAGATAATTCAAATGTCAAAGCTATAAATATTTGGGTTGTTTCAGATAACTTATTAAAAGGAGCCGCATTAAATACTGTTCAAATAGCTGAGCATTTAGTGAAAAAATTATAACTTTAGTTTATAAATATTTTATGTATGGACAAAAATAATACACCTTTAAGCCCACACCTTCAGATTTATAAATGGCAGATATCATCTTTGTTGTCCATTACACATAGAATTGTTGGAGTGATTAATACATTAGCTATAACAATAATTTGTTTCTGGAGTTTATCTTTACTGTTTGGGGTAGAGGGATACCAAATAATAAATAACTTTTTAAAAAGTTTTTTTGGTAAATTTATAGCAGTTGGTCTTTGTTGGACTTTTAGCTTTCATATCTTGAATGAGCTTCGACATTTATTTTGGGATCTTGGATATGGCTTTGATCTTAAAGTTTCTAAAATTACCGGAGTTTCAGTTTTAGTAGGTTCGTTTCTATTAACAATTTTATTTTATTTAATTGGAAAAAATTTTATTTAGTATGCACACATCAACAAAAAAATGGTTATTTACTAAAATTAGCTCATTTATCCTAATCCCTTTTATGATTTGGTTTATTGTCAGCTTTGTATCTATTTATGAGAATGATTATCAAGATGTAGCTATTTTTTTTACTCAACAACCAACTAGAATTTTGTTTTCTCTATTTATTGTATTAGCATTCTTTTTTTCAGCTTTAACAATAAGTGAGATATTTGAAGATTATATAAAAGACCAAAAAATCAAAAATGTCGCAAATAAACTATTGAATATATTTGCTATAATTATGCCTTTAATAACTATTACAGGAATATATAATTTATCATAATGAGTGCATATAAAATTATAGACCACGAATATGACGTTGTTGTTTTAGGAGCCGGCGGCTCTGGTCTTCGAGCAGCAGTTGGTCTATCAGAAGCTGGACTTAAAACAGCTTGTATTTCAAAAGTGTTTCCAACAAGAAGTCATACTTCTGCTGCGCAAGGTGGCATATCGGCTGCATTAGGTAATATGGGTGAAGATGATTGGAGATGGCACATGTATGATACTGTCAAAGGGTCAGACTGGTTAGGTGATCAAGACGCCATCGAATATTTATGCAAGGAAGCTCCAAGAGCAGTGGTAGAACTAGAAAGATACGGGGTACCATTCAGCAGAACTGATGATGGGAAAATTTATCAAAGGCCTTTTGGCGGAATGACAAAAAATTATGGAAACGGAACTGCACAAAGGACCTGTGCTGCAGCTGATAGAACTGGTCATGCTATCCTTCACACATTATACGGACAAGCATTAAAACATAATACAGAATTTTTCATAGAATACTTTGCATTAGATTTAATAATGAAAAATGGTGAGTGCAAAGGAGTAATAGCTTGGAACTTAACAGATGGAACTATTCACAGATTTAGGTCTCACATTACTATAATTGCAACAGGCGGATATGGAAAAGTTTATTATTCAGCTACCTCAGCACACACTTGTACAGGAGATGGGAACGCAATGGTATTAAGAGCTGGATTACCTCTACAAGATATGGAGTTTGTACAATTTCATCCAACAGGCATTTACGGAGTAGGATGTCTAATAACAGAGGGTGCAAGAGGTGAAGGTGGGTTCTTAGTAAACGGAAAAGGTGAGAGATTTATGGAACGTTACGCGCCTAACGCAAAAGATTTGGCATCTAGAGATGTAGTAAGTAGATCAATGGAGATGGAAATTAATGAAGGCAGAGGAGTAGGTAAAGATAAAGATCATATAAATTTACATCTAGATCATTTAGATAAAGAGGTTTTAGAAGAGAGACTTCCAGGAATATCAGAGGCTGCAAAAACATTTGCAAATGTTGATGTAAATAAACAACCAATTCCAGTTGTGCCTACTGTTCATTATAATATGGGTGGTATACCAACAAATTATAAGGCAGAAGTATTAACTTTAAATGGTTCAGAAAAAACAGTCCCTGGATTAATGGCAATAGGTGAAGCAGCTTGCGTATCAGTCCACGGAGCCAACAGATTAGGATCAAATTCTCTAATTGATCTTGTAGTATTTGGAAGAGCTGCTGCTAAAAGAGCAGCAGAACTTGTTAAACCAGGTATGGCTCACGAAGAAGTTTCTAGTTCTGAAACGGATAAATGTTTGAGTAGATTTGATAAAATCAGAAACTCTTCGGGCTCAACAAAGACTTCAGAATTAAGATTAAATATGCAAAAAACAATGCAATCAAAATGTGCTGTATTCAGAACTGAGAAAACACTCAAAGAGGGTGTAGATCAAATAAGAAAGCCTTATGAAGGAATAGAAGATATTTCTGTAAAAGATAAATCTCTTCTCTTTAATACAGATTTAGTTGAGACTTTGGAGTTCGATAACCTGATTAGACAAGCGCTTACAACTATGGACTCAGCTTATAGCAGAAAAGAGAGTAGAGGCGCTCATGCCAGAGAAGATTATAGCAAAAGAGATGATAAAAACTTTATGAAGCACACTCTAGCATGGCAAAATGGTAAAAAAGTAGAAATAAAATATAGAGATGTGCATTCAAGAACTCTTACAAACGATGTGCAATACTTTCCACCTAAGGAGAGAGTTTATTAAGAATGGCTCAATTTAACTTGCCTCAAAACTCAAAAATAGAAGTTGGTAAGTACTACAAAGACGAGACAAATTCAAAGAATTTAAAAAAAGTCAATGTTTATAGATGGGACCCATCTAGCGGGAAAAATCCAAGAGTTGATACTTTTGAGGTAGACATGGATACATGTGGGCCAAAAGTTTTAGATATTCTATTTAAAATAAAAAATGAGATCGATCCATCGCTTACGTTTAGAAGATCATGTGCTCATGGAGTTTGTGGTTCCTGTGCGATGAATATTGATGGCGTAAACACCTTAGCTTGCATAAAATCTCATACAGATATCAATGGCGATCTTAACGTTTACCCTCTACCACATTTGAAAGTAGTTAAAGATTTAATTGGGGACTTAAGCACACTTTATAAACAGTACGAGTCAATTAAACCTTGGTTGCAAACTGAACAGACTGGAAAGGAAAAGGAAGAATTAAGGCAATCTCAAAAAGATAGAGAAAAGCTAGATGGGTACTACGAATGTATACTTTGTGCTTGCTGTTCAACTTCATGCCCAAGTTATTGGTGGAATGGTGATAAATATTTAGGACCAGCTGTACTTCTTCAAGCATATAGATGGATCAACGATAGTAGAGATGGAGATAAAAAAGAAAGACTGAAGAAAGTAGCAGATGAATTAAAATTATATAGATGCCATACAATAATGAATTGTACAAATTCTTGTCCAAAAGGATTAAATCCTGCAAAAGCCATAGGATCTATTAAGAAAATGCTTGCAACAAGCTAAAAGCTTATTTATTCAATATCATCATGAAAACTATAGAACACTTTGTTGGAGGAAAATCCTTTAGCGGGGACTCAAAAAAAACAAGTAAAGTTTTTAATCCTGCTACGGGCGAACAAAGCGCAGAAGTAAAATTAGCTTCTACAAAGGACGTAAACCAAGCAGTTGCTAATGCAAAAAAAGCTTTTGAAGATTGGGCTAATAAGCCACCGCTTCAACGAGCGAGAATAATGTTTAAATTTAAAGAATTAATTGAGAAAAATTCAGACGAACTTACTAAAATTATAGTTTCTGAACATGGAAAAGTTTATGAGGATGCAAAAGGCTCACTAACAAGAGGTTTAGAAGTTGTTGAGTATGCCTGCGGTATACCACAAATGCTTAAAGGTGAGTTTACAGAAAACGTGGGATCCAGCGTTGATAGCTGGTCTATTCGTCAACCTCTTGGTGTTTGTGCAGGGATTACACCATTTAATTTTCCTGCAATGGTACCAATGTGGATGTTTCCAATGGCTATTGCTTGTGGAAATACTTTTGTTTTGAAACCATCTGAAAAAGATCCATCATGCTCAATGAGGCTAGCAGAACTTTTAAAAGATGCTGGTTTACCTGATGGTGTTTTTAATATTGTTAATGGAGATAAGGAAGCAGTAGACGCTTTAATAAGTAATAAGGATGTTGTGGCTATGAGTTTTGTTGGCTCTACTCCAATAGCAAAATATATTTATGAGAATTGTGCAAAAAATGAAAAAAGGGTGCAAGCACTTGGCGGAGCAAAAAATCACTGTGTTGTAATGCCAGATTGTGATTTGGATCAAGCAGTTAATGGTTTAATGGGCGCAGCTTATGGTTCAGCAGGTGAAAGATGTATGGCTCAATCAGTAGCGGTTGCAGTAGGTGGAATTGGAGATAAACTTGTAGAATCTTTAGCAAAAAAAGTCGAAGCATTAAAAGTTGGTCCAGGAATGGATAAACTATCTGAAATGGGACCATTAGTGACAAAAGAGCACTTAGCAAAAGTTAAAGGTTATGTTGATATCGGAGAGAAAGAAGGAGCAAAATTAATTGTGGATGGAAGAAATTTTAAATTACAAGGTTATGAAAACGGATATTACATAGGCGGATGTTTGTTCGATCATGTTAAAAAAGATATGAGAATTTACAAAGAAGAAATTTTCGGCCCAGTGTTATCCGTTGTAAGAGCTAAAGATTTTGATGAAGCTTTACAACTTGTTAATGACCACGAGTTTGGAAATGGAGTGAGCATATTTACAAGAGATGGTGATACAGGAAGGACATTCTCTAATAAAGCTAAAATTGGCATGGTTGGAATTAACATTCCAATCCCAGTACCAATGGCATTCCATAGTTTTGGTGGATGGAAGAGATCTTTGTTTGGAGATCAGCACATGCACGGGCCAGAGGGAGTAAGGTTTTATACTAAATTAAAAACCATTACATCAAGATGGCCAACAGGCTTGAGAACTGACCCTGAGTTTGTAATGCCAACAATGAAATAAACAATAATGAAAAAAAAAATAACATTAATTGGAGCGGGACAAATTGGGGGTACTTTGGCTCATCTTATAGCCCTTAAAGGTTTAGCAGATGTTGTTTTATTTGATGTAGCTGCAGGGTTGGCAAAAGGAAAAGCTTTAGATATAGCCCAATCGTCCCCAGTGAACGGATTCAATGTCAATTTATATGGAACTGACAATTACCAAGATACAAAAAATTCTGATGTAATTATAATTACTGCAGGCGTACCTAGAAAACCAGGTATGACAAGAGATGACTTGCTAGGAATTAATCTAAAAATTATCAAACAAGTTGCTGAAGGAATTAAAAAAACATCTCCAGATGCTTTTGTTATATGCATTACAAATCCTTTAGATGTAATTGTCATGGCTTTGCAAAAATATTCTGGGCTACCTAAAAATAAAGTTGTTGGAATGGCAGGTATATTAGATTCTTCTAGGTTTATTTACTTTCTTTCTCAAGAATTAAAAGTTCCTGTAGATAAAATTAAATCTTTTGTTTTAGGCGGTCATGGGGACACCATGGTTGCGATGTTGGGTTCAACAGAAGTAGAGGGTAAAAAAATCACTGAGCTAGTTAAAGAAGGTAAATTAACTAAAGAAAGATTAGCACAGATAGTTGATCGAACAAAAAAAGGAGGTGCAGAAATTGTAAAATATTTAGAGAAAGGTTCAGCATTTTATGCTCCAGCTGCTTCGGGGGTTGAGATGGCAGAGTCGTATCTAAAAGATTTAAAAAAACAACTTCCGTGCGCAGTTCATCTAAATGGAGAATATAATACAAAAAATATTTATGCTGGTGTACCAGTAATAATTGGATCTAGAGGAGTTGAAAAAATTATTGAATTAAATCTTACTCCAGATGAAGAAACAAATTTTAAAAAATCAGTCGAGTCTGTTAAAGATTTATTCGATGCTGCAAAAAAAATTGATCCAGAACTTAAATAACATTCTATTTAAAAGAAATTATTATATTTTTATTTTAATAATAAGTTCATTTTTCTTTACGTTTTATTATGGTTTTATTGGTATTTTCCCGATCGATAGTTTTTTAATTTACGATGCAGGTTATAAGCTTTTAAATGGATATCACCCTTTCAGAGATTATTGGTCTATCACTGGGCCGATATTAGATTATATTCAGTTTGTTTTTTTTAAGTTATTCGGGATTAATTGGTTTAGCTATGTATTACATGCAGCCGTATTAAATTTATTTATAACACTTATTTTTTTTTACTTTTTTATACAGTTAGGAATTAAGACTGGTTACAGTTTTCTTTACTCTATTAGTGCATCAATCTTGGCTTATCCATCAGTAGGAACACCTTTTATGGATCATCACGCAGTAATTTTTTCGCTAGCATCTGGCATATTTTTATTTTTAGCATTTTTAAAAGATAAACCTATTTTCTGGTTCTTAGTACCTGTATTTCTTTTTGCGTCATTTTTATCTAAACAAATACCATCTGCTTACTTACTTTTATTGTTTTTTTCGTTTATTTTAATATTTTGGATTTTTTTTAAGACTAAAAATTACAAATTTTGGGTTTATTTGATCTCGGGGTCAATCTTATCATTATTTATCTTTTTATTATTTATTCTAATAAATAAAATACCTCTAAATAGTTTTTTTATTCAATACATTTTCTATCCCTTAGAAATAGGCAAAGATAGAAGTTCAAGTATTAATTATAACTTTAATAATGTTTTTTCTCAATTTAAGTTCATTTACTTTTCAATGATACCTTTAATTTTTGTTCTTTTCAGATTATCAAAAAAAAAACTTAATTTGGAAATTAAGAAAGATTACTTTTTATTAACATTTACATTGTTAATGGTAAGTACATTTATATTAGGACAAATATTCACAAAAAATCAAATCTTAATATTTTTTTTAATACCTTTTCTTATTGGTATATCACATTTTTTTTGCAACAAATATTTCAATAAAAAATTTATTTTAATTTTCTTAGTTTCAATTGTAATTATCTCAACAATTAAATTTCACTTACGATTTAATGAGAATAAAAAATTTATGGAATTAAACAACGTAGATTTAAGTCTTGCCGTTGAAGCTGAAAATTTTGATAAATCATTAAAAGGTTTAAAATGGATTACGCCTTACAACATAAGTCCAGCAGAAGAAATCGAAAATCTAATTGAAATTAAAGAAATTATTTTATCTGATAAAACAAATAAAATTATAATAACAGACTATCAAATTTTTCCCTCAATTTTAAAATTAAAAAATATAGCCCCAAACAAGTGGTTTGACTCTATGAGTGTACCAAGTAGAGACAATAAATATTTTAATACCTATAAAAATTTTTTTATTGCAAGCTTAAGGGATCAGAAAATAAAAACTTTATTCATACTTAAAGATAAAGAAAGGTATTTAAAAAATATATTCAATACCGACTGTTATGTAAAAGAAAATATAAATGAAAACTTATCAAAAATTAACATAGAAAAATGCATAAATTAGTGTCAAGTTAAGTAATACTTTTTATTATAGATAAATTAATTTTTTTTGGTTTTAGAATAATATTTATTCCCGTTAAAATTAAATTAACTATTAAAAAAAATGAAATAATTATAATTTTTAATTTTATATCCTCTAAAAAAAGTAAAGTTAAAACTAGTAAAAAAAAAGTTCTTAAAAAAACTGTTTTGTAAAAGACAGAGATTATTTTAACAGTGTGCAATATTAAAAATTTTAGATTTACTTTTGAATTTCCGTAAAATCTCTTGTTCTTTTTTATCTTTACAAAAAAAAACTTATTATAATTCTTAAGCACTCCCGATGAATAAGCTAAATATAAATTATTATTAGAAAGAATTTTATTTAATAAAAATGATGGAAATGAACTAAAATTACCAAAATTAATATATTTTCCTGTTAAGATAAAAGTGATTATTAGACGAAATTGATTTAGAGCTTTTAGAAAATTATTTTCTGTTCTTTTTTTTCGTGAAGCAAAAATGAAGTAATCTTTTTTTAAATTTACTAACTTTATTAACTTTTTAACCATATTAGGATTATCTTCGCCATCAGAGTCTAGAATAGATATTATTGTTTCTTTATCTTTTTTCTTAATTATTTTTTGCAAATATTTTAAACCAAAAAAAATCGCTTTTTGACTACCGACATTTTTACCTAAATTAATCACATTTATTTTTTTTAAATTAGAATATTTCTTATTTAAGATTAATTTTTTTGAGGAAAAATCATTTACTATAATTATGAAGTTATTTGATTTTAAAGTTTTAAAGCTTTGATTAAGAATTTCTAAAACTTTTTTCAAAGAGTCCCAATCATTGTAGACAGGTAATATTACATAATTTTTTTTCATAAATATAAAATAAATATAAATTTTAATTGCTTATAAACTTATATTAACTATAAATGATAAAAAAAAAAATAATTAATGAACATTCACGAATATCAAGCAAAAGAGATTTTAAAAGAATTTGGAGCTCCTGTATCAAAAGGAATAGTTATTTTCAATTTAGATGAGCTAGAAAAGAAAATTTCCCAACTGCAAAGTAAAGAATATGTATTAAAAGCACAAATTCATGCTGGCGGAAGAGGAAAAGCCGGTGGTGTAAAATTAATTAAAAATTTTCCCGACCTTATAAATGAGTCAAAAAAAATGATGGGAAAAATTTTAGTTACTCATCAAACTGGCCCAGAGGGCAAGCAAGTGAAAAGACTTTATATAGAAGAAGCCTCGAAAATTTCAAAAGAATTTTATTTATCATGTCTGGTTGATCGAGAGACTTCTAAAATTGCTTTTATAAGTAGTACAGAAGGCGGCATGGATATAGAAAAAGTTGCTCAAGAAACACCAGATAAAATAATTACAAATAAGATAGATTTTAATGAAAGCGGACCTAGTAATGATGAAATAGAAAAAATAATTTCAGTTTTCAGGCTTAGTGAAAAACAAAAAAAAACAGCATATAAATTAATAAAATCTCTTTATGAGATAATAATTTCAAAAGATGCAAACTTAATTGAAATTAATCCCTTAATATTAACAAAATCCAACGAATTAATTTGTTTAGATGCTAAAATGAACTTCGATGACAATGCTATTTTTCGCAGACCAGAAATATACGAGCTTAGAGATTTAAATGAGGAAGATCCAACTGAAATAGAGGCAAGCAAATATGATCTCGCATACATCAAATTAAATGGTTCAATAGGTTGTATGGTCAATGGAGCTGGTTTAGCTATGGCAACAATGGATATAATTAAACTTTACGGTAAAGAACCTGCAAATTTTTTAGACGTAGGTGGTGGCGCATCTAAAGAAAAAGTAGCTGCTGCTTTCAAATTAATTTTATCAGATAAAAATGTAAAAGGCATTTTGATAAATATATTTGGAGGAATAATGCGATGCGATGTTCTCGCTCAAGGTGTGGTTGATGCTGCAAAAGAAATAAATCTTAAAGTTCCTCTAGTTGTTAGATTAGCTGGCACGAACTTTAAAGAGGGTAAAACAATATTAGATAAATCGAATTTGAAAATATTGTCAGCCTCAGATTTAAATGATGCGGCAAAAAAAATTGTTGAGGCAATTAAATAATGTCAGTTTTAATAAACAAAAATACAAAAGTTATTTGTCAAGGTTTTACTGGAACTCATGGAACATTTCATTCTGAACAAGCTTTAAAATATGGAACAAAATTAGTCGGAGGTGTTACCCCAAAAAAAGGTGGCCAAAAACATTTGGGTTTACCGGTTTTTAATAGTGTTAACGAAGCAAAAGAAAAAACATCTGCTGATGCCACAATGATTTATGTGCCTCCAAAATTTGCTGGCGATGCCATTATTGAAGCTATTGAAGCTAAGATAAAATTAATAGTTTGTATAACTGAAGGGATACCAATTTTAGATATGCTCAAGGTAAAAAAAGTTTTGAATAAAAGCAATTCAAGATTAATAGGACCTAATTGTCCAGGTATAATCACACCAGAGGAATGTAAAATTGGTATAATGCCGGGTAGTATACATAAAAAAGGTAATGTTGGAATAGTTTCAAGATCGGGAACATTAACTTATGAAGCAGTAGCACAAACATCCTCAAATGGTATGGGTCAATCAACTTGTATTGGAATAGGTGGTGACCCAGTTAATGGAACAAATTTTATTGATTGTTTAGAACTTTTTTTAAAAGATGATGAGACAAAATCAATTGTCATGATTGGAGAAATAGGTGGTTCAGCAGAGGAAGAGGCTGCAGAATTTCTAAAAAAAGAGAAAAAAAAGAAGCCCATGGTCGGTTTTATCGCTGGTTTAACAGCGCCCCCTGGTAGAAGAATGGGTCACGCTGGAGCTATAATTTCTGGCGGAAAGGGGGGTGCCGAAGACAAAATTGAAATTATGAAATCCGCTGGAATTACAATTTCAAAATCACCAGCAGACATAGGTAAAACTCTTTATCAAAAACTTAATGGTTGATTTTTAATAATTTATGTTAGAATAAATTTTTAATGTCGTCTTCAAATAACAACACAATATATAAAAAAACATCCTTTTTAGCAGGGAATAACTCGGAATTTATTAACGAGTTCTATGCTGACTATATTTCAGATCCTAATTCGTTACCTGAGGGCTGGAAAAGTTTTTTCGACGGATTAAGTGAGGATGAAAAGCTTATTTATGACAATTTAAAAGGTCCAAGTTGGTCCCCAGAAAAAAAAATAAAAAAACCATTAGCAAAAATTACAAATAATGAAGTCTTAGGTGAAAAATCTTCAGAGCTAAATTTGAGATCAATTAAGGAGGCCTCAAAAGACTCTGTTAGAGCTATCATGTTGATAAGAGCTTATAGAATTAGAGGACATCTAATCGCAAATCTTGACCCATTATCAATACAAAAAAAGAAAGAACATCCTGAATTGAAGCCAGAAAGTTATGGATTTAAAAAAAGTGATTATTCGAGAAAAATTTTCTTAGATGGTGTATTGGGATTACAATATGCTGATTTGAATCAAATTCTTAAAATTTTAAAAAAAACTTATTCTTCTAATATTGGCTATGAATTTATGCACATGGGTGACCCAGATGAAAAAGCCTGGATAAGAAATAGAATTGAAGGTCCAGAAAAAGATATTACTTTCACCAATAATGGAAAAAAAGCTATTCTAAATAAAATCATTCAAGCTGAGGGGTTTGAAAAATATTTGCACGTGAAGTTTGTTGGAACAAAAAGATTCGGTTTAGACGGAGGTGAATCTTTAATTCCTGCATTAGAACAAATAATTAAAAGAGGAGGAAGTTTAGGGGCAAAAGAAATAAAGATTGGAATGCCACACAGAGGAAGACTTAATGTTTTAGCTAACGTGATGGGCAAGCCTTTTAAAGCAATATTTAGTGAATTTTTTGGAAAGACTGTAGGTGCTGGTAAAGATTTTGAGGGTGATGTTAAATACCACCTTGGAGCTTCTTCAAATAGAGAGTTTGATGGAAACTCGGTACATATAAGCTTAACAGATAACCCCTCTCATTTAGAGGCGGTAAATCCAGTTGTACTAGGTCAGGTTCGAGCTAAACAATTTTTTCATAAAGATAAACTTAGAAAAAAAGTTATTCCCGTGTTGATGCACGGAGATGCAGCTTTTGCTGGGCAAGGTATTGTTGCTGAATGTTTCGCAATGTCAGGTTTACCAGGACATAACATTGGTGGAACAATACATATAATTGTGAATAATCAAATAGGTTTCACAACAGCACCAAGGTTTGCAAGATCATCACCTTATCCCTCTGATGTTGCAAAAACTGCCCAAGCACCTATATTTCATGTCAACGGAGATGATCCAGAAGCCGTCGTACATTGTGCAAAAATCGCTACTGAATATAGACAAAAATTTAATAGAGATGTAGTGATCGATATGGTTTGTTATAGAAGATTTGGTCATAATGAAGGTGACGAGCCATCTTTTACACAGCCTATAATGTACAGAAAAATTAGGTCTCACCCGACTACTCTAACAATTTATGGAAAGAAACTAAGTAATGAAGGATTGACTTCCGATACTGTATTACAGGATGAGAAAACAAAGTTTAAAAACTTTTTGGAACAAGAATTTGAGTCATCAAAAAATTACAAGTCAGAGCTAAAGTGGTTTGATGGAGCGTGGTCAAGATTTAAACCTGGTCTTGGAAAAGACAAAAGAGGAGTAAGTGGTGTTGAAAAAAATAAATTATTAGAAATAGGTAAAAAAATTTCATTAATTCCTAAAAACTTTAGTGTTCATAAGACCTTAAAAAAAATATTTGACTTAAGGATGAATGCCTTAAAAGAAGGCAAAGCGATAGATTGGTCAACTGCAGAAACATTAGCTTTTGGAACTTTGCTAACCGAGGGATTTTCTGTCAGGTTGTCCGGTCAAGACTCAGGCAGAGGGACTTTTAGCCAAAGACACGCTGTTCTAAGAAATCAAGATAATCATGAAAGATACATTCCTCTGAATAATATTTCCAAAGGTCAAAAAAATTTTGAGATTATTGATAGTTTACTTTCAGAACTTGCTGTTTTGGGATTTGAATTTGGTTATTCGCTATCAGAGCCGGAGACATTAGTTTTATGGGAAGCACAGTTTGGAGACTTTGCTAACGGAGCACAAATAATAATTGATCAGTTTATTTCCTCAGGAGAGTCAAAATGGGGCCGAGCGAGTGGTTTAGTAATGTTATTGCCCCATGGTTATGAAGGTCAAGGTCCCGAACATTCTTCAGCCAGATTAGAAAGGTTTTTACAATTATGTGCTGGCGAAAATATTCAAGTAGTAAATTGTACTACGCCTTCAAATTATTTTCATGTTTTAAGACGTCAAATGCATAGAGAATTTAGAAAACCATTAATTATAATGACACCAAAATCATTATTAAGACATAAAAAGTGTGTTTCAAATATCTCTGAGTTTTCAAAAAAAAGCACTTTTCATAGAGTTTTAGAAGATGACGCTTATTCTGAAATTAATAATTTATTGGCACTTAAGAAAAGAGATGATCAAATTAAGAAAGTAGTGATGTGCTCAGGTAAGATCTATTATGATCTGATTGAAGCTCGAGAAAAAATAAAAAATGATAAAGTTACTTTTGTAAGATTAGAGCAGCTTTACCCATTCCCCGCTAAAACTTTAGCAAATGTGTTAAAGAGATATACAAAAGCAAATTTTATATGGTGTCAGGAAGAACCAAAAAATATGGGTGCGTG
Source organism: uncultured Pelagibacteraceae bacterium (assembly GCA_902603945.1). GTDB lineage: Bacteria > Pseudomonadota > Alphaproteobacteria > Pelagibacterales > Pelagibacteraceae > Pelagilacustribacter. Next base: position 55,610 of record CACKWP010000004.1, read on the forward strand.
GAATACTGTAAGAAATTATATCGATAGAACTTTAGAAATGATAAATTTTGGTGATAAATCAGTAAAATATGTTGGTAGAAAGGCAGCTTCATCTACTGCGACCGGAAATTTGAACAAACATCTTGCACAACAAAAAGAAATATTAGAAAAGATACTTAGATAGTAAATGGCAGAAAAAATTACAGTTCCAACTCTAGGCGAGTCAGTCACTGAGGCTACAGTTTCTAAGTGGCTAAAATCGCAAGGAGAAAAAGTTTCAGCTGACGAACCTTTAGTAGAATTAGAAACAGATAAAGTAAATGTAGAAGTTCCCTCACCAACTAGTGGTGTTCTAGGTAGCATAGCTGTTAAAGAAGGAGAAACTGTAAATGTAGGTTCTTTATTAGGAACAGTTGATAGTTCTATATCAAATAAAGAAAATAAAGTTAAAGAGTTAAAGAATTATGACCCACCCAAAAAAAAGGAATTGACAGAGCCAAGAGTTTTTGAAGAAGAAAAAATTGTTAAAACAAGAAAAACCAAATCAAAAAAATTTGATGAACCTGTTCTCAAATTAGAAGAGGAAGAGCCATTAATTTTAGAAGAAGTTCATCAAGAAAAAAAACCCTCAACACAAAGAAAACAAATTTCTCCAGCCGCGAGGAAAATGGCTAACGAGGCAAAAGTTGATATTAGCAAAATCGAAGGATCAGGAAAAAATGGTGTAATCTTAAAAGAAGATATAATGAGCTTGATGGGTTCTAAACCAGCACCATCTGAAAGAAAAATAAAATACGGTCCAGAGGAAAGAGTTAGGATGACTAGGCTCAGATTAACAATCGCAAAAAGATTGAAAGAAGCACAAGAGAACGCTGCAATGCTTACTACTTTTAATGAAGTTGATATGAGCGAAGTAATCTCAATGAGAAGTCAATATAAAGATGAATTTTTAAATAAATATGGGGTTAAACTTGGATTTATGTCTTTCTTTGTAAAAGCATGTGTAATTGGATTAAAAAATTATCCAACAATCAATGCTGAAATTCAAGGTGAGGAAATAGTTTATAAGAATTATTACAATATCAGTATAGCTGTTGGTACTGATAGGGGTTTGGTTGTTCCAGTTTTAAGAGAAACAGATGAAATGTCGTTTGCCGATATTGAAAAAAATATAGGTGAACTCGGTCAAAAAGCAAGAGATGGAAAAATTACGATAGAGGATTTGCAGGGTGGAACTTTTACTATCACTAATGGAGGTATATACGGATCAATGCTTTCTACACCTATATTAAACCCACCTCAATCGGCTGTCTTAGGGATGCATAATATTATTCAAAGACCATTCGTAGTTAATGGAAATATTGAAGCAAGACCTATTATGTACTTAGCTTTATCGTATGATCACAGAATCATTGATGGTAAAGAAGCAGTATCTTTTTTAAAAATTGTAAAAGATTCTCTAGAGCAACCTAAAAGACTTTTTTTAAATATTTAATAATGGAAAATAATTTTGATATAGTAGTTATAGGTGGAGGACCGGGAGGGTATGTTTGCGCAATAAGAGCATCTCAACTAGGTTTAAAAACAGCTTGTATAGAGTCAAGAGGTGCACTTGGAGGAACTTGTCTTAATGTTGGGTGCATTCCATCTAAGAGTTTATTAAATCTCTCAGAAAATTTTCACAAAGCAAAAAAAGATTTCAATCAACAGGGTATAGAAATTGATGGAATAAAACTAAATATTCAAAAAATGATGACAAATAAAAATAAATCAATACAAGTTTTGACAAAAGGTGTCGAATTTTTGTTTAAAAAAAATAAAGTTACATACTTTAAAGGAAAAGGGGTTCTTTTTTCAAAAAATGATGTTGTAATTTATGAAAGTGATAACAAAAGAAATAATATTAAAGCCAAAAATATAGTCATTGCTACAGGAAGCACAGTAACTTCCCTTCCTAGTATAAATATTGATGAGAAAAATATAGTCTCTTCAACTGGTGCATTATCTTTTGATAAAGTTCCAAAAAAACTTGCAGTAATAGGGGGAGGTTATATTGGTTTGGAAATGGGATCTGTGTGGTCAAGACTTGGATCTGAAGTAACTGTAATAGAGTATCTAGATCATATCACTCCAGGGATGGATAGAGAAATTTCAAAAGAATTCCAAAAAATTTTAACTAAACAAGGAATTAAGTTTAAAATGGGGTCAAGAGTTGACACAGTAAAAAACAAAGGTAGTAAAGTTTTAATTACATATACAGATTTAAAAAAATCAAAAAAGGAAAATATTGAAGTAGACAAAGTTTTAGTCTCAGTTGGAAGAAAACCATATACAGAGGGTTTAAATTTAACAAAAGTTGGAGTTAAGAAAGATAATCAAGGCAGAATCGAGGTGAATGATAAGTTGCAGACTTCCATCAAAAACATATATGCAATTGGAGATGTAATTAAAGGTCCTATGCTTGCTCATAAAGCAGAAGAGGAAGGCATTGCTGTCGCAGAAATTTTAGCTGGTCAGGCAGGCCATGTAAATTATGACGTCATTCCGGGAGTAATTTATACCTCTCCTGAGGTCGCAACAGTTGGAAAAACCGAAGAACAATTAAAAAGTGAGAACAAATCTTATAAAGTAGGAAAATTTCCATTTCTTGCAAACTCAAGGGCAAAAGTGAATAATGAAACTGATGGATTTGTAAAAATTTTAGCAGATAACAAAACTGATAAAGTTTTAGGAGTTCATATTATTGGACCACATTGTGGAGATATGATAGCTGAGATGGCATTAGCAATGGAATTTGGGGCAAGTTCGGAAGATATTGCTAGAACCTGCCATGCACACCCAACTCACACTGAAGCAATAAAGGAAGCCGCTTTAGCTGTTGATAAAAGACCAATTCATTTTTAAATAAATAAAATTCTATTACTATAAAATCATGAAAGCACAAGTGCTGTTGCCAAAAATATTCAATTTTCCATTTACATATAATAGTAATCGGTTTGCTTTACATACGGGAGACATCGTTGAAGTGCCTTTTGGCCAAAAAAAAGAAATTGGAGTAGTCTGGCCTGGAGAAATTTTTAAACTTAAAAACGTTAAAATTAAGAAAATAAATAAAAAAATAAATAACTTTTCATTAAATAATAAATTCATAAATTTTATAAATTGGTTTGCTACTTATAACATGATGCCCTTAGGACTTGTTTTAAAAATGTCCATTGGTAATAATCTTAATTACTTTTCAAAAAATGATAAAAATTTCGTTCATATAAAAAAGAAAATTAAAAGATATTATTTAAACGATGAACAGAAGAATGCATTAAAATTTTTGAACACAACTAATAAAAACTTTGAGGTTTCAGTTTTACAAGGTACTACTGGCTCTGGAAAAACACTCGTATATTTCGAAAGAATAAAAAAAATAATAAGTAAAAAAAAACAAGCATTAGTTCTTCTGCCTGAAATTTTTTTAACAAATGAATTTAAATCGAGATTTGAAGATTTTTTTGGATTTGAACCAGCAATATGGCATTCTAAGATTACTCCCAAGAATAAACGGATTATTTGGAAAGGAGTAATCAATAATCAAATTAAAATAGTTGTCGGAGCCAGGTCATCCTTGCTATTGCCATTCAAAAATCTTGGAGTCATCATAGTAGACGAGGAGCATGATACCTCATATAAACAAGATGAAGGAATTATATATCATGCAAGAGACATGGCAATCTCAAGGGCTTCATTTGAAAAAATTCCAATTCATTTAATTACTTCAATACCTTCAATAGAAACATTTAATAATATTCAATGCAAAAAGTATAAATATTTTAAGATATCAAAAAGATATAATAATTATCCTTTGCCAAAAACAAAAATTATAAATCTTAATATAAAAAAATTCAAAAATAATTTAATTTCTGAGGAAACCGAAGCGATAGTAAAAAATTATTTGAAAAACAATCAACAAGTTTTATTTTTTTTGAACAGAAGAGGATACGCTCCATATATGATTTGTAAAAATTGTGGTTATAAACAAACCTGTCAAAATTGTTCTATGTATTTAACTTTTCATAAAACTAAAAATAAAGCTGTATGTCATCATTGCTCATTTGAAAAAAATATTTCTAGAAATTGTAAAGAAGGTGAAAATTGTGAATTTACAATGTATGGACCAGGTGTAGAAAAAGTGTTTGAGCAAGTTAAAAAAATCTTTCCTTTTAATAAAATCGAAATTTTTTCAAGCGATTATATGAAAAAGAAAGATCGTGTAAAGTCCATGTTCGAAAGAATAGAGAATAACAAAGTAGATATTTTAATTGGTACTCAAATGATCTCTAAAGGTTTTAATTTTCCAAAATTAAACTGCATTGTAGTAATAGATGCAGATTTTTCCGGAAGGGGATATGATTTGAGAACGACAGAAAAAAATATTCAATTATATCATCAGTTAAGTGGTCGAGCAGGCAGGTTTAGCTCAGAGTCATTAATTATTTATCAAACTTTAAGCCCCGAGGATCTTACACTGAATGAATTAATAAAAAATAATTCTGAAGAACTTTTAAAGAAAGAATTGATATTAAGAGAGAAAAATCTTTTACCCCCATTTTCGAGATTAATTGCTGTAATAATTTCTGCAAATAAACATAACCTTAGTTTAGAGGGAGCTAGAGAAGTTAAAAAACATTTGAACAAAATACAGGAAATCGAAGTAATGGGCCCAGTGGACTCACCTTTATTAAAAATAAGAAAAAAATTTAGATCAAGACTATTAATAAGATTTAAAGGCAAAAGCCTCATACAAAAAAAAATCTCAAACTTGCTAAATACCTTGAAAATATCAAGTAAAATTAAACTCACAGTTGATGTCGATCCAGTAAACTTTGGATAATTAGCTAATTGGTAACTTGATCAACATTTACTCATATGATACGAAACGCCCATTACATCACATTAATTTCTAACAATTAAAAATGAGCAATAATAAATCTTTCTCAACAGAAACTTCAGAAAGGTACTCACGTGCTTTATTTGAAATTTCAAAGGAATCTGGAGAACTTGAAAAAGTTGAGACAGATGTGAAAACTTTTAAATCTCTCATAGAAAAAAGTTTAGAATTGAAGAATTTCATTCACAATCCCACACATAACATAACTAATCAAAATAATGTTTTTAATATCTTGTCAGATAAATTGAGTTTCTCTAAAAACTTCAAAAATTTTCTATTTCTTTTAGTTGAAAAAAGAAGAATATTCTTTATCTCAAAAATTATAGAAAGTTTTCTTAAACTATGCTTAAAAAAAAGAGGCGAATTAAAAGCATCTTTAATTTCCTCAAAAGAATTGTCTGAAACTGAATTAGAAAACATAAGCAAAGAATTATCCCTATCTAAGGGATCTAAAATAAAATTTGACTTCAAGATTGACAAAGAACTAATAGGAGGTTTTAAACTTCATATTGGAAGCTTCATGATTGATACTTCAATTAAAAATAAATTAAAAAAATTTCAACAAAGAATGTTAGAAAATTAATATGTCTATTAATCCTTCAGAAGTAACAAAATTATTAAAAGACCAAATAAAAAATTTTGGAGAGAAAGCAGAAGTTTCTGAAATAGGAAAAGTTTTATCAGTTGGTGACGGTATCGCTCGAGTTTATGGGCTAGATAATGTCCAAGCTGGGGAGATGGTAGAATTTGACGATGGTTCAAAAGGAATGGCGTTAAATTTAGAAAATGATAATGTTGGTGTTGTAATCTTTGGAGATGATAGGAAGATAAAAGAGGGCGATACCGTAAAAAGAACAAATGCGATTGTCGACGTGCCTGTAGGCAAGGAACTTTTAGGAAGAGTTGTTGATGGTTTAGGAAATCCAATTGACGGAAAAGGAGCCATCTCTTCAAAAGAGAGAAAAAGAGTTGAAGTTAAAGCTCCAGGAATTATCCCTAGGCAATCTGTAAGTGAACCAATGCAAACTGGTTTAAAATCAATTGACTCATTGATACCGATAGGTAGAGGTCAAAGAGAATTAATAATTGGTGATAGACAAACGGGTAAGACCGCCGTAGCAATTGATGCTATAATCAATCAAAAAAAAATTAATGAGTCCTCAGATGAAAAGAAAAAATTATATTGTGTTTATGTAGCAATCGGACAAAAACGTTCTACTGTTGCGCAAATAACAAAAACTTTAGAGGAAGCTGGAGCATTAAAGTATACAACAATAGTTGCAGCAACTGCATCAGACTCAGCACCTTTACAGTTTTTAGCTCCCTACACTGGGTGTACTATCGGTGAATATTTTCGAGACAATGGTATGCATGCTTTGATAGTATATGATGATTTATCCAAACAAGCTGTTGCTTACAGACAAATGTCATTGCTGTTAAGAAGACCTCCTGGAAGAGAAGCTTACCCAGGTGATGTTTTTTATCTACACAGTAGACTTTTAGAGAGATCAGCCAAGCTTAGTGAACAAAATGGTGGTGGTTCACTCACAGCCTTACCAATAATTGAAACTCAAGCAGGTGATGTTTCAGCTTATATTCCAACAAATGTAATATCAATCACTGATGGACAAATATTTTTAGAGACAGAATTATTTAACCAAGGAATAAGACCCGCAGTAAATGTGGGGTTATCAGTCTCAAGAGTAGGATCAGCTGCGCAAACAAAAGCTATGAAAAAAGTTGCTGGGTCAATAAAATTAGAGCTAGCACAATACAGAGAAATGGCGGCATTTGCCCAATTTGGATCAGACTTAGACGCTTCCACCCAACAATTATTGAACCGTGGAGCGAAATTAACAGAATTATTAAAGCAAGATCAATACTCACCAATGACTGTCGCTGAACAAGTTATATCAGTATTTACAGGTGTAAAAGGTTATTTGGATGATCTTGATTTAGATAAAATTAAAAAATTTGAAACAGAAGTTATAGAAAAAATTAAATCTGAGAAGCCCGAAATAATTGATGCTATTCAATCATCTGGAAAATTAGAAGAAGAAACAGAGAAAATGTTAACACAGATTATTGAGGAATATAAAAAATAAAAGATGCCTAGTTTAGACGATTTAAAAAAAAGGATTAAAAGTGTTAAATCAACACAAAAAATTACTAAAGCAATGAAAATGGTAGCAGCAGCAAAATTAAGAAAAGCACAAGAAAGCGCTGAAAAAGGAAGGCCTTATAGTGAAAAAATGCAAAATATCATTTTAAAGCTCACTAAGTCAATTAATGACACACAAAATGCACCAAAACTTTTAGTTGGAACCGGAGAAGATAAAAAATATTTATGTGTTGTTTTAACTGCTGACAGAGGATTATGTGGAGGATTTAACTCAAATATTTGTAAGCTTGCGAAAAGTAATTTTAAAAAAATTCTTAGTGAAGGAAAAGAACTTAAAGTAATTACGGTTGGATCAAAAGGATTAGATCAAATTAAAAGAGAGTACGGAAATTACGTAATTAAAAAGTTTAGTTTCAAAGATAAAAAACGAATCTCATTTAATGAGGCTGACATCATCGGTCAAGAAATTATAAATTTATTCAATAAAAATGAATTTGATAAATGTATTTTATTCTATAACAACTTTAAAAATGTAATTACTCAAATTCCTCAAGCGCAACAAATAATACCGGCTGAAAAAGAACAATCAGATGACAATGATGAAAAATTAATTTCTTATGAATTTGAACCAGACGAAGATGAAATTTTGGAGGATTTATTACCAAAAAATATTTCCACTCAAGTTTTGAAAGCTTTATTAGAAAATGCTGCAAGTGAACAAGGTTCCAGAATGACAGCAATGGACAACGCAACTAGAAACGCTGGTGACTTAGTTGACAAGCTTACAATAAATTATAATAGAAGCAGACAAGCATCTATCACAAAAGAATTAATTGAAATTATTTCTGGAGCTGAAAGTTTATAAAATGAATAAAAATGGAAAAATTACACAAATAATTGGGGCAGTAGTTGACGTAAATTTTGATGCCAATCTACCAGAAATTTATACTGCACTTGAAGTCAAAAATTCTGGAAACAACTTAATTCTAGAAGTAGCTCAACATTTAGGAGAGAATGATGTGAGGACAATAGCAATGGATGCAACTGAGGGTCTCAAAAGAGGTGATGAGGTGATTAATACAGGTGCACCAATAAGTGTTCCTGTTGGACCAGAAACATTAGGAAGAATTATCAATGTGGTTGGTGAGTCTATAGATGAAAAAGGTGCAGTAAAAACAAAAGAAAAATGGCCTATTCACAGAGCAGCACCTAAATTTACCGACCAAGCAACAGAAACTGAGCAGCTAGTTACAGGTATTAAAGTAATCGATCTTCTTGCTCCGTATGCGAAAGGTGGAAAAATTGGTTTATTTGGAGGAGCAGGTGTCGGAAAGACTGTGACTATAATGGAGTTAATAAATAATATCGCAAAAGCTCATGGGGGTTTTTCTGTCTTTGCAGGTGTGGGGGAAAGAACAAGAGAAGGAAATGACTTGTACCACGAAATGATTGAGTCGGGCGTTATTAAAACAGATGGCAAAGGTTCAAAAGCAGCACTTGTTTACGGACAAATGAACGAACCTCCTGGTGCTCGGGCTAGAGTTGCTTTAACTGGATTAACCGTCGCAGAATATTTTAGAGATAAGGAAGGACAAGACGTTCTATTTTTCGTAGATAATATATTTAGGTTTACTCAAGCAGGATCGGAAGTATCTGCTTTACTTGGAAGAATTCCATCAGCAGTTGGTTATCAACCAACCTTAGCTACTGATATGGGTAATTTACAAGAGAGGATAACATCAACCGACAAAGGTTCAATTACCTCTGTGCAAGCAATATATGTTCCAGCTGATGATTTAACAGATCCAGCTCCAGCTACATCCTTTTCGCATTTAGATGCTACAACAGTTTTATCAAGACAGATCGCAGAAATAGGAATATACCCAGCAGTTGATCCTTTAGACTCTACTTCAAGAATCCTAGATCCTAGAATAGTTGGTGAGGAACATTATAGAGTGGCAAGAGATGTTCAGAGAATTTTGCAGGCCTATAAATCTTTGCAAGACATAATAGCTATTTTAGGAATGGATGAACTTTCAGAAGAGGATAAATTAACTGTAGCAAGAGCTAGAAAAATACAAAGATTCCTTTCACAACCTTTTTTTGTGGCGGAGGTATTTACAGGCTCACCTGGTAAGCTAGTAGATCTTGAAGATACTATTAAGGGCTTTGATGCTATTTGCAAAGGTGAGTATGATCATTTACCAGAGGCAGCTTTTTATATGGTAGGAGGAATTGAAGAAGTAATTGAAAAGGCAGAAAAATTATCAAAAGATTAAACAATGTCCGACAAGTTTAAAGTAGAAATAATTACACCAGACCAAAAAATTTTAAGTACCGAGGCTAGTGAAGTAACAATTCCATCTTATGAAGGCCAAATGGGCATTCTTAAAGATCATATTCCACTAATAACTTTCTTAAGACCTGGAATTATATTCTTAAAAAATCAAGTAGAAAGTAAGTATTTTGTTGAAGAAGGCACAGTAGAATTTTCAGAAAATAATCTTTTAATCTTAACATCAACAGCTAAAGATATAAAAAATCTTAAAAAAAATTCTTTAAATAATCTACTTGAAGATGCAGAGAAAAAACTCAAAAACGAAAACTCTACTGATAAAGAAAAATTTATTCTTTCATATAAAGTTGAAACTTTGAGAGAAATCATTCAATAAATAATTTAATTTCTTTGAGAAGACTTAGATATATTTCTTTCTTAAAATAAACTATTACTTCCGGTAACTTTTCTGGCTCTATCCACTTCCATTCAATAAATTCAGGATGTTTAGTTTTAAGATTTATTTCAGAATCTTTGCCTAAAAAACGAGTAATAAACCATTTCTGTTTCTGACCTCTAAATTTGCCTTTCCAAATAATTCCAACTAAATTTTTTGGAAGATTGTATTGATACAAATGCTCTATCTCTTTTAAAATCTTAATATTTTTTATGCTTGTTTCCTCTATCAATTCTCTTTTCATAGCTGATACATAATCTTCTCCCTTATTCACCCCGCCCTGGGGCATTTGCCAATTATCACCAGGGTTATCCTTCCTTTTACCTACAAAAACTTGATTTTTATTATTAAGAACTATTACTCCAACTCCAATTCGTAAAGGGAGTTTAAGTGCATTCATTTAGCTTAAGAGTTAAAAAGATTGATAGCGTAGTTCAATTGATTGTCTTTTTCCGAATTTATTTGAAAATCATTTTCAGTTTCCTCAACTAAAATATCAGGAGTTACTCCTACTTCAGAAATTGACTTGCCAGATGGCAAGTAGTATTTTGAAATAGTCAATCTCATACCACCGCCATTTCTTAACGGTATTATTGACTGCACCGAACCTTTGCCGTAAGAATTTTCACCAAGAATAATTGCTCTTTTATGATCTTTTAAGGCACCTGCAAATATCTCTGAAGCTGAAGCGGAACCATTATTGATAAGTACAACCAATGGTTTGCCTTTGATTTCGTCACCTTTTCTTGCAAAGAATTTTCTTGTTTCAGAAATTTTACGACCTTTTGTTGATACTATTTCTCCGTAATCTAGAAAAAAATCTGTTATATTAATTGCTTGAGTCAACAACCCCCCAGGGTTATTTCTCAAATCTATTACATAACCTTTAATTTTCTTATTTTTCTCAAACTTTTTAATTGATTTTAGAAATTGGTTATCACTGTTTTCATTAAATGATTTTAACCTAACGTAGCCTATATTTTTCTCCTCACTAATTATTTCAGAGCTTACAGATTGAACCTCTATTATTTTTCTTTTTATGTTAAATTCTAAAGGTTTTTTTACATTTTTTCTTCTAATTGTGAGATCAATCGTTGTTCCTACTGGTCCTCGCATTAACTTTACGGCTTCCATTAATGATTTACCTTGAACTTGTTCTCCCCCAATTTTTACAATGTAGTCACCAGCTTTTATTCCAGCTTGTTCAGCAGGAGTACCTTCAATAGGAGATATTACTTTTACTACACCAGCTTCCATACCTATTTCAATTCCTAAGCCCCCGAATTCTCCCTTCGTATCTGTTTGCATTTCATTAAAAAGTTCAGGGCTCATGTATGATGAATAAGGGTCTAAAGATTGTAAAACTCCGTTAATTGCAGAGTCCATCATTTCTGCTTGGTCAACGTCATCAACATAATCTTTTTTTATATTCTCAATCACTTCTCCGAAAAGATCAATTTTTTCATAAAGATCATTTTTTGAGAAAACAGAGGTACTAAAAGAATAAATTATTAGAATTGATAAAATAATAAGTTTTTTCATATCATTGCCTTTTCTTTAGGGATTTCTTCAGACCACATTTTTTCTAAATCATAGAATTCTCTTTTCTCTGGGTGAAAAATATGAACAATAATATCATGAGCATCAACTAGCTTCCAATCAGCGCTATCTTTTCCCTCTATACGACAATTTTCAATACCTAGTTTCTTCAGTTCAATCACTAATATTTCCGACAAGGACTGCAGATGTCTTGATGAAGTTCCAGACGCAACTATCATGTAGTCTGCAATGTAAGATTTATTTTTTAAATTTATAGAGGTAATACTTATAGCTTTATTATCATCAAGAATTTTTTCAATATTATTTTTTATAGTTGTTATTTCCATTATCTTTTTACATGATCTCGATTTCTTAACTTTGTTGAAGAGATTAAAATAGGTTTATTTGTTATAAAAATTATTTTATTTTTTAAGTATTTAGCCACTTTTGATTTCCTACTCTTTTTATCATATCCCCTTCGAGAAAAAACAATTAATTTTGTTAATTTAACTATTTTTTTCCAGCTTTTCCACTTGTGAAAATTAATTAAGTTGTCTGACCCTATAATTAAGAAGATATTCTTTAGTTTTTTTTTAGAAATTAAATAGTAAATTGTGTCAATACTTCTAGACGAACCTATAATCTCGTCAAAATAAGCTACTTGGATTTTTTTATTTGATTTAGTTAATTTTTTGGCTTTACGCAATCTTTGGTCAATAGAATAAAAAGGTTTATTTTTGAAAGGGTTTTTTTTGGTTACCACCCAATAAATTTTTTTTAATTTTAATTTTTTAATAGCAATTTTTGATATACCTAAGTGTCCTTTATGGGGAGGATCAAAACTACCACCTAATAATCCAATGTATTTTTTTTGGATACTTGCCATTAATTATGGTCTAACAATTCCTTTTCCAGAAACAAGATATTTGTATGAAGTTAGTTGGTTTATTCCTACAGGACCTCTAGGTGGAAGTTTGTTGGTAGAGATACCTATTTCGCCGCCAAAACCGAATTCACCACCATCAGCAAATTGAGTCGAGACGTTATGCATGGCTATTGAGCTATTAACTCCATTTAAAAAAATCTCGGCATTCTTTTTGTTGTTAGTGATTATGCTATCAGTGTGCATTGTGCCATATTTTAAAATATGTTCGACAGCACCTTTTACATTTTTAACTGCCTTTATAGAAATAATTGCATCCAGGTATTCTGTTTTCCAATCTTTTTCTGTGGTTTTTTTTAACTTTCCTTTAAAAAGTTTGTTAATTTTTTTATCAACCCTTACTTCGCAGCCTGAGTTTAAAAGAGCATTTATTATTTCTTTAGCATGTGAGTTCAAAGCTTTTTC
>CACKWP010000005.1 GCA_902603945.1 uncultured Pelagibacteraceae bacterium
AAAAGGCCAAAATTGTAACGCCTGGATTATGGAAAACGATAAAACGGTGAATGTTCCATCTGAAAATGAGGTTCCTTTAGGTCATAAAATCGCACTCAAGAACTTAAAAGTTGGAGATACAATTTTTAAATATGGCCATGATATTGGAAAAGTTGTCAAAGAAATTAAAAAGGGTGAGCATGTCCATGTTCATAATGTAAAAACAAAAAAGTGGTAAATAGTTTATGAATATTCCAAAAAGTTTTTTAGGTTATAAAAGGGAAAATGGTAGAGCAGGTACAAGAAATCATGTGATTATCCTTCCTGTAGACGATATTTCAAATGCTTGCGCTGAGGCAGTAGCTAATAATATTAAAGGAACAATCGCACTACCTCACTCATATGGAAGATTACAATTTGGAGCAGATTTAGAATTACATTTTAGAACCATGATTGGAACAGGTAGAAATCCAAATGTAGCAGCAGTAATAGTAATTGGAATTGAGCCTAAATGGACAAAAAAAATAGTTGATGGCATTGCAGAAACAGGGAAGCCGGTTGAGGGTTTTCATATTGAAAGAAGTGGTGACATTCAAACAATTATGAAGGCCTCAAAAAAGGCACAGGAGTTTTCTATGTGGGCGTCTGAGAAGCAAAGAGAAGAGTGCCCTCTCAGTGATTTATGGATTTCTGTAAAATGTGGTGAGTCCGATACCACTTCTGGACTAGCCTCGAACCCTACTGTAGGAAATCTAATGGACAAACTTGAACCGCTAGGAGTTCATTTATGTTTTGGTGAAACTTCAGAATTGACTGGTGCAGAGCAAGTTTGCGCAAAAAGGGGTGCTACGCCTGAAGCTCAGAAAAAATTCATGAAAACTTGGAGTGAATATAATGATTTTATCTTGAAAGAAGCCACTGATGATTTATCAGAAAGTCAACCTACAGCCGGAAATATTGCCGGAGGTCTTACAACTATTGAGGAAAAAGCTTTTGGAAATTTTCAAAAAATTGGTTCAAGAAAATTTATTGATGTATTAGAGCCTGCTGAAGAGCCAAAAAAAGGAAAAGGTTTATATTTTATGGATACTTCTTCTGCTGCAGCAGAATGTGTTACCCTACAAGCAGCGGGTGGATTTAATATACATTTATTCCCTACTGGACAAGGAAACATTATAGGTAATCCGATAGAGCCAGTTGTAAAACTTACTGCTAATCCATTAACTGCAAAACTAATGAGTGAACATGTAGATTGTGATGTTTCAAAAATATTATCTAGAGAAATGAATTTAGATCAAGCTGGAGATAAGCTGATTGAAACAACTCTTAAAGTTGCTAATGGAAGATTGACTTGTGCAGAGGCCTTAGGACATAGAGAGTTTGTAATGACCAAACTTTATCGAAGTGCTTAATCAGATTATTTTACAGGGAATTTAACCTCTTCTTGTTTTGGTTTTTTGTTTCTAAGGTCATGAATAATTTTTCTAAACCAAGCCATTAATGCTCCAAGTGATACTGCAAGAATAATTGCAAAAGCTCCATATAAGAATGGTGCATCATTTGAAATTCTCACAATAAATTCTGCTAAACTATTTAATTCAGGTGCTGATACAGAAGTTCCATCAAATCCTGTTTTTTCCCTAAAGAAAGAATCGTATGCAATCGCGATTGCAACAGTTATTAAAAGCATTGCAAACAATGATTTTAACTCTGTACTATCTAAAAATTGACCTATCTTTTGACCAACTTGAACACCGACAATTGATCCTAGTATCAAGGGCACAACTAAAAATAAGTCAATAGTACCATAATTAAATGAATGTAATATAGTTACAACAGCACTTATAAAAACGGTTACAAATAAAGAAGTTCCCGGGATTAATTTTACGGGCATTCCAATAATATAAATCATAGCAGGAACCATCAAAAAAGCACCTCCGATGCCCATCATCGAAGCCACAAATCCTACAATAAAACCTAAAAGTATTGGGGTAAAAGCGCTTTCATATAATCTAGATTTATTAAATCTCATACGTAAAGGTAAACCTTGCAGCCAATTATGATCATGTAATTTTTTTTTAATGATAGTTTTAGATTTTAAACGATTTCTTTCTCGAATTCCTTCGATAAGCATAAGAGTTCCAACCATGGCTAATAAGTACATATATAATAATGAAATTATTAAACTTATTTTTCCTATTTCCGAAAAGAAAGTAAAGGTCATTATTCCAATTATAGTTCCAGCAACACCCCCAGAAACAATCATGAGACCCATTTTATAATCGAGAGTTTTTTTATACCAATGTGTTAAGGACCCAGAAACTGATGTAGCAAGTATATTATTAACTTCGTTTGGAACTGCATATACTGGAGGTATGCCCATGAAAATTAAAAATGGAGTCATTAAAAAACCCCCGCCTACTCCAAATAATCCTGATAGTACTCCGACTGCTAAACTTAGAAATAATAAGAGAAAAATGTCAATATTTACTTGTGCTATGGGTAGATAAATTTCAAGCATCTATGTTAGCAGTATGCTTGAAATACCAACTTGTCAATCTTAATAAATTGTTGCACCAAAGACTTTTACCATTTCACCTTCTTCACCAAGAACAAGCCTACCTAAAAATTCCCCAGGAACTGTATTGCTTTTTTGTTTGTATAAAATAGTGATAAAATTATCTCTTCTAATACATCCTAAAAAATCTGGATTTTCCCTCAAACTTGTTAGAAGTTTATTGTTTGCCCACTGTTTGCCGAGCTCAACCTCGTTTGCCCCGTAGAGCATCTGTGAGGAAAAATCTTTGGTAAAACTACCATAGTCTTTGTTGTTTGATGATTTTATTAAATTTTCCCAAATAGGTTTAGCTATTTTGACGATTTCATCGTCAGTTTTTTTTAATAGGTTCATTTCTAGAATTAAGAGGCTTTTTTCTCTTTCTCGTCACCAACAATATGATAAACAGGCATCTTTTCCATTGTAAATTTTCCTGTTGAAGGGTCTCTTCTTGAAACTGTAAGACAATGCCAATTTTCATCATCAAGTTTAAGCTTATCACCTCTATAATAATATCCTGGCCATCGAGTTTCCTCCCTAAATAATGTGTGTTCCGTCACGCATTGCGAGGTAAGTGTTCGATGTTTTAACTCCCACGCTCTCATTAATTGATGATAATCCTCTGCTCCAACGTTTTCTAAATCTTCTTGAAGCCAGTCTAAAAGTTCTAAACCTTTTTTAAGAAGATTGTCATTGGTCATATAATTTGCCGTAATACCACCTACATATTCATCCATAATTTTTTGTAGCCTTTGTAAACCTTGAATTGGAGAAATGTAGCTCGGAGAAACAGTGCCACCCGTAATCTCATTTCTATTAACGGTATAGTTGTCTAAAGGTTTATAAATTATTTCTTTAAACTCGTCACATTGCTTATCAGAAACTTTTAAATCAGTAGCTTTCTGATCTTCAATATATTTTACAGCTGCTTTAGCTGCTAATCTTCCTTCTGTAAAAGATCCTGAAGAAAATTTATGTGCACTTCCGCCGACAGTATCTCCTGCACCGAATAATCCATCGACCGTAGTCATTCTGTTATAACCCCAAAAATATTCCTTTGGAGCAATATCTTCTGGTCCGCTTACCCAAGCTCCAGAGCATGTTGCGTGAGATCCCATCACGTATGGTTCAGAAGTAGTTAATTCAGGATTAGTATACTTAGGATCGATATTCTGTGATGCCCAAACTACTGCTTGGCCAACTGTCATTCCCAGAAAATTTTCCCATCCTACGGTTTCTAAATGGGGATCTTGAAAAGCTTCTTTGGTAACCATATGAATTGGCCCACCACCTGCCATTACCTCTTGTATAAATGCGTGATTTCTAAGACAAGTTGGAACCGGATGATGGTCAATATACTCTCCAACTAATTTCTTAGTTTGGTCGTACCATTTTTTTTCATAGTTCTCACCATTTGCATTTTGAGTGTAAGTTTTTAAATGCAAGAAGTAAGCACCAACCGGGCCATAACCATCTTTAAATCTACATAATACAATTCGATTTTCCATTTGAGTCATTTTAGCTCCAGCGGCAATTGGAAGAGCATACGCTGAACCATTGCTCCACGGGGCGTACCAAGTTCTTCCCATTCCTTCTCCAACAGCTCTAGGTTTAAAAATATGAGAGGCTCCACCTGCAGCAACAATAACTGTTTTTGCTCTGAACACATGATAGTCACCTGTTCTCATATTAAATCCTACTGCGCCACCAACTCTATTTTTTTTATTTTCATCCATCAATAAATGGGTAATCATTATTCTGTTATATATTTTATCTGCGGATTTTTTTGCTGCCTCGGCAACTATTGGTTTATAACTCTCACCATGTATCATTATTTGCCATTTACCTTCCCTCTGGTATCTTCCAGTTTTTTTATCTTTCATCATTGGAAGTCCCCACTCATCAAACATATGAACTGTTGAGTCAACATGTCGAGCCATGTCATAACCTAAATCCTCTCTTACCAATCCCATCAAATCATTTCTTGCGTATCTAACGTGATCTTCAGGTTGATTTTCGTTCCATCTCATGCCCATATAACAATTGATAGCATATAGTCCTTGCGCTACTGCTCCACTTCTATCTATGTTGGCTTTTTCAACGCAAATGATTTTAAGATCTCTTCCCCAATGTCTAGCTTCAAATGTTGCTCCGGTACCAGCCATACCGCCACCTACAACTAAAATATCGCAGTCTTCATGAACTGTTTTATTTTTTGGCATTAATAATAAACACCTTTTTTAAATGATTCTTTGCTTATCGTTGGTAAGTCTTTTTTAGTATCTAAACCCTCTGGCTCTGAATATAAAACTTGAGAATTCATTTCTCCTTGTCTCGGTTTATCTCCCTCAGAGAGTTTTGGTATGAATTTACCCCATGGTTTAGTTGTAATAGGAGAAACGAAATTTTTTTCAGTCCCATTTCGAAATTTTATTTTCCAAGAAATAGTTCCTTTTTCTTCTTCTCTTCTAACTCTCACACTATGACCCATTGGCGCAAAGTCAGCATAACCTCTAACATCTATTGCGTGATTTGGGCAAGCTTTTACACAAGAGTAGCACTCCCAACAGAAATTTGGCTCTATGTTCTTTGCTCTTCGTATCGTCTCATCTATATGCATGATATCCGATGGACAAATATCAACGCAATGACCGCAACCATCGCATCTAGTCATGTAAACAAATGTAGACATAAATAATTATCTTCCCTTAAATTTTCTTATAATAGTATAATGGTTTAATCCAGTTTTAAATTTCATATATCTTAATAGTGTTTAGGTTCCTCTCTTTTAATTCCAAGACCAAATTGCTCTGGGGCATCAGCAGGTGGTGGCAAATTGTCTCTAGATCCATCAGCCTCTGCTAAATTTTTTTGAATTGCCGCTCCAGGTTTATAGAACATGTGAGCAAATTTAGACCAGTAAACACCTCCAAATAAAACTAGGTTAGATATAATAAATAAAATTAAAAAAAGATAACTTAAACCATTCATGCCTGCAGTTTGAGAGAATGACCAAGCTAATCCGAAAGTAGCACAAGCTAATAAAGCAAGCACAAATAAATCAGCTGTAATAATTCGATACCAAGGATGCGCTTCAGCAGAAACATCGACCCTTAAAAAAAACCAAAACCAATATCCCCCTAAACATGTCATAATTGCCCCGACATGCCAAATGATCGGAAAAATTGAAGGAGCAACATTTCCCTCAGAGTATTTAAAAATTAAAATTACAGACCCTAACCAAAAAAGAATTGTCCCATACATTCCTAAAACATGGGCAATTCTTCTTTTACCCATACCTAGTTCTGAAGTAGTTGCTATATCGTGTGCTACAGTTTTTAAAATAACTGCAGTTTTTTTTCCTGTGCTTAATTCAGTCTTTGCAGATTTTTTTGCTTTTTGTGCGTTTCTAAAAAAATAAACTACATTTTTTTTATGTAGCATATCTAAACCAGTGCCGATAACTATCAAAAGTACCATCGCAATTACAAAGTATTGCATTAAAAAGGCTGGGATTACTGTAGCAAGATCTGCAAAAGGATTTATTGTTAACATAAACGACTTTTATTAGTTTGATTAATACAGGTCAAGTGAGAACGTTTCTCAACTATTTAAGTTTACCCTCTTTTCTCATTTGTTCGCGAATTTTAGTGGCTGAGATTTGTTGAGTCTTCTCGTCTAAAATTATCTCTTCAATTTTATAACCCACTCCTCTTCCATAGCAAATATTAGTAATATTTGGAACTAAAGTTACTTGAATTCTATTTTTATAATCTTTAAGAGCATCAAAAATATTTTTTTTTACCGTTTCAAAATCAAATGGATTATCATCTACTCCTTTTACATCTCTGACCATTATATTGACTTGTCCTGTTTTTTTTAAAGTTTCTTCAAAAAGTTTTTGATGTCCCTCGTGCCAAGGTTGCCAACGTCCTAACATTTGAGCAGTGGGATGTTTATTATCCCAAACGTGGTTATCGTTTTTCATTTAATTATTAAGTTATATAAACTTAAGCAGCAACAGTCTGAAGTTTGTGCTTGGAAGTCATACCACTTAAAAAATTCCATAGATATCTTGCTGTTAGTAAAGATGCTGTTTCAGCTTTTTCTTGCTCCTCTTTAGATAAAGCATCTAATAACTTTTCACACTCAGCTCTATGAATTACATCTGCTGATTTATGAGCTTCAAAAAACTCAAGACCCTCCTTGGAATTTACTCCATAAAATTTCTTTAATCCTTGGATTTTAGTTTCAGCGATTTCTGGAATTTGCCTTTCATACGTATACAGTGAGGCAAGTCCTTCAGCATATGATTTTCTAGCTTGAGAAAAAAAGTTATCAATCATATCTTTTGTAAACCAATCAAGCTTTACTTTTTCAATTTCTTTTTCATCTGCGCCTAAAGCTTTTGCAAAATTCTTCCATAATTTTGGATGATCGCCATCTTTATTTTCTTCATCTTGCAAATTTTCCAATAAGATTCTCCTTTTTTCTAAATCTTCACAAATAGAATGTGTTGCGCTTATGTATCTTGGAAAAGCTTTGACGTGTTGATAATATTGTTCAGCGTAATCTTTTATAATCTCTCGAGTCAATTTACCCTCATTCCAATATACCTGATAAAATGGGTGTTGAAGTAAATGAAACTTGTCTAATTTCTCTCCTAGTTTTTTTGAAAACATTATTTCTCCTTTGTTCATTAAAGATTATTAAATAATTATAATTATTTAAATAAAAAATTATCCACACTTTTTAGTTGAGTGGTTTTAAATGTTCACGTTTTGATTCACTTTTGATTCACTAAGGGACTCAATTTACAACCCTAGATAGTGTTATCCACACGTTCTATCCTGCTTTCATTAATTGGATAGTGAACTAGTGTGGCAAAGACTGACAGGGCAATTGCCATGTACCAAGCATAATCATAACTACCATAATTATCAAAAAAATAGCCTCCTAAAAATGCTCCTGCAAAGGCGCCAAACTGATGGCATAAGAAAACGATACCAAATAAAGTACTTAAATATTTTGTCCCAAAAATTTGAGCAACGATTCCATTTGTCGGTGGTACTGTAGACAACCATAAAAGACCGAAAGTTATTCCAAAAATAATTGAGTTTAACATTGAAGGTGGTGAAAAAATAAAAATGCAGATACTTAGACCTCTTAAAAAGTAAAGAATGCTTAATAAGTTTTTTTTTTTATATTTTGTCCCAAGATAGCCCATTCCTAAAGTTCCAAATATATTAAAAAAACCGATCAAAGCTAATATTATAGTTGCTGACCAACCTCCCATACCTCTTTCTTGCATATAACCAGGAATATGAGTTCCAACCAATGTAATTTGGAAACCGCATACAAAAAAACCTAAAACTAATAAAACATATCCTTTGTGAGAAAAGGCCTCTTTGATTGCTGATATAAATGTTTGATCTCTATCTGCTTTAGACGATTGTATAATTGTTTTTGCTGGTAATAAAAAAAGTGAAGCTATAAGTCCAAAACCAATAAAAAACATAAAATATTTAAGTGTTTGAACCCAACCCACTTCACCAAGACTATATTGCGTAAACAAAGGGGATAAAAAATAACCTACCGATGCTGCTGCTGTAACTAAACCAGTAGCTATAGTGCGCGTTTCATTGGGAAAATGTTTTCCAACCTCAGAAACTGGTACACCTATTGCAGTAGCACCTAACGCTATACCAACAAGAACACCTAAGCTTATTTGAAAAAAAATACCAGTATTAGGACCTGAATAAAGCATGTAAATACCCAATCCAAAAATAATAAAACCTAAAAATACAGCTTTATTACCACCAAATTTATCTGCAATTATTCCAAAAAGAGGAGCAAACATTCCCCAAAATAACATTTGTATTCCTATAGCTAAGCCAAACTCGGTTCTAGTGCATCCAATTCCTTCTTCAAAAGCTTTAAAAAATAATCCAAAGGTTTGTCGTAAACCCATGGATATCAAAATTATTGTACAAGCAGAAATAAGAGTTATCAGTGCAATTTTATTAGGAAAAAATTTCAACATTATTTTATATATTTAAGAGATTTTTTAAGATCAGAAATTAAATCTTTAGGATCCTCTAAACCTATATGAAGTCTTACAATGTGTTCATCTTTATTAAAACGAAAGAAATGTCGCCCTTTAGTATATTCAGTTTGTTTTTTCAAATCTTGTAAAATTGCCAAACTTTCAAATCCTCCCCAGCTATATCCAATACCAAACAGCTCAAGAGAGTTTACAAATTTCATCACTAATGATTTTTTTTTACTTTTAATAACTATTGATAATAATCCAGTTGCACCAGAGTAATATTTTTTCCAAAGTTTATAGTTTTTGCTTGATGGTTCATATGGATAGAGAATTTCTTTTACTTTTTTTTGGTTTTTTAAAAAATCTATTACTTTTTTAGTATTCTCATAATGTTGTTTCAATCTTGTATCTAAAGTTCTTAAGCCTCTTATAATTAGGTATGCCTCGTCAGCAGACATTCTGTATCCTGAAAGTTTGTAAAAAAACATGATTTTTTTAAAAACTTTTTTATTCACTGCTAATGACCCTCCCATTGCATCAGAATGGCCCGAGAAATATTTTGTAGCTGAAGAAAAAGACATGTCAAAACCAAGTTTTAAAGGCTTAAGATACAAAGGTGTTCCCCAAGTATTATCTAATAATGTGTAAATTTTTTTCTTCTTCGCTAAACTTACTATTTTAGATAAATCCTGAAATTCAAAAGTATTACTTCCAGGATTTTCAACAAGTATCAACTTGGTTTTTTTTGAAACCTTATTTTTAAGATCATCAAAAGACTCTGGATCATAAAAAATTGCCTTAACGTTAAATTCTTTTAATAATTTTTCAGAAATTTCCTTTGTTGGACCATATACATTATCTGAAACTAAAATTTCATCTCCTGGTCTGCAAATGCCCATGATTGCAAGGGCTACTCCCCCAAAGCCAGTACCAGTTAAAAAAACATGAAAAGCTTGCTCTAACTCTTTTAACATATTTTCTAGTTCAATGGTTGTTGAACTACCATATCGACCATAACTATAATGACTTACTTTTTGATGGTTTTTAATTTTTTTTTCATGAGCATATAATTCTTGCATTGTATTAAATAAAATAGTGGATGCTCTTATTACTGGAGGGTTAGCTGATCTATTCGTGTTATCTTTTGTGGGGTGTTTTAAAAATGTGTTAATAGACTTTTTCATAAAATAAGTGTATTTGAACTTTATATATAATTTTACTAATTAAAATAAAATAAGGAGGCAAAAATATGGGATATCCCAAAAAACATCGCGGTAGAAGAAAAATTGGCTCAAAAAAGAGAAGAGCAAGAAAAAGAAATAAGAAAAAATAATCAATAAAATTTTTATGCGTGAAATAGCTCAAATAAGAAGGTTGAGTTTATGGATATTTTTTATTCCACTAATTGCAATAAATCTTTGCTTATTTATTTCTCAAAATTATTCGTTATTGGAGAATACAATTTTTATTGTTGATCAAATTGGCAGATCAGGCTTTTCGATACCATATCTAGATGGAAGTTTGTCAATCAGTAGAGCTTCTAGAACTTTCCCTCAGTATTTAATTTTTAAACCAGCAATGATTATAACTGCTGTAACTCTTTACTATTATTGGTCGAACAACAATAGTTTAGTAAACAAATTTAAATCTACAAATATTGATTATAAATTTAAAACCTTTGGAATTCTTTCAGCCATTTTTTTAGCTATTCACTCAATTTTTCTTGGTATAAAATTTGATATTCAAATTTATAAATTAATGAGACGTGTCGTTTTACTATTATTTATTATATTCGAAATTATTGCTCAGGGAATACTAGTTTATCATTTCTTTAAAATTAAAGATAAAATTTCAAAATTTATAAACAAAAGAATATTAATTTTAAAAGCTTGTTTAGTTTCAATTTTAGCATCAGTAGCTATTTTGAGCCTACCAATACTTTTAAATAAAGGTAATACTCATTTCAAACATGCTCTTGAATGGAATTATTTTGTTGGAGTAATTCTGTTTTATTTATTTACAAGATTTTTGTGGAAAAGAACCACATAAATTTCCAGGCTTTCGCCTAGAAATTTAGTAGTTTTAGCTCGTCGTTTTAGGCGCTACCGCCAAGCCATTTCGATGGACTATTCTAGCGCTACTAGGTCCACCTTTCTGCCCTTTAAGCTTGAACCTCTCGGTTTTTCCTTAAATGGCCAGTTAAGAGTTGCCTCTTAATTAATTAAATTAAATCATATATGAAAAAAATTGTTATCACTTAAAACGTGCAGATAATTTTAGCTGTTAATTAAGTGGATAAATTTTTATTGTGGGTCTTATGTATCCACCCCCCTCCAAGCACTTTATCCCCAATTTTATCTTTTGAATAAAATACGCATGCTTGACCTGGAGAAATTCCAGTTTCTTTGTCTAAAATTTCTACATTAGCAGTTGTTTCTTGTAAATCAATTTTAGCTTTTAAAAGCCTACCTGTTGACCTTACTTTAATGTGTATTATTTCTTTCAATTCTTTTTGCGATCCAAGAATATTTAGATCTCTCAACTTAATTTGTTTAACTTCTAAACAATCTTTGTTGCCAACAATTATTGTATTGTTGTCTGCATCTATATTTACAACATATAATGGATTATTACTTGCTATTTTAATTCCCTTTCTTTGACCTATTGTGTAATTTATAATTCCTTCGTGTACTCCTATTTGGTTTCCTTTAATATCAAGAATTTTCCCAGGCTTAAATGACTCTGGTCTAAATTTCTTTATTACAGAGGCATAATCTCCATTTGGAACAAAACAAATATCTTGGCTATCTGGTTTCGAAGCAACATTTAATTTTAATTTTTCAGCTATCGCTCTTGTTTCAGATTTATCTATTTGACCAAGAGGAAATCTAAGATAATCTAACTGTTCCTGGGTAGTACTAAATAAAAAATATGTTTGGTCTCTATTTTGATCTTTTGCTCTATACATGTTAGCGTGACCATTTACTTGAACTCTAGAAACGTAATGTCCTGTAATAAGCGCATCAGCTTTTAAATCTTTTGCATATTTGAACAGATCTCTGAATTTAACAGTTTGATTACATTGAACACATGGTATTGGAGTTTCTCCTGCTGCATAACTATCTATGAATGAGTCAATTACTTCTGATTTAAATTTTTTTTGATAGAATAAAATTTTATGATTAATATTAATATTTTCTGATACTCTTTTTGCATCTAAAATATCTTGGCCAGCACAGCATTGTCTTCCCTCTTTTGATTTTTTAGCATCATCATATAGTTTAAGAGTAATACCTGTAACATCATAACCTTCTTCTTTCATCATTGCAGCCACAACAGATGAGTCAACACCTCCCGACATTGCCACAACAACTTTTGTCTCTTTTTTTGGTTTATTAATTCCTAGTGAATTCATCATTAAAGTGTATAATCGAAAAAAAAGAAATTTTCCATAATGCTTATTGATTTTGAACCAGGAGATTATGTGACAAATCCATTAAAAAAAGAGTGGGGGGTAGGACAAGTTCAGTCAATTATTGGTAATAAAGTAACAGTAAATTTTGAAAATTTCGGAAAAAGAGTGATTAATATAGAAAATGTTAGTTTAGAAAAAATAAACAATGAAAATTAATGAGTTAAAATCAATTAGCGAAAATTTGATTGATACATTCAATATAGCGGGAAAAGAGTCTATTGATCTTTATTCTAAAGGTTTGATAATTAAGACGAAAGAGGACGGCTCTCCGGTAAGTAATGGAGATATTAAAGTTAATGAACTAATTACTGGTAAAATAAAAGAACTTACTCCAAATATCCCAATAGTTTCCGAAGAAACAGTAAATTTAAAAATAAAAAATAGTGCTAATATTTTTTGGTTAATTGATCCAATAGATGGAACCAAAGAGTACATTGCAGGCAAAGATGAATATACTTTAAATGCTGCACTAGTTATTGATACAGTTCCAGTGATTGGTGTTGTTGGTGTGCCTAAAAAAAATAGACTTTTTTATACTTATAATCCTGGCGAAAGTTACTTAATTGAAAATGGCAAAAGTAAAAAAATTAATTGTGAAAAACAACAACCTAAAGGAAAAGTAGTTGCACTATCTAGTGTATTAAAACCATCAGATATGATTTTGAATAAACTAAAAGAGTTTAATGTTACTTCTATAGTAAAGATGGCTAGTTCATACAAATTCTGTGTTATAGCGACTGGCGAGTATGATATTTATGCAGCAAAAGAAAGAGCTAACGAATGGGATTATGCTGCTGGACACGCCGTAGCTCAGAATGCTGGAGCCATTATAAAAACTCTTGATGGAAAACCCTTTTTATACGGTAAAGAGGATTACAAAAATCCAAGTCTTCTTATGAAGCGTGCTGAAAACTTAAATGATTAAAACTATTTTAATAATTATATTGTCAGTAACTTTTTTTGGGGTTTTATTTTTTATTTTGGTAAGAAATGCGCTTAAGAGAAAACTTGATATTTTAGTGGAGGAAGAAAAAAAAAGAAAATTAGATAATTTGGATTAATTTATTAAATTCTTTTTTTTCTAAATCTAAAACTCTTTTTGATAAGTCAAAACTAAAACCACCTCTTGCTAAAATCCCCATATCCTTTTTGTAAAATAATACTCGATTTTCATCAGGCCGTAATGGACCTATTCTTCTTCTTTTACATAGTTTTAGAGCTGAAACAAAATCTGGCTCTATATTTTCATCTTTAATTTTTTCAATACTTTTTTTAATAAATTTATTTTCTACACCTTTATTTCTTAAAGATTGATTTATCTTATTTAATGAATAGCCCCTTCTTAAATACATTCTTGCTTTAGAGTCTGAATACATCTCATCATTTAAAATTTTATTTTTTTCAAGATTAACAACTATCTCGTCAATAATTGATGACACTTCTTTTTTTGATTTGGTACCTTTGATTTTTGTTAAATATTTTTTTAATAAAAATACTTTTAATTGTTGTTTAGAGGGACTATATTTTTCTAGGTATGAGTACGCAAGGTCTCTTAGATGAGTAGTTAAATCTTCAAAATCATTTTTATTAGATGTGGGATTCATTAAACTAATATACTATATTATTTTTTATGATAAATAATTTATTGTCATTTCTAACTTATGAAAATATTTATTTGGTCGCAAACTGGGGTGTTATCCCTTTTTGGTTGTTGCTTATATTTCTGCCTTACAATCAAATCACAAATTTTTTTACTCAATCTATTATAGTTCCTCTTCTTTTAGCTGTAGGTTACGCTTATTTATCTTACGTCGTTTACTTAGATGGAAATATCTTTGATGGATTTGAACTTTACAGAGGTTTAGAGGGTTTATATTCAATGTTTGCAAATGAAGCATTGCTACTTCTTTTTTGGCTTCATTTTTTAGCTATAAGTTTATTTGCTGGCGCATGGATAGTGCGAGATAGTAAAAAATATTTAATTCCAAAAATTATCACTATTCCATCTTTGTTTTTAACTTATTTCACTGGCCCAATTGGATTAGTTATATATTGGTTTGTAAGAATTTTCTTTGCTAAGAAAATTAGTTTTAATGATTAAACCTTTTGATTTTTATTTTGATTTCGTGAGCCCTTACTCATTTCTTGCCCATAAACAAATAAAAAAAATTGAGATGAATGAAGGTATCAAAATAAGGTACAATCCTATTCTTCTCGGGGGACTACACAATCTTCACGGAATTAAGGCTCCTGCTTTTATACCAGCAAAAGCAAAGCATATGATTAGAGATTGCAAACTCTTAGCTGAAAAAAACAATGTAAGATTTAAATTTAATTCATACTTCCCTATAAGAAGTTTAAATTTAATGCGCGGTGTATTAGTTGCAGAAGAAGATAATATTAAAAGTTATTATATAGATGTAATTTTCAATACAATTTGGCAAGATGGTTTGAACATGAATGATGAGACTGTAATTCAAAAAGTACTAAAAAATTTGAACGTAAACCCGAAAACTTTTGCATTAAGATCGACATCATCTTTAATTAAAGACTCATTACGAAAAAAAACCAGTGATGCTTACTCCAAAGGTATTTTTGGTGCACCAACATTTGTTGCTAATAATAAAATCTTTTGGGGACAAGATAGAATTGAATTCGCCTTAAAAGAGGCTAGTAAATAATCTATTTTTTTTCCTTAGTAACAATCTTAAAACCATTTTTTTTTAAAGCATCAAATCCACCGTCAACGTGTGCAACATTTTGAAACCCCATTTCAATAAGAGATTTTGTGGCAAGAGCAGAACGCCAACCTAAAGCACAAAACAAAACCATTTTTTTTATATCTTTAATTTTGTTTGCTTTATAATAAGAACTTTCAGGATCTAGCCAAAATTCTAACATTCCTCTAGGTATATGCTTTGAATTTTCTATTGTTCCATCTTTCCATAACTCTCTAATATCTCTAACGTCTATTAAAGTGACTTCATTTTTTTGTACTAAGTTTTTAACTTCTTCTGGGGTAAGAGTTTGAATTTTTTTCTGCGCTTCTTCGACTAATAATTGAGAGGATTTAATACTCATAGATGTAATTATTAAACTAATATATATATTTTACCATAATGAAAAATATAAGAAATTCTAATAAATCAAGTTTTTTAAAAAAAATCTTTATTAAGATTTGTAGAAAAATGGGATACGAAATTATTGACCAAAATAATTATGAGATACCTACATTAAAAAAACCTCTTAATGAAAATTTAAGTCAACTTGGTTACAGTTCTATCAATCTTCCTTTGGGTGAGGTAAAAATTACAAGAAAAGTTAAAGCATTAGATATAATTTTAAGGTCGTGTTCTAGTGTAAATATGTTAACCCAGAATAAATCAAGATTATTTGAAAAAGAAAAAATTGAATATACTTTAAGAACAATTAAATCTTTATTGAATTCATCGTCAGATTCGCAATTAGAAAATTTAAAAATAAATTTTAAAATAATTGATCATAATTCATCTGACGATAATCTTAAAAAAATTGATAATATTTTCAAAAATTTTGGAAAAGATTACGTATTAATAAAACTTGACGTTTCAAAATTTAATGACCAAATTAAAAAAACTAATCAACGTGGTGACGAAGTTTCATTAAATCAAATATCTAATATGGCTAATATTCACCAATCTCTTTTAGAATCCAAACAAAGCGAGGATTTAATATACTTTGTGGAAGATGATTATATTCATAATAAAGACTCAATAAGTGAGATGATTTTTACTTACGAGAGAATTGCGTCTCAAATAAAAAATGAATTAATTATCTGTCCTACTGATTATCCATATTTATATACTAAAGCAGAGGCAACTCAGAATTTTTTAGGACATAAATATCATTGGAGAAGAATTAATGAAACTTTATGTACCTTTTTAACAAGTAAGGAAATTATAGAAAAATATTGGGATAACTATACGAATATGTGTGAATTTGAACACGCGCCTTTTGAAAAACCCATGCACGATATTTATGAAAAAGAATTATGTATATCTCCAATACCTTCATTAGCTTTGCATTTCACTAATATTAATTCAATCTTTGGTCTATCACCTAATATTAATTGGAAAAAAATTTGGGAAGAAAGCAAATAACAAAAGGCCCGGATAACCGGGCCTTTAATGTTTGATTAAAAAAATAATTAATCTCGTATTGAGTAAGCAGTAACACCAACTTCAGCTTTATCAGTTCCTAATTTCTCGGCCGCTTTACTAATTCTTAGACCTATTGTTGATTTAAGAGCAGTAAAAGTAATCCAAGATAATACGAAACTAAATATGCAAACAGATGCTGTGCCTATAAATTGAGTTCCAAATGATGTCTCAGGATTTGTTAAAGGAACTACTAATGTTCCAAAGATACCTGCAAACATATGTACAGGAATAGCTCCGACGACATCGTCTAAACCATAGCTTTCTAACATCTTAGTGCCAAAATACATTATGATGGCTCCGATTGATCCAATAAACATCGCTGTAATTGGCCCAGGAGTTAAAGGTTCTGCAGTTATAGCTACCAAACCTGCCAACGCACCGTTAAGCATCATTACAATATCAGTTTTGCCACCAATTAATCTAGTAATTGCTGCACCAGTAAAGGTTCCTGCCGCTCCAGCTAAATGAGTGTTTACTGCTATTTTAGAAATAGCATTTACATCATCAAATGTACCCATTGCTAATTGACTGAAACCATTAAATCCGAACCAGCCAAACCAGAGTAGAAAAGTTCCCAATGTCACTAAAGGAATACTTGAAGCAGCAAAAGGTTGCATAGATTTCTTTTCACCTTTTCTTCCAAATCTTCCCTCTCTAGCGCCTAAAACTATTACTCCAGCAAGTGCAGCTGCTCCTCCACATCCATGAACTAAAGTTGAGCCAGCGAAGTCCGAAAATCCACCACTTGATAACCAGCCACCTCCCCATTGCCATCCCATAGAGATTGGATAAATAATTCCAGCCATGATTGCTGCGAAAATAAAGAATGGCCAGATCTTAATTCTCTCTGCTACTGCTCCAGATACAATTGAAGCTGTTGCACACACAAACATTGTTTGAAAAAACCAATCAGAATAACCTGAGTAACCTGTTTCGGCGTCTGATGAGTCAGTCCAGATAGTAAATGAACCTACATAACCACCTTCGGGCACCCCATAGGCTAAATTATAGCCTACTAAAAAGAATACCAGTGAACATATAGCGAATTTACCTATATTTTTCGCGGCAATTGTCGATACACTTTTTGTGGTCACTAAACCACTTTCAAGCATACAGAAACCTGCAGCCATGAAAGCAACTAGTACTCCACCTATATAAAAGCCTAATGAGTTAAAAATATATTGTCCCTCTTGAGACATTGTAGTTTCTGCGAAGCTTTGAGAGCTAATGAGTAAAGCAGAAATACAACCTAATAAAATGAAAGTTAATTTTTTCATGTTTCCCCCTTTTTTTGGATGACTTGATATCAAATTTAAGAGATTTGAAGCATGAATTTAATGCATACGAGCTTTGAAAATAAATAAGGCCTGAACGGGGGAACCGAAACAGGCCTTATAATTTTTCCCAACTAACGAGGGAGGGAATTTTATTTAGTCTCTTATACCGTAAGCTATTACACCAACTTCTGCTTTGTCGGTTCCTAGTCTTTCAGCTTCTTTGCTTATTCTTAATCCAATTGTATTTTTGATAATTTGGAAAACAATAAACGAGACTATGAATACGAATACCACTACTGAGATAGTTCCTAGGAATTGTGCTCCAAAAGAAACATCACCGTTTGTAAATGGCACTGCTAATGTACCCCATACTCCAGCCACTAAATGCGCTGGGATAGCTCCAACTACGTCATCAATTTTCATTTTGAACAATAGTTTTGTTGAGAAGTACATTAATACTCCTGCTATTGCTCCAATGAAGATTGCAGCTAATGGACTTGGTGTTAATGGTTCTGCCGTAATACCTACTAGACCAGCTATCGCGCCGTTTAGCATCATCACTACGTCAGTTTTTCCACCAATAACCCTTGATACTGTTGCAGCGGCTAATACTCCACCACCTGCAGCTAAGTTCGTATTGATATAAATTGTTGCAACTGCTGAAACATCTTCTAACGTTCCAGAAGCTAACTGAGATCCACCATTAAATCCGAACCAACCTAACCAAAGTATAAATACTCCTAATGTTGCT
This sequence comes from uncultured Pelagibacteraceae bacterium, assembly GCA_902603945.1. GTDB lineage: Bacteria > Pseudomonadota > Alphaproteobacteria > Pelagibacterales > Pelagibacteraceae > Pelagilacustribacter. The sequence goes on from CACKWP010000005.1 coordinate 18,288, forward strand.
AACGGAATTGATGATGCAGCAAATGGTGCCATCGGTTTAGCTTCGCCTTTTCCTGAGAATCTACCAGTTCTAGCACCTAATACGATTGCACCTGCAAGAGCAGCAGCTCCTCCAGCAGCATGTACTAATGTTGAACCAGCAAAGTCTGAAAATCCAGCAACCGATAACCATCCACCACCCCACTGCCAACCCATTGAAATTGGATAGATAATTCCAGTTAAAATTGCGGCAAATAAGAAAAATGGCCAGATCTTAATTCTTTCAGCTAACGTACCAGACACGATTGACATTGTAGTGGCACAGAACACCATTTGGAAAAACCAATCAGAACCATCAGAATATCCTGTCTCTAATGAAGAATTGTCACTCCACGGTGTGAATGAGCCTATATATCCGCCTTCTGGGATACCGTAAGCTAAATTGTAACCAACCAACCAGAACATTACTCCGGCGATTGAATATAAACCTATGTTTTTAGCACAGATTGCTGATACAGATTTTGATGTTACTAATCCCGACTCTAACATTGCGAAACCTGCGGCCATCCACATGACCAAGAAACCTGACATTAAAAATAATAGGGTATTAAAAATGTATTGTACTTCTGCAGACACTGTAGTCTCAGCGTATCCAAGACCAGCAAAACCAAAGTATATGGCTGTTCCTGCAAAAAAGTATCCTAAGTATTTTTTCATAACTAACTCCCTTGTTAAGCGTGCCTTATAGGAGTTTAAAAACTTAAAAAGAATTGATTTGTCTTAAATTGAGCTATGCAGTTTTTGCAAGTGGTTTAGCCCTTATTTGATGTTTTCAAATAAGGGCTAAATAATAGGTTTAACGATTAAACATTTCTTTTAAGCTTTTAGCTGGTAAAAACTTAACTTTTTGAGATGCAGCAATTTGAATTGACTCCCCTGTTCTAGGGTTTCTGCCTACTCTAGCTTTTCTTTTGGCTACTTTATAAGTTCCAAAACCAGCTATTTTAACAGTATCGTCATTCTTTAGCGCATCAAGAATAATAGTCGTAATTGAATCAAAAGTTCTTTCAGCATCAGCTTTACTTTGACCCAAAGTTGACGATATTTTTGCTACTAGTTGTTTTTTATTCATTTTGTGCCCCTTTTTTGGTTACCTCTAATCTGCAAAAAAATGCAGTAAAATCAATGTTTTTTTAGTGTTTCACGTAAATGTTAACACTATATATTGTAGGCTAAAAAGTGTTGATTTTATTGAGTTTTTTAATATAAAAAAGTGGCTTAAAACAAGCCTAAATCCTTTAAGTCATTAAATGTTGTAAAAAACATTAAAGAAAGTAACAAAAACAACCCGATTCGAAAAAAACCCTCTTGGGTCCTTTGTGTTAAAGGACGACCTAATACCTTTTCAAAAGCATAAAACATCAAATGACCCCCATCTAACATCGGAATAGGTAAAAGATTAATAAATCCAAGACTTATTGAAATATAAGCCATAATACTCAGAAACGCTATAAAGCCTAATTTTGCAACTTGGCCAGTGATTTTTGCGATTTTAATTGGTCCACCTAATTGAGTGGTGTCACCAGTGCCTTTGAACATTGAAATAATGAAACTCCAAGAAGCATCAATTACAAACCAAGTTTCTTTTACTGCGTAAAATAATGCCGTTGCTGGACCTAATCTTTTCTTATTAATTTCATCATTCAAAGGAGCAACTTTAATTCCGATAATTTTTTTATTAGCCTTATTACCCAAAGCATCTTCACCTAATATTGTTTTGGGTTTAACTAAAAAATTCATCTCTTTATTGTTTCTGACTATACCAATATCAATTGTTTCAGTTGTTGATGAATTGATAAACGTAGAAACTTCCATGATACTTTTAACTTCCTTACCATTTATAGATTTAATTATATCTCCTGATTTTATTCCGACATCGTAAGCAGGGGTCTCTAATTGAACTTCTTGAATTTGAGCCGGGGTAAAATCTTTGCCAGAAAACATGTAGATAAAAGCAAAAATTAATATTGCTAATAAAAAATTTGCAAATGGTCCTGCTGCAACAATTATGGATCTTTGATATAAAGGTTTTACAACAAAAAGTTTTTCTTGATCTTCTTTGTTGTATCTTTTTAATAGTTCCTCTTGCTCAGCTTGGCTAAAAACATTTCTATCTCCAAAAAATTTTACGTATCCTCCTAGTGGAATGGCACAAAATTTCCACCTTGTTCCTGATTTGTCATTAAAACCAAAAATCTCTTTTCCAAAACCAATAGAAAAATCAGTAACACCAACTCCATATTTTTTTGCATAGTAATAATGGCCATATTCATGAATAAATACTACAACTGTAAGTAGTATTATAAATGGTATTATAAAAGATATTAAAATTTCCATTCGTTTACCTTGCTAAAAAGAAAATTTCTGAATGCTATTAGTCTTGCATTATTTTTTAAAGATGCAGGATATACAAAATGTGTCTCAGTAGGTTTACCTGGCTCGCTAGGTAAAACTTTTGTAATGCCGCCAATATTATGGGCTATATAATCTGGTAGAGCAGCTAGACCAACTCCACTTTGTACAGCTAACAATAGACCGTAAACACTGTTAACCTTCATTAAAGACTTTCGTTTCTTTCCATCTTTTGCACCAACTTTTAGAACCCAGTCAGGATTATAAACAGGGGAAGGTGCTCCTTTGCCATAAGTAATAAACTTGTGTTTATCTAAATCTTTCAAAGTTTTAGGATATCCATTTTTTTCTAAATACTCATTAGATCCGTAAATATGATAATTAAAATCAACGAACTTTTTTTGAATTAAATTTAATTGCTTAGGTCTTCTCATTCTAATAGCAACGTCAGCTTGTCGGGTAGCTAGATCAAGTTCTTTATCATCAAAAATTAGTTCAATTTCTATATCTGGATGAAGATCCATAAACTCTTTAATTCTAGGTGTTAACCATGTTGTACCAAAACTGACAACAGTTGTGACTGTTAGTTTTCCATCAAGTTTATCTTTTTGACCACTAAGATTTGACTCTACATCTTTAAATTTGCTAATAATTTCATGAGCAGATTTAAATAAGTACTCACCATTTTCAGTTAAAACTAATCCTCTAGCATGACGTTCAAATAGCTGAACTTTTAATTCGCTTTCTAATCCTTGAATTTGGCGACTAATAGCAGATTGGCTGAGATTAAGTATGGTAGATGCCTTAGTAAAACTAGAAGCTTCAGCAACAGTATGAAATATTTTCAATTTATCCCAATCCATCTACAATATGATTATAGTTTATTTATTCGGATTTACTATAGCTCTTCCAAAAAACTCACCTTTTAATAGCTTTGGATAGGTTTCTAAAAGTTCAGAAAATGATAGCTCTTTAGTGAAAGATTTTACTTTTGAAAAATCTATTAATTTTGTAGCCTCACCCCAAACAAACTCTCTTCTCTTAATTGAAGATCCAGACGAATCGATACCCCACAGTTTCACCCCTCTAATGATAAAAGGCATTACATTTGTATTTATTTTAATACCGCCGGCATTACCGCAGGCTGCTACAATTCCACCAGGTCTAGTTTGTGCAAAAATTTTTGTTAAAGCAGCGCCTCCAACAGTATCAACAACACCATCCCAAATACCCTTTTCAAGAAGTTTGCTTTCACCTTCAAATTCTTTTCTATCAATTATATTTTTCGCGCCTAAATTTTTAAGATATTCGTTTTTATCTTTTTTTCCAGTTACAGCATGAACATCATATCCCATTTTTGATAAAATCATTACTGCAATGCTTCCAACACCGCCAGTGGCTCCTGTAACTAAAACATCTTTTACTTTTTCGCCGAGTAATAATTCTTCCTTAGCTTTAACAGCGAAAGAGCACAGTAAAGCGGTAAACCCCGCAGTTCCTAACATCATCGATTTATGTGCATCTAAATCTTTAGGCATTTTTATTAAAAAATTAGAGTCCACTTTTGCATATTGAGCAAAACCACCAAAATAAGCTTCTCCTACTCTAAAACCTGTGAGAATTACTTTATCATCTTTTTTAAATTTACTATCTTCACTTTCAACAACTGTGCCTGAGAAATCAATTCCTGGAACAAATGGAAATTTTCTTACAATTTTACCGCCATTATTTAATATTAAAGCATCTTTAAAATTAAGACTTGAATAATCAACTTTGACTAAAACATTTCCATCTTTAAGATGGCTTGTGTCGATTTCTTTTATTTCTCTAGAGAATTTTTCGTTTTGATTATCTATAACAATAGCTTTAAATTTTTGTGACATTTATTTTTTAATATATCTTAAATATCTATTTTGAATACTTAAGTCTTCTCTAAAAGAACCTAAAAAATAGTTAGTAACTGTCGTTGCTTTTTCTTTTTTAACACCTCTCATCGTCATACATTGGTGTGCTGCATCAATTGTAACTGCTACTCCTTTAGCGTCTAATGATTTCATAAGAGTTTTTGCAATTTGCATTGTTAGTCTTTCCTGAGTTTGTAGTCTTTTCGAGAAAATCTCAACTGTTCTTGCTAACTTACTCAAACCTACTACTTTTTTATTAGGAATATAGGCGACATGCGCAACTCCGATGATTGGCGCCATATGATGCTCACAGTGACTTTCGAGTGTAATATTCTTTTCAACCACCATATCATCGTATCCTTCGACATCACCAAATGTTTTAGATAAATCAGCATGTGCATCTTGATGATAACCTTTAAAATACTCTTTAAATGCTTTAATTACTCTCTTTGGAGTCTCAATAAGCCCCTCTCTATTTGGATCTTCGCCAATCCATTTCAGTATTGTTCTAAAGGCCTCTTCAGCCTGTTTGTCAGAAACTTCAGGCTTTTTTGAAGAACTTTTATTGATGTCTTTAACTAATTTCATTGTATCGAAGTTCTATAGGACATATTTAATTAATGCAAATTGCTATTTTGTCTTTTTTTCATTATTTTACATACATGTTTAAAAAGAGAGAAAGCGTATTTGAGGTAGAGGAAGGAAAACTTTTATCTCCTAAATTTGATAAAGAGGGACTTATTCCTGTTACTACATCTGATAGTAGCTCAGGAGATTTATTAATGCACGGTTATATGAATGAAGAAGCGTTAAAAAAAACTATCGAAACTAAAGAAGCTCATTATTGGAGTAGGTCTAGGAAAGATATATGGCACAAAGGGAAAACAAGCGGTTTTGTGCAAAAAGTTATAGATTTAAGAATAGATGATGATCAAGATGCTTTATGGATGTCAGTTGATATCGGTAATGGCGCTAGCTGTCACGTTGGTTATAAATCATGTTTTTATAGATCAATACCTTTAGGGCCAATCAAAAATGCTGAAAATATAAAGTTAGAATTTAAAGAAAAAGAAAAAAAGTTTGATCCTGAAAAAGTTTATAAAGGGCAACCAAATCCAACTAAATTATAACAATGAGAGTAATAAGTCCTTTTGGTCCAAAAATAGCTAAATTAAAATTTTCAAGTAAATTGATTGATATTATCAATAAAGAAGTTGATCAAATTTCAAATAAAAAAAAATTGTTAAAAAAACTTGATTATTCAAAAAAATTGGTAGGTCAGGTAAAGCAAGAATTTCAACTTCCAAAAAAATTTTTAAAAAAATATTTAGAAAAAGTTATTTCTAGAGAAGTTAAAAATTATATTTACCAAACTCTTGGAAAAAAAATAAAAAAAGTTTCAATCAAAAATTTTTGGGTAGTAAGACAATTTAATAATGAGTATAATCCTGTTCATTATCACGATGGACATATATCTGGGGTAGGATATTTAAAAGTTCCAAAATTTATTTCAGAAAATAATAAAAAAGCAAAAACCGATGGAACTATTGATTTTATTAATGGAAATAAGATGTTTTTAAGTGAAAGTATCTATAATCATCAACCAAAAGTTGGGGATGTTATTCTTTTCCCTAATTACCTTATGCATACGGCTTATCCATTTAGATCAAATGGTGAAAGGAGATCCTTCTCATTTAATTTAGAGATAGATGATAAAGTGGCAAATGTTTTTTCGAGATGAGTGATAAAATTCAACAAAATGTTTTTGGTGAACCTTTAGAACCGTGTTCTAACGATCCTGTTACTGGTTGGTTTAGAGATGGGTGTTGTAACACAGATAAAAATGATAGAGGTGTTCATACTGTTTGTGCAAAAGTAACAGATAAATTTTTACTTTGGTCAAAAAAAGTAGGAAATGATTTAATTACTCCACATCCAGAGTTTGGTTTTCCGGGTTTAAAAGATGGAGATTGTTGGTGCGTTTGTGCTTCTTGGTATGCAAGAGCTATAGAGGAAGATGTGGCATGCTCTATTTTTTTAAAAAAAACTAACATCAAGACCTTAGAACTAATACCTATCGAAAAATTAAAAAAATTTGCTGTTGACTTATCTTAATATACTTTTGTTCCTCGAGTTTTTATAATTAACTCAAGTTCTCCATACTCTTTACAATTACAATTTTTTAGTACTTCAAGCCTTTCGTTAGCTTTGTCTATTCTATTAGTTTGAACGTAAAGCTCACCAAGATATTCATTTATTCCATTATGATTAGGTTTTATATTCAGACCTTTTAGATAAAATTTCTCAGCTTGATCAAAATTCCCAACTTTTCTAGAAGTAAATCCCATATAATTAAGTATATCTGGATTTTTTTTATCTGATTTATGTGCTTTTTCTAATTTATTAAAAGCTTCAGTGTAAAGTTTTTTTGCTTTTTCAGTTTTTTCTTTCTTTTCAAACTTACCTGCTCTTTTTACTAACTTAACAGCATCTTCGTATAAAGATGTTTCGCTAGAAGAACTGCTACTATTATCGCTTCCTGCTGCCATTAAGCTTGAGCTTATTATAAGAGAGGTAAGTATTATAAATAGTTTTTTCATCATACTTATTTAACAATCTAATCAAAAATTGTTATGCGACAGATGATCTTCCTCCATCTACACCTAATATTTGACCTGTTATCCATGAACTTTCATCTGTGAGCAGAAACTTAGCAACTGATGCGGAGTCATCACCCTCACCTATTCTTTTCATAGGATGCATTTTAGCAATACCTTCGGCAACTTTTTCATTTTTTAGTAAAAAATTAGAAATTTTAGAATTCGTCAAACTTGGTGCAATACAATTAACTCTTACATTAGGTGCAAACTCAGCCGCTAAAGCTAAAGTAAGACCTTCAATGGCACCTTTCGCTGATGATACAATCGCATGATTTGGAAAGCCTTGCTTTACAGCTACTGTTGAAAATAAAACGATTGAACCTTTATTTTTTTTTAGATTATCTGCAAGTGACTTTATTATTTCTGTTGCAGAAATAAGGTTTAAATTAAATGATTGCATGAAATCACTTTTTTTTGTTAGCTTTAATGGTTTTAAATCTATTGAACCAATACAAAAAGCCAAACCATTTATTGGTTCTTCTTTTAAGTCAGTTAAAATTTTTTCAGAAAAATTTTCCTCAAGAACATCGCAGACAGTAAATGTCGAGTTTAAATCATTGGCTAGTGCTGACACACTAGGCTCGTCCCTACCAACTAAGTGAACTTCCTCTCCACTTTCTACTAATTTTTTTGCTAAAGATGTGCCAATCGATCCTGTTGCTCCTAAAATTACTTTTTTCATAATTAAAAATATCATTATTAAAGGTTATTTACATGCAAATAATGACGCGTGTAATATCTAAATAAAATATGTATTTTGTTACTTATGAAGCTTTTTATAATTTTAGGCAATCAACTTTTTAACCCAAAATATCTTTCTAATTACAAAGATCATACTTTTTTTATGGCAGAAGACTATGGTTTATGTACCTTTGAAAAACATCACAAATTAAAAATATTGTTATTTTTATCTTCAATGAGATCATTTAAGGATGAGCTTAAATCAAAAAATTTTAATTTAATATATAAAGATGTAAATAAAGATTTTAAATTATCCTACGAAAAAAAACTAGAAAAGACTATTAAAGAAAAAAAGATAAGAGAAATTTCCTTTTTCGAAATTGAGGATAAATTTTTTGAAAAAAAAATCTTGAATTTAGGAAAAAAAAATTCACTTAAAATTAATCAAGTTAGGTCTCCAATGTTTTTAATAGAGAGACAGGAATTTAAAGATTACCTTTCTAAAAATAAACGACCTTTCATGGCAAATTTCTATAAAATTGTGAGAACAAAAATGAATTTATTAATGAATAAGAACGGAACTCCAAAAGGAAATAAATGGAGTTTCGATGAAGAAAATAGAAAAAAACTTCCGAATACTATTAAGCTACCTGTAATTTCTAAGGTTAAAGAGACAAAGGAAACTACTACTCTTAAAAAATTTATAAATTCTAATTTTAAAGATCATCCAGGAAATACTGATAATTTTTGGTTTCCAACAACACGAAAAGACGCAAGTAAGTGGCTAGATGAGTTTTTGAAAGAGAGAATAAAGCTTTTTGGAGATTATGAGGATGCAGTAACAGACAAATCTAATACTGTTTTCCATAGCGCGCTTAGTCCACTTATAAATTTAGGTTTAATAGCCCCGGAAGAGATAATAGAGAAGTTAAGAAAGATTGAAAATAAAGTACCTATGAATTCCCTAGAAGGTTACATTAGACAGATAATAGGTTGGAGAGAGTTTATGAGAGGAATTTACCAAAACTATGATCAACGATTAGATAATACAAATTTTTTTAATCATAAGAGAAAAATGAAAAAATCTTGGTATGACGGAGATACTGGATTAGATCCGTTAGATCATGCAATTAATAATGCTAAAAACTACGGCTGGTCACATCATATAGAAAGACTAATGATATTAGCTAACATAATGAATCTTTGTGAGATAAATCCTAAACAAGTTTACAAATGGTTTATGGAAATGTTCGTAGATTCATCTGACTGGGTAATGGCGCCAAACGTTTATGGAATGGGATTATTTAGTGACGGCGGAATATTTGCAACTAAACCTTATATTTGTGGGTCTAGTTATTTTCTTAAAATGATGCATTTTAAAAAAGGTCCTTGGTGCGATGTAATGGACGGATTATATTGGAAATTTATAGATAGGCATAAGAAATTTTTCTTAAAAAATCCACGTCTTGCAATGATGGTTAGAGTTTCTGAAAAAATGAATAAAGAGAGAAAAACAAGAATTTTCAAAGCCGCAAATAATTTTATTAAAGAAAATACCAATGGTTAAAGTTTTTTTTAACAATTCATGTAATATTTGTAGAGCTGAAATCAATCATTACAAAAAATTTAGCGATAATAGTGTAGAATGGATAGATATAACTAATAATACAGAAGCTCAGAAAGTTACCTCAAAATCATATAAAGAACTTTTAAGAAGAATGCATGTTATACAAGATGGTAAAGTAATTGATGGAGCGGAGTCTTTTTTAATAATTTGGAAAAATGTACCAAAATATAATTTTTTATATAAAATATTTAAAAATAAACCTCTATTTTTCTTACTAAATATTTTTTATGAAGTTGCAGCTTATTTCCTTTTTATGAAGAATAGGCATCTACTTAATGATGAAAAAAGCTAATTTACCAAAAAAGATTTGTCCGATTTGTAACAAACCTTTTGTTTGGAGAAAAAAATGGAGACTAACTTGGGATAAGGTAAAATACTGTTCAAAAAGGTGCTCTTCTAAATAAATTATTGTAAATTAAAACTATTTAAAATTTTAGGAATGTTATTTTTAAAATTAAAATATCCTCTATTAGAAAATTGCCAAGAGTATCGGTCTTCCTCACTCAAAATAAAGTTAAATTCTAAATTTCGCTTTTTTCTCATAATATTTAAAAAAGAAAAATTCTCTCCAATACATGGGTAAATAACATCAAAAGATTTAATCTTATCTGTTACAGTTTGAAATTTTGACTCATCTATGATTTGTATATCTTTAAATCTTTTTTTTTGGTCACTAATTAATTGTGACTTATAGTCTAGTACTTTTTGCTCCAACTTTAAATTTCTGACCTCATTGCTTAATAAAATTAAGTAAATATTTTCATATTTTTTTAAATTTTTATTTTCTAAACTTAATTCATTCTCAAAAACTATTAAGTTTTCATTTGAATTATCTCCATTAATAAAATTAATTGGATTTAGTTTGTATTCTCTTTTGTCTGTTATAGGTAAAACATTTTCATTTAAATTTACATTTTTATATTTATTATTTGTGAACTTACTTATATTCCATGACTGAGCAACGTAGTGTTTGCCTTTGGTTTGTAAACCTGCAACCCATCTCCAACTTAAAGTATTAGAGGCTGCGTCACCGTCGTATAAATATTTCATAAAGAACTCTGCACCTTTTTGCCAAGGTAAGTTTAAAGTAAATATCCAAATGCTAGCAAACCACATTCTAGTATGATTATGCAGATAGTTATTTTCTTTAAGTTCTTTGACCCAATCATTAAAACATTCAATTTGAGTATCTCCATTAATTGCTTTCTTATAATTATCATCTTCTTTAAATCCTTTTAAGTCATCTATAAAGTCAGACCAAACTTGGGGTCTAAGTTCTAACCAACCTTTCCAATAAACTCTCCAAAAAATTTCTTGAATATACTTTTCAACTTTTTGATAAGGAAATTTGGCTAATACAGTTTTGGCAACCTCATATTCAGTTATCAGTCTATGGGAAATATAAGGAGATAAACAAGATACGTTTGATTTATCATCGGGTCCTAAATCAAAATTTCTTTTGAAACTATAATTTTTTAGCTCAGAATTAGTAAAATTATTGAGCTGTTTCAAAGCTCTTTCTCTTGAGATTTCGAATTTCATTAATCTTCGTCATCCCTCCAACCATCGATGAAAAGTTTCCAACAAGCAAATGAAACACAAATTATACCAACGCAAAAACCTAAAAGCACTCCATTGTGCTCACCTAAATAAATAGTTCCATAGTGTGTACTTAGAATTGGTGGCAAAACCAATATTGCTCCTAAAATGAGGTATCTAACTACGAATGGTGGTCTTTTCAAATTGAATTACCTTGGTCAGTAGGCATAGATACTCCAGAGGTAAACCAACAACTTTTACAATCCTTATCGTTACCTTTTTCGACATGCCATACATAATAAAATTGTTTTTTTTCTTCACTTAAAACTTTTACTCCATAAACAAATTTATTATCTGTATTCGTAATTAAATCTATTTTATGAGAAAAATGATTGAGTAGAATTCTATAATGGACATCATATAACATTATTCTAAACCTTGCATAAGGCCCGGTCATTTTTTTATTATCTGGATGTGCAAACAACCAGGTTTGTTTAATACCTGTATCATTATCATCGTTATTTTTTAAAGCGTCTAATTGAATCTTAATAACATCATAAGCAGATAAATTTTCAGTCGGTTTTATCATCTCTGCATTTGCTGAATTAATAAAACCTAGAAAAAAAATTAATATTAATATTTTTTTTAATTCCATATTTTTCTCAAGATATCCTCTCTTTTACACGCCTTTTTATACATAAGATAACGAATAAAATTTTTTTCGTAATAATCTTGGTGATAATCTTCAGCTGGGTAGAAATTCTCAAACCCCCAAATTAAAGTAACTATTTTATTATTAAATTTTCTCTCTAAATTCTTTAAAGACTTATCGATAATTTCTTTTTCTAGTTGTGTTTGAAAAAAAATTACCGATCTATAGCTTTTTCCTTTATCACAAAATTGCCCTTGAGAATCAAAAGGGTCTATATTTCTCCAATAAATATTTAATAATTTTGTGTAACTAACAATGTTAGCATCGTAGGTAATTTCAATAGCTTCTACATGGCCAGTATCTTTATAAATTACATCTTGGTAAGTTGGATTTTTTAAATGACCTCCAGAATATCCAGAAATAGAGGAAATCACTCCCTCTACTTGATCAAAAGACTCCTCCATGCACCAAAAACATCCACCCGCAAAATAGGCTTTTTTTAGTTCTTGTGATTGAGCAAAGGAGCTTGCAAAAAAAATTATAGTTATAATAAAAAAATTTCTCATTTTTTTATGATATATTAAACTTCATGAAAAACGACGACCATTTTGTCATAGATGCAGAAAATGAAATTGTAGATAATATTTGTGAAGAATGCAAAAAAGAAGATGTAACTGTTAAACAAAACTTAATTATGCATAGTTATAAGATTTGTAATAGTTGCAATCTTTCAAAAAGGCTATTCCCTCTTTAATTTCCTATAAATGGAAGAAGTATCAAAGATAACAAAAAAGCTTGAGCTAAAGATGAAAGAACAATAACTCCAAATGCTTTCCATAAACTGTCGTAATCTAAAGCAGATTTTACTGCTACCACCATACATGCTAACATCCATAAAGCTGACCCAATAAATGTAACAGCCATAAGCTCTGGTGTAATCCCAAAAACTCTTATCATCCCAGGAGCGCTTGAAAATCCTATTGTTCTTAATAGTTCGCCGTGATCACTTTTGGTTTTATTGTTTCCAAATAATTTAACACCAACAAAATAAATTATATAAGACAACACATACCAGCTTAACAATGATAGAGCAGGCGCTGTCAAAAAATTTGTTGCTCCTAAATGTATCGATCCAACTCCAGCAGCTAAACTCGATAAAACAACCACTGAACCTGCTTGAAATGTTGCTTTTTTATCTTTTTCAACTTCCTCAAAAAGCTCAATGTCAATTTTTATTGCTCTATAAATTCTACTTAAAAATAAATTAATCATTTTTTTGCAAATGGTTTGAGCAACTTCAATATTTTTTTGTGTAAAACTTTGTTAGAAGTTGCCAAAATATTTCCACCATTTTCGGCGGGTTCATTTCTCCAATTAGTTATAATAGCTCCTGAATTTTTTAATATTGGTATTAAAGGAAGTATATCATAAGGTTTTAAATTGGCTTCAATAACTGCATCCACTGTTCCTTCAGCGAGTAAGCAATAATTTAACGCATCAAACCCAGCTAATCTAAAAGACCATCCAAATTTTTTTATAACTTTTCTTTGTCTTTCATAGCTTAAGGTGCCGTGAAAATTACCGATTATCTTAATTTTTCTTAAATTATTATTATTCGATGACCTTAAAATAAATCTTTTATTATTTTTGAAAACATAAGAATTTTTTTTGTCGTTAATATAATATTTATTTAGTTCAGGGAAATTTGCTAACCCGATTAAAGATTTATCATAATAAGATAAACTTATTAAATTAGACCAAGTAGGCGCTCCTATTACAAAAGCTCTAGTTCCATCTATCGGGTCTATGGACCATTTAAAATTATTTGATGAAAATTTGTCATTGAATTCTTCTCCAATAATTGAGTCTTTTGGAAACTTTTTAATTATTAATGATCTTATATATTTTTCAAAGGCTTTATCAAAATTAGTGACGGGATCAAAATCTTTTTTAGATTTTGATTTATTGTTAATTATTATCCCCGATTTTGATTTTTTTTTATAAAATGAGTTTAATTTAAATGGTAATTTTTTTAAAAAGTTGAATGATTTTTTATAATTCATTATGTGTATATAGCTTAATTTAAAAAAAAATATATATGAAAATATCGAAAAAAATTGAACCTTTAATTATTGGTGTAGCTGCATCAATAATTATTGGTGTTCTATCATTCTTAAGCTTTGAAACATCCACAGGGTTTTGGCTAATGTTCTCCTTTGGATCAACAACATTAATCGTATTAATATTTTATGAAAGTCAGTTTGCTCAACCATCAAATATTTTTTTTGGCCATTTATCAGGGATAATAATTGGTATTTTGTTTAATGAATTTTTTGGAGTTTCATTTATTACGCTTGGATTATCTGTCGGCGTCACTGTTTCATTTATGATGTATTTTAAAGTTATACATCCACCTGCTGCTGCTAATCCTTTAATAGCACTATTCGCTGATGTCTCGTTAAATTATATTATTTTTCCAGTGGTAGTTGGAAGTCTTATGATTATCTTTCTATCAGTTTTGATTAACAAAGTAATTTTAAAAAGACTTTATCCAAAAAAATGGTTTTAATTCAGTGCATATATAAAACTATTAAGTAAGAGTGCATAGCTGGACCATGCTAGATAAGGCACCATCAAATATAAACTTATTTTATCTATTTTAAAAAATTTTTTCATTAAAATTAAAATAAAAATAAGAATAATTACTAAATTTAATAAAGCTAATCCTATTTGGTGAAAACCAAAAAATACAATGCTCCAGGTACTGTTGAAAAATAAATGGACAAAATATAATTTAAGTATTTCTTTGTCAAAGTTATTTACCCATACTCTCCAAATCGCAACGGACATCATGAAATATAAAATTGACCAAACAGGAGCAAATACCCAGCTAGGTGGATTAAAACTTGGTAATATGATTTGTGAATACCAAGGTTCTTTAAATGCAGATGTCGCATAACTTCCTATAGTAGGTGCTATAAAGGTTATAGAAATTATTAAAATCAAAGATAAGTATTTATTCTTTGTCATAATTTAAGATATAACTAATTAATGTCAGAAAATCAGAAAAAAATATGGATAACAGGTGCAAGTAGTGGAATTGGAAAGGCAGTAGCTGAAAAATTTGCTAAAGAGGGATGGAAAGTTGCTGTATCTGCAAGAAGAAAAGAACTTTTAGATGAATTAGCTAAACATAACAACATATACTCATTTCCCTTGGATATAACCAACCAGTCCCAAATAAATAATGTTTTTAAAGATGTTTTAAATGCTTTCGGTGATATTGACATTTGTTTATTCTCCAGTGGAACTTACGAGCCAAAAGATGAACAAAATATAGATCCAGAAAAAATTAAAAATGTAATTAATGTTAATTTTTTAGGAGTTATTGATTGTGTAAAAGTTGTTGAAGATTATTTTAAAAACAAGAAATCTGGACACATTTCGATAGTTTCTTCAATTGCAGGTTACAGAGGTCTACCAAATTCAAGTGGTTATGGTCCCTCAAAAGCTGCTCTAACTAATTTTAGTGAAAGTATTTACTTTGATTTTAAAAAATTTGGAGTGAGGATCTCAGTTGTATCACCAGGTTTTATCAAAACTCCTTTGACCGATAAAAATGAGTTTCCTATGCCATTTTTGAAAACTCCTGAATACGCTGCAGATAAAATTTATAATGGCTTGGTAAAAGGAAATGCTTTTGAAATTCATTTCCCTAAAGGGTTAACTTTAACTTTAAAATTTTTGAGAATATTACCTTATAGACTTTATTTATTTTTAGTAGACAAACTTGTGAAACGATAATTAAAGAAGAGACTCAATATATTCCCAATTAATCAGTTTATCAAAAAAATTTTCTAAATAAGCAGGTCTTTTATTTCTATAATCTAAATAGTAGGAATGCTCCCAAACATCACAACCTAATATTGGTTTCATATTGTAGATAATAGGATTTTCAGCATTAGGTAATTTAGAGACTACAAGTTTATCCTGTTTTAAAGATAACCAACACCATCCAGATCCAAACTGAGTAACTCCAGCATTGATGAATTCTTCTCTAAATTTTTCAAAACTTCCAAAGTCTTGTTTTATCTTATTTTCAAGTTTAGAAGGAACATTTCCTCCACCATTAGGTTTCATGCACTTCCAAAAAAGATTATGATTCCAGTGTTGGCTTGCATTGTTAAAAATGCCTGCTTTTTTTTCAATAGATGATTTTTTAATTATATCTTCTAAAGACAATTCTTCATAATCAGAACCTTTTATAAAATTATTAAGATTTGTGATATAAGTTTGGTGATGTTTACCGTGGTGTAAATCTAAAGTTTGCTCTGACATTATTGGAGAAAGAGCTGAATTAGCGTAATCTAATTTAGGTAGTTCAAACATTTTAATCTTTTACAAACATTACTGTTAATTCAGCGACTTTAATTCCAAATTTAGTCATTGTCGCTCTGTTAATTGCCACACGTTCATCTTGCATGAAAATCCAATCATCAAAAGTAATTTTAATATTTTTGCCTTTGACCGGCACAAGTAATACATATTCAAATTTAAAAGCTGGGCCATATGAATATCCTTTTGCGGTGCCAACTACATCAGAGGCTGTTCCTTCATAGTTATGTTCATCAATTTTTTTAATAGTCCATTGACGAGTTTGTCTTTCCCCATCATTCCAATCAAAAACTTCGTCTAAAATTAACTGGGAACCATCCCATTTTCCGTTTAAATCAGCTTTAAATTGTCTCGTAACTTTTCCAGACCTATTTTGTAACACACCCCAAGCTTTAACATTGCCTGATAAATAATTTTCAATGACTAGTCTTGGTTTTTGGTCTTTAAAATCAGTTGGTTTCATTTTATTTGCACATCCTGTTATTATAATTAATAAAAAAAGTCCTAAAATTTTTTTCATGACGAATATCTATTAGACATAGAGAATTGAATCAAGTTAATGTTTTTTGACTTGAAGCCACCCTCACAATAAGAAAGATAAAATTCCCACATACGTTTAAAATAATCATCAAAACCAAGAGGGCCTATTTTATCCCAAACGCCTAAAAAGTTTTTTCTCCAAGTTGCTAAAGTTCTAGCGTAATCTCCAGAGTAAGTATTAACTTTCTCTAATTTCATTTCATTTTTTTTTATAAGATTTTCAATAAATTTAATTGAAGGTAAAAATCCACCTGGAAATATATATTTTTGTATAAAGTCCTCATTTGCTCTATATCTCTCAAATAATTCATTTTTAATAACGATACCTTGAATAGCAGCGGTGCCATTATCATTTAGAACTTTTTTAATTGTACCAAAATATTGATCCATATATTTTTCACCAACTGCCTCTATCATTTCTATTGAAGCAACATGGTCATATTTATCTTTAAGATCCCTATAATCTAAAAACTTTACATTTACTTTATTGTTCAATCCTGAATTAAATATTTTTTTTTTAGTGAAGTCGTATTGATTTTTTGAAATCGTTATACAATCAACACTTACATCATAGTTTTTGGCCAAATACTCAGCAAAACCACCCCAACCACATCCTATCTCTAAAACCTTATTTCCATCTTTAATATTTAGTAAATTTATTAGCTCTTGAAATTTATTTCTTTGAGCACTTTCTAAATTATCTATCCCATTTTTATAGACAGCACTTGAATAAGTAAGGGTTTTATCAAGCCATAATGAAAAGAACTCGTTGCCTAAGTCGTAATGTTTTGAGATATATTTAATACTTTTAGATTTTGTATTCGATGCAAATATTTTTTTTAAAAAATTTTTGATTTTTTGCAATTTTAAACTGCCTGAAAAAGAATAAATAGTATTGATGTTTCTTGCAGTGAGTTCTATTAAATTTGTCAAGTTAGAAGTATAAAAATCTTTTTTCATATACGCTTCACCTAAAGCTGAGCTCCCCCCCATCACAACATTAAAATAAAAGTGAGGGTTATTTATTTTTATATCTGAGGATAATTTACTTTCTAAATCACCAAAATGAAAAACTTTTCCGTCATAATTAATTAATTTTAAATTACCTTTTGAGACATTTTTTAATTTATTTAAGACAAATTTTTCTGAAATTTTAAATAAACTCATTAATATTCCTCATAACTTAAATTATTTTTAAATTTAACATTTCTTTTTCTATATATTGCTCCTTTTTTCCACAAAAGTAATGCTTCATAATGTATCGAACTAATAATCTTGATTGTCATTAAAGGATATTTGAAAAAATTTTTTATAAGTTGATTAAGATTAAAATCTTTTTTTTCTCCAGTTTGGGTGGCTGTTAAAATTGTTCCTAATGAGTCTGTTTGTTTAATAAAAACTGAAAGCTTGTTATTTGGATTGATTAATTTAAAATTATAGTAAGTTTCCATATCCATAAAAGGCGATACATAAAATTTTTTTTTACATTTTTGAGTTATTTTCTCATTATTTTTAATTTTAAAAATATAAGTATGTTGCTCATTAAAAGTGTTTTTAACTTCATAAAAAATTGCTTTCAATTTATCATTCTCGTAACAATAAAAAATACTTAAAGGATTAAATACGTATCCAAATATTCTTGGGTAACAAAGTATTTTGATCTTATTAATTTTTCCCTCGATATTGAACTTTCTTATATTTGTAAGCACCCACTCTTTTAAGTTGCTTCCATCGCGTTCACCGTGATCCTTATCATAAAAGCTGAAAACATTAAATTTATTATGTGAAAAAATACTAATTTTACTATCTAATTCATTTATCTCATCTAAATCAATTAGTAATGAAAAAGTTTTGTATTTTAAAAAATGTCTGACTGGTTTAAATCTTGTATGAGTTACTTCACCGTTATAAATGCAAGAGTTCATCAAATTTTAAAATTATTCATTAAATCAATAGATGATTTTAATCCATCTTCATGAAAACCGTAACCAAAATAACTTCCACAAAACCATGTTCTTTTTTTACCTTGAATTAGTTTTAGATCCTTCTGAAGTGCAGTATTTTCTGAATTTAAATAGGGGTGAGTGAAATTAATTTTTTTAATGACATAATTATTATTAATTTTAAAAACAGGATTTAAAGTTAAAAAATAGTTTTTATTAGTTTGTAAATTTTGCAGTTTATTTAACCAATAGGTAATACATGTCTTATCTCCATCTGACACAGAATTCCAACTAGACCAAGCTCTTTTTTTTTGAGGCATTAATCTTTCATCGGTATGTAAATAAGCATCATTTTTAACATAATTAAATTTTTCTAATAGACTCTTTTCTTCTTCAGTTGGCTTTTCTAGTATTCTTAGACTTTGATCTGCATGAGACGCTAAAACTACTTGATCATAGTCAACATACTCATTGCCAATAATTACCCTGATATTGTCATCACTCCGAACTAACTTTTCTACTTTGTAATTTTTATAGATTTCTCCACTAATTTTATCTGTGACCTTTTTAACATAGGCTCTACTTCTGTTTGAAACTGTGTACCATTGAGGTCTATTTTTAAATTTAAATAAACCATGATTAATAAAAAAATTTAAAAAAAATTTTAATGGCATTTCCTTAGCTTTATTAAATGGCATAGACCAAATAGCAGCGACCATTGGTATTAAGTGATATTCAATAAAGTATTTAGATAGTTTTTTTTGTTTTAAAAAATCCCCTAGCGTTTTTTCTTTAATTTCACCTTCAAGTAATTTTGGTGCTGTTTTATAGAATGAGATTATTTCTTTAATCATATATAAAAACTTAAAATTAAATAGATTTAGTTTGTTAGCAAAAATACCTCCTAAACCACTTCCGCTGTATTCAACATTGGTATTTTTGATTGACACAGAGAAAGACATGTCACTTTTTTCATATGGAACGCTTAGTTCATTAAAAAATTTTACTAAATTTGGATAGGTAGTTTTATTAAAAACAATAAAACCAAGATCTACTGGAACAATCTTGTCACCCTCTATTATATCATAAGTGAAGGAATGGCCGCCAAAATGATCATCTTTTTCGTATAGATCTACTTTATATTTTTTTGAAAGAAAATATGCAGAGGATAATCCAGATATTCCGGAGCCGATAACTGCAATTTTCATTAAAAGAGATTAAGCGGCTTCATCTTTATATTCATCCATTGAAGGACATGAACATACTAAATTTCTATCGCCAAAAACGTTATCAACTCTTGCAACTGGTGCCCAATATTTATTATTTTTTACGTACTCGGTTGGAAAAGCTGCTTCCTCTCTCGAATAAGCATGTTTCCACTCGGTTGAAGCTAATTCAACATACGTATGAGGAGCATTTTTAAGTGGGTTATCTATTTTATCAAATCTAGATGATTCAACTGAATTAATTTCTTTTTTAATTTTAATAAATGCATTACAAAATTTATCGATTTCCTCTAAATTTTCACTTTCTGTTGGCTCAATCATAATTGTACCAGCAACAGGCCATGACATAGTTGGTGCGTGGTAACCAAAATCAATTAATCTCTTTGCTAGATCCTCTTCAGAGATTCCTGAGCTTGCTTTAATTGGTCTAATATCAATTATGCATTCGTGCGCGACATTGCCATTTTTTCCAGTATAAAGAACTTTGTAATCTTTAGATAATTTTTTTGAAATGTAATTTGCATTCAATATTGAAACTTGTGAAGCTTTTTTCAACCCTTCCGCACCCATCATTTTAATGTACATCCAAGATATTGGAAGTATACTTGAACTACCCCAAGGAGCAGCTGATACAGCTCCCATTCCATTCTTAGGACCGGCTTCTTTAATAATTTCGTGTGTTGGTAAAAAATCAGCTAAATGCTTAGCACAAGCAATAGGACCCATTCCTGGTCCACCTCCACCGTGAGGTATACAAAATGTTTTGTGTAAATTAATATGACAAACATCCGGTCCAAATTTTCCTGGTTTTGCAACGCCAACTAGTGCGTTTAGATTTGCTCCATCCATATAAACTTGCCCACCGTGCTTATGAATAATTTCACAAATATCAATAATTTTTTCCTCAAATACTCCATGAGTAGATGGGTATGTAACCATTAAAGCAGCTAAATCTTTTGAGTGTTTTTCAACTTTATTTTTAAGATCATCTATGTCGACGTTTCCATCATCGTCACAATTTACTACAACCACTTTCATACCACACATTTGGGCACTAGCTGGATTAGTTCCATGAGCTGAGTCTGGAATTAGGCAAACGTTACGATTGTCTTGTTTATTATTCTTATGGAATTTTCTTATAGTCATTAGACCTGCATACTCTCCTTGTGCACCAGAATTAGGCTGCAAAGAGACTGCGTCATATCCGGTAATTTCTTTTAAATCATTTATTAAATCATTAAAAAGAATCTTATAACCTTCCATTTGATTTGTAGGAACGAAAGGATGAGGAAGTGAGAACTCTTTCCAAGTAATTGGAATTAATTCAGCTGTAGCATTAAGTTTCATTGTACAAGATCCTAGAGCAATCATTGACCTATTTAGCGCAATATCACAATCTTCAAGTTTCTTTAAATATCTTAGCATTTCAGTTTCAGAATGATATTTGTTAAAAACTGGATGAGTTAAGTATTTTGAGGTTCTTAAAAGATTTTTTGGAAGATTGTCTAGTTCAACCTTAACATCTTGCCTAATTGTTTTAGAAATTCCAAATAGTTTTAATAATAAATTTACGTCATCAAGTTTTTTTGCTTCATCAAAAGCAACTGATAAATGCTCTCCATCAACTTTTCTTAAATTAATATTTTCTTTTAGTGCAGCCTCATAAACAGAATTTGTTTTTTCATTGGTTTTGATCGTAACGGTATCAAAAAAATGATCTGATAAAATCTTGTAACCTCCAGCTTTAATATTATCAGCAAATATTTTAGCTAATTTAGAGGTTCTATTAGCTATTTTAAGTATTCCTTCAGGTCCGTGATAAATTGCAAAAGCAGCTGAGATGATAGCTAATAGAGCTTGAGCGGTGCAAATGTTACTTGTAGCTTTATCTCTTCTAATGTGCTGCTCCCTAGTTTGTAAAGAGAGTCTGTAAGCTTTTTTTCCATGTCTATCTTTTGATACACCTATGATTCTCCCTGGCATAGATCTTTTAAATTCTTCTTTAGTAGCAAAAAATGCTGCGTGCGGGCCACCATATCCCATTGGTATTCCAAATCTTTGAGCACTACCGACAGCTATATCAGCACCAAGTTCTGCTGGGGTTTTTAATCTAGCAAGCGCCAATAAATCACAAACTAAAATAGCTTTTCCGTTTTTTTTATGTATTTGACTAATACTTTCACTTGGATCATTTATCTCACCTAAAGTTCCCGGGTAAGATAAAACTCCACAAATTATATCTTCATTAATTTTTGTTAGATCTTTTTTTTCATCACCAATGATCAGTTCTAAACCGAAAGGATTTGTTCTCGTTTTAATAAGATCAATCGTTTGAGGATTACAATTACTTGAAATAAATATTTTTTTTGAGTTAGTCTTATCTAGTCTTTGGCTTAATCCTACTGCCTCAGCTGTTGCTGTAGCTTCATCCAATAGTGAAGCATTAGCAATATCCATACCCGTTAAGTCAATTATTGATTGTTGAAAATTTAAAAGCATTTCAAGTCGACCTTGCGCTACTTCAGGCTGATAAGGTGTATACGATGTGTACCATCCTGGATTTTCTAAAATATTTCTTAGTATTACATTAGGTGTGATAGAGTTATAGTATCCCATTCCAATAAAATTTCTGAAGATTTTATTTTTTTTAGAAATAGATTTTAGTTTTTTCAAAGCATCATTTTCTGACATTGGTTGATCAATCTTAAGATCTTCTTTTAATAAGATCTTTTCCGGTACAGTATTTTCCATCAGATCTTCAAGTGACTTATATCCAACGTATTGCAACATTTTAGATTGCTCCTCCTTGGATGGGCCGATATGTCTTTTAATAAATTCTTTTGAATTATCGTCAATCATTTAATTTGGGTTCTCCTTGCAAAATTTATCATATTCATCTTTTGACATTAGGGAGTCAAACTCGCCTTTGTCCTTAATCTTTAGCTTAAAAAACCAACTTGCTCCTTCCGGATCGGTGTTAACGCTCCCTGGGTCGTCTGCTATAGCTTTATTTCCCTCAGTAATTTCTCCAGATAGCGGGGAGTAAACGTCGCTCGCAGCTTTAGTGGACTCTACAACAGCAGCTTGACCTTCTTTTTCTACGGCTTTTCCTGCTTCAGGCACTTCCACAAACACAATATCACCTAGCATCTCAGTTGCATGTTTAGTTATTCCAACTGTAGCCAATTCACCTTCCAGTGAAACCCACTCATGTTTTTTAGAAAATTTTTTTTCACTCATAATTTATCTCCTTATTTAACATAACTTTTTTTATAAAATGGAAGTTCAGAAATCTTACCCCCATATTTTTTCCCTCTTACCTCAAGCTGAATAGATGTGCCTATTTCAGAAAATTCTGATTTTACGTATCCCATTGCAACTGGCGCGTTTACACTTGGGCCGAAAGTACCGCTAGTAACGAGCCCAATTTCATTATTATCTGATGAAAAGATTTTCGTATTTTCTCTAGCTATAACTTTTCCATCTGGCTTAATACCAACTCTAATTTTTTCACTTCCTTTAATTAATAAAACTTTTATTTTTTCCCATCCATTAAAGCCACCAACTTCTTTTCTTTTTTTTGCTATAGCCCATTTTAAATTAGCCTCAATTGGATTTATTTTTTCATTTAAATCGTGGCCATATAAGCATAGACCAGCTTCTAATCTTAGTGTGTCTCGAGCTCCCAAACCAATTGGTTTCACTTCATTTGAAATTAAGTAATCGATTAACTTTTCAACTTTTTTGTTAGAAATTGAGATTTCAAATCCATCTTCACCTGTATATCCCGATCTTGTTACATAAAGTTTTTCACCGTCATAATCAAAATTATTTCCGGTCATGAATTTTAAATTTGCAACACCAGGTATTAATTTATCTAAAATCTCTACAGATTTAGGACCTTGTAATGCTATTAAAGATAAATCGTTGTTTAAAAGATGCTTATGATCTTTTGTTAAAAATTGTGAAATTTGTTTTATATCATTTTCCTTACAGGCAGCATTTAAAATTATACAGAAACCTTTTTCTGTTCTTGTAATAATTAAATCATCAATTATTCCACCTTCGCCATTGAGTAAAAATGAATACTTTGAATGATTGATTTTTAAATTTTTTAAATCTGCTGGTATAATTTTTTCTAGAGACTCAATTAATGTTTCATCACCTTCTAAAAAGAATTGCCCCATATGCGAAACATCAAAAAATCCAGCATGTGTTCTTGTAGAAATATGCTCTTTTACAATGCCATCTTTATATTGAATAGGCATTTCATATCCAGCAAACGGAACAAACTTTGCTCCTAAGTTTTTATGATAATTATATAAAGCTGTTTTTTGTATTTCCATAATAACTCTTTTTCTAAAACCCCATCTGTCTATGTACCTGAGAGATTTAATCCTTCGGTGAGGCTTACGCCTGCTTTCCAGAGTTATTACGGTAACGGTCCTTTTGCCTGAGAGTTTCCGGGGTGGTTGCTCCTTCGGCGCCAAATAAATGGTCTCTCCCGTTACACTTGGACTCTCCTCTAAAAGATCAAAAAAGTCAAATATTTTTAAGTTGATGTGACCTTATTTTTATCAAAACTTTTGAGTATTATAGCAGTAATTATAATTGCACCTCCAATAATCACACTAAATGGTGGTATTTCGTTTAAAAATAACCATACCCATAAAGGAGCGAATAATGTTTCAGTGAGCATTAAAAGTCCAATGGTTGCAGAAGGTGTTGTTCTCGAACCAATAGTAATACATATAAAACCAAAAGCTAATTGTGGTACTCCTAGTAAAAATCCCATCAAAATATCATGGCTATTAAAAACGAAAGACTCTGACAAAACTAATCCGTAAATAATACTAAAAATTCCTGAATAAAAAATTGCTGGAACCATATCTAAGTTTTTATTCTTTCTAATAATCATAACTAATATTGAGAAATTTATAGGAATAGCTAAGGCTACAATGTTACCGAAAAATGATCCTGATGAAAGGGAGTCGCCAACCATGATTGTTATTCCACCCATAGCTAATACGATAGAAAAAAAACTTATAAGTGAAACTTTTTCACTGAGATAAAAATAACCAAAAATTGCTAGAAACATTGTTTGTGTACTAATTATAAATACAACATTTGCTACTGAAGTATTGCTCATTGAAACTACAAAAGCAATGAAACTTAGAGACATTACTAATCCACCGAGTACAGCAGGCAAACCAGAGTCTTTAATAATCTTAATAGTATTTTTTTTATATGTAACAACTAAAAAAACAATTAATGCAATCATGAAGAAAACTGATCTTAACAATAATATTTGCCAAACACTTGCCTCTTGGAAAGACCTAATTATAAAACCTCCCCAGCTTAGACAAAAACCTCCAAAAAGGAGTAAGATATAACCTGGAACTCTATATAAAAATTGCATTTAAAACTTTCTTAATATTTTATTAAAATAAAACTTTAAAGTTAATGATCTAAATATCATAAAAAGCATCAAAGAGAACCATAAACCATGATTACCAAAATTTTTTGAAAAATAAATTGAAGCAAGAATAAAACCAATTACAGAAACTATCATAGCATTTCTAATTTCTTTTGTTTGTGCTGCACCAATAAATATACCATCGAGTTGATAGCAAAATGAGGCAATCGGTGGAATTAAAATAATCCAAATGAAGTGCTGGTAAGAAATAAATCTTAAAATCTCTATGTCAGTAATAATATTTATAATTTCCTTAAAAAAAATAAGATAGAGAAAAGCTACAATTAAAGCTGTAAGAAAACTTACTTGAATAGAATTAGTTACTATAGTCAAAAAAGAAGATCTATTTTTTTTGCCAATTGTAAAACCAACTATTCCCTCAGTAGAAAATGCGTAGGCATCAAGAAAAAAAGCAGCTAAAATTATAAATTGTATTAAAATAGTATTTACAGCTAAATAATCTTCTCCAAGCTTAGCACTTTGATAGGTTACCCATAAGAATGAAAAAGTTAATAATAAAGTTCTAATAAAAATATCTAGATTAATATTTAAAAGTTTTATTAACTTAGATTTATTAATTATCTTTTCGAATTTAGGAATGATTTTAAACTTTTTTAAAATAAAATTGTAAGTATAAATTGTAAATATAATACAACTTATATAACTAGCAAATAATGTCCCTAAGGCGACGCCAAAAATATTTAAATCATAAGATAAAACAAATACAGAACTAAACACAATATTCAAAATGGACAAAACTACTATTAGCAAACTAGAAATTTTAGTCTTTTGTATTCCAAGATAAAAACCAACTAGAATATAAATAGATAACTCAGCCGGAACTGAAAAAACTCTTACATTTAAATAAGTATTTATTAAATTTTGTGTTTCAACTGACGTTTTAAAAAAGTTTTGTATTAAAAAATATATTAAAGGTTTAAAAACAATTATTAAAAAGGCAATTATAATTGCAATTATAAAGTTTCTTAATAATGTTTTTACTATTTCTCTATAGTCTCCTCTTCCAAGAGCTTGAGAAACAATACCTACCGTTCCCATTCTTAAAAAACCAAAGCTCCAAATTATCATTGTCATTACTGATGTAGCGATGCTTGTAGCTGCTAAGTATTTCGTTTCTCCAAGATTTCCCAT
Source organism: uncultured Pelagibacteraceae bacterium (assembly GCA_902603945.1). Lineage (GTDB taxonomy): Bacteria > Pseudomonadota > Alphaproteobacteria > Pelagibacterales > Pelagibacteraceae > Pelagilacustribacter. The sequence goes on from CACKWP010000005.1 coordinate 44,473, forward strand.
CAAGCCAGTATCAACTACTCCAACCAAGGGGATAGCTAGGTTTGAAAAAAAAACCGGTATGGACAACAAAATTAAATGTTTTTTTGAAAATTTTGATGGGCTTTTTAATAGATCCATTTTTATTCTTTAATATATCCTAAGAACCTTATATACATTGATTCTATCAATGTTAGAGCAAGTAATAATCTCAATACAAATTATCCTCATAGATATAGTAATGGCTGCCGATAACGCGATCATTATAGGTTTGATTGCTGCAGGTTTTGCAACAGAAAATAGAAGAAAAATTATAGCTTGGGGTGTAGCTGCTGCATTCTTGTTTAGAATAATTTTTGCTTCAGGAGCAAATTATTTGTTTGAATTTGCTTGGATTAAAATTCTTGGAGGAGTTTTACTTTTATGGGTAATTAATAATTTAAGACAAGATTTTTTTGGAAAAAACAAAATCAAAACTCCTCAATTAAAATCAAATGAAACTAAAAGTTTTAGCATGGGGGTTTATCAGGTACTAATTGCAGATCTTACTTTAAGTTTTGATAATACTATCGCTGTGGTAGCTGCATCGAAAGGTAATTTTCATTTGATGGTAATAGGATTATTGTTATCAGTATTTTTAATTGCTACTCTTGCGAGTTATTTTGCTGATTACATAAAAAAACATATGTGGCTGGGTTATCTTGGCTTATTTGTAATTTTAATAATTTCAATTCAATTAATAATTGGCGGGCTTGTAAGTTATGAAGTTCTTTCAATAAACGAAAAGTATAAATTTTTATTCTTATAATGTTGGACTTTTGTATTATAGGGTCAGGAATTGCTGGCTCTACAATAGCAAATCTTTTATCTAAAAAATACTCAGTTCATGTCTTTGATAAGGCTAGAGGTCCAGGGGGGAGATCATCAAATAAAAAATTTAAACATAATTTAAGCTTTGATCATGGTGTTCAGTATATATCTCCAAAATCAACACTTTTTACGAAATACATAAATAAGCTTTATAGAAAAAAAGTATTAAAAAATTGGGATAGTAATCACTTAGACTTTACATTTGAGAAAAAAAGTTTTTCGTCGAAATATATTGGTAGAAGAGCTAATAATGATTTAGTTAAATATAATTTAAAAAATATCAAACAGTCATTTGCCTCACCAATTGAAAAAATTTACTTTAAAAAATATTTTTGGGAAATTACTATGCAAAATAAATCTAAACATCAATTTAAATCGTTAATAATTACTTGCCCTTTTCCTCAATTAAAAAAGTTAGCAAAACAATATTTAAATAAAAAAATATTAAAACTTAAAGTTCAAATGCAACCTAATATTACAGTTATGATAGCTTTTAAAAATCAAAAAAACCTTCCTATTAGTTCAATAAAATTTAATGACGATATTTTGGCGTGGGCTGCTAATGAAAATAGTAAAAAAAGATTTAAATCAAATATAAATTTATGGACTATTCAGGCTTCGCTTAATTGGTCAAAAAAAACTATTAACAAATATAAAACTGATAAATCAATTATGAATCAGCTGATTTCACGCTTTATAAAGTTAACAGGATTTAAAAAAAATAAAATTATCTTTAAAAAAATTCATGGTTGGAAATATTCATATAATTATGAAAAAACACCTTACCTTAGTATTTGGGATAAAAAAATTAATTTAGGTGTTTGTGGAGATTGGTTTAATGGACCAAAAGTTGAAAACGCATGGTTAAGCGCCAACGATCTTGCTAGAAAAATAAAATAATTAGAAAATACCTTTACTGCTTTTAGATTTGTCTTTTATTGAACTTTTTACCTCTACGTTTAAACCCACTAAATCTTTAGCTTTTAATTTAGGAAGATTTTGCACACATTTTAAAAATCGATCTGACTCTTTTTTAGAGATGATCCCATCAGTTAAAGTTTTAAATTTATTAATATACTCTTTTCGTGTGAAAGGTCTTTTGCCTGCTGGATGAGCGTCAGCAACATTTATTTCCTCTGAAATTGTAGATCCGTCTTTCATTGTTATAATTACTTTTCCACCAAAACATTTATTTTCAGGATTAGGATCGTGGTATTTTTCTGTCCATCTTGCGTCTTCTCTTGTTGAAATTTTTTGCCAAAGTTCAACTGTGCTTTTTCTTTGCGCCCTTTGTGGCGTATAGGATTTCACATGATGCCATACTCCATCTTCAAGGGCTACTGCAAAAATATACATTATGGAATGATCTAAGGTTTCCCTACTTGCATTTGGATCCATTTTTTGAGGATCGTTTGCTCCAGTACCGATCACGTAGTGAGTATGATGACTTGTTTCAATTACAATATTATCGATGTCACTAACACTAGAAATCTTTTTATGTAAGCTTCTCGCTAGATCAATTAAAGCTTGAGATTGGTATTCTGCTGAATGCTCTTTAGTATAAGTTTCTAGAATTGCTCTTTTAGGCTCATTAATATCTGGTAATGGGACTACATATTCTTTATCTGGTCCTGACAAAACATAGGCGATAACACTATCTTCTCCCTCGTAAATCGGTGATGGTGCACCCTCACCTCTCATACATCTATCTACTGCCTCTACTGCAAGCTTACCGGCATGAGCTGGTGCAAATGCTTTCCAGCTAGAGATTTCTCCTTTTCTAGATTGTCTTGTTGAGACTGTAATATGTAATGCTTGTTGGACAGATTGATAAATCACATCTGTTTTTAAATTTAATAAACTTCCTAAACCAGCTGCAACACTTGGACCTAGATGTGCTATATGATCAATTTTATGTTCATGTAAGCAAATACCTTTTACTAAGTTTACTTGCACTTCGTAACCTGTAAGTATTCCTTTAATTAAATCTTTACCATTGCAACCTTTTTGTTGTGCTACTGCTAGTATGGCAGGAATATTGTCACCTGGGTGACTATAATCTGCTGCTAAAAAAGTATCGTGATAATCTAATTCTCTTACAGCAGTTCCGTTAGCCCATGCGGCCCATTCGCAATCCACTTTAATTTTTGGATTTAAACCAAAGACAGTTGCTCCTGATTTTCTAAAGTGAGCTAAAGCCATTGCTCTCGCTGAAATAACAGGTGCTCTATTAAACGAAGCGATAGCAACTGATGCATTATCAATTATTCTATTGATAACCATATCAATTGCACGTTTATCTATTTTTGCTTTATCTGATGCTATCTCTGCTATTTTCCAGGCTAATTGATCTTCTTTTTTTAGATTTGATTTCGATGGATGAACTTTTACTCTTATATCTCTCATTTAATTGGCAAGCATGTTTCTTAAAACATACTGCAAAATTCCTCCATTTTTATAGTACTCAACTTCATTAGCGGTATCAATTCTACAAAGCATTTGAATTTTTTTACTAGTTCCGTCTTGATATTTAATCTCACAAGTTATCTCTTGTCTTGGCTTTACGCCTTTATCAATATCAATAACTGAAACTAATTCTGCACCAGTGATATTTAGTTTCTTTCGATCAAAACCTTCTTTGAATTGAAGAGGTAAAACACCCATTCCTATTAAATTCGATCTATGAATTCTCTCAAAACTCTCTGCTAAAACAGCTTTAATTCCTAAAAGTTTAGTTCCTTTTGCTGCCCAATCTCTAGATGAACCTGTTCCGTATTCTTTACCGGCGATTACAACTAAATCATTATTTCTTTTTTTGTATTTCATTGCAGCTTCGTAAACGCTCATTACTTTTCCATCTGGCTGTAACGTTGTAAATCCACCTTCAGTGCCGGGAGCCATTTCATTTCTAATTTTTATATTTCCAAATGTTCCTCTCATCATTACTTCATGATTTCCCCTTCTTGCACCATATGAATTAAAATCTTTTTGTTGTATTTGGTGCTTCATAAAATAATCACCTGTTGGACTTTCTTTTTTAATACTTCCTGCTGGTGAAATATGATCTGTTGTTACTGAGTCAGCTAATAGTAAAAGAATCCTAGCATCATTAATTGGCTTAAATCCCTCTGGTTTATCGGGTAAATCATCAAAGAATGGTGGTCTTTTTACGTATGTAGAATTTGCTTCCCAATTATAAATATCACTATCTGTTGTGTTAATAGCTTGCCATTCTTTAGGTCCTTCTGAAACATTTGAATATCTTTGCTTAAACATATCTGCATTTAAAGAGCTTAACATTAAATCTTCAATCTCTTTATTAGTCGGCCAAATATCTTTTAAGAAAACATCTTTACCATCTCTATCTTTTCCAAGTGCAGACTTATACATATCAAAATTCATGTTACCTGCTAAAGCATAAGCAACAACAAGTGGAGGTGAGGCTAAGTAATTAGCTTTTACATCTGGATTAATTCTTCCTTCAAAGTTTCTATTTCCAGATAAAACTGAAACGGCGTAAAGATCATTTTTATTAATAGCATCTGATATATTTTGATTTAAAGGTCCGGAGTTACCAATACAAGTAGTGCAGCCATAGCCTACTAAATTAAAACCAAGTTCATCTAAATATTTATTTAAACCTGCTTTTTCTAAATAATCAGTAACAACTTGCGAACCAGGAGCTAAAGAGGTTTTTACCCATGGTTTAACTTTTAGTCCTATTTCATGAGCTTTCTTCGCTAAAAGACCTGCGCCAATCATTACACTTGGGTTAGAGGTATTTGTGCAAGATGTTATTGCTGCAATTACTATATCGCCATCTTTAACATTAAAGTCAGCACCTTCAACTTTAGCTTCGATAACCTTATCTCTTTTTGTATTTTCTTTATAAACTTTTGCAAAAGCAGTTGAAGCCTCGGTTAGTAAAACTTTATCCTGTGGTCTTTTAGGTCCAGAAATGCTTGTCACTACACTACTAACATCTAATGAAAGAGTATCAGTAAACACAACATCATTGCTTGCCCAAAGTCCTTGTTCTTTTGAATATTTCTCGACTAAATCTATTGTTTTTTGGTCTCTACCAGATAATTTTAAATATTTTAGAGTTTCATCATCAACTGGGAAGAAACCACATGTAGCTCCGTATTCAGGAGCCATGTTTGCAATAGTTGCCCTATCAGCTAAAGTTAAATTTTTTAAACCTTCACCATAAAATTCCACAAATTTTCCGACCACACCTTTTTTTCTTAGCATTTCAACAATGACTAATACTAGGTCTGTTGCAGTTGTTCCTTCTTTTAATTTTCCTTTAAGTTCAACACCAACGACTTCTGGAATTAACATTGAAATAGGCTGACCTAACATTGCAGCTTCTGCTTCTATTCCACCAACACCCCAACCTAAAACTGATAAACCATTCACCATTGTTGTATGACTATCGGTTCCAACCAATGTATCTGGATAAGCATATAAATCACTTCCACTTTTTGATGACCAAACAACTTTTGATAAATATTCTAAATTCACTTGGTGACAAATTCCTGTTCCAGGAGGTACAACTCTAAAATTATCAAATGCTTTTTGTCCCCACTTTAAAAAAGAATATCTTTCACCGTTTCTTGAAAATTCTCTTTCAACATTTTGATTAAATGATTTTCCTGAAGCATATTCATCGACCATAACTGAATGATCTATAACCAAATCTACTGTAGATAATGGATTAATTTTATCTGGATTTTTATTTTTATCTTTTACAGCATCTCTCATTGCTGCAAGGTCTGCAATTGCAGGAATTCCTGTATAATCCTGTAATAAAGTACGCGCAGGTCTGTAAGCTATTTCTGTATTTGATTTTTTGTTTTTAAGCCAATCTTTAATTGCCAAGATCTGCTTCTTGTCTACTGTTAAGTTATCCTCATATCTTAGTAAATTTTCCAATAAAACTTTCAGGGATTTTGGTAGTTTTGAAATTCCTTCTAATCCATTCTTTTCAGCTTTTTTTAAATTGAAAATTTTATATTCTTCTCCGGATGATGAAATATTATCTAGTGATTTAAAGGAATTTTTACTATTAAATTTCATGCGCTATACATAGAACAAAATTACGCAAACGATAAGTAAAAAAGACATTGTATAATTAAAATTCTTTATAAATTTATCACTTGTGGCGAATTTTCTCATGTATTTTCCCATTAAACACCAAGTTGTTTGGCTTCCAACAGCCATTAAAAACCACACAAATGTTAAAACAATCGAGTCTCTTAAATAATTGTTTTGCGTGTCAATAAATAATGAAATTGAAGTTAAGCCAACGATAATGCTTTTAGGATTTACAAATTGAAACCAAAAAGTATTTAAAAAAGTCACTGGTTTTGGATCAATTTTTTTATCTCTTGATTGTCCTGCGAAGGATAATTTATAAGCCATATACAATAGATAAACTGATCCTAATATTTTAATTGTGGTTTGAATAAATGCATACTTTTGAAAAATAGCCCCGGAAGTAAGTTGCAAAAGAATAATTAAAAGCGTCCATCCAATAATAACTCCAAGCATCGTAGGAATTGCTTTTCTAAAGCCAAAATTAAAAGCTGTATAAGATGTCATAATGTTATTTGGACCAGGAGAAAACGCGGTCGCAATACCAAATAATATTAATGGAAGAAGTTGCATTTAAATTTAATGAGGCGCTCTAAATCTACTATGACAGGCTGTGCAGTTACTCCACATCAGTTCTTTTTGTACTGCTCTAAGGTCTTCTGCAGTATCAATAGCTTTTGCAAGTTTAATCATATCATCTGAGGCTTTTTTCATTAAAGCATTGAATTCATCTTTATTTTCCCAAATGCTCGGTAGTGCCCCTGTTTTAAACCCCTCTTTTGCATTTTCAGGAAAATAATCTAATAATTTTATATAATTATCTGAAATTTTTTTCATTAAAGGTTTAGCCTCTTCAATTCTTTTAGACTTAAGTAATATAGATATTTTTTTTGCGTTTTGATAATTTTCGCTAAACATTGCTTTTCTACCTTTTATGATTTCTTCTACAGTCATAGCGTTTGCAGAAAAGGGAAAGCTAATGGAAAAAATAAAAATAATTGTTTGTATTATTTTTATTTTTTGTTTCATAAGATTTATATTGTCATGAATACTGAAGATTTCCCATCTTTAAGTTGATAAATAACATAGGGTTCGTCTTTATCACCTGGCATTCCTGGTGTGCCAATCGGCATTCCGGGCAAAGCTATACCATCAATATCAGGTTGCTCTTTTAATAATTTTTCAACCGCTTCAAAAGGGACATGTCCTTCAATAAAGTATTTACCCATAATAGTAGTATGGCAAGACTGCATTTCGACTGGGATATTATATTTTTGTTTTATTGTATGAAGGCTTCTCATATCTGTTTGTTTAACTTTAAATTTTTTTTCCTCTAAAAATAAAACATAACCATAACAACATCCGCACGAAGGAGTTTTAAAAACTTCAACGACTTGTTTGGTGTTAATATTGGCTAGAGCATCTTTTTTATCTGTGACAAAATTAAAGATACTAAAAACAAAGAATAATACTACTGTAAAAACAATGAATTTAGATATGGTGTTTTTAAATAACATGTCTAATTATAATTAATAATGAGATTTTTTAACAGTCAAAATAAATATGGGCTATTGGCCATATTGTTCCACTGGGTTACATTTATTGTCTTAATAGCCCAAGTTCCTTTCGGATTTTATTTAGTAGGGCTTGAATTTTCTGATGAAAGAATTGAACTTGAAAATATACATATCCTAGTTGGGATAACTGTTTTTTATCTTACTTTGTTTAGACTAATTTGGAAATTTTTTAACTCAAGTCCATCTGAAACTAAAAGTTTTTTTAAAGGACAAGTCTTTATTGGAAAGGCTAATCATTTCTTACTTTATTTAAGTATTTTTACTATAACTATCTCTGGAATTCTTAAGAAACTTTATATGGGAGAAACACTTAATTTTATATTTTTTAAATATGGATTTGAGAAAGATAATTTTGTTTTAGCTGATGCTTATTATGAAGTTCATATTTACGCTAATTACTTATTATTAGCACTCGTAAGTCTGCATATACTTGCGGTAATTGTTCATCATTTTATTTTTAAGGATAAAATCTTAAACAAAATTACTTAATGGCAAGCTTCGTTGAATTTTTTAAGTCTCCAATAATTATATGGCCAAGGCGTGACAAAACCAACAGCTAACATTATCGGCACAACCCACCAAGTTAAAATAGCTCCTCCTGTTAAAAAATAATCAGTAGCGTTCATTGCAATTTCCATACTTACCATTGAGATTAAACTCATTCCAACAGCTGTTTTAAAAGCTAATTTTAAAGAAAAATTTTGTCTTAATAAGATAATCGTTTCTAAAATTATACTAGTAATAATTCCGTTGATTATCGCTAGAACCATTATTGCTAAAACAGGAAAGGGAATTTTAGTTAATTGAAAAAATAAAATAGTTCCAAAATCACCAATAGAACAACCAAGTAAACACCAAAATGTATTTTTGGCACTCCTAGACCAAGTGTGTTTACAACTCCAAGTAAATGTTTCAGAACTCATTATGCAATATCTAAACCATTATCAGTTTTCTGAGACGGGTGCACTAGGACAACTTTTCCGTCTTTTTCTATAGCTCCAAGCACTAATATTTCTGATACAACACCAGCTATATTCTTTGTCGGAAAATTACAAACTCCAATAACTTGTTTGCCAACTAAATTTTCTGGGGTGTAATAGTGAGTAATCTGAGCTGAGGATTGCTTAATACCTATTTCTTTTCCAAAATCTACCTTAACTACTAATGAAGGTTTTCTTGCTTTTTCATTCACTTTTACTTCTAAGACAGTACCAACTTTAATCTGCACTTTTTTAAAATCATCATAAGTTATTTCCATAAATTCCTTTCTATAAATAAAAAAGGGGGCCTAAGCCCCCTTTTAAATTAGTTAAGCAATTGAATTACAGTTCTTTGTAATTACCTTTGCTCCACTCATAAAATACGTAACCTGGTAAGCTCACGTCACCTTTTTTATCAAAGCTTAATGAACCAATTACAGTATCAAACTTACCTTTTCTCATTACTTTAAGAACTTTAGCAGGATCATTTGTTCCAGCTTGGTTAGCAGCTTGTTCAAATACTTGTAACGCAGCATATGAGTAAAGAACATAGCCTTCTGGCTCAATACCAGCAGCTTTAAATTCTTTTACAACATCTGCAGCTGCAGGATTATTTCTTGGATCTGGAGAGAAAGTCATTAACGTACCTTCACCTGCATCACCTGTAATATCCCAATATTCAGCTGTTACTAATGCATCTCCACTAATTAACTTAGTAGACATACCTTGGTCTCTCATTTGTCTTACGATCAAACCACCTTCTGTGTGGTAACCACCAAGATAAACTGCATCGATGTTATTAGATTTTAGTTTTGAAACTAAAGCAGAGTAATCTTTTTCACCTGCTGTATAAGCTTCGTACATAGCTTCTTTAAGGCCAGCTTTCTTCATGTTCTTTCTTGTAGCGTCTGCTAAACCTTTTCCGTAAGCAGTTTTGTCATGAAGTATAGCTACTTTTTTACCTTTGTAGTTGTCAGCTAAGAATTTACCAGCAACTTCACCTTGCTGATCATCTCTACCACAAACTCTAAAAGTATATTTTCCACCTTTATCCGTTAACGCTGGATTTGTTGAAGCTGGTGAAACTTGTATAATTCCTTCTTCATTGTATACCGCTGAAGCTGGAATTGAAGAACCAGAGCAGAAGTGACCTGCAACATAAGCTACACCTTGACCAGCAAATTTGTTGGCTACAGCAACAGCTTGTTTAGGATCGCAAGCATCGTCTCCGATTTCTAATTTAACTTTCTCACCATTAATTCCACCTTTTTTATTAACGTGCTTTAACCACATTTCAGCACCAGCTTTTAACTGAGCACCAAAAGAAGCATACTGGCCTGACATAGGTCCAGCAGAAGCAACAACAACGTCAGCTTTAGCTGATACTGTTGCAAGCATTAATGTTCCGGCAATTAATGAAAGAAGTTTATTGAACGTTCTTAACATATTATTTCCCTTTGTTGTTAATTAATTAATTATTGATATTGAACACCTTAATTACAATCTTGTAAATATGAAAAAAAGTTAATTTTTTGCCCCACCTTCGAGATAAGCGGCTTGTATATCTTTATTTTTGAGCAACTCTTGACCTGAACCCTTAATGGTCACTTTGCCATTTACTAAAACATATGCTCTGTCAGCAAGCTCTAAAGCTTTTTTGGCATTTTGCTCAACTAAAAAAATAGTTACATTTTTTTCCTTATTAATATTTTTTATTGAAACAAATATTTGATTAACTAATTTAGGTGCTATTCCAAGTGAAGGTTCATCTAATAAAAGTACTTTGGGTTTACTCATTAAAGCTCTTCCAATTGCTAACATTTGCTGTTCTCCTCCAGAAAGTGTTCCCCCTCTTTGCGTTTTTCTATCACTCAATACAGGAAATAAATCATAAACTTCCTTAATATCATTTTCAAAATACTTTCCTTTTTCGTTGGCATGAGCACCTAATCTTAAATTTTCTTCTACAGTTAATCTTGAAAAAATTCTTCTGCCTTCTGGTACTTGGCAAATACCCAAATCAACAATTTTATGGGGCTGTTTGTTTTCAATATTCTCACCGTTAAAAACTATATTTCCTCTTTTAGCTTTATTCACGCCACTAATAGTCATTAGCAAAGTTGATTTACCCGCTCCGTTAGATCCAATTAAAGAAACAATTTCACCATCATTCACATCAAGATCTACACCTCTAAGAGCTTGGATTTTTCCGTAAAAAGTTTCAACATTAGAAATTTTAAGCATTATTCATCAACTCCAAGATAAGCCTCAATAACTTCTTTGCTATTTTTAGTTTGATTAGCTGTTCCTTCAAATATTTTCTTACCATAGTTTAAAACAACAACATGATCAGAAATTCCCATCACTACACTCATGTCATGTTCAATTAATAAAATTCCTGTTTGTTTCTCGGTTTTAATGAATTTTAATAGTTTATTTAATTCAGCAGACTCTTTTGGATTTAATCCTGCGGCTGGTTCATCTAAACACAATAACCTTGGTTCAATACACATTGCACGAACAATTTCTAATTTTCTTTGATCCCCATAAGGTAGGTCTCCTGCATTATCATCAGCTCGGTGTGTTAAACCAATAATATCTAACCAGTATTTTGCTTTATCAACGGCCAACTGTTCTTTATCTCTGTAAGATTTAAGGTTAAGTAAGCCATACAAAGAATAACCAGAAGCAACCATTAATTCATTATGCTGAGCAACTAACAAATTCTCAAGAACTGACATTGCTGGGAACAGTCTAATATTTTGAAAAGTTCTAGCTACCTTTGCTACATAAGCAATTTTAAAGTCTGTATATTTTCTTAATGAAATTTTGCTATCCTCTTTATGTAAAAACATTTGACCATTAGTAGGTTTATAAAATCCTGTTAGACAATTAAATACAGTAGTCTTTCCTGCTCCGTTAGGTCCAATGATAGAAGTTATTTGGTTATTCTTTGCATCAAAACTTAAATCATCAATTGCAGTCAAACCACCAAACTTCATTGTTAAATTTTCTACTGATAATAAGTTGCTCATTTCTTGTCTCCATGCATAAGAATAGTTGGCTTCCTATTTGCTAAAATTCCTTTTGGTTTAAACACCATAATTAAAACCATCGCTCCACCAAAAGCGATCATCCTATATTGTTCTAAATCTCTAAACATTTCTGTAATTCCTATTAAGAAAATTGATGCGAGAACTACTCCAGTTTGTGAACCCATACCGCCTAATACAACAATTGCAACAATGATAGCTGACTCAATAAATGTAAAACTTTCTGGGCTTATAAATGCTTGTCGTGTTGCAAAAAAAGAACCTGCAAAACCGCCAAACATAGCACCAATTGCAAAAGCAGTTAATTTTGTATTTGTAGGATTTACACCTAAAGATTTGCAAGCGATCTCATCTTCTCTTAAAGCCTCCCAGGCTCTACCAACAGGAAGTTTTCTTATCTTCAGCGTAAAGTAATTTGTAATTAAGGCTAATACTAAAATTAAATAGTATAGAAATATTATTCGGTGCATTGTTGAATATTCAAGATTGAAAAACAAATGAAAACTTGTTTCCCCTTCATCAGGAGATCTTTTAAAAGGTAATCCAAAAAAAGATGGTCGTGGTATTCCAGTAATACCATCAGGTCCATTAGTTACTTCATACCAATTGATTAAAATAATTCTTATAATTTCTCCAAAACCTAAAGTAACAATGGCAAGATAATCTCCTCTTAATCGTAAAACAGGAAAGCCAAGTAAGATTCCAAAAAAAGCTGCAAATAATCCTGCCAAAGGTAAACAAATCCAAAAGGACCAACCAAAAGTTGTTGCGATCAAAGCATAAGAATATGCACCAACTGCATAGAAAGCCACATAACCTAAATCGAGAAGACCTGCTAAACCAACTACAATATTTAAACCCCAACCAAGCATGATGTAGGTTAAAATCATTATAGCAACATCCATAAAGTATCTGTCGGTAAAAGGTAGAAACGGAAACACAACAGCAAATAAAATTGCAGTAATAGCAAAGTGTTTTGCTTTATCTTCAGTTATCGCTGAGAACTTAGATGTGAACTTTGAAAAAAAAGTAATTTCATTTTTTCTTGCGGAATTTAAATTTATTAAAAATCGTCCTAAAATACAAAGTCCAACTAATAAAAAAACTATGCCCCATTGAGGAGTAATATATAAACCTTCTCCTTTAGATGCAGTTCTGAGACCAACTATCGGGCCGAACAAAGCTAAAGCAATTAAACCTGTGAATAAACTATCTTTAAATGATTGAATGATATCTTTCTTTTCCATTAAACTTTCTCGATATCAGGTTTTCCAAGAAATCCAGTTGGAAAGAAAATTAAAACTACAATTAATACACTAAAAGCTGCAACATCTTTATATTCAAGTGAAACATATCCAGCCCAGAAGGTTTCTATAAGTCCGATTAATAAGCCACCTAACATTGCTCCAGGCAATGATCCAATTCCTCCTAACACTGCTGCAGTAAAAGCTTTTATTCCAGCTAAGAACCCAATGTAAAAATCAATTACACCGTAATAAAGGACAAACATCATTCCAGCTACTGATGCTAATGAGGAACCAATAATAAACGTAATTGATATTGTTCTGTCTACATTTATTCCTAACAATGCAGTCATTGTTCTATCTTGTTCACAAGCTCTTTGAGCTCTACCTAAATCTGTTTTTGTAATAAGATAAGTAAAAATACCCATTAAAATTATTGTTAAGATAACGATAAAAATTTGAAGATAACTAACTGTAACAATAAAATCAGAATTCTTAAAAAATTCTAAACCACCGCTAATCATAGGCTGCATAGGCTTTACTCTAGCCCCTTGAGCTACTTGAACGTAATTTTGTAAAACGATTGACATACCTAATGCAGAAATAAGTGGAGCTAATCTGAAAGATCCTCTTAATGGTTTGTAAGCTAATTTCTCAACTGTCCATCCATAGCAAGCCGTGAAAAGCATAGCTATTAATAAAACTAAAAGTAAAATAATTGGTAATGCTACTCCAGTTAAACCAAAAATAATAAATGAAATTAAAGCAACAAAAGCTCCTATCATAAAAATATCACCATGTGCAAAATTAATCATTCCAATAATTCCATAAACCATGGTGTAACCTATCGCGATAAGTCCGTAGATTGAACCTAAAGTAATCCCGTTTACTAATTGTTGTATAAAATATTCCATGATTTATTTACTTACTCTTTTATTTACATTTTCAAGAGCTTTGGTGAACTTAGTAAAGAATTTTCCTTTTTTCAATTCATTAAGAACCTGCATATTTAGGCCTTTTGGTGTCTGTGAGTCCGCTACTAGTTTTTTAAATCCTTGAGATGATTTATTTAGAGCATCCTGGCTTAAGGACAAAAATAATTCAGCTACATATGTATCTGCTAGTTTTTTGTTTATACCCTTTTTACTTAACCATTTAGAGCTTGTATAAAGTATCTCATAATATGTTGCCATTAAAGAGGCAGTAGACCAAAACTTATAGCTTAGTTTTTCATTTCTCACTTCTAGAACTTGCCCTACATGTTTAAAAATATTCTTAGCAAATTTACTTGGCGGGCAAACAATAACTGGTCCTTTTTTAATTTCAATTGGAGGTAAAGGTATAGCTCTTACAATATTCTTGCTCTTTGTAATTTTTTTAAGTTTATCCAAATTAATTGTTGAAATAAGACTTATTATTTTTTTATTTTTTGAAAATTTTAATTTAGGTAATATTTTATAACCAACATTTGGCGTTACACCCAATAGTACTACTGAGGATTTATCTATTATATCTTGATTATTGTTCAATATTTTTATTTTTCCGTAACTTTTAGATAGTTTTTTAGCTATGTTTCTATTTCTTGAAGATATATAAATTCTCTTAATTTTTAGCTTTGATTTAAAAATACCAAAAATAATTGATGATGAAATTTTACCAGTTCCAATAAATCCTAAAATCATGAATGATGCAGAATAACCAAGCTATTCCTTTTAATAAAGAAAATTTTAAACAGATATTTTCAATACCGTTTATATCTGTCATCATAATATCAATACCAAGTGCAATAATAGCTGAATATTTTAATATTCCTTTAGCTTGGTTCTTGGGACCAATGCTAATAACTTCTTTGGCTTCATTAATGGGTCTTAAAACTAAAATGCCGAGATTGGTATTATCTTCTATATTAATAATTCTTGGTCTTTATATTGGTAACTACATAGACAAAGATTTATTCAGTCAAATGCAAGATTGGATTTGGACTTCTTTTATTATGTTAATTTATATAATTTTAAGTGTTCTAATTGTTTCAAAATATTTAGAAAAGTTTTCTAAATATGAGAAAAAAACATCTATTTTTTCGGCAGCTCCAGGTGCGTTAGGGCCATTAATGATTTTAGCTGAAGATGAAAAGAGTGATTTAAGTCAAGTAGCAACTTCTCATTTAATTAGACTAATTATAATCATTACTGTTTTTCCTTTTATTGTTAATAGTTTTTATAGTGTAGAAAATATAAAAATTACTCAAGACTTAGCGGCTAATCAAAATTTATCTCAATTGTTAATTTTAGTAGTATCTTCAATCTTCTTAGTTTTGATTTTTGAAAAAGTAAAAGTACCGGCAGCTTTATTAACTGGGACGTTAGTTGCTAGTGGATTTCTTCAAATTACAGAAGTAGCGAGTTATGAAGTTTCTCCAGATATCATTGATTATTGTTTGTTGATTTTAGGATCGTCGGTAGGATGCAGATTTGCTGATAAGACTTTTGGTGAAATTGGAAGAAATGCTTTACATAGTTTTGTTGCTACATTCTTACTTGTAGTACTAGGAGTTGTTGCAGCGGTGGTAGCAAGTTTAGTGATTAATAAAAACTTTTTTACTTTACTCCTTTCGTATTGTCCTGGAGGAATCTATGAGGTGGCAGTTATTGCTATATTTTTTGATCTTGATCCTGAATTTGTCTCGTTTCACCATATAATAAGATTATTAATGATCTTATTTACTGTCCCGGTGATATTGAAAATTGTTTCTAAAAAAGCCTAAATTAATCTCTTCTATTTTTGACTCAAAGGTTTCAATCAAGTACAAATTCGTATGGCAAACTTATTAGACCTTGTTGGAAGAATTCTAATCTCAGCACTATTTCTTATCTCAGCTTACGATAAAATATTTAGTATTGATGGGACTATGAGCTGGATGGAGGGGTTTGGAATGCCTGGATTTCTATTATATCCAACAATAGCTATCGAGATAATTTTACCATTATTTGTAATAATCGGATATCAAGCAAGAATATCAGCAGGACTACTTGCTATCTTTTGTATAGCAACTGCGTTTATATTCCATTATGATTTTGTCGACCAAATGCAGACGATTAGTTTTCTTAAAAATCTTGGATTAGCAGGTGGTTTCTTTTTCATTGTTGTAAATGGCACTAAAGAGTGGTCAGTGGATAGAGAAAAAAAATACGTCAGATTATAAAAAAAAACCCACTATAATTAATATAGTGGGTTTAAATTTTTCTTTAACTTAAATTAAAACGCGTATGATAATTTAAACTGAAGTGTATCTAGGTCTGCTTCGATTTTATTATTAGTCGTTACTCCTGTTCTAGCTACTGAAGATGTTAATGAAATATCTTCATAGTCAGTGTAAAGTAACTCAACTCTAATATTATCGTTTTTAGCACCTATTCCAACTACAGCACCGTAGATATCATCAGATCCGTACTTTGATCCAGTTCCTAATGACTCATTAGTGTCTAGTTCTACGAAAGCAACACCAGCTTTTAAAAACATAGTGTCAGATAACATATAGTTTGAATATAATGTTACGTGATTGTTTAATTCTGCTTGAGCTTCGTTAGTTCTACTAGTAGAAGTTGTTGTTGTCGTACCACTTACAGAAGATTCAACATCAGTTCTTTTCTTTGTTGATTTGCTTACATCAGCACTTAATGGGATGTAATCTAAACCAACTGAAATTGTATCTGAATATGCATATTCTACGAATAGTGAAGGGATTACAACTAAGTTGTCCGCTTCACCAGCAGTAGACTCTGTACCTTCTGTCTCAGTACCAGACGCATCAATTTGAGTTAATGCAGCAGAAACACCGAAAGATATATCTGCATAAGCTTTACCGACAAAAGTCAGCATGCTTATCATTAATACAAAAATTGTTTTTTTCATTGTGTACCTTAATTTATAAATTAACGTTAAAGCACAAATACCATAATAGACCTAAGGGTCAATCTAAAAATTGTCATAATTTATCGAAAAATATTGATTTTATTGACTTTTTTTGTTGTATTTTTACAACAAGCTCATTTTTTTGAAAGCTTAAAGCTATTATAAATCTGCCAAAACACAATTAATAGAATCGTGATCATTATGCATAATGTGAGCGGCCTATCCCAAAGAAAAGCCCACGACCCATCGCTAATTAGAAGAGATCTCCTCAAGTTTTCCTCCATCAAGCCTCCTAAGACAAAAGCTAAAATTAGAGGCGGCATAGGGAAATCATAAAGTCTTAAGATAGTTGCAACTACCGCTATCCCAATCATTAAAAAAATATCAAAATTGTTAAATGACATTAAATAGATACCAGTTACAGAAAAAAATAAAATCATTGGTATTAAAAATGTTCTCGGCACTGCGAGTATTCTTGCAATGTAAGGGATAAGTGGAAGATTTAATATTAAAAGAACCACCATTCCAATATACATCGACATTATAACTGACCAAAATATATCTGGATTTGTCTCATACAATCTTGGCCCTGGTTGAATACCAAAGCCTAATAAAGCACCAAGCATTACTGCTGTAGTTCCACTGCCGGGTATGCCTAAAGTAAGTAACGGTACAAAAGATCCAGAGCAGGCAGCATTATTGGCAGTTTCTGGTGCTGATAATCCTTGTACACTTCCTTTCCCAAACTTTTCTTTCTCCTCATTTTTAACAAAGTTTCTCTCCATTCCATAAGCTAAAAAAGATGCTATTGTTGCACCTGCTCCAGGTAATACTCCAACAATAAATCCTAGAATCGATGAACGAGGAATAGTAACTGCCATTTGTTTAGTTTCTTCTTTACTTACCTTAATAGATCCTAAGTCCGTTAAAGAAATTTGTTTTGCAGCTTTAGATGGATCATTTCCCTTTATAATAATAGTTAAAGCTTCACTCATTGCAAAGGTTGCCATAACTACTAAAACGAAACTAATACCATCTGACAAATTCATATTATTAAAGGTAAATCTTGGAATATCAGACAATGTATCTTGACCTACAGATGCCAACATTAAGCCTAATACGCACATCATCATTGCTTTTAAAAAATTGCCTTTTGAAGAAAAGGCAGCAACAGCAGTTAGTCCTAAAATCATTAAACCAAAATAGTCTGGAGATCTAAAAGATAAACTTACTTTTGACAAACTTGGTGCCGCAATTAATAAAAATATCGCAGAAATAGTTCCTCCCGCAAAAGAGCTGTATGCGGCGATAGCTAAAGCTTTACCCGCTTTACCTTGTTGGGCCATTGGATAACCATCGAAAGATGTTGCAACTGTTCCCGGAACACCAGGAGCATTAATTAAAATAGAGGAAGTTGAGCCACCAAATACAGCGCCATAGTATACTCCAGCCATCAAAATTAAACCTGTTGCTGGATCAAAACCATAAGTAATTGGTATCATTAAAGCAATAGCTGTCATTGGACCTAAACCGGGAAGCATTCCAATAATAGTTCCAGCAAAACATCCTATCATTACCATAAGGAGGTTTTGAAAAGATAAA
>CACKWP010000006.1 GCA_902603945.1 uncultured Pelagibacteraceae bacterium
TTAAAAAAAATGAGTCGTTGCAAACAAATGATCTAGAAAGAGATTTATTTGAAACAAGAAAAAAAATTGAGAAAGTTGCACGAGACAAACAAATAAAAGACTTCTACATTTGTTCTTTCAGCTCAAGATCTATTGTTTACAAAGGTATGTTTCTAGCTGAAATGTTATCTGAGTTTTATCCAGATCTTAATGACAAGAAACTAACATCTAGATTTGCGATTTTTCACCAAAGATACTCAACAAACACTTTTCCTAGCTGGGATTTAGCTCAACCATTTAGAACCTTGGCACATAATGGTGAAATTAATACAGTTAAAGGAAATATAAACTGGATGAAGATACACGAGCAAGACATGTCAAGCCCGCTTTTTAAAGATGTTAAAAATTTAAAGCCAGTTATTAGAAGCTCATCAGACTCGGGGGCACTTGACAACGTATTTGAACTTCTGACTCACTCAGGAAAATTAGCCCCGTTGATTAAACTGATGATGATTCCGGACTCATGGTCGAAGAGAAGCAAAACAGTTCCAAAAAATCACCAAGACTTATTTAATTTTCTTAACAGCACGATAGAACCGTGGGATGGCCCAGCAGCTATTTGCGCAACTGATGCTAAATGGGTTTTGGCCTCTTCTGATAGAAATGGTTTAAGACCTCTTAGATATTCAATCACCTCTGATGATTTATTTTTTGTTGGATCCGAAACGGGGATGATTAAAATTCCAGAGGAAATGATTATTGAAAAAGGAAAACTTGGTCCCGGTCAAATAATTGCGATCGATTTAAAAAAAGGTAAATTATTTAAAGACAAAGAAATAAAAGATCTTTTGGCAAAAGATTATAAAAAATATAATAAACAAATTATTGATTTAGAGAAAAAAATTTCATCTGAGGATGAAAAGCCTAATTTTTTAAGTGAGGACCTAAGAAAAAGACAGTACTTGTCAGGTCTAAGCATTGAGGATCTAGAATTGATCCTTCATCCGATGGCTGAAGAAGGTAAAGAAGCATCAGGTTCAATGGGTGACGATACCCCAGTTGCAGTTTTATCTAGTCATTTTAGACCTGTCTCACATTATTTCAGGCAAAACTTTAGCCAAGTTACCAACCCTCCAATAGACTCTTTAAGAGAAAATAAAGTTATGAGTCTAAAAACAAGATTTGGAAATTTAGGCAACATTTTAGATTTTGATAATCTTACAGAGGAAAATATTTATGTTTTGGATAGTCCTATACTTACTAACTCACAATTTAAAAAATTTAAAAAATTTTTTTCAAAAAAAGTAAAAGTAATTGACTGCACCTTTGATATTGAGAGGTCTCTTAAAGAAAGAATTGAGTTAATAAGAGAGGAGGCAGAAACAGCTGTAAGGGAAGGAAGTACCTGTTTAATATTATCTGATAAGAATATTTCAAATCAAAAGGCAAGTATTCCAAGTATACTAACTGTAGGAGCAATCCATTCTCACTTGGTAAAACATGGTTTACGAGGCTATTGTTCTCTAAACGTTGAATGCTCCGATGCAATGGATACTCACTCGTTTGCTATTTTAATTGGAGTAGGCGCTACAACAGTAAATCCATATTTAGCAATAGATAGCATTTATCAAAGATTTGAGAGGAAATTATTTGGTAAATCAGATTTTGAAACATGTGTAAGTAAATTTAAAAAATCGATTGATGCCGGTCTCTTAAAAATTATGTCGAAGATGGGAATATCAGTAATTAGTTCTTATAGAGGTGGGTGCAATTTTGAAGCAGTAGGTCTAAGTAGAGCAATTGTTTCAGATTATTTTCCTGGAATGTCTTCAAGAATTTCAGGAATAGGTATAATTGGAATTGAGAAAAAAATTAAAGAACTTCATGAAAAGTTTAAAGCAAAAAATGTTTATACGCTTCCAATCGGAGGTCTTTATAGATACAGAAAAACAGGTGAAGATCATCAATACCAAGGGAAACTAATTCACTTATTGCAAAGCGCTGTTGGTAGTGGATCATACGAACAATACAAAAAGTATTCCGTTGGAATACATAACCTACCACCAATTAACATCAGAGATTTGCTAGAATTTAAAAGATCAAGAAAACCAATAGATATAGATGAAGTAGAGCCAATTGAAGAAATACTCAAACGCTTTGGAAGCGGAAGTATGTCTCATGGAGCTTTATCAGCAGAGGCACACGAAACTTTAGCGATGGGAATGAATAGAATTAAAGGCGCCTCTTGCAGTGGAGAAGGAGGTGAGGATGCTAAAAGGTTTAAAACACTTCCTAATGGAGATAGCGCAAACTCAAGAGTAAAACAAATTGCATCTGCAAGATTTGGAGTTACTGTTGATTATTTAAATAATGCTAATGAAATAGAAATAAAAATTGCTCAAGGCGCTAAACCCGGTGAGGGTGGACAGCTTCCAGGTTTTAAAGTTACTGAGGAGATCGCAAGGTTGAGACATTCGACTCCAGGCGTTACTTTAATATCGCCACCGCCACATCATGATATCTACTCTATAGAGGACTTGGCACAATTAATTTATGATTTGAAACAAATCAACCCAGGGGCAAGAGTTGGAGTAAAACTAGTTGCATCAACTGGCATCGGAACGATAGCAGCAGGAGTTGCAAAGGCTAAAGCTGATATTATTCTAATTTCAGGTCACTCAGGAGGTACAGGTGCGAGCCCGCAAACTAGCATTAAATACGCTGGAATACCTTGGGAGATGGGTTTAACTGAAGCGAACCAGATTTTAACATTAAATAATTTAAGACATAACGTTACTTTGAGAACGGATGGAGGATTAAAAACTGGTCGAGATATAGTTATGGCTGCAATGATGGGAGCAGAGGAGTATGGAATGGGAACATCATCTTTAGTAGCGATGGGATGCATCATGGTAAGACAATGTCATTCCAACACATGCCCAGTTGGAGTTTGTAGTCAAGACGAGGCTTTGCGTGAAAAATTTACAGGTACTCCAGAAAAAGTTGTAAATTTATTTAAATTTGCTGCAACTGAAGTAAGAGAAATTCTTGCATCTCTTGGATTTAAGTCAATTAATGAAATAATTGGGAGAACTGATTTATTAACTCAGGTAAATAAAGGTGCATCGAACTTAGATGATTTAGATTTAAATCCGTTATTAGTGCAGGCAGACCCAGGTGAAAATTTAAGATATTGTAAAGATAAACATATTAATAAAGTGCCTGATACTCTCGATGAGAAGATTTGGTCTGAGATAAAAAATAAGATTAAATTAGACTCAGAAAATAAATTTAATTACGAGATAGAAAATACATCGAGATCTGTTGGAACAAGGTTATCTCACCACGTATATAAAAAATTTGGTAACAATAAATTAAAAGAAAATACGATTCATATAAAACTAGAGGGTTCTGCAGGACAATCTCTTGGTGCTTTTCTCACTAAAGGAGTAAAACTTACTGTAAAAGGAGATTGTAACGATTACGTTGGCAAGGGATTATCCGGGGGAACTATTGTTGTATATCCATCTCCAAAAAGTTCTTTAGTTTCAAATGAAAACACAATTATTGGTAACACCGTTCTTTATGGAGCTACTTCTGGAAAATTATTTGCATCAGGACAGGCGGGTGAAAGGTTTGCGGTTAGAAATTCTGGAAGCTTTTCAATTGTTGAAGGATGTGGAGCTCATGGATGCGAGTATATGACTGGCGGATCTGCTATTATTTTGGGACAAGTAGGAGATAAT
The DNA here is from genome assembly GCA_902603945.1 of uncultured Pelagibacteraceae bacterium. Taxonomy (GTDB): domain Bacteria; phylum Pseudomonadota; class Alphaproteobacteria; order Pelagibacterales; family Pelagibacteraceae; genus Pelagilacustribacter. The sequence continues at coordinate 3,726 of CACKWP010000006.1, forward strand.
TTTGGCGCAGGAATGACAGGCGGTATGGCCTTTGTTTATGATGAAAAAAATACTTTCGAAAATTATGCTAATCCAGCTTCAATAATTTGGCAAGAAGTTGAAACAGATCATTGGAAAAACTTTTTAAAAATTAACTTAAACTCTTTTGTTAAAGAAACAAATTCAATAATTGCTCAAAAAATATTAAATAATTTTGATAATGAACTTAAAAAATTTAAACAAGTTTGCCCTATAGAAATGTTAGATAAATTAGAAAATCCAATTAGTCTGAAGCCTCGCGTTAAAAAGGCAAGTTAAATGAGCAAAATAAAAGTTTTTTGTTTTGGATTTGGTCAAGTAGCCAGATATTTTATCAAGAAAATTATAAATGAAAATCAAGATATTGAACTTAATGTCAGCTCAAGAAAAAAGACCGATAATTTAAAATTTGAGGGTCTAGATTTTAATACTTATGAATTTAATGATAAAAAAATAGACAAAAATATAAATTCAAAAATTCAAGACGCAGATTTTATATTAGTATCAATTCCACCAACTAATGAAGAAGATATTGTAATAAATAATTTTGGAGAAGTAATTAAAAAAACAAAAACAAAATGGATCACCTACTTATCTGCAACTAGCGTATACGGAAATCATAATGGCAAATGGGTGAACGAACACAGTGATGCTAAACCTACATCAAGTAGTGGTATCAAAAGATTAAAAGCTGAAAATCAGTGGTTAAAATTTTCAAATGAAAATAATTTACCTCTGCAGATTTTCAGATTATCTGGAATTTATTCACTCCAAAACAATATTTTACAAAGATTAATTTCTGGTCAGGCCAAAATAGTTAAAAAAGAAAATCATTTTTTTTCAAGAGTTCATGTCGAAGATATTGCAAATCTTTTGTTTCACTCGATGAAAAAATTCAAAAGTAGCGAAATCTATAATATTTCAGATGACAAGCCAGCTTCACAAGAGGAAGTTGCTACTTATGGTTCGAAACTACTTAAATTAAGTTCCCCGGAATTTCTTGAATTAGATGCTTTGGAGGATGGAATGTTGAAGGACTTTTATAAAGACTCAAAAAAAGTGGACAATCGAAAAGTAAAAGAGTTCTTTAATTATCAATTTACTTATCCAACTTATAAAGAAGGCTTAGAAAAAATCTTTAATGATATAGTTTAACTCTTTAACAATTATTTTTAATTGACGCGGGTTAGATAAACTGTGATCTCCGTTCCTTATAATTTTTAACTTCCTCTTTGCATTTTTAAAAATAGACAGTACTAATCTTGAAAAATTTACTGGCACTACTTCATCTTTTTCCCCATGGATCATTGTAACCCTTATTTTTGAATTTATCTTTTTATTTAAAACTCTGTTTTTTCTTCCGTCTCTAACTAATTGATAAGTAATAGGATATTCATAATCTCCGCTTTTTATAGTTGTTATACCTTTGATAGTTAACTCTGATTTAATTATTTTTGAAAATTTGTTCCACATTAATCTTGTAAGAAATTCTGGAGCAGAACCTATTCCAATAAAACCTCTAATTTGTTTTTTGTAGTATTTAAATTGATTAAGACCAATCCAAGATCCCATACTAGAACCTATGAGAATAAAATTATTTTTTTTTACTATTTTTTTAATTATTAATCTTGTTTCTCTTGTCCAAGAGCTAATATTTCCTTTAGTGAATTTCCCAGATGATTTTCCATGACCTGAGTATTCAAGAGCTAAAAAACCTAACTTATTTTTTTTGGCAAATCGAAGAAATGTTTGAGGTTTTTTTCCCTCAATATTGGACATAAATCCATGCAAAAAAACAATATAAAGTTTTTTTTTAAAGTAATTATCAATAAATCTTAGTTTTTTTGTTTTAGATATTCGTAAATATTTGAATTTTTTCATATAAGAATGTTTAAGTGCTATTATATTACAAATTAGATGATTACTAAAATAAATGTTCTACAAGTAATTCCTAAGCTTGGCTACGGTGGTGCTGAAACAGGTTGTTACGATATTGCTCATTTTTTAACTGAAAATGATTGTGGCTCTCATATAATTACTTCAGGAGGGGAATTATTAAAATTTGTAAAAAAGAATAAAGTTAGGGTGACAAGATTGCCGGTTCATTCTAAGAATCCTTTATTAATAATATTTAATGCTTTAGCACTAGTTGTATATATAATTCTATTTAAAATTAATATTGTTCATGCAAGAAGTAGGGCGCCGGCATGGTCCTGCTATCTTGCTTGTCTCTTAACAAACCGTGTTTTTGTGACAACTTTTCATGGAACTTATAATTTTAGAAGTAAACTTAAAAAGTTTTATAACAGCATAATGCTAAGAGCGAAATTAACAATCGCTGGGTCGAATTTTATTTTTACCCACATAAATGAAAATTACAGTGAGTACCTAACGAAAGCAAAAAAACTAAGGGTCATTTTTAGAGGCATTAATGTTGATTATTACCATCAAAAAAATATTTCAATGCTTAAGCAAGAAAAACTAAAACAGGAATGGGGCTTATCTTCTAATAAATTTACCATACTTCTTCCAGGTAGACTTACTTATTGGAAGGGACAAGAAAAGTTTATTGAGTCTTTAAATATACTAGTTGAAGATTATAATATCACAAATTTTCAAGCTATAATACTTGGCTCCGATCAAGGTAGAAAAGTTTATTCTAAAAAATTAATTAATTTAGTTGAAAGATATAATCTCAATAAAAAAATTAGATTTATTAGTCATTGCAAGGAGATGCCTTTAGCTTATTCTTTAGCTGATGTCGTAGTTTCAGCATCAATTGAGCCAGAAGCTTTTGGAAGAGTTTCTGTAGAAGCTCAATCAATGGGAAAACCAATCGTCGCTAGTAATATTGGGGGGTCGAAAGAAACAATTGTTAATAAAAAGACTGGCTTTTTATATAAACACGATGATCCAAGAGAACTCGCTAAAAATCTTAATACTGTTATCCAATTATCACCAGATGAATTGAAAAATATGGGAAATGAGGGTAGAAAAAATATAACAAAAAAATTTGATGTTGAAACAATGTGCCAATCTAATTTAAAAGAATATAGAAGATTGATTAAAAATTAATGCCCAAAATTCAATTATTAGACGGAAAACAAATCCCTTTTGCAAAGTCTATCAGTGGATTTGAATTAACAAAAAAAATTAGCAAGTCACTAGAGAAATCAGCATTAATCATGGAAGTTAATGGAGAGCTAAAAGATTTAAGTCATGAGATCATCAAAGACTCTAAAGTAAAAATTATTACATCAAAAGATAAGGAAGGTTTAGAAGTCATAAGGCACGATGCGGCTCATATCATGGCAATGGCTGTTCAGGAATTATACCCTGGTACTCAAGTTACAATAGGGCCTGTTATAGAAAACGGTTTTTATTATGATTTTGCAAGAAAAGAACCATTCACAAGTGATGACCTAGATAATATAGAAAAAAAAATGTCAGAAATAATTGATAGAGATGTGAAAACTAGAAGAGAAGTTTGGAAAAGAGATAAGGCAATATCTCACTTTAAAAAAATTGGAGAAAAATACAAGGCTGAAATTATTGAGAGTATACCAGAAAATGAAGAGCTATCTGTTTATCACCATGGAGATACTTGGCATGATTTATGTAGAGGCCCGCATTTAGCTTCATCTGGGAAAATCGGAAAAGCTTTTAAGCTTACAAAAGTATCTGGTGCGTATTGGCGAGGTGACTCCAATAATGAGATGCTTCAAAGAATCTATGGAACTTGCTGGAGCACTAAAAAAGATCTTGAAGATTATTTACACCGCTTAGAAGAGGCTGAAAAAAGAGATCATAGAAAACTTGGCAAGGAAATGGATTTATTTCATTTCAGAGAAGAAAGCCCTGGCGCTGTATTTTGGCATGAGAAAGGCTGGTTATTATTCCAAAGATTAGTTGAATATATGCGAGCCAAACAAAGACTTGCAGGATATAAGGAAATTAATACCCCTGAGTTATTAGACAAAACACTTTGGGAAAAATCTGGACACTGGGATAAATTTGGAGAGCATATGTTTACATCCGAAACACCAGACGAAAAAACATTTGCCGTAAAACCAATGAACTGTCCTGGTTGTGTACAGGTTTTTAATCAAGGTTTAAAAAGCTATAGAGACTTGCCGCTAAAATTATCTGAATTTGGAAAAGTGCATAGATACGAACCATCAGGGGCCCTACATGGATTGTTAAGAGTAAGAGCATTTACTCAAGATGATGCACATATATTTTGCACAGAGGACCAAATCACTGAAGAGTCCTTATCAGTTACAAATTTGATTTTAAGAATTTATAAAGACCTAGGTTTTGAAAATGTAGTTTTAAAATACTCTGATAGGCCTGAAAAAAGAGTTGGTGATGATAGTGTTTGGGACAAATCGGAAGCAGCGCTTTTGGCTGCGATTAAACAATCTAAACTTGAATACACAATCAACAAAGGTGAGGGAGCTTTTTATGGACCAAAGATTGAATTTGTTTTGCGAGATGCAATCGGTAGAGATTGGCAATGTGGAACTTTACAAGTTGATCTAAACTTACCTGGTAGATTAGGAGCAACATATGTTGCAAAAGACGGCAGTAAAAAAGTTCCTGTAATGTTACACAGAGCATTATTTGGTTCTTTAGAAAGATTTATTGGAATATTAATTGAAAATTATGCTGGTAAGTTACCATTTTGGCTCTCACCAGCACAAGCTGTTGTGTGTCCCATAGCTGAAGAAAACAATGATTATGTAAAAAAGTTATTTGAAGATCTTTTTAAAGAAGGTATAAAATGTGAAATGGATTTAAGAAACGAAAAAATAAATTATAAAGTTAGAGAGCACTCTTTAGCCAAAGTGCCTTATATAATTGTTTGTGGAAAAAAAGAAGTTAAAGAAAATACTGTGACCGTCAGAAAACTAGGTTCAGATAAACAAGAAATTGTGAAAAGAGAAGATCTTATTAAAAATATGCTTGCCTCAAATAAGTTGCCTTTAAATTAAGTGTCAAACTTTAAACCCAATTATTTTCAGAGAAGAAGTAAACCTCAAGGTCCAAAGGCCAACGAGAGAATAAGAGCTCTTGATGTTCAAGTTATCGGAAGTGAAGGTGGCAATCTCGGAACTATGCCACTTAATAAAGCAATTGAACTTGCAAAACAGGAGGGTTTAGATTTAATTGAAATCTCACCAAACGCCAATCCACCAGTTTGTAAAATTATGGATATGGGAAAATACAAATATGATTTGCAGAAAAAAGCTAATCAAGCCAAGAAAAAACAAAAGACCGTTTCTCTTAAAGAAATCAAGTTAAGACCAGGCACAGAAATTCATGACTACAATTTTAAAATTAAGAATGCTAAAAAATTTATATCGAAAGGCAATAAAGTAAAATTTACAGTAAAATTTAAAGGTAGAGAAATGCAACATACTGACCTAGGTAAAGATTTGATGGATAAGATTATAGACGAGACTAAAGATGTTGCAAAAATAGAAAGTAAGCCTAAATTTGAAGGCAGACAGATGGTGATGATTATTCAACCTCTTTAAATTATCAATAATAGCATCTTGTAAAGACTAATTAATGCCTATATAAGTCCGAAATATTTTATGCCAAAACTTAAAACAAAAAGCTCAGCAAAAAAAAGATTTAGATTTACTGCTTCAGGAAAAATTAAAATGCCTCAAGCTGGTAAAAGACATGGAATGATTAAGCGAACCAATTCGCAAATAAGAAAGCAAAGAGGCACTACAATTATGACAAAACAAGATACTAAAATTGTCAAATCGTATATGCCATATAACTTAAGAGGATAATATGGCTAGAACAAAACGAGGAGTAGTTAGTAGGGCAAAACATAATAAAGTTTTAAAATCAGTTAAAGGCCAAAGAGGAAGAAGAAAAAATACTATCCGAATAGCACGTCAAGCTATGGAAAAAGCAATGCAATATGCTTACAGAGATAGAAAAGCTAAAAAGAGAGAGTTTAGATCTTTGTGGATTCAAAGAATCAATGCTGGAGTTAGAGCAGAAGGCTTAACTTATGCAAAGTTCATCCATGGTTTGGCTAAATCAAAAATTAAGTTAGATAGAAAAGTTCTAGCAGAGCTTGCGTACAATAATCCTGAAGTATTTAAATCAGTAGTAAAAAAAGTTCAATCCTCCCTAGCTTAAAAGGGTCTTTGATTTATTCCCAACTTAATATAAAAAATCAATTACCTAATGAGTGATTTAGATAAAATAAGTTCAGTTTTTAACGCAAAGATAGACTCTGTAAAAACAAAAGACGATCTTCAAAATATCAAAACTGAATTTTTTGGAAAAAATGGACAAATTACCCTTCAATTCAAAACTTTAGGTTCTTTGGATCCAGAAAAGAGAAAAAAGTTTGCGTCTAATTTAAACAAAATTAAAGAGGACTTAACAAGTCAACTTGAGCAAAAAAATATTGAAATTGAAATAAGTGAAATCAATGAAAAGTTAAAGAATGAAAAAGTTGACGTTACTTTACCGTTCAGACCGTATCGACAAGGTAAGATTCATCCAGTTTCACAAGTGATCGACGAAATATCTTCAATCTTCTCAGAAATAGGCTTTTCTGTTGCAGAGGGTCCTGATGTTGAAACTGAGTATAATAATTTTACAGCATTAAATACTCCAGAAGATCATCCGGCTAGAGATATGCATGATACTTTTTACTTAGAAGAAAACAAAAAATTATTACTAAGAACGCATACTTCACCAGTTCAAATTAGAACAATGATATCAAGTAAACCTCCATATAAAATAATTGTTCCTGGGAGAACTTACAGATGCGATAGTGATCAAACTCATGCCCCGATGTTTCATCAGTTGGAAGGTCTTCATATTGATAAAGGTATAACAATGGGACATCTAAAGGGATGTCTTGACTATTTTATTAAAGAATTTTTCGAAGTTAAAAATGTTAAAATGAGATTTAGACCTAGTCACTTCCCATTCACTGAACCATCAGCTGAAGTTGATATTGGATATAAAATTGAAAAAGGAAAAATTGTAATTGGCGACGGTGATAAATGGTTAGAAGTTTTAGGGTGTGGAATGGTTCATCCCAATGTTTTGAGGAATGTGAAAGTCGATACGAAAAAATATCAAGGATTTGCCTTCGGTATAGGGATAGATCGTTTAGCAATGTTGAAATATGGAATAAATGATTTAAGGGCTTTCTTCGAAGCAGATTATAGATGGTTAAGTCATTTCGGCTTTGATCCACTTGATGTTCCTACAAATTATAGAGGATTAAGCAAATGATTATTACCATTCCGTGGCTAAAAGAACATCTTAAAACAACAGCCAAAGAAAGTGAAATCATTAACCAACTTACAAACATAGGGCTAGAAGTTGAAGAAGTAAAAGAAAATTCGGGAGAGATGAGCAAGTTTAAAATCGCAAAAGTTTTAAAAGCAGAAAAACATCCAAATGCTGATAAATTAAAAGTATGCGATGTTACAATTGGTGGAAAAGAAATCTTAAAAGTAGTTTGCGGAGCACCAAATGCAAGAGAGGGTCTTATCACAATTTATGCGCCTCCAGGTGCTGTAATACCCAAAACAAATTTCGAATTAAAGGTAGCTAAGATAAGGGGCGTAGAATCAAGCGGAATGTTATGTTCTGAGAGTGAACTAAATCTATCTGATGATAGTGAAGGTATAATTGAACTTAAAAATAGAGAAAAGGAAATAGGCAAAAGTTATTTTAAAAAAAATTCACAAAAAGTTATTGATATTTCAATCACCCCAAATCGTGCTGACTGCCTTGGAGTAAGGGGGATTGCAAGAGACCTATCTTCAGCTGGAGTTGGCAAATTAATTCAAATTAAAAAGAGAAAACTAAAACAAGAGGTAAAGCATCTAATTAAAACTTCTATAACTAAAGAAAAAGATCAAGGATGTGAAATATTTGGCAGCTGCTATATTAAAAATATTACTAATAGAGAAAGTCCCGACTGGCTTAAAAATAAATTAATTGCATTAGGATTAAAACCTATTTCTGCAGTAGTAGATATAACTAATTATGTAATGTTTGATCTAAATAGACCTTTACATGCATATGATGCAGATAAAATAGATAAAGAGATTATAGTCAGAAACGCAAGAGATGGGGAAGTTTTTGAGGCATTAGATAATAAAAAATACAAATTAAAAAAAGGAATGTGCGTGATTTCTGATAAATCAAGGGTTCTAGGTTTAGGTGGAATCGTGGGGGGTACTTCTACCTCTACGGAATTAGAGACAAAAAATATCCTTTTAGAGGCAGCTTATTTCAGTCCATCGTCAATTAGAAAAACTGCTAGAGTTCTTAACATTAATACCGACGCGAAATACAGATTTGAAAGAGGTATTGATCCTAACTCAGTAACAGAAGGACTAGAACGGGCGACTGAATTAATTTTGAAAATTTGTGGAGGACAGATAAGTAAATTTCAAATTATTGGAAAAAATAAGAAAAAAAATAAAATTATAAGTTTTCAGATTGATAAATTTAAGAAATTAATCGGTATTCCAATGACTGCTGATGAAATTAGTAAAATTCTAGGTTCTTTAGGGTTTAAATGTAAAAAAAGTAAAAGCAGTATTAAAGTAGAAGTACCAAGTTGGAGGCCAGATGTAAATTTAGACGAGGACTTAATTGAGGAATTGATTAGGATTAAAGGTTTTAAACATATTCAATTAATTGAACCCGAGAGAAATAGAAGTCAGGATACATTAAATTTTAAACAAAAACTTTTTCACTTATCACAAAGATCTTTGGCCTCAAAAGGTTATATGGAAATAGTAACTTGGTCTTTTTCAGACTCAAAAGTTGATAAGCAATTTTCAAAAGGTGAAAAAGAAATTTCTTTATATAATCCAATTTCGTCAGATTTAAATGTTTTAAGACGTTCAATTTTCTCAAATTTATCAATTTATTTAAAAAGAAATCAAGATAGAGGATACGAAGATTTATCTTTGTTTGAAATAGGGCCTACATTTTTCGGAAAAAATCCAGGAGAACAACAAATAGTTGTTGGAGGGTTAAAATCTGGAAGAGTTAATAGAAAAAGTTGGTTGGACAAAGAGAGAAATATTGATGTTTTTGATATTAAAAGTGATGTAATAAAAACTTTAATCGAACTTGGTATTGAAGAAAAAAATCTTTTTGTAAGTGATAATACAAAAAATAGTTATCACCCTGGACGTTCAGGATCTGTGACATTAAAATCTGAGAAAGGTCCGCACTTAGCTTATTTTGGTGAAATCCATCCTGCGATTACAAAGAGTATGGACTTTAAAGATAAAAATATTTTTGGATTTGAAATATTTTTAAAGAATATTCCTGAGCCTAATAAAAAATTAAGACAAACAAAAAAAAGTTTTAAGGCTTCAGATTACCAAAAATCAGAGAGAGATTTTGCATTTGTTATTGATAAAATTTTTAAAATTGGTGCACTAGAAAAAATTATAAGAGAGGTAGATGAGACACTTATTCAAAGTGTAACCACTTTCGATGTTTATCAAGGTGAAAATATTCCAAAAGATAAAAAATCAGTAGCAATTAACGTTACACTACAAGCTATTGATAAAACTCTCACCGAAAACGATCTAGAACAAATTAGTAAAAGAATTATTGATACGGTCAGTGAAAAAACTGGTGCTACAATTAGGTCTTAATGTCAGATATAAAAAGAATACGTAATTTCTCAATAATTGCGCATATTGATCACGGCAAATCAACTATTGCTGATCGAATTATTCATAAATGTGGTGGCTTAACTGATCGTGAAATGAAACAGCAAGTTTTAGACTCGATGGACATTGAAAGAGAAAGAGGTATTACGATCAAAGCTCAAACTGTTAAACTTAATTATAAGGCTAAAGACGGCAAGGATTATATTTTGAATATAATAGATACTCCTGGTCACGTAGATTTTGGTTATGAAGTTAGTCGATCATTATCTGCATGTGAAGGATCTTTATTAATTGTTGATAGCACTCAAGGAGTTGAAGCACAAACTTTAGCAAATGTTTATCAGGCGCTAGAAATTAATCATGAAGTAATACCAATTTTAAATAAAATTGACTTACCCGCGTCCGATATTGAAAAAACAAAAAAAGAAATCGAAGATGTTGTTGGTATTGAGACAACTAATGCTATTCCTTGCTCTGGTAAAACTGGTGAAGGTATAGATGAAATTTTAGAGACTATAATTAGCAAATTACCTGCTCCAAAAGGAATAGTTGGTGACAAATTGAAGTGTCTGTTGGTTGATAGTTGGTATGATAGTTATCTTGGAGTAGTCATTTTAGTAAGAGTAATTAATGGAAAACTTAAAAAGAATATGAAAATAAAATTAATGTCAAATAACCAAGAATATATGGTAGAAAAAGTTGGTGTATTTACTCCAAAACCAAATGATATAGGAGAATTAGGTTCAGGTGAAATTGGATTTATAATTACAGGTATCAAATCTCTATCAGAAACAAAAGTTGGAGACACAATATGTGATGCGAGCGCTCCAACTGACAAACCTTTGCCAGGTTTTAAACCAAGTAAACCAGTTGTATTTTGTGGACTTTTTCCAGTAGATAGTTCTGAATACCAGAAACTAAAAGATGGGCTAGCAAAATTAAAACTAAATGATGCTAGTTTTTCCTTTGAGCCAGAGTCCTCAAGCGCCTTAGGTTTAGGATTTAGATGTGGTTTTCTAGGTTTGCTACATCTTGAAATTATTACTGAAAGACTAGAGAGAGAATTTGATGTTAATTTAATCACCACAACACCAGGAGTGATATATAAAGTTCACAAAACTAAAGGAGAAGTTTTAGATTTACAAAATCCATCTAATATGCCTGATCCATCTCAAATTGAAAAAATAGAAGAACCCTGGATTAAATCTACAATTATAACTCCGGATGAGTATCTAGGATCGATTATTAAAATCTGTCAGGATAAAAGAGGAGTTCAAACTAACTTAGCTTATTCAGGTAAGAGAGCAGTACTGTCATATGATTTACCATTAAATGAAGTAGTTTTTGATTTTAACGACAAACTAAAATCTGTATCTAGCGGCTATGCGAGTTTTGATTATGAAATTTCAAGTTATCGTGAAGGAGATTTAGTGAAATTGGGCATCCTTGTTAATGCAGAACCAGTTGATGCTTTAGCAATGATCATACATAAAGATTTTGCTCAAACCACAGGACGACAAGTTTGCGAAAAATTGAAAGATTTAATCCCACGACATAACTTTATGATACCAGTTCAAGCTGCAATTGGAGGAAAAATAATTGCTCGAGAGTCTATCAAAGGATTTAAAAAAGATGTTTTAACAAAAATTCATGGAGGCGGAGCCACAGACCGTAAAAGAAAACTTTTAGAGAAACAAAAAAAGGGAAAAGCGAGATCTAAACAATTTGGAAAGGTTGAAATACCCCAAGAAGCATTTATTGGTGTTTTAAAAATAAACAAGGATACATAATGAAAAAAAAATTGTTCATTTTTTCCAACGAGAGTATTTCATCTCAAGATGGAAAGTTTTGTTGTGATAATATTGATCTAAAAACTACTCCTGAAGGATTAAACAAAGAATTTGAGGTCAATTTATTTGGTAGAAAATCTAAAATAAGTAGATCTCACGAAATTAAAATTAAAAAAATTAAGATATACAACAATATTTTTTCTTATATTTTTTCCGCTATTGAAGCTTCGAAAATGGCAGATGCAAAATATTTAGTTATTTCCATAACGCCTTACACTTTTATGTGTTCTATATTTTTAAGGTTATTTGGAAAAAAACCAACTTTATATCTAAGAAGTGACGGCTATGGTGAATACAAAGCCATATTTGGAAAAATTGGACCTTTGATTTATCACTTTATGTTTAATATTACTTGTTCAATCTCTAATTTGATCAGCTGTAGAGAATATATTTTAAGAGGAAAAAAAGGAAAAATTGTTAGTCCCTCTCAATTAGACTCAACTTGGTTGAGACAACCAAAAAATTTAGAGGTAAAAAATTTTAAATTATTATATGTGGGAAGATTTAAAGTAGAAAAAGGAATTTTCTCTTTACTAAACTTGATTAAGAATAAGAAGAATATATCTCTTACAGTGGTTGGAGCAGAGAAGGGAACGGAGAGTTACCTTAACCAAAGCAATGTAAAGATATATAAAACTCAGACAAGTAAACTAAAACTAATGAAATTTTACGATGATCATAACATATTTGTTTTACCATCTTTTACAGAGGGTCACCCTCAAGTTATTCTTGAAGCTTTAGCAAGAAGACGCCCAGTAATTGTGTTTGACGATATTAAACATGTAATAGGTGATAAAAAGGGAATATTTGTATCAAAAAGAAATTTTATAAATTTTTTTGCTACATTAAATGGAATTAAAAAGAATTATAAAAAAATTCAAAAAGAATTAAAAAAGAATAAATTACCGGTTTATAAAGAGTTTATTGAAAATTTAGGTAGAAATATTTTAAGTTTTGATTAGTAAACTTTAATAAAAACTATGATAAAAAAAAAAATTAGATATGTTTTAAAATTCTTATTATTTACGTTAACAAAAATCTTTAACCTAATTTTAAAAAAGACAAATTTTAAAATTCTACCAGCATTAGAAACTAATGAGCAGTTCAATTTCGAATTCTCAAAAAAAACTAGAAGATTTGTTTTTAGAAAAAACTCTGGAAAGCTTGGAAAAATAATATTTGATAGCTCTTTAGATGAAACAAATCTTTGTAAATTAGGAAGGAAATTTAACACAAATAAATCTGGAATAAATTTAGATGGTCATAGAAGCGGATATACAAGTTTATATAATTTACTTTTTTATCATTTAATAAATAAAAATTGTTCAGTTGCTGAAATAGGTATTGAAAAAAATGCTTCAACAAAAATGTGGAGAGAGTATTTTAAAAAAGCAAGTATTGATTGTTTTGAACTAGATAAAAATAAAATAAATTTAGCTACAAGAGATAAACTTAAAAATGTTAGATACCATTATATTGATGTGAGTCACAAAAAAATAATCACATCACAATTTAAAAAAACAAAAAAAAAATATGATATAATTATTGATGACAGTACTCATTTGTTTAGTCATCAAATTAATATAATTTTAAGTACTTATAAATTTTTAAAACCAGGGGGAATTTTAGTGATAGAGGATATTTATAAATTTCGAAAAGGCTATGAGGAAAAAAAATATCATGAAAAGATAAAGCATATATTAAAATTTTTTTCTTATGTCACTTTCATAGATACCTCACATATAAATAATTTTACAGCTAGTTGGAAAAATGAAAAAATTTTATTATTAATTAAAAAATGAAAAATATTATATTTTTAATTGATGCACAAAAAGGCGCTTCAGGTGGAGGAAAGGTAATTTATCAATACTCAAATTATATAAATTCTCTTAAAAGATATTCTTCTTCAATAGTTCATGTTAAAAAAAAGAAGATAGGAAAAATTTTAAATTCCTTAAACAAAAAATTTAGCGGTAGTTTAAAAAAGATTAAATATTCTGGATGGAATTTTAAAGACTTAACAGTTAAAAAAAATTATTCTTTTTCATGGTTTAATATAAAAGTAAAAGTAAAAAATGACTTAGTCTTTGATAAACAAAAAGATTTTGTAATTTTACCTGAAATGTTTGCTCATTTTGCAGCTGAATTTTTTATTAAAGAAAAAATACCTTATGCCATATTTGTTCAAAATGGTTATTCAATATTTCCAACTAATAATGCTGCGAAATTAAACTTAGCTTATAAAAAATGTAAATTTATTTTGAGTTATTCAAAAGATATAAAAGAGTGTGTTTCATTGGCCTACCCAAAGGAAAAAAAGAAAATTATTGATGTTAAATATTCTATTGATTTTAAAAAATTTAGAAAAACAAAAAAGAAAAATTTAATTACTTATATGCCGAGAAAACTGAAACGACACAGTGAGTTAGTTATATCTTTTTTAAAAAATTATCTTCCAAAAAAATGGAAAATTAAACCATTAATAAATCTCAGCGAAAAAGAAGTTTATAAAAATCTAGCAGAGTCAAAAATTTTTTTAGCTTTTTCTGAACTTGAAGGTTTACCGCTTCCTCCAGTTGAAGCAGCGATATCAGGAAATAAGGTAATTGGTTACACAGGTGAGGGAGGTAAAGAATATTGGAAAAAACCAATTTTTACTGAGGTAAAATCGTCGGAAATTAAAAATTTCTGTAAACTAATTTTATCTAATTTAAAGTTAGAAAATTTTTTAAAAAAATCATCTAGCCAAAGAAAAAAATTATCAAACATGTTCTCACCTAAAGAGGAACATAATGCGATAACAAAATTTTTAAAAAAAATTTAATTTATTGTTTTTTTTAAAAGGAGAGGTGGCCGAGTGGTTGAAGGCGCACGCTTGGAAAGCGTGTAAACGGGAAACCGTTTCGAGGGTTCGAATCCCTCTCTCTCCGCCATTATCAAGGATTTTATTAACTTTTTTAAAATTGATATTAATTCTATCTTAAATAAATTACACAAAATGTATTTCAAGCTAATTTTACTCTTTTTTAGTTTTTTATCCTTATCCCAAGTTGTCTTAGCTGACAGCGCAACTCTAAATGATGGCGCTACAACTACCAGTCAGCAAAATATTGATGGGAACGATGAATTTTTAACAGTTACAAATAATTCAACTTTAAATACTAGCGCAACTAAACCTGCAAACATTACCGGAGACACTGTAAGTGTTACCATTGACTCTGGTTCCACAATAACATCAAATACAGTTAGTATTTTTGCAGACGATACTTCTGATTTAACAATTTCAAATTCTGGCACAATCAGTGCAAGCGGAATAGTGGCAATAGATGTTAAAGGAACAACTGATGCAAGCATTACAAATAATTCTGGTGGTCAGATTTCTGCAACTAGAAATACAATTAGAATTAGTAAATCCACTAGTAATAGTACTACAGGCTTGACAATTACCAACTCTGGAACAATTGAAGCAACAAATGATGGTTCAGCAATTTTTGCAGCTGACTCAAATACTACAGCTACAATAATAAATAATTCTAGTGGTGTTATGACAAATTCTGACAGCAGTAACGCAACTATAAGAGTTGGTGCAAGTTCTTCAATTACCAATAGCGGAACAATAAAAAATGATGTTGGAAATGATGCAATCAAATTGTACGGAAACAATTCAACAATTACTTTAAAAGACAAAGGTATTATAGTTGGAAAATTAGATGCTCTTTTAAGAACTGGAAGTACATTAAAAATTAATCATGGAGCTGGTCAATCTTATTTCTATGAAACCGAAGGTGATTTCACATTAAAAGATCTTGATGGTAATCAAGTAGTAAAAGGATCGGCAGGATCAGTAGGCCAAGGAGGAAGCGAGACATTAGACGAACTTTTAAGTTATAAATCTTTAAACATAAGACAATTTTTAAATCGATACAAAGATACGGAAAATTTATATGACAGTAATGGATGGGGAGAAACTTATAGTTCTTATTTAAATAGAGACAGTCATGCTTCGAATTTAGCTTTAGAGTATGACTTGTTTAATGTAGGAGCTAATTTAGTATCACCTTTAGAAAATTCAGATTTTATACTCGCTTTTGAAGCAGGAATTCAGGATTTTGAAAGAGACCATAAAATTAATTATCAGAATATATCAGCAGGATTATATTTTCCAGAAAACAAATATCTTTTGAACCTCGATACATTTATTATGGGTGGTGTTACTTTAAAAAATGGGGAAAGGACTATTTTAACTAATACCACATCTTCAGGTAAACTAGATATAGATAGCAATTACCAAACTTTTGAAATTCACTCTGGTTTTACTAAAACCAATCCGAAGATAGTGCCGAATATTGGGTTATCAGGAAGTTTTTCAATCACCCCGAGTTATGATGAGAGTAATTATTTTTCATGGAGAAATAGAAAAGTAGGAAATGTTTCTTTATTTTTTACCGACAAGTATAACTTAATGAGTAAAAATGATAAAAAATTTAATTTAGGTTGGACACTAGATTTAAGAAGTTTAGTTGGAAATAAGTCACAAATTTATTCTATCAACGGGACGAGCGCAACTTATAATCAAGTAAATGCTCTTACACGAGAGATTTCACTAATTGCAAATTTAGGATACGAAAAAAAGATAACAAAAAATGGAAAATTTACTGCTGGTATATCTTCAAAAAATTCAAATCAGAGTGTAAAAAGTTTGAGTGGAGATTTAGGTTTTAAACTTAATTTTTAATTAGGATTTGCCACTACTGCTCATATCCACACAACTAAAAAGAGTCTTAATTATTAACTACGAATCATTTAAATTATATTTAAGGGCAGTGGAGGGAGACTGAAGCTGCCTTTGCCATTTATAGCCTTTTAATTCCAATTACTTTTAAATTTGCGGTTTTTTTAATCCTTTTTATTGTTTGATCTATTCCCATTATTACCGTCCTTTTCATTGGTCCATAAGCGTGAATAAGTTTTTTATTAGATAAAGCTAAAGCTACGTGTCCTTTCCAATAAATAATATCGTTTTTCTTTACATTGCTTAGTTTTACATTTTTTTTGAAATACTTTACTTGATCTTTAGCATCTCTAGGACAAAACTCATTATTAAAATTAAGAAATAGTTGGATTAAGGCAGAGCAGTCAATCCCTTTAAAAGTTTTTCCTCCCCATTTATATTTAATGTTTTTAAAGATAGTAATTTTGCTAAATGGATTTTTATTTTTATATGAAATAGGTTTTACTTCTTTTTTATTAATCCAACCTTTCGAAAATTTAAAAAATTTTCCTTTGATACTTATAACCTTAATTTTTGATCCAAAAGTAATTTCATTTATTTTTTTTCGTTTATTAGGAAATTTGTAAATTTTTGCTTTTAAAACATTAATTTTATGACTAGGTTTTAATAAGTTTATAAAGTTTTTATTTAATATATAACCCTTATAATTATCTTCAGAAATTTTGATTTTAAGCCATTTTTTAGTTTTTTTTGATACCAAAAAACTTTGCCCATAAATCATTTGAGTCACTACTTCTGATTTTGTTGAGGGTCTCTTATGAAGACTTATTACTGGAAAATTGTTAGTAAAATACTTAGTCATTTAATTTAAGTTTATCTTTTATTAAATAGAGAAAAATTAAAGAGGGGATTACCATCACTGCTGTTATTATAAAGAATATTCCCCAATCACCATTTAACCAATCGACTAAAGCACCCGAAGATGCTGCAAGAGTAGTTCTGCCTGCAGTGCCTATCGAGGATAAGAGCGCATACTGTGTAGCAGTATAAGTTCTATCGACCAACATAGAAATGAAGGCTACAAATGCTACAGTGGCAAAAGCAGCTGCCATATCATCAAAAATGACTGCAATTGCAAAAAGTAATTCAGATTTTCCTGACCAAGCCAAAAGTGAAAATAAAAGATTTGTTGAAGCCATTAAAATTCCCGATACAAACATTGCAGTAATTACTCCAGATCTAATTGCAAATAGTCCACCTAATAAGGTAAATATTACAGTTGTAATCCAACCAAGTCCTTTTGAGTAAAGTGCTATGTCAGACTTGGTAAATCCAATTTCCTTATAAAAAATTACAGACATTCTTCCAAGAAAAGCCTCCCCAATTTTAAAAAGAAAAACAAAACCCAAGATAGCTATTGCAATACTAAAACCATTTTTTTTGAAAAAACTAATAACTGGACCAATAATTGTTCCTGTCAACCATGCAATAATTTTAGTTATTATATTCGAGGAGCCCAGCTTTCCTGCAATAATGTTTTCAGCTTTTTTTTGAATTGATTCTTTATCAAATGTATTTGTCTCATTCACGAACATTAAACCAATATTGCAAATAATTATTAAGATACCCAAAACTAAAAAAGTTATTTGCCAATAGTTCTCAAAACCAGCCAGCTGAAAAAATTCTGCAGTATTGAGAGAAACGACACCACCTAGTTTGTAACCAGTCCACCAACCGACTACAGCCATTGCAGCACCTGCTTGCATTGACTTACCTTCATGCTCTCCGATTTGCTCAATTCTTAAAGCATCTAAAGTGATGTCCTGGGTTGCAGAGGCTATTGCAATTATCAAACCTATGCTTATTACTAATGCCAAATTTGCAGTTGGATTGATTAAACTCCAAGAAATTAAGCTAAATAAAATAATTGTTTGCATTACTATTATCCAACTTCGTCTATGACCAAATTTATTTGTTAGCAAAGGAATTCTAACTCTATCGATAATAGGCGCCCACAAGTAATTAAAAGCGTAAACAGCAAATATTAAACCTGCCCACCCAATTGTACTTCTACTTAAACCATCTTCCTTTAGCCAAAGGCTCAAACTACTTCCTATAATTACCCAAGGGAAACCACTTATCGCGCCAAGTAATAATATCTTTATCATTCTCCGATCAAAATAGACCGCGAACGAATTAGAAAGAGTTTGTTTTTTTGATATTTCCATATTTTAATTTCTCCAAAAAGAAGGAAAAAAAAGTACCAGAACTGCAAATAGTTCTAATCTTCCTAGTAACATTCCAGTTGCTAAAATCCATTTAGATAAATCTGGTAAATTTTTATAGTTTCCATCTGGCCCAATAATTTCTCCTAATCCCGGCCCGACATTAGAAATTGAACTTGCAGCACCAGATATTGATGTAACAAAATCTAATCCACTTATCGAAAGAAGCATGGCAATTATTAAAAATATAAACAAAAAGGAAAAAATAAAAATTATTACTGACCTAATAAAATCATCTGAAATTTTTTGGTTATTATATTTGGTTATAATTACACTATTAGGGTAGACCAACTTTTTGACCTGATTTTTAAGAAATATTAAAAGCATTTGTAGTCTAAAAATTTTTATACCACACGCAGTTGAACCTGCACATCCACCTATAAACATTAAGAATAAGAAAAAAATTAAAGAAAATTTTCCCCATAAACCAAAGTCATCAGTTACATATCCAGTTCCGGATAAAATTGAAATAACGTTAAATGACGAAATTCTTATCTTATCAAATACATTACTTTCATAATTTATAAATAGTAGATACAAAAACATTATTGTTATTGAGATCACCAACAAGTAAATCAGACCTTTAATTTGAACATCCTGAAAAAAAATTTTTCTATTTCCTTGGGAAAATTTTAAGTAAGAAATAAAAGGAATACTCCCCAAAATAATAAATATGCTCGCAACTATTTCTATATTAGAATTTTTAAAGAAACCTATTGAGTCATTGTGGGTAGAAAAACCTCCCGTAGCTATGGTTGTCATAGCATGACAAATACTGTCAAAGATTGTCATACCAAATATCCAATAAAAAAAACCACAAAACAATGTTAAGACTATATAAGTAGAAATTATAATAGCAGCTACTTCAATAGTTCTTGGCAAAATTTTTTCTGTTGTATCTGGGCCTTCCATTTTAAAAAGTTGCATCCCTCCGACCTTTAATAAAGGTAGAATTGTAATAGCCATAACTACTATTCCAATTCCGCCTAACCATTGCATTATAGCTCTCCACAATAAAATGCTTTTAGGACTATTGTCTAAATCAGAAATAATCGTTGCTCCTGTAGTTGTAATACCAGACATACTTTCAAAAAAGGCGTCGCTGAAAGAGAAAGACTCACTCGATAACAAAAATGGTAAACTACCAAAAATTGCAACCATCACCCAAGCAAGTGTTGAAAATAAAAAAGTTTGTCTAAGGTTTAGCTTAAAATCTTTTTCTAGATTTGCTAGCACACATAAAATTCCAATGAATATGGTTACAAAAGACGATGATATGAAACTATGACTATTTTCTTTATATAAAATTTGCATCGAATATGGTGCTAACATTGAAAGACCTAGTACAATGAGTAGTACACCGATTAAGAAAAAGACTGTTTTGTTGCTAGCCATTATAAATGAGATTATTTAATTAGTTTTAAAATTCAACTTAATATGACGTAATTATATCTGTATTTTGCATATAAAATTTAATAAACCATTAGTATGCTGGATAAGAACTTAATTCAATCAACATCATCTTGGCCATTTGTTGAAATAAGAAAGTTATTAAAAGATAGAAACGAAATTATAAAAAAAAAGAACAAAATAACTTTTCAAACTGGCTATGGTCCGAGTGGTTTGCCACACATTGGAACATTTGGAGAAGTTGCTAGGACTACCATGATGATTAATGCCCTTAACCATATAGAAAAAATTAACCATGAACTGATTACTTTCTCTGATGATATGGACGGCTTAAGAAAAGTACCTGACAATATTCCGAACGATCAAGTTTTAAAAGATAATTTAGGAAAACCTCTTACAGATATACCAGACCCATTTAAAAAATATAATAGTTTTGGTGAGCATAATAATGAGATGCTCAAAAAGTTTTTAAATAAATTTAATTTTAAATTTATTTTTAAAAGCTCGACAGAGAATTATAAAACTGGTGTTTTTAATGACTCATTAATAAGAGTTTTAGAAAAATATGATGATGTGATGAATATTATCTTACCTACTCTAAGACAGGAAAGAAGAAAAACATATTGTCCATTCCTACCAATATGTCCTGAAACTGGAAAAGTTTTAGAGATTTCATTATTAGAAATGAATAAAAAGACTGGAGAAGTAGTTTTTGATAATAATGGAAAAAAAATAGAAACTAGTATTTTAAATGGAAAATGTAAACTTCAGTGGAAGGTAGACTGGGCAATGAGATGGTTTACGTTTGATGTTGACTTTGAAATGTATGGTAAAGACTTAACAGAGAGCGCAATTTTGTCTAATAAAATTTGTAAAACTCTTGGAAAAAATCCTCCCCACGGCTTTGCTTATGAGCTCTTTCTAGATGAAAAAGGAGAAAAAATATCAAAGTCTAAAGGTAATGGAATTTCAATTGAACAATGGTTAAGATATGCCTCACCAGAGAGTTTGTCTCTTTATATGTATCCAAATCCTAAAAGAGCTAAAAAGCTTTACGCCGAAGTTGTACCCAAAACAGTTGATGAGTATTTGACTAGTATCGAAAAATATTCCAGTCAAAAAGACAAAGACCAAATTTTAAATCCAGTTTGGCACGTACACAATGGAAAACCGCCATCAGAAAAAATTGTAATGCCGTTTTCAATGTTGCTAAATTTAGTTGGGTCTAGCAATGCAGATAATAAAGAAATACTATGGAAGTTCATTAATAGATTTCATAAAGAGATAAAACCAAAAGATTATCCGATTTTAGATGGATTGACTGAATATGCTATAAATTATTTCAAAGATAAAGTTGAACCAAATAAAAAATTTAAAAAACCTTCAGCGAGTGAGAAGAAAGCATTAGATAATCTAGTTATTAAATTATCTGAAATTAAACAAAATTTAAAACCAGAAGAAATCCAAACTATTGTTTACGCAACAGGTAAAGAAAATGGTTATGAAGAAAATCTCCGAGATTGGTTTAAATTAATTTATGAAGTTGTATTTGGAGAAGAAAATGGTCCTAGGATGGGTTATTTTGTCAGCTTCTTCGGATTGAAAGAGACAATCGAATTAATGAAAGATAAGATAAGTAATAATTAATGTTTTCAATATTAAGACCTTATATATTTTCTCTAGACCCAGAAGTAGCACATGATTTGGCTATTAAATCTTTAAAAGCAAACATTCTTCCAAAAAGTTTTTTTTATGTTGAAGGTGAAGAAATGCTTAAGATAAATCTTTTAGGTAAAACAATATCCAACCCCATTGGCTTAGCAGCAGGTTTTGATAAAAGTGCAGAGGTTTATAACTCTTTATTTAAATTTGGATTTGGTTTTATAGAAGTAGGCACAATTACTCCAAAACAACAATTGGGCAATCCTAAACCTAGAATATTCAGACTAGAGAAAGATCAAGCACTTATTAATCGACTTGGATTTAATAATCATGGTTCAGAAACTGTTTCAAAACGAATATCTAATAATCATCCTGATGGATTTCTAGGCATTAACATTGGACCAAATAAAGAAACAAAAAATAAAGAGAATGATTATTACATTTGCCTTTCGAAACTTGCAATTCATGCTGGATATATAACAATCAATATTTCTTCCCCGAACACAGAAGGTTTAAGGGATTTTCATGACCAAGAAGAAATGAAAAAACTTCTTTCTGGAATAAATAAAATTAAAAAAGAAAAAAAGATTAATTGTCCAATAGCAATAAAAATATCACCAGATATAAATGGTAATGAAATAAGCAAAATAGTTGAATTGGTAATTAGCCATAAAATACAAGGTTTAATAGTTTCTAATACGACAGACAGTAATCGTGATGTTCTTTCTGATATAAACAAGCACGAAACTGGTGGGCTATCAGGGCAACCACTTAAAGACATTTCAACAAATTTAATAAAAAAATTTTATAGAGAGACTAAAGGAAAAATAAAAATAATTGGAGTTGGAGGAGTAGACTCAGGAGAAAGTGCCTATGAAAAAATAACAGCGGGAGCTGATGCTGTACAATTATATACAGGGATGGTTTACAAAGGGCCTGGTATTGTTAAAGAGATAAAGAGAGACTTAATATCAATATTAAAAAAAGAAAATCTCAAAAATATAAGTGAAGCAGTTGGAATTAACGCTTGACCCCACTGCATACAGGAACTATATAAAACCAGGAATAAATTATGTCTAAAAGATGCGAATTGACAGGAAAATCACCTTTAAAAGGTCACAACGTTAGCCACGCTAAAAATAAAACTAAAAGAAGATTTTTACCAAATTTAAAGAAAGTAACTTTTAGGAGTGATATTTTGAAAAAAGATATTAAATTAAACGTAGCAAACGCTGCTTTAAGAACTGTAGATTTCAAAGGCGGTTTAGATAAGTTTTTGATATCAACTAAAAATGCAAACTTATCCAAAAAAGTAAAAAAAATTAAAGCATCTATTTCAGCTAAATCATAGTTCTATAATGAATTTATTTTACAAACTCTCTTTGTTGATGGGTTTAGTTGTAGTTATCTCAAACTATTTAGTTCAATATCCAATTCAATATTTTGGTTTAAGTGAAATTTTAACTTATGGCGCTTTTAGTTATCCAATCACTTTTTTAATTACAGACTTAGCAAATCGTGCTTATGGAAAATTTGTAGCAAGAAAAGTTGTATATATAGGGTTTACAATAGGTGTGCTTTTAACGCTATTTGTATCTACTAATTTTGGAGATATTATCTCTATAAGAATTGCTATTGGTTCAGGTGTTGCATTTTTTATAGCTCAAAACTTAGATGTTCAAATCTTTGACACCCTGAGAAAAAGAGTGTGGTATGTAGCTCCTCTAGCATCTTCAGTGATTGGATCTGCAACTGATACTTTTTTATTTTTTTCAATTGCTTTTTATGCGACAGGGATTCCTTGGGTAACTTTAGCTTTAGGAGATTTAGCTGTTAAGTTATTTATAGCTTTAGCAATGCTAATTCCATTTAGGTTGCTTCTTAAAAAGATAAAAGATTTTTCAGATAATTCCGTTTCTGAAGCTAATAATTAGTGAATTGTTTTCTTATTTTTTTCTACAAAAAGATCAGTAAGTTGATTTATCATAACATCACCTAAATCTTGAACATCTGTAATCTTCACTGCTTGATTATAGTATCTCGTTACATCGTGGCCGATCCCTATAGCCAGTAATTCAATAGTAGTCTTGTTCTCAATCCATTTAACTGTTTTCTTAAGATTAGACTCTAAATAATCACTTGTGTTTGTTGAAAGAGTAGAGTCATCCACAGGTGCCCCATCAGATATCACCATTAAGATTTTTCTATCTTCTTTTCTTCTATTCATTTTGTTGAAAGCCCATTTTAGAGCTTCACCGTCTATATTCTCTTTTAATAATCCTTCTTTTAGCATTAGCCCCATATTATTTTTGGCTTGTCTCCAAGGTGTATCCGCTGATTTATAAATAATATGTCTTAAATCGTTCAATCTTCCTGGTAGAGTCGGTTTGTCATTTTTCATCCATTTTTCTCTAGAGGAACCACCTTTCCAATGTTTTGTTGTAAAACCAAGTATTTCAACTTTTACCGCACATCTTTCTAAAGTTCTCGAAAGAATATCTGCACAAATAGCAGCGACAGAAATTGGTTTTCCTCTCATCGATCCAGAATTATCAATTAAAATTGTCACCAGGGTATCTTTGAATTCAATATCCTTCTCTTTTTTAAAAGATAAAGAATTAAAAGGATCCATGATTATTCTAGGTAATTTTGAAGTGTCCAACAAACCTTCTTCAAGATCAAAGTTCCATGATCTGTTCTGTTTTGCCAAAAGTTTTCTTTGTAATTTATTTGCAAGCTTAGAAATAAAATTTTTTAGCTGTAATAATTGTTGGTCTAAATTTTTTCTTAATCTCGTGAGTTCTTCTGTATTTTCTAAGTCCTCAGCTTTTATGATTTCATCAAATTCTGTTGTATAAGCTTTATAATAAAGATCACCAAAAGAGCTTTTGCCTTTCTTTCTTATATCTGGTTGAGAACTTTCTTCGATTTCAACATCTTCCTCTGCTTGATCAGACTCTTTTGCCTGATTTTCTAGATCAGGCATACCAGAATCTATGGACATCTCCTCTTTTTTGTCCTCTTTTTCTTTGGCCTGTTTATCCTGATTGTCAGGTTTGTTTTGTTTATCATCATTATTTTGCTCATCATCTTTTTTCTCTTCTTCATCTAGATTTTCATCTAAATTCATATTAGCAATAAGTTCAGATATTAGGGAATTAAACTTTTCCTGATCTAGCGTGAAATCATTCAATTGGTTTATTTTATCTTTAAACTTTTCATTCAAATCTTTTTTATAAGTTTTCAGTTTTTTATCAATTTGTTCATTACTTTCAAAATTTAAGAATTTTGTCCTTAAATAATTTTCAAAAGACTCAACAATTTTGTCTTCACTACTCTTTAGATCTAATCCCGAAATCCTCTCTTGATAATATTTTTCAATATTGTTTTTTACTCCTTTAAAATAACTAGTTCCTATTTTTTCACATCTAATTTTTTCTGAAATTTTATAAAGCTGTTTCGAAATATTTCCCTCTGGCTCAAATTGGTTAAGTGTTTTTTGATCTGAAAATCTATGTCTTAGGGATTTTGAGTCTGCTATTGCTCTAATCTGACTATAATTTATTTTATTATTAATTGGGCTAAGATCTGGTAGTTTTATTAAGTTTTTTTCTGATTTTGAATTTTCACTTCCAAATGAAACTTCAATTTTTTGAGAATTAGATAAAGATCTGACAGTTGAACTTATTGCTGCTTTAAAATCTTCGATTTTTTCTTTTTTATTGTCCACTTTACAAAGTGATATTTATTGAAGACTCTGGTAAATCTTCACCAAAACATCTTTGGTAATACTCAGAAATTATCTTTTTTTCTAAATCATCACATTTATTCAAAAATGTGATTCTAAAAGCATAACCTTTATCTTTAAAAATACTTGTATTTTCTGCCCAATGTAAAACAGTACGAGGACTCATTACAGTTGAGATATCACCGTTAATAAAACCTTTTCTTGTAAGATCAGCGACTTTAACCATATTAGATAAGAGTTCTTTTCCATCTTTGTTATTAAAGCTTTTGTTTTTTGCTAAAATTATTTCCAATTCTTTTTCAAAAGGAAGGTAATTTAAAGTTGATACTATATTCCATCTATCCATCTGACCTTGGTTAATTTGTTGGGTACCATGGTAAAGGCCTGTTGTGTCACCTAATCCGACTGTGTTTGTTGTTGCAAATATTCTAAATAAGTCGTGTTGTTCTAAAACTTTATTTTTATCTAATAAAGTAAAATTACCCTCACTTTCCAAAACTCTTTGGATTACAAACATTACATCTGGTCTCCCAGCATCATATTCATCAAATACTAATGCAACAGGATTTTGGATTGACCAAGGCAATATTCCCTCTTTAAATTCGGTAATTTGTTTTCCATCCTTTAAAACAATTGCGTCTTTCCCTATCAAATCGATTCTACTGATGTGACTGTCTAAATTTACTCTTACACATGGCCAGTTGAGTCTGGCTGCTACTTGCTCAATGTGAGTAGACTTTCCAGTTCCATGGTAGCCTTGAATTAAAACTCGTTTATTAAAAGAAAAACCTGCTAAAATAGCTAAAGTAGTATCTTTATCAAATTTGTAATCAGGATCTATTTTTGGAACGTATTCATTTTTTTTTGAAAAAGCTCCTACACGCATATCACTTTCAATTCCAAACGTCTGTTTCACAGATAGTTTAATGTCTGGCTTCTGTAAAAATTCTTGTGAACTCATTTTTTACCTAAAGTTTTTTTCAGTTGACTATAAGCTAAAGTAATTTTTTTTAATTTATCTTCAAACTTCTTATTTCCCTGGTTTTTATCAGGATGATATTTTTTTACAAGCTCTTTGAATTTTGCTTGAATTTGCTCCCATTTTACTTCTTGATTTAATTCCATTACCTGTAATGCATCCTTATCTTGTTGTGAAACTTTTGTTTTTTTAAAATCCCTGAAATTTGAGCTTTTGAAGATGTTCAATTTATCATCTAGAGCATTGTTCCATAAAATATTAAAAAAATTCTCAGACGATCCAAAAGTTTTAGTAGATTTATGCCAGGTTAAATCAGATTTAATAAAAAACTCTATTTCTTCATCATTCATATTTTCAAAATAGTTCCAATTTTTATTAAAAATTTTAATGTGGGTTAAACAAAGTAGTCTATACTTTTTACTGTTGTCTTTTTCTACCGGGGCTTTATATGTCCCAGTTTCATTACAATTTTCCCAATCACAAATTATTTTCATTGAGTAGTTCTATATAGTAAAATTATATTAATGAAAAATTATTTTGATGAAATTAAAGCAAAAATAAATAATAAGATAGAAGTAGAGAATATCGAGATTGTTGATAATACTCACAAACACAAAGGTCACAAGTTTTATTCACCTAATAAATTTCATTTACATTTAAAAATTAAATCTTTGTATCTAAACTCCTTATCAAGAGTAAGTTCACAAAAAATAATTATGAAAATTTTAAGTGATGATTTAAAAACAAAAATTCACGCACTAGAAATTAGTATTGAGAAATAACCGAAGTTAATTTTTTAAAGTTTTTAATTGAAATCTTACTTTTATTTGGCAAAGCAGTTTTCCCAATTTTTTTCAAAAGAATAAAATTCACTTTATCATCATCATTTTTTTTATCGTTCTTAATATAAGGAATGAGTTTATTAATTGAACTTTGTGTAGTGAAATTTTTGTATGTGTAGTCTAAATCATTTTTAAGATAAATATTTTTAATACGATTTAGTATTTGACTTGAACACATTTTTTTCACAACTGATAATTTAGTTGCTAAGATCATACCGGCTAAAACAGACTCACCATGTGTCGATTTTTTTGAATAATTATTTTTCACCTCAATTGCATGTGCAAATGTATGTCCGAAATTTAAAATCATTCTCAATCCTTTTTCGTGAACATCTCTGCTTACAAAATGTATTTTAATTTCACAGCTCTTTTTTATTGCATAAGACAATTCTCTAGTTTTCTTTGAAAAGACAGAGTCTGTATTTTTTTCAAGCCAATGAAAAAATTTTTGATCTTTTATAATTGAATGTTTTAAAATTTCTGCGTACCCACAAATTAATTCTTTTTTTGATAAAGAATTTATAAAAGAAATATCACTTACTACTAGTCTAGGTTGATAAAAACTACCTATTAGATTTTTACCAAAACTAGAATTTACTCCAGTTTTTCCGCCAATAGCCGAGTCAACCTGAGCAAGTAAAGTGGTTGGGATATTTATGAAGTTAATACCCCTTTTGAAAATACTCGCAACAAACCCGACTACATCTCCTGTTATACCACCACCAACTCCAATAATTAAATCAGAACGATTAAAATTTTTAGATAGCAATATTTTTAAAAAATAATTAATTTTGCTTAGTGATTTATTTTTTTCACTTGGTGAAAAAGAAAGAATTAAAAGGTTATAATTTTTAAGTTTATTTTTAAGTACCTTTTTAAACTTTTTTGGTACATTCTTATCAATTATTAAAGCAATGTTATTTGTTTTAGGGCATAATAATTTTATTTTTTTTGGTAAAATATTTAGAGTATTTTTTCCTATTAATATTGAATAATTATAATTCTTGCCTTTAACTTTAATTTCCTGATTTTTCATATAAATTAAGTATTTTATTTGCTATTTCCTCAGACTTAAGAGAGTTACATCTTATTCTATAATTAGCTTCATTATAAATTTTTTTTCTCTCAAAATATATTTTTTTTATTGTCTGATTAATATTTTTTTTAAATAAAAGCGGTCTTTGTTTACTGTTATTTAACCTTTTGATTAACTTATCTAATGGAACATCTAACCAAAAGCAAAGTGACATTTTTTTTGCATTTTTTCGTATTGCATTATTTAAAAAGGCTCCACCACCTAAGGAAATTACTGAGTTGTCCTTTTTTAATTCACCTAGGGTGATATCGTTTTCAATTTTTCTAAAATAACTCTCACTTTTATTTTTAAATATAGAATTTATCGAAGAACCTTCCTTTGCTTCAATTAATTTGTCAATATCTATAAAGTTATAACTTAGCTTTTTGGCAAGAATTTTACCTATAGTGGATTTTCCCACTCCCATCATCCCTGTCAAAATTAGGTTTTTACCCAAATTAGCTTCCTTTTTGAATTTGATTTTTCATAAATATGTCTTATTTATTGAGTTTAAATCAAATCGTAAAGTATGCAACTTAAATACAACAGACAGCCAAGTTTAGGAAGCTCAATATTAAAAACTTTATTCAAGATAATTTTACTTATTGTGATACTTATTTTTGCAATTTTTTTAATTGAAAAAATTAGTTTTCCAAGCCCAGAAAAAAAATATCAGATTGATGTGACCAATGAAATTAAGAAGCTTTAATTATTTTATAGGCTTAATAATAATTTTTTTTTGCTCACATCTTTTAAGTGAAGAAAAAATAGATATTTGGAAAAAAAAAAAAGAATTACCTCAAGAAAATCTAGAACTTGAGGAAAAAAATAATCAGGGAAATTCTAATTTAAAAATTTCAGAACCTATAAAGGCTTTAGATAAAATTAAAATACAAGAAAGTTCTACAATACAGTCTGAGGAAAAAAATGTTTTCGGTATTTATGAGCCAGCTAGCTATGGCTTTAATTTAAATATGTGGTCAGAAACTAAGGCTGAAGATTTGAGATCAAGTTTAAAAAGATTGAAAAAAATTGAACTTTCAAAATCCTCAAATGAGATTTTAGAAGCTATTCTATTTTCATTTTCATATCCTCCTCAAGGTATGACTGAGAAAGAGTTTGTAGATTTGAAAATAAATTGGATGATAGAACATGATCGCATTAATTTGATAGAAAGTTTTTTGAAACAAAACGATCAATTTGATAGTAAAAAAAAAGCCGTTGAATATTTAGTTAACAAAAAAATTGCTAGCGGGAATATAAAGGAAGGGTGTGAAAAAATTAAATTTATAGACGCAAAAATAAAAGATTCCTATTTGGAAAAATTTAAAATTTATTGCTTAGTATTTAATGACAAAAAACTAGAGGCTCAACTTTTGTTAGATCTTTTACGCGAACAAAAACAATCAAGTAAGTTTTATGATGATAAAATCAATTTCTTACTTGGCATTACCGATAAAACCAATAATAAAATTAATGAAAAAAATTTATTAAATTTTTATCTTTCCAGTGTTACCATCAAAGACTTCAAGTACGAGCCAACGAACAAAACTAAACCAGAAATATGGTCTTATCTAAATGCAGCTAATTTAATTACTTTAGAAGACGCCTCAGATAAAGAAAAGTTAAAAGAATTAGAAAAAGCAGCAAATAATAATCAGCTAGATAAAAATAAAATTTTTGAAATTTATAAACAGATACCCTTTAATTTAAATACTTTAATTAATGCCAAAAATAATTTTCAAACTTTAAATGAAAGTGACGCGAGAGCTTTAATTTATCAAAAATATCTCCTATCAGACTCAATTGAATCAAGGATTGAATATTTGTTTTTATTAGAGGAGCTATTTAAGAAAAATAATTTAGCTAATATTTTTTCAAAATTTTTAAGTGATAGAATTGAAGAAATTGGTATTGAAAATCTTCCAACAAAATATCAAGAAACTGCGCAGGCAAAAATTGTTTCAGAGGAAGATTTGTTATTAGGAAAAGTTAAATATAACGATAAAATTTTGCATCAATCAAAAATATTAAAATATTACACAGAAGGAGAGAATAAAGTTAAAATTCAAAAGGATATCAACAAAATTTTTAAAAGAATAGGTAAAAATAAAAAGTATTTCATTTCAGCTAAAGATTTAGCCTTAGCTGATACTTTGATCGCAGATGGTTTTTCTTTGCCTTCAAGTTTCAAGTATAACGAGCTCTCACAGCAAATTGATGTTCCAAGTAATTTGTTACAATTAGCTGAGAATAATCAAAAAGCATTTCTTGCGCTAAAAATTGTAGAGATAATTGGAGAAGATGAGCCTTATCAACTTGATCCAGAAACTATATATTTTGTAACTAATCTTCTTAATAAAACCGATCTAGTGACCATTAGAAATAAAGTTTTAAATTCTGCCCTACCCAAAAGAATCTAATTAAAATATAGTTAATAATGCCTCAAAAAAAAATTGTAATTGAGCCTGATCCAATTTTACGAAAAAAAAGTAAACCGGTTGAAAAAGTTGATGATGAACTTAGAAGATTATTAGATGATATGCTTGAAACAATGTATGCGGCACCTGGTATTGGTTTAGCTGCAGTACAGGTAGGAATTTTAAAGCGTTTAATTGTAATAGATATTTCAAAAGATGAAGATAAAAAAGAACCTCTTTTTTTAATAAATCCTAAAATAATTTCCAAATCTCAACAGACATCAACATATGAAGAAGGATGTTTGTCTTTACCTGGACACTTTGCAGAAATTGAAAGACCAGCTGAATGTGAAATTAATTTTATAGATTACAATGGTAAAAAAAAAGAAATTAAAGCTGACGGGCTTCTTTCAACTTGTATTCAACATGAAGTCGATCATCTTGATGGCGTATTATTCATTGATTATTTGTCAAAATTAAAAAAAGACATGATTATAAAAAAATTAGTAAAACACAAAAAAGAACTCAACAAAATCGTTTTGTAAATTAAATGACTTTGAAAATAATTTTCATGGGGACCCCAGAATTTGCAGTTCCATCGTTGAAGTCGATTGCAAACTCAAGTCACAAAATTCTAGAGGTTTATACTCAGCCTGCAAAAAAAAAAAATCGAGGTCAGAAAATTAAAAATTCCCCAATCTATGAGTGTGCCGCAAAATTGAATTTAAAGATAAGATGTCCTATTTCATTAAATACACAAGATGAATTTGACCATTTTAAAAGTTTGAAACCTGATTTAGTGGTAGTTGTAGCCTATGGAAAGATTATACCTGCTAATTTTTTAAATATTAAAAAGACTCTTTTCATTAACTTACATGCCTCTTTATTACCAAGGTGGAGAGGAGCAGCACCAATACAAAGATCAATTATAAACATGGATGAAGAAACTGGTGTTTCAATTATGAAAATAGTTGATAAACTCGATGCTGGTCCAATTTTGTTAACCTCAAAAATTAAGATTACAAAAGATAGCAAATTTAATGAAATTAGTCAGAAGATGTCAAATATTGGAGCTAAGCTTGTATTTGAAGCTATAAATCTCATAAAAAAACAATACTGTAAATTTTATAGACCAAAATGAAAATGAAGCTACTTATGCAAAAAAAATTGAAAAAAAAGAATTAAAAATTAATTGGAATGAGGAAGCAGATCAAATTATTGCAAAAATAAATGCGTTCAATCCAAGTCCTGGATGTTGGTTTAATTTGTCGGGATTAAGAATAAAAGTCTTAACAGCCAAAGAAGTCGAAGCTTCGGGGAAGCCAGGGACTATAGTAGATCAAAATTTAACAATCGCATGTTCAAAAAATGCTATCCAAATCTTAGAGTTAAAAAAAGAGGGTAAGCAAAAAATTAAAACAGAGGAATTTCTCAAAGGAAACAAGATTAAAATTGGTCAATGCGTAAGTTAAAATGTTTAATTACCTTTTGAAAATAGAATACGATGGAACAAATTTTGTAGGTTGGCAAAGTCAGAAAAATGGAAATTCAATTCAAGACAGCATCGAGAAGGCTTTAAAAAAAGTACTTAAAACCAAAGTCAAAATCATAGGTGCTGGAAGAACTGATAAAGGTGTCCACGCTTTATCACAATTTGCAAATTTTCAATTAAAAAAAAAGATAGAGGATAAAAAAGTTTTTATTAACTCTATTAATTTTTTTCTAAAAAAAAAATTAATAACCATTTTAGGCATAAAAGAAGAAAAAAAAAATTTCCATGCACGTTTTAGCGCTAAACTTCGTACTTATGAATATTTAATAATTAACAGGCAAGGATCATTATCAATTGATAAAAATAGAGCTTGGCATGTCAAAAACAACATAGATTTAAAATTAATGAAAAAAGGAGCTAGAATTTTAGAGGGAACTCAAGATTTTTCAACATTTAGAGCTGCTTCGTGTTCAGCTAAATCTCCAATTAAAAAAATTTTACCAATAAAAATAAAAAAATTAGGTAACACTATTTCAATAAAAATTAGCTCGAAGTCTTTCTTGCAAAATCAAGTAAGATCAATGGTTGGTTGTTTGAAATACCTATCTACAAATAAATGGAGTATTACTGACTTTAAAAAAGCTTTCAAATCAAAACAAAGAAATAATTGTGCACCTCCTGCACCCGCATGTGGCTTATATTTAAAAAAAATAAAGTACTAATTATTTAATCCCGTACTTCTTAAAAGAGTTTAAAGAGATAAAAAATAACGAATACAAACTAGTAATAAAATTTAATTTATTAAATTTTCTATTAATTCTCCATAACCAAAAGACATTTCTTAATTTATTTTTTGATAAAGAGTTTTCTTTAATTCTATATTTAAGTAAATTTTCCTGTAAGCAGTGAGCATTTTTTGCTTTCTTAAGCGCCTGACATTTCAAATAATAATCCTCAAAATTAGGAGACATACATAATTTTATATTTTTAAGTATTTCTTTTTTCATCATTATACTACTTGTTGCAATCGAAGAGTTTTTTATGAATGAGTTAAAATCAAATTTCTTTGGCGGTTTAATCTCTTTCAGGTAAACATTTTTATTCTTGAATGGAATATAATTTGTGTAGGTAAAAATAAATCTATTTTTTTGCATAAAATCAAGTTGGTTTTTCAGTTTATTTTTTGTCCACAGATCATCAGAGTCTATAAAAGCGATAATTCTTGATTTAGATTTTTTAATTCCATAGATTCTACAATAACCATCTCCTTTATTTTGTTTTAAAAAAAAAACCTTTATTCTTTTATTATTTTTTAAACTTTTTAAAATATTCTTAGTTTTTATATTTGAATTGTCATCAACAATTATTAGTTCCCAATTTTGATAAGTCTGTTGCGTAATTGATTTAATCGTTTCTCTCAAGTAATTTTGGCTATTATAATTCGGCATTATAATTGAAATTTTTGCAATGTTTTTCATAATCGTAATTAATTAAGATAATTTTAAATTAAAATTATCCAATTGTTTATAATTTCTTTTTTTTCAATTTCTTGATTCTCCACCTAGAACCCTCTCGAACAATAAATCCACAGCAATTTTTTGATTTGCACTTACATGGATAATTTTTAAAATCTTTATCGAAGCTAAAGCCATAATCATAAGAAAATTCCTCGCCTTTCTTAATATCCTTAATTGCATACACCCAAACTTTTAGTCCTGTTCCAGTTACTTCACAATTTGGATTGCACGAGTGGTTTATTAGCCTTGCTGTATTGAACTTAAAATCACCATCTAAGTCGTATTTTTTATTTAAATTAAATAAATAGATAGCTTTATCATTGTCGTATTTTGGATTTTCCTCTGCTTCTCTTCTTGTAATGACTTTGCCTTTATACTCAATTATTTTTGCTCCTCTTTTAATATTTCTTGCTGCGTACAGACCTAAGTTATCAATTTTAGATCTCCTTACTTTGTAAGGCCTCACTTAAAATAATCCTCGAGGATAGTTTGATATATTTTTGTTAAGTTTTTTAAATCTTTTAAAGACACACATTCATCAATTTTGTGCATTGTTTTATTAACTAATCCAAATTCTAGGCATGGAGATATTTTTCTGATAAACCTAGCATCCGAAGTACCTCCTGTAGTAGAAAATTTAGGATTTATTCCGGTAATTTTTTTGATAATCTTTTTTGCCATAAATATAGTTTTCTCAGGCTTTGTTAAGAAAGACTCCCCGTTTACAATATAATTTATTTTGTAACTACATTTATATTTTTTGCTTATGTTTTTAACCAAAATATTAATTTTTTTTTTCAAAGATTTTGAATTATGAATATTATTATACCTTATATTAAATTGAGCTCTTGCCCTTGCAGGTATTACATTATGCGCTTTATTATCAACGTTTATCGATGTGAACTCTAAATTAGATGGTTGAAAATTTTTATTTCCTTTATCAAGTTTTTTTTCCTTAAGTTTCTTGCAAATAGCAACTAAAGCATTTATCGGATTATTTGATAGGTGAGGATATGCTATATGCCCTTGGGTACCAGTGATTTCAATTTTTCCTGACAGACTTCCTCTTCTACCAATTTTTATCATTTCTCCAAGTATATTCGGATTTGTTGGCTCTCCAACAATACAAAAATCAATCTTTTCTTTTCTTTTTTTTAAATATTCTACGACTTTTTTAGTTCCATTTATTGCGTATCCCTCTTCATCACCAGTAATTAAAAAGCTTATTGACCCATTAAATTTTTGGTTTTTTTGTAAAAACTTACTTACAGCTGCTACAAAGCATGCAATTGAGCTCTTCATATCATTAGCTCCTCTTCCGATTAAAAAATTTCTTTTAACTGAAGGCCTAAAAGGATTAATAGTCCAGTCTTTAATGTTTCCAGGCGGCACGACGTCGGTATGTCCAGCGTAGCAAAGGTTTGGTCCCTTTTTCCCTATGCGT
The DNA here is from genome assembly GCA_902603945.1 of uncultured Pelagibacteraceae bacterium. Lineage (GTDB taxonomy): Bacteria > Pseudomonadota > Alphaproteobacteria > Pelagibacterales > Pelagibacteraceae > Pelagilacustribacter. Next base: position 38,898 of record CACKWP010000006.1, read on the forward strand.
GCATAGAGATTTTTTATTGGTTTACTTTTTTTGTCTCTGAATTCTAGTATTTTACAATTGAAACCTAATTTTCTTAATTTTGTACTAAGAAACTTAATTGCTCCTGCATCTCTAGGAGTGACACTAGGGAATCTGATTAAATCTTTTGATAATTGTAATTCGTTAATTATAGCCATTAGTCTCTTAGTAAGTCGTTAATAGAGGTTTTGCTTCTAGTTTTCTCATCAACTTTTTTAACTATAACTACACAATACAGTGAAGGACCATTAGGATTTGATTTGTTAGGTAAACTACCAGGAACCACAACTGAATATGCAGGTACTTTTCCGTAATATATTTCTCCACTGTTTCTATCAACTATTTTCGTTGATGCTCCAATGTAAACTCCCATTGAAAGCACAGCACCTTCTTCTACCAAAACGCCTTCAGCAATTTCAGATCGAGCACCAATAAAACAATTATCCTCAATTATTACTGGACCAGCTTGCAAGGGTTCTAAAACTCCTCCGATACCTGCACCTCCGGAAATATGACAATTTTTTCCAACTTGAGCACAAGAGCCAACTGATGCCCAAGTATCAATCATTGTACCCTCATCAACATAAGCTCCAAGGTTTACAAAGCTTGGCATTAAAACAACATTTTTAGCAATATACGCTCCTTTTCTTACAACTCCGTTAGGTACATGACGGTACCCAGCTTTTTTCCATTCTTTCTCTTTCCACTTGACTGTCTTTCCAGGAACTTTGTCATACCAAGTAGTGTAGGGACCTTTACTCATCTCCATTTTATTTATTCTAAAGCTTAGCAAAATAGCTTTTTTAATCCATTGGTTTACAATCCAATTACCATTTTGTTTGTTTGCCACTCTTATTTTTCCACTGTCAACTAAATTAATAGTTTCATTAATAGCTTTTATTAATTTTTTATCTGATTTAGGACCTACTTTTTCCTTTTTTTCAAAACTTTCGTTTATAATTTTTTCTAGCTTACCGTAATTCATTAATCTCCTTTAAAAATTTTGCCAAATTATCAGTTTTATAATTGATAAATTCTGAGTCAGAATATTTTGCTGCCCAAGGTTCATCATTTTTAATCCAAACAGTTTTCATTCCTAATTCGTATGCTGGTTTTAAGTTCCTCGCAATATCTTCGAAGAATATACAATATTGTGGCTCAATTTTGTAATTTTCTACTAATTTTTTATAAGGTTCTTTCGAAGGTTTCGGAATAAATTCGCAATCTCGTATATCAAAAATTCCATCAAAAAGCTTATCTATTCCTATTCGTTTAGTAACATTGAGGGCATGCGCTCTAGAGCCATTTGTAAAAATTATTTTTTTGCCATCTAATTTTTTAATTTCGTCCTCCAAATTCTTATCTTTATTTAGAAAACTAAGATCTACATCATGAACAAATTCTAAAAATTCATCGGCATCTATTTTATGGTGTTTTATCATTCCGTTTAAAGTTGTATTATATTCCTGAAAATAGTTCTTTTGAATTTTTCTAGCTTCGTCTAAACTTATACTTAACTTTTCTGAAATAAATTTTGACATTTTTTTATCTACTTGATCAAAAACTTTGGTAGCGCCATCATAAAGCGTATTGTCTAGGTCAAATAACCAAAATTTTATATCTTTTAAATCTTTCATTCTCTAATCAGTGTTCCAGATCCCTTATCTGAAAAAATTTCGTGTAAAATCGAATGGGGTTTTCTTCCATCTAGAATTACTACACCTCTCACTCCATTTTGCACAGCATCTACACAATTTTCTATTTTTGGAATCATACCTCCCTGAACAACTTTCCATTTAATTAGATTTTCAAGATCGAAAGGTTTAATTTCTGATATCAATTTCTTCTGATCATCATATACGCCTTCAACATTTGTCATTAATATTAGCCTTCTAGACTTAAGTTTTTTTGCAATAGCACTGGCTGCAGTGTCACCATTAATATTATACGCTTGTTCATTCTTTCCTAAACCTAAAGGTGCTATGATTGGTATTTTATTTTCATTTAATGCTTTTTGAATTAAACTATCATTTATTTTTTTTGGTATTCCTACAAATCCAAGCTCCTCTCTTTCAGGCTCAACTTCTATAATGTTGTCAGACTTGGTATGAAACATAGTCACTTGAGAACCTAATTTCTTAAGAGAACTAGATATGTCCTTATTAAAATCAATTAAAACTTCCTCCACAGTATCAATTATATTTTTATCAGTAACCCTCAAGCCATTAATAAATTTCGATACAATTTTTTTCTTATCTAACTCTCTTTTGATTCTTGGACCGCCTCCATGAACCACAACCACAGATAAACCCAATCTATTAAGAACATTTATATCTGATATAAAATTATTAAAGACATTTCTGTCTATTAGGACATTGCCGCCATATTTGATTACAATTTTTTCATTTTCATATTTCTTTATGTATTTTTGAACGATATTAATGTCTGGAGCTTTATCAGGCCAAAATTGTTTTATCTCGTCTAGAGAAATATTTTTTGACATTTAATTTGTTTTCACAGTCGTTTTTTTAACAATTACATACTGTTGAGCAATTGTGAGAATATTATTTATTGTCCAGTAAACAACTAAACCAGAAGGGAAAGAAGCAAGTATGATCGTTAAAAATAATGGAAAGAAAGCAAATATTTTTGCTTGTATAGGATCAGCAGGAGCAGGGTTTAATTTTTGTTGAACCCACATAGAGGCCCCCATTAATATTGGCCAAATGCCAATAACCAAGAACCCTGGAGGATCCCATGGAATTAGACCAAATAAATTGAATAAAGAAGTCGGGTCTTGCGCAGACAAGTCTTTTATCCAACCAAAAAATGGCTGATGCCTCATTTCTAAAGAAATAAAAAGCATCTTATAAATTGCAAAAAAGAATGGAATTTGAATTAAAACTGGCAAGCAGCCTGATGCAGGATTTATTTTTTCTTTCCTATATAACGCCATCATCTCTTGTTGCAATTTAACTTTATCATCTTTGTGTAGTTCTTTAAGCCTCATCATCTCAGGTTGAACCGCTTTCATTTTTGCCATTGACCTGAATGAGAAGTTAGCCAGCGGGAAGAAAATAAGTCTTATAGCAATTGTTAATAGCACTATAGCTGTTCCAAAATTTCCTGAAATTTTAAATAAATAATCTATTACGAAAAATAGAGGTTTTGTGAAAAAGTAGAACCATCCCCAGTCTATAACTAGATCAAATTTATTTATATTTTGGTCTGCAGCATACCCGTCAATTGTCTCAACCTCTTTAGCCGCAATAAATAATCTAAGTTTATTTGACCCAGTTGATAATTTACCAATATTTACCGGTTCATTAATAATATAATTAGCTTTAAATCCATTTTCATAGAGGAACGTGGATTTAAAATTTTTACCTGACTCAGGGACAAAGGCAGTCATCCAATATTTATCTGTTATTCCAAGCCAGCCTTCACTAGACTCTCTAACTATTTTTTTTTCTTCCACATCATCATAGTCGTCTTCCTTTAATTCATCGTCAAATACGCCGATAAAACCCTCGTGTTGAATGTAAAAATTTTGAATATCATCAGGAATTTTATTTCTCGTCATCTGTGCATATGGATATAAATCAATAGCTGAATTCGAATTATTTTTTACTTTCTGTGAAATTTTAAATAAATATTTGTCATCTAACTCAATTTTTTTTTCAAAAGTAACGCCCTCTTGATTGTTCCATTGCAAAATGACAGGAGAGTTGTCACTTAAAATATTATTATCTTTAACTGTCCATTCAGAGTCTTTTGATGGGACTTTAATTTTATTTCCAATGCTCGTCCAACCTGTTTCAATATAAAAACCGTTTTCCGTATCAGAGGGATTTAGAAAAATAATATTTTTTCCATCTTCAACTTTTTGCTTGTGTTTTTTAAAAGATATATCGTCAATCAAAGCTCCTTTTAAATTAATTGAACCTACTACACTGTCATTCTCGATTTTAATTCTTTTATTCGAATTGATAGACTCTTCTCTAGTAAGTTTTTTTATTATCTGTGGTTGAGTTATTGTTGGTGTAATAGAGTTTTGTTCACCATTTTGCTCTACATTTTGATTACTTTGTTGATTAGGAGATTTTTTAGGTGTTCCAAAAAAAGCTTCCCAGAAAAGCAAAACAGACATAGCGAGAGCAATTGCTACAAAAACATTTCTATCCATTTTTACTATCCTTTTTATCTTCGTATTTCCATCCAGCCTTTTGTAAGCCATCTACAATTATTTTTAATCTTTCTTGTCTACTAGCATTTTTTGGAATTGGCACGAAATCTACACCTTGACTGCCGCCGAGTTTCTTAAATGGATGACATTTAAAAATTCTTTTTACCCCTAATTTAATTCCTATTGTTAAACCCTGGGTTTTAAGTGCTTCAATAAAATACTCTGAACAAGAAGGTAAAAATCTACATCTACTACCTAACAATGGAGAAATTAAATATTGATAAATTTTAATTATGAAAATAAGAATATTTGTCATTTTATTTCTTTAATTTACTAAAACTTTTCTCCATCATTTGCAAAAGCACATTATGTTTTTGGGCGAAAGTATTAGGCTTACCGAAAACTATATAAGTGTAATCCTTATTAATTGCACCTCTTTTTTTTACTAATATTTGTACGATAGATTTTAATTTTCTTCTAATTTTGTTTCTTTTGACAGCATTTCCAATTTTTTTTTTCATTACAAAACTTATTAATAAATTATTTTTTTGTTTAGGTTTAATAAAATTTTTGGCGGCGAATAAAGAGAAATAATCAGTGTGAAATTTTTTCTCTCTTAAAGCCTTTTTGAATTGGTTGCTTTTTTTTAGACTTTCAAGCTTAACCATTAAAATTTATGTTGAAAGAGTTTTTCTTCCTTTAGCTCTTCTTCGAGCGATGAGCTGTCTTCCTGTTTTTGTGGCCATTCTGGCTCTAAAACCATGTCTTCTTTTTCTGACTAAATTGCTTGGTTGATATGTTCTTTTCATAGATATTTTAAGTTATATATTTTAATTGCTGTCTATTGTACAGGTAAATTATGAGTAAAAATTTAAAAATATCTTTAGGTGTTTCTTATTTATTCATTTTAATTATATTCTTGTATTTTATTTATAGGTTCATCGAATTTAGTAGGTTAGATGATTTCTCTTACTACAAAGAGCTCCAATCATCATTAAAAATTTACATAAGTACTAATATGGTTATTAACTTATTCTATTTTTCTATTTTTGCTATAGTTTGGATTGCACTTCTTGGATTTGGCTCACCAATTTTAATTATATCTGGAATATTATTTGGACAGTGGTTTGGAACATTTATTTCTATAATTTCAATTTCTTTTGGGGCGCTAATTTTATATTCAATTGGTAATTTTTTTTTCAGAGATTTGGTGAAAGAAATTTTAGAAAAAAAATTTGAAAAATATATTCAGCTATTTCAAAAAAACGAATTTTACTATTTTTTTATCTATAGATTCGTAGGTGGGTTAGGAGTTCCTTTTGGATTACAAAATTTACTTCCTATTTTATTTGGTATGAAAAAATTTAATTACTTTTTTGCGAGTCTTCTTGGATTTATTCCAAGCTTTTTTATCATGAATACTATTGGTGCAGGATTGAATACGTATGTAGCGCAAGCTAAAACATTTAGTATGATTGAATTTATAATGACACCTGAGATTTATCTACCAATATTAATGTTTGCGGTTTTAATGATTTTATCTTTATTGATAAAAAAAAAATTTTTCGATAATGCAAATTAATAAAAACGTTTTATCAGATGATCTGAGTCCATATCTCAAGCAACACAAAGATAACCCAGTCTTTTGGCAAAAATGGAATAAAGAAACTCTAGAATTTGCTAAAATAAATAAAAGACCTATTTTATTAAGTATTGGATACGCAAGTTGTCATTGGTGCCACGTAATGGCTCATGAAAGTTTTGAAGATGAAGAAACTGCACAAATAATGAATCAATTATTTTTAAATATAAAAGTTGATAGAGAAGAAAGACCAGATTTGGATTTTGTTTTTCAAAGTTCGTATCAATTATTTAATCAAACAGGAGGTGGTTGGCCACTAACTATGTTTTTAGATGAGAATGGAGTTCCGTTTATGGGTGGCACTTATTTTCCAAAAGAGTCGAAACACGGGTTACCTTCATTTAAAGAGGTGCTTGTGAAGGTTTCAGAGGCATATAAAACTGAGAGAGAAAATATAATCAAACAAAAAAATTTAATAGTTAAAAATTTAGATTTAAAGAAAACCTCTGTTTTGAGTCAGGACCTCGAGCCTATTTTAGAATTATCGTTAAATTCTCTAGATGCTTCTAGAGGGGGTTATAAAGGTGCACCTAAATTTCCTACATTCAATTTATATGAAACACTTCTTTATTTTTATAATAAATCAAAAAATAAAAAATATTTAGAACCAGTTGATTTAATTCTAAAACAACTTTGCTCTAAAGGAATTTATGATCACGTTGAAGGGGGTATTTCCCGATACACGGTAGATGAAAATTGGATAATACCTCATTTTGAAAAAATGTTGTACGATAATACTCAATTTATTTTACTGCTGTCAAAATATTGCAAAATTAATACTGAAACTTATTTTAAAAATAAATTGGAGCAGACAATTGAATTCTTAAAAAAAGACTTTATCAATAAAGACGGCTTTCTTGGCTCGGCTTATGATGCCGACAGTGACGGGGTAGAGGGAAAGTATTACGTCTATACTTATGAAGAAATAAAAGGATTAAAAAATATCGAAAGATATTTTGAAATTAAACCAGAGGGTAATTGGGAAAATAAAATAATTTTAGTTGAAAAAGAAAAACCGACGCATGAAATTTTAAATAAACTTTTAGAATTAAGATCTAATAGAACAAAACCATTTTTTGATAATAAAACTCAATTAGATTTGAATTGTTTATGGATTAGCTCATTAGTATTTGCCAGCGAGATATTACCAGATAATGGATATCTCAAATTAGCTGAGGAATTTTTTTCTAAAATTGAAAAAAAATATATAAACAATAAAATCCATCATAGCTATTCTAAAAACATAGTATTTATTGAAGATTACGCATTTTTAGCTAACGCTCTTAATGATCTTTCAGATAAAACTATGAATTATAAATATAAGGATTTAGCAAAAAAAGTAATTGTTGAGGCTGTAAGTAAATTCTATTTGGATGATAAAAATATTTTTCAAAAAAATTTAAAAGAGAATAATGACGTTTTTTATAAACCTATTGATATTGGAGACAATACAATACCAAATGGCAATGCTATAATGTTAATTAATTTAATCAGATTAGGTATGATGGAGCAAGCTAAAAAATTATCGGTCAGTTTAAATGGATATCTCAATATTTATAAAAATCATATGATGACTTCTTTGAAGGCAATAGATTTTTTTAATAATGTTAAAAATGGAAAAAATTGTAATGAACAAGGTTGTGATGTAGATGGTAAAAAAAATTAATTGGTTATGTTGGTTTGCTTTAGTGATTTTATGGAATTACGGTTTTCCAAATGCAACTCCACT
>CACKWP010000007.1 GCA_902603945.1 uncultured Pelagibacteraceae bacterium
AAAATTGAAAATATTAAAAATAAAGTTCCATATGGAGATAGATCAAACACAATAATCGAACCTCTCTTAACAGAGCAATGGTTTGTTGATGCCAAAAAATTATCCAAAAAACCAATTAAGATAGTTAAAGAGGGCAAAACTACTTTTTTTCCAAGCAACTGGTCAAAAACATTTTTTCAATGGATGAATGATATTGAGCCTTGGTGCATATCTCGTCAGATTTGGTGGGGTCATAGAATACCTGCTTGGTATGACGAAAATGGAAATATTTTTGTAGCTGAGAGTAAAAAAAATGCATTAAAATTAGCAAAGAAAAAAAATAAAAATAAACAATTTAAATTAAGACAGGAAACAGATGTTTTAGATACTTGGTTTTCATCAGCTCTATGGCCTTTCGCGACTCTTGGATGGCCAAATAAAACTGAAGAACTCAATAAATTTTATCCAACTTCAGTTCTTGTTACTGGTTTTGATATAATTTTCTTTTGGGTTGCAAGGATGTTGATGATGGGAAATTATTTTAGAAAAAGTACACCTTTTCATAAAGTATATGTTCATGCCTTGGTAAGAGATGAAAAGGGGCAGAAAATGTCAAAGTCAAAAGGCAATGTGATTGATCCATTAGATTTAATAAATCAATACGGAGCAGATAGTTTAAGGTTTACTTTAATTTCGATGGCCTCTCCAGGACGAGATGTAAAGTTATCAAAAGATAGAGTTACTGGAAACAGAAACTTTATTACAAAAATTTGGAGCGCAAATAATTTTTTAAAAATTAATAATTGTAAATTAGATAAAAAGATAAATTTGACCTCAATTAAACTTCCAATAAACCATTGGATTTATAACGAATTTATAAAAACACAAAATTTAATCACAAAAAACATTGAAATATTTAGGTTCGACGAGGCTGCTAAATATGCATATCAATTTGTTTGGCATTCTTATTGCGATTGGTATTTAGAGTTCTTAAAACCTATTTTTAATTCAAAAAATAATAGTGAAATTAAAGAAGCTAAAGCTTTCTCATCATTTATGATGGCAAATATTCTCAGAATTCTTCATCCTTTTATCCCTTTTTTTACTGAGAACTTGTGGTCTTTAAATGCTTATAAAAAGATTTTCAATAATTATTTAATTAGTTCCAGTTGGCCAAATTTCAAGGTAATTAATAAATTTAACAAAAATCAAAATAATATAAATGATTTAATTGAAATAATTTCTAACATTAGATCTACTAAAGCAGAGTTAAAAATTACTCCAAAATTATATTGTGACATATTTTTTGATGATAAATCAGGGAAATTAAAGAAATTGGTAAATAAAAATATAAATTTGATAAAACAGGTTGGTAGAGTAAATAATGTCCTTACAACAAAGATAAGAGATAAAAATTCAATAGATATCTTAGTTCTTAAAGAAAAACTTTCATTAAATTTCAATGAGGACGTAAACTTAGGATCTCAAAAAGAGAGAATTTTAGAAAAAATTGAGAGAATTAATAAACAAATAACTAGTTTAAATAATAAGCTTAAAAATAAGGCTTATGTGACAAATGCACCTAAAGAAATAGTACAAAATGATAAAAATTTAGTTAAAGAATTAACTATTGAAGATGAGAAATTAAGAAGTATTGTATCTAGTATTAATTAAATGTCTAAAATTGATAAAAAAAAACTACCAAGTCGTCATACTTCTTTAGGCCCAGATAGAGCTCCACATAGATCTTTTTACTATGCAATGGGAGAAACCGAACAGGATGTAGCGAAGCCGTTTGTAGGAGTAGTATCCACTTGGAACGAAGCTGCACCTTGCAATACAGCTTTAATGCGACAGGCACAGTCCGTAAAAAAAGGAGTAAAACAATCTGGTGGAACGCCAAGAGAATTTTGCACTATAACCGTGACAGATGGTATTGCTATGGGTCATGAGGGAATGAAATCATCTTTAATTTCCAGAGAAGTCATAGCCGACTCAGCCGAACTGACAGTGAGAGGACATTGTTATGATGCATTAGTTGGTATCGCTGGATGTGATAAATCTCTTCCAGGTTTGATGATGTCTATGTTGAGATTGAATGTACCTAGTGTGTTCATTTATGGTGGATCAATTTTGCCAGGAAAATTTAAAGGAAAAGATGTTACAGTTGTAGATGTGTTTGAAGCAGTAGGTAAACATTCCTCAGGCAAAATGTCCTCTGAAGAATTAAGAGAATTAGAATTAGTAGCTTGTCCAAGTGCAGGGGCTTGCGGAGGTCAATTTACAGCTAACACAATGGCGTGTGTATCTGAAGCGATAGGATTGGCTTTACCTTATTCAGCTGGGACACCAGCCCCTTATGAGGAAAGAGATAAATATGCTTATGAAAGTGGTCAAGCAGTAATGAATTTATTAGAAAAAAAAATTAAACCAAGAGAAATAGTTACTAAAAAATCTTTAGAAAATGCAGCAACAATTGTGGCCGCAACTGGAGGCTCTACTAATGCAGCCCTTCATTTACCTGCACTTGCTAATGAGATAGGAGTTAAATTTGACTTAATGGACGTTGCAAAAATATTTAAAAAAACCCCTTATCTTGCTGATTTAAAACCTGGGGGAAAATATGTTGCAAAAGACATGTGGGAAGCTGGCGGCGTTCCTATGTTATTAAAAACTTTATATGACGGAGGGTATATTCATGGCGAGTGTATGACTGTTACAGGTAAAACTATGAAAGAAAATTTAGCGAATATTAAGTTTAATGCTAATCAAAAAGTTTTAAGAGAATACAATAATCCACTTTCTCCAGATGGTGGAGTTGTTGGATTAAAAGGTAATTTAGCTCCAGACGGAGCAATCGTAAAAATTGCAGGACTAAAAAAATTACAATTCACAGGTAAAGCTAGATGTTTTGATAATGAAGAAGATGCAATGAAAGCAGTACAGACAAAAAAATATAAGGACGGTGATGTAATAATAATCAGATACGAAGGTCCAAAAGGTGGACCAGGAATGAGGGAGATGCTCTCAACAACTGGAGCTATTTATGGTCAAGGCAAGGGTGAAAAAGTTGCACTTATAACTGATGGAAGGTTTTCAGGAGCTACTAGAGGTTTCTGTGTTGGTCACGTTGGCCCAGAGGCTGCAATGGGTGGCCCAATTGCACTTCTTAAAAATGGAGATGTAATAGATATAGACGCAAAAAAAGGATCAATTAATGTAAGGCTTACTAGCGCACAATTAAAAGCTAGAAGAAAAAAATGGAAAGAAAAAAAATCAAGTTTTGGATCAGGAACGATTTGGAAATATGCTCAAACAGTAGGACCTGCTTATCTCGGCGCTCCAACGCATCCAGGTAAGAAAAAAGAAGTTAAAGAATATTCAAAAATTTAATGAAAATACGTCCAGTAATTTTATGTGGCGGTTCTGGTACGAGACTTTGGTCAGATCAAAAACATCATCAACCAAAACAGTTTATTGATTTTGGAAATTGGACGCTATTCGGAAAAACTCTAGAGAGGATAAAAAATTCTATATTTGATTTTCCAATAATAAGTACTAATAAAAAATATATAAAGGAGATTAAAAAACATTTAAGATTAAAAGGCTTAAAGAAATACAAAATTATTCTTGAACCAGCAAAAAGAAATACTGCTCCTGCTATACTCAGTTCAGCATTAATAGAAGAAATACCTGAGAATCAACCTTTAATTTTTTTAACTTCAGATCATTACATTGAGAAAACAAATCTGTTTAATAAATCAATTAAACAACACAAAAAATACTTAACAGATAAAAATATCTTTATATTTGGTATTAAACCCTCTAACCCATCAACTGAGTTTGGTTATTTTTTATCAAAAAGAGTTAGCAATAAATACAAAGTTACAAAATTTATTGAAAAACCAAATTTAAAAAAAGCAAAAAAAATCATTAAAAATAATGCTTATCTGAATTCAGGAATGTTTTTTCTGACAAAAAAATCAATAATTAATAACTTCAAGAAGCACCAAAACAGAATCTTTAATCATTGTTTAAATTCTGTAAATAAATCAAAATTTAAAAATAATATTTATTATCTCAATAAAAATGACTTTTTAAAATGCAAAACAATTTCTTTTGATTATGCAATTTTGGAAAAATCAAAAGATATAAATGCTATAAAATTAAATATACCTTGGTCTGATCTAGGAAGTTGGAAAGAAATTTGTAAAGTCTATGATAAATTAAAGGCTAAATATCAAAAAAAGAAAAATATTTTTTACAGACCTTGGGGCAGATATACAAACTTGTTTAATGGTAAAAATTTTTTAATCAAAGAACTTTATGTTAAACCTAAAGGAATTTTAAGTCTTCAAAAACATTTTCATCGTTCGGAACATTGGGTTGTTACTCAAGGAACTCCAAAAATTACCTTAAATAAAAAAAAATTTACTTTAAAACCTAATGAAAATATTTTTATTCCTGTAAAATCTAAACACAGAATTGAAAATCCTTATAAAAAACCTGTTAAAATAATTGAAGCTCAACTAGGTTCAATTTTAAAAGAAACAGATATTATTAGATATCAAGATATATACGGTAGAGTTAAATAATTTCTAGTTCAATCGGTGTGTGATCAGATGGTTTTTCTTTAGATCTTGGTTTTTTATTTATCTTAATTGATTTTACATTTTCAATTAAACTATTTGAAAGTAAAAAATGGTCAATTCTCATACCATAGTTTTTCTGCCATGATCCAGCAAAATAATCCCAAAAAGTATATTCTTGTTTTGCTTTGTTTTTAAATCGATAAACATCTTTAAAACCCAAATTAATAAGTTCTCTATATTTTTTTCTAATTTCCAACCTACCTAAAGCATCATCTTCATATCTTTTAAAATCATAAACGTCTATTTCCTCAGGGATAATATTAAAATCTCCAGCAATAAGAATATTTGAGTTTTTCTGAATTTTTTTTTCAATATTTGTAATAAATTTTTTTAACCATTCCTTTTTATATTCATATTTTTCAGTATCTACAGGATTTCCATTTGGAACATAAATATTTATAAGTTCTAACTTTTTACTTTTTAGTTTTAATTCAGCAGTGATTATTCGTGATTGATTTAAATAATCTTTAATAAAACTTTTATTAATATTATTTAATTCATATTTAGAAATAATTGCAACCCCATTATAACTTTTTTGACCAAATACATATGATAGATATCCTAATTTTTTAAACTCATCATTTGGAAAATTTTCGTTTTGTGTTTTAATTTCTTGTAGCAAGAGTACATCAGGGGAAGATTCTTTAATGTAATCATTAATATTCTTTATTCTTGCTCTAACGGAATTGACATTCCAAGATGAAATTTTCATTAAATAGAAAATGATAATCCACACCCACAAGAAGTAGTAGCTTTTGGATTTTTAATAACAAAAGACTCTCCGATCATCTCTTTTTTAAAGTCAACAGAGGAACCTGCAATTATTTCTAAAGAAGATTTATCAATTATCGCTTTGTCAAAAATTATATCATCAGAATTTGGTTTTTTGTCAAAACCGAAACTATATTTAAATCCAGAGCACCCACCGCCTTGTACTGTGATTCTAAAATATTTTTTATCTTCGCCCACAGTTATTTTATTAATTTGATTTAATGCTTGATCTGTAAAACTTAATTTTTTTTCCATAAAGGTAATATATCTAGTATATATTCTATGTAGTTACCATGCAAAAAAAATCAATTGATAAATTGTCTAATTTAGCTGTACCGAAATTGTCAAAAGGTCGTTTTTTTAAAGAGAAAAAAACTAATTTAAGAAACGATTTTCAACGAGACAGAGACAGAATTATTCACTCTACAGCATTTAGAAGATTAAAACACAAAACTCAAGTTTTCGTTAATACTACTGGTGATCATTTTAGAACCCGTATAACACACTCACTTGAAGTATCGCAAATAGCAAGAACGTTATCTAAATTCTTTCGTTTAAATGAAGATTTATCTGAGTCTCTCAGTCTGGCACATGATCTAGGTCATACTCCATTTGGTCACGCTGGAGAAGAAGTATTAAATAATTGTATGAAAAATTTTGGTGGTTTTGATCATAATATACAAACATTAAGAATTATTACTATTTTAGAAAATAGATATTATAATTTTAAAGGACTGAACCTTTCTATTGAAACATTAGATGGCTTAATTAAGCACAATGGACCTTTGAATGATGTTAAAAAACTTGATGAAATTCTTGGTAGAAATTTTTTTAAAAAAAAAATTGATTTTTCTTTATATTCCTCTTTAGAGGCTCAAATAGCATCAATTTCAGACGATATAGCATATAATAGTCACGATCTTGAAGACGGTTTGAAATCTAATTTATTTGAATTAAAAAATTTAAAAGATATACCTATTCTAAATTCAATAATTTCTAAACATTCAAAAAAATTAAAAAAACACTCTATCGATTTAGTAATTAGACAAATTATAAGAGAAGTTATAAACGAAATGGTAAGAGATGTAATAATTACAACTCAAAAAAATATAAGAAAAAATAAGATAAAAAATTTAAATGATGTTTACAAATCTAAAATTCCACTAGTTTCTTTTTCACAAAAAATGATGATATTCGATAAAAAGATTAAAAATTTTTTACAAAAAAAAATGTACTTTCATAAAGACGTAAATTCAAAAACTAAATTTGGCAAAAAAGTTATTTATAAATTGTTCACTGAAATAAAAAAGAATCCTAAAAAATATATAAATGTAAAAAAATACAGTAATTCAAATATAATGCGTATTATATGTGATTATATTGCTGGTATGACTGATAGATATGCAATAAATCTATATAATCAAATAAAATGAATATTTTTGAACATCACTTATTAGAAATTAAAAACCTAATTTTAAAAAAAAAGAGTATTCTTAAATTAGATAAAGTTGGGAACTTGGATAGTATAAATTTAGAAATTCCTCCTGAAAAATTTAATTTTGATTTATCTTGTAACATAGCCTTGGTTCTTGCTAAAGAAAACAATCAAGATCCAAAAATATTAGCAGAAAAATTTAAAAAAGTATTTTTAGAAAAAATAAGTAATTTTTCAGAAATAGAAATAGCAGGACCTGGTTTTTTAAACATCAATCTCTCTAATAACGCGATAATTAATAATATTAATTTAATTTTAAAAAACAAAAAAGCCTACGGATCTTTCGAGACAAATGAAACCTATAATATTGAATTTGTCTCTGCTAACCCTACTGGGCCGATGCATGTCGGTCATTGCAGAGGAGCGGTTTTTGGAGATGTTTTAGCTAATTTATTAAAATTCAATGGAAATGAAGTTACTAAAGAATATTATATTAATGATTACGGCAATCAAATTAAAAATTTTGTAGAATCTGTTTTCTTAAGAATAAGAGAGATCAAGTTTAAAGAAAAATACCCTCAAAATAAAAATCTATATCCAGGATCATATATCAAAGACATCGCAGCAAAAATACTTAAGAAGAATAATAAAATCGATTTTAAAAAACTAGACATAAATTTTGAATTGATAAAAAAAGAGTCTTTAAAAATATCGATGGATTTAATCAAACAAGATTTAAAAAAATTAGGAATATCTCATGATAATTTTTTTTCTGAAACAGAAATAGTAAACAAGGATTTAGTTAACATTGCGGTTAAAAAACTTAAAAGCAAAAATTATGTAAAAGAAGGTTATCTTGAGCCTCCTAAAGGTGAGACAGATGAAAATTGGAAAAAGATAAAAAGGTTAATTTTTAAATCAACTTTATTTGGCGATGATACCGATAGATCTTTACAAAAAAATGATGGATCATGGACTTATTTTGCTAATGATGTTGCTTATCACATGGATAAAGTAAACAGAAAATATAACCATTTAGTAAATATATTAGGGGCAGATCATACGGGCTATATAAAAAGGATAACCGCTGCTGTTTCCGCCTTGTCAGAAAATAACACAACACTTAACTGTAAAGTTTGCCAATTAGTAAAGCTTTTTAAAAATGGTGAACCTTTCAAAATGTCGAAAAGGGCTGGAGATTTTATTTCTGCCCAAGATCTTTTAAAAGAAGTTAACAAAGATTTAATTAGATTTATGATGTTGAACAGAAGCAATGATGTCGAGTTAGATTTTGATTTTGACAAAGTTAAGGAAAAAACAAAAGAAAATCCCGTTTTTTATGTACAATATGCTTATGCAAGGATAAATTCTCTTTTAAGAGCATTAAATACAAATTTTATTAAAAAAGTTGATTTAGATGAAAATAACTTTAATCCAAATGACGTAGAAAAAAAAATAATTAGAAAAGTTTTCGAATGGCCCAAAATAATAGAGTCAGCCTCAAGAAAATTCGACTTACATAAAATTCCTTATTTCTTATATGACCTTTCAACATTATTCCATGCTTATTGGAGCAAAGGAAATGATGATCAAAATTATAAGTTTATTGAAAATAAAAGAATTAAAAGAAAGGAAATTATTGCGGTAGTTAACCTTGTCGCTGTGGTAATTGAAAATGGAATGGGGATACTTGGTGTGTCTTTGCCAGATAAAATGTGATGATGAAATTATTAAATATCTTCATGATTATTTTAGTTACATTATTTTTTTTAAGTATTTATCAATATTATTCTTCAAACAAAAATGCAGAATTAAAGAGTTACAATAGAAATAATATAAATGAAATTATAAAAACTAAAATATCAAATTTGCCAATATTAAATGATGATACAAACAATGTCATTGAATTTAATGATGGTTATTCAAATATCAAAAAAAAAGAAAAACAAAGAGGCTTTTGGGATTTACTTAAAACTCAATGAAAAAAAAAGCAATTATAGTGAGTATTAAAGGAACTAACTTAAGTAATAAAGAAAAAACACTTTTATCAAATGAAAATCCTTGGGGTTTGATCTTATTTAAAAGGAATATTAAGTCATTTAATCAAATTATAAATTTAATCAAAAAAATAAGAAAATGTACCCAGGATAAAAAATTTCCAATTTTGATCGATGAGGAAGGTGCAAAAGTATCAAGAATGGAAAGTGTTATTCAACATGATTTTGATGCGACCTTTTTTGGAAATCTTTTCTTAACTGACCAAAAAATTACAATTGAATTATATAAAACTTATTTGAATTCACTTTGTAAAAAATTAAAAAAAATCGGCGTTAATGTAAATACTATTCCAGTACTAGATGTCCTAAGAAGTAATACAAATAAAATAATAGGAAACAGAAGTTTCTCTAAAAGAAAAGAAATTGTAAAAAAATTAGGTGAAGTTACCATTAATTCATGTCATAAAAACAAAATTATTAATGTAATAAAACATATTCCAGGTCATGGGGGCACCACTCAAGACAGTCATTTAATAATGCCTAAAATAAATCTAAGCGAAAGCGCACTTAATAAAATTGACTTTTACCCTTTTAAATTTACTTCTGCTAAATTAGCAATGACAGCACATATACTCTATTCCAAAATTGATAAAAAAAATGTTGCAACTTTTTCAAAGAAAATTATTAATAAAATTATTAGAAAAAAAATAGGTTTTAAAGGCATCTTGATGTCAGATGATATTTCCATGAAAGCCTTAAAATATGATTTAGTAACTAATGCCAAAAAATCGTTAGACGCTGGTTGTAACTTAGTTTTATATTGTGCTGGAAATATAAAAGACAACTTAAAATTGATTAAATCTGTTCCATATATTGATAATTTTACATCAAAAAAAACATCAGAAATTTATAAAATTTTAAGGTAAAATTGTTAATGGAATCAAATAGCACTAATCAAATGTCCATTAATATACCAAATTTTAGTGGACCTCTTGAGATGTTGTTAGATTTAGCTAAATCACAAAAAGTTGATCTAGCTGAAATTTCAATTACTAAACTAGCAGATCAATTCCTAGAATTTATCAAAAATAATAAAAACTTAGATTTAGAGTCCGCATCAGAGTATTTACTTATGGCTACATGGTTAGCATACTTGAAATCTAAATTATTGTTACCAGAAGATAATGATGATGACTTTAAAGCTTTAGAAGTTGCTGAAAAACTTAAATTACAACTCAAAAAACTTGAGTTAATAAGAATTTTATCAGATCAAATGCTTCAAAAAAAAAGGTTAGGCGTTCATATTTTCACAAGAGGCATGAAAGGTGGAATAAGATCCATAAACACGCCAGTTTACGACGTTTCACTTTATGAATTGCTTAAATGTTATGCGGGAATTCAAATGCAAAAAACTTTTCAAAATGTAAGTATACCAAAATTGCCTGTTTTAACTACTGAAGAGGGGATAAAACAAATAAAAAATAATTTAGATAAAATAAATAATTGGGAAAATCTCATAAAGTTGATTCCAAATTTTTACATAAAAAATAAAATGAAAAGAACAGGTTTTGCTGGAATGTTTGCAGCAAGCTTAGAACTTACAAAAGAAGGGATAGTACAAGTTTCTCAAAAAAAAATGTTTGATAAATTAATGATTAAAAAAACTTAATATGCCTAATAAAAAAACTAACATTATAAAATTTCCTGCAGTACCTACAAAGTTAGAAAGACAAGTTGAAGCAATTTTGTTCGCCGCCTCAGAGCCTTTGGATATTGAAACGATTGAAAAGAGAGTTCAAACAAATACAAACATAAAAAAAATATTAGAAAATATTAAGGAAATTTATAAAAATAGAGGCATTAACTTAGTTTGTATAAAAAATAGATGGTCTTTCAGAACTGCTGATGATCTATCCAAATTAATGTCTCTACAAAAATCTACTCAAAAAAAATTATCCAAAGCTACAATAGAAACTTTAGCAATCATAGTTTATCATCAGCCTGTAACAAGATCTGAAATTGAAGAAATTCGAGGTGTTTCATTTGCGTCGAATACTTTAGAAATCTTACTTGAGCTTGATTGGGTAAGACCCTCAGGTAGAAAAGATGTTCCAGGAAAACCAATTCTCTATGCCACTACTGAAAATTTTTTAAATCATTTTAATATTCAAAAATTATCAGATTTACCTACAATAGATGAGCTTGGTACTGCAGGGCTTATTGACACTTCATCAATTGATAAATCTATTTTTGGAACAGGTAAGTTTTTCAAAGAACAATCTATTAGTGAAAAGCAAAATGATATCTATGGAGATATTGAAGAAGCTATCAAAAAAGCTCCTGAGGAAGAAAAATAAACGTTTTGATTTAATCTAAATTGTTGTATAAAATTTACTTATGGGAAATATCGGTTGGACAGGTATAATTATAATAGCTATTTTGATAGTAATCCTTTTTGGTAAAGGAAAAATTTCTAGTATAATGGGTGATCTAGCAAAAGGTATTAAAAGTTTTAAAAAGGGTATGTCAGATGATAATACCTCAGGTGACGATAATTCCAATAATAACTCAGATAACTCTAATTCTGAAAATAAGTAATCTAATATGCCTCAAATAGGTTGGTTAGAGATTTTATCAATAGTCACAATTGCAATTTTAGTTTTAGGACCGAAGGAATTTCCTGTAGCTTTAAAAAAAATAGGAACTTACTTTGGAAAATTAAAAAGCACCCTTAGTAGCTTTCAAAGAGAAGTTAATTCAGTAACAGAGAATATTGATATCGAAAAAGATATAGTAAATAAAAAAGATATAAAAAAAGACAATAATAAAAAAGATGAGTGATAATAATTCATTTACAAGCCACTTTGTAGAGCTTCGTTCTAGACTTATAAAATCTCTAATTTTTATTTTTGTGATATTTGTGATCTCGTACACTTTTGCTGAACATATTTATTCTTTTCTGGTAAGTCCTTATGCTGAGGCTGTAAAAGATGATTCAGGTTCTAGGCGTTTGATTTTTACTGCATTACACGAAACTTTTATTACTTATTTGAAAGTTGCATTTTTTGCAGCAATTTTTATCGGTAGCCCATTTTTATTAATTCAAATTTATAAGTTTATTGCTCCAGGATTATATAAAAATGAAAAAAAGGCTTTATTGCCTTATTTGATTTCTACTCCATTACTTTTTTTATTTGGAGGCATGCTTGTTTATTATTTAGTTATGCCATTAGCTATAAAATTTTTTTTATCATTTGAATCAATGGGTTCAAATACAAATCTGCCAATTCAATTAGAAGCTAAAGTAAATGAATATTTATCTCTAATTATGAGATTAATTTTTGCATTTGGAATTAGTTTTCAATTGCCAATATTACTAAATCTTCTTGCAAGGATAGGCGTTGTAAACTCAGAATATTTAAAAAAAACTAGAAGATATGTAATTGTTATTATTTTCACATTAGCAGCAATTTTAACACCACCTGATCCTATTACACAAGTAGGTCTAGCAATACCTTTATTATTACTTTATGAGTTATCTATTATAACAGTTCGTTTCACTGAAAAAAAAAATAAAAATGAGAATATAGAAGATGCATAATTTAAAAGACTTAAGAAAAAATTTAGATATATTAAGAAAAAAATTTCTTAATCGAAATGTAGAATTTAATATAAATAATTTCAACAAAATAGACACACTAAACAGAGATTTAATAAGTAAAAAAGAAAAATTAGAGCAAGAAAAAAAAATATTGTCCAAATCTAAAGATAAATCTAATTTCTCGAAATCAAAAAAGATTTCTGATGAAATTTCATCTTTGATAAAAAAACAATCTAAGGCACAAGAAGAATTAAATAAAATTGTTTTTTCTCTTCCGAATTTAGCTCTTGATGATGTGCCAGTAGGAAATGATGAAAAATCAAATAAATTAATTAAACAAGAGGGAAATTTAAAAAAGTTTTCTTTTAAGGTAAAATCTCATGTTGAGCTTGGATCTCTTAATAATAACATTGATTTTGAAACTTCAATAAAATTATCAGGATCAAGATTTGTAATATTAAAAGATAAATTTGCTTTACTCGAAAGAGCTTTAATCAATTT
The DNA here is from genome assembly GCA_902603945.1 of uncultured Pelagibacteraceae bacterium. GTDB lineage: Bacteria > Pseudomonadota > Alphaproteobacteria > Pelagibacterales > Pelagibacteraceae > Pelagilacustribacter. The sequence continues at coordinate 12,937 of CACKWP010000007.1, forward strand.
TATGCTAGATACTCATGTTAGGGAATTTCAATACACTGAAATTTCTCCTCCTCTTATCGTAAATGAAGACGTAATGTTTGGTACTGGACAACTGCCAAAATTTGAGGAAGACCAGTTTGAAATTAAATTTGATGACTCTGACAAAAGAAAATTTCTTATACCTACTGCTGAGGTAGTACTTACTAATTTAGTAAGAAAATCTATAATAGATAAAAATCTACTTCCTATGAGATTTGTTGCCTCAACACCTTGTTTTAGAAAAGAAGCCGGGAGTTATGGTAAGGATACTAAGGGAATGATTAGACAGCACCAATTTTATAAAGTTGAACTGGTAAGTATTGTTGAACCGAGCAAATGTTTAGATGAATTAGAACGAATGTTAAAATGTGCTGAGAGTATTCTTAAAAAACTGGAAATCCCTTACCAAGTGGTTCTTCTTTCTTCAGGAGATATGGGTTTTAGCGCAGAAAAAACTTATGATATTGAGGCATGGATACCATCGGAAAAAAAGTATAGAGAAATTTCAAGCTGTTCGTCTTGTGGGATTTTTCAAGCAAGAAGAATGGGGGCCAAATATAAATCCGAAAACGGTAATGAATTTGTTGGAACGCTTAATGGTTCAGGGTTAGCAGTAGGAAGATTAATGATAGCTTTATTAGAAAACAATCAAAATGAAGATGGTTCAATTAATGTTCCTAATGTATTAAAAAAATACATGAATAATCTAGAAAAAATTTAACTATAATTTACTTGTTTATCTAAAGCTTTTCATATAATTGTTCATTCATGAGTGGGCAAGGAATAGCACAATTTATACCATTAATATTAATTTTTGTAATTTTTTACTTCTTTTTAATAAGACCTCAACAAAAAAGAGTTAAAGATCATAAAGCGATGGTAGAGTCTTTAAAAAGAGGCGATGAAGTAATTACATCTGGCGGCATAATAGGTATTGTTGACCGAGTAATGGAAGATGATCGAATCGAAGTTACTATTGGCGAGAATACTAAAGTTCAAATAATAAGATCTACGATCACAAGTCTATTAAAAAAAGAAGAAATTAAAAAATAATTCTTTTTCGTGTTAAATTTTTCTAAAATAAATGTTTTAATAATCTATCTTCTGTTTTTAGTAATAGCTGCTTTTTCAACACTTAACTTTCAAAACGATAACAATCAACTTATAAAAAAAAAAATTAACTTAGGACTAGACCTTCAAGGTGGGTCCTATCTATTATTAGAAATCAATTCAGATAGTTTAGTTAAAGAAAAAATTCAATCTAAAGTAATTCCTATAAAAAAATTACTTAAAGAAAATAATATTAATTTTAATAACTTTAAGATTAATGAAAATAATCTAACTTTATCCATAGATAATATTGATAAATTTGATTTACTATTCAATTCAAGAAAAGATAATTTAGTAAATCCATATATTGATAAATATAGATCCTACGAATTAGAGTACAAAAGATTTGATAACAATAAAATTAAAATTTCTTTTTCAAAATTTGGTTTACTGACAATTAATAATTCAGCTTTAAAGCAATCAATTGAAATAGTTAGACGTAGAATTGACGATGTTGGAACTAAAGAGCCGACAATTCTTCAAAGAGGTGAAAAAAGAATTCTTGTGGAATTGCCAGGTTTAAAAGATCCTGAAAGAATTAAAGCTTTGTTAGGCAAAACAGCAAAATTAAATTTTAGACTTGTTACTGATAATAAGGAATTCGGTACAGAAGAGTTAATTTCTGAAAATGGTGAGAAGTTAAATATTAGTAAAAGAATAATAATGAGTGGGGAAAATTTAATTGATGCTCAACCAAGTATTCAAAATCAAAATAATGAACCCACAGTTTCGTTTACTTTGGACAGATTAGGAGCGCAAAAATTTGGCAGAGCGACTACAGACAATGTAGGAAAAAGATTAGCTATAGTTTTGGATGGTGACATTGTAAGCGCGCCTAATATTAACGAACCTATAACATCTGGAAATGGAATGATTTCAGGTAATTTTTCTTTTCAAGAAGCTACTGATTTAGCTTTATTACTTCGATCTGGAGCTTTACCTACACCGTTGATAGTAGTGGAAGAAAGAACAGTTGGCCCAGACTTAGGTGAAGACTCAATAAAATCAGGATTAACTTCTTTAATAGTTGGTTTTGTTCTAGTTATTTTATTTATGCTTTATAAGTATAAAATTTTTGGACTAATAGCTAATTCAGCCTTAATTGCCAATTTACTTATGCTGATTGGAATTCTTACAATTTTAGAAGCAACTTTAACCTTACCAGGTATTGCTGGAATTATTTTAACAGTCGGTATGGCCGTTGATGCGAATGTTCTAATTTTTGAGAGAATAAGAGAAGAATTAAGGACCGAAAAATCGATTATTCATGCATTTGATGCAGGATACACAAGAGCTAAAATTACTGTTCTTGATGCAAATATAACCACTTTAATTGCTGCTGTTATATTATTTGCTTTTGGTTCTGGTCCAGTGAAAGGTTTTGCAATTACATTAGGCATAGGAATAATTACAACTCTTTTTACAGCTTACTTTTTAGCGAGACATATTACTTCGGTAGTTGTTTTAAATTCTAAAAATGAGGTCAAAATTTAATGACTGAATATAATTTTTCATCAAAATTTAAGAAAGCAAATATTTTTTCTATATTTTTATTTCTTCTTAGTATTATATTAATATCTTTTAAAGGTTTAAACTATGGAATAGATTTCAAAGGAGGGACTTTAATTGAGTTAAGATCAAATAACATAGAAGCTTCCTCAATTAGAGATATTTTAAAAAATATGGATTTAGGTGATGTTAATGTAAAAAAATTTGGAAAAGAAGGGGATTTTTTAATTAAAGTGGAGCAGAAAGGTGATAATGAAAAACTTATCCCAAAAATAAAAGAAAAGCTTACAGAAAATCTAAATTCAGAAGTCAATTTTAGAAGAGTGGAAAATGTAGGACCCAAAGTAAGTGCTGAACTTTTACAATCCGGAATAATTGCTATATCGTTATCTTTAGCAGCAATGCTTTTTTATATATGGGTAAGATTCGAATGGCAGTTCAGTATAGGTTCAATTATCGCTTTATTTCATGATGTTATAATTACAATAGGAATATTTTCATTACTCTCATTAGAAATTAATCTCTCTATAATTGCAGCTGTCTTAACAATAGTTGGTTACTCAATGAATGATACAGTAGTAATATACGATAGAATAAGAGAAAATCTTGGTAAATTTCATAAATTAAATATAAGTGAGATTGCAAATCTATCAATTAACGAAACTCTAGCACGTACAATAATTACATCTGTTACTACTTTACTCGCATTATTTTCAATATTTATTTTAGGTGGTGAAATTTTAAGAGGATTTTCATTTGCTATGATCTTAGGAGTGCTTATAGGAACATATTCTTCAATATTTGTTGCTTCCCCTATTTTAAAATTTTTAAAAGTTAGTTATAAAACTCTTGAAAAAGAAGAGGAAAAAATAGTCCCTTAAATTAATAAAGATTTTGCGCTGCTACCATTGTCAGCAACATTGGTAGAGAGAGAAGGGTATTTGTTCTAGAAAATAACATTGCTGTTTTAGCAGAAGCAGCTTTTACTTCAGGAGCACAATCAACAATACCTAAAGCTTTTTTTTGATTAGGCCAAATAACAAACCAAACATTATATGCCATAATTAGTCCTAACCACATCCCTATTCCAATTGCAGTATTTTTGCCACCAGAGCCATCTAATCCTAAAATCATCGCACTATGAACATACCCGTTAATCCAAGCCAAAATTAAACCAGATAGTACAGTGATTGCGGCCGCCCATCTGAAGTAGAATAGTGCAGCAGGTGCAATAACTTTTCCAATTGCAGGTTTCTGTTCGTCTGGGATTTTCGGCATGTTTGGAATTTGAACAAAATTGAAATACCACAATAATCCTATCCACATTATAGCTACAACTACATGAATAAATCTAAATAACCAACTCCAAAAAAGTGTATCAAAAGCAAAACCATCACCAAAAAAGTATAATCCTAAAAATAATAATATAGCTAACCCAAAAGAGATATGGACAGTTTTAGACAACGATTGAAGTATATTGGACATGATTCTACTTTATCATAAATTTAAACATTAGGCAGTTTTTTTCATTGAGTTATCACCTATAATTTCTTTGATAAATTTGCCCGTATAGCTCTCTTTAATCGTAGAAACTTTTTCTGGTGTACCTTCAGCAATAATTTTTCCACCATTCACACCTCCTTCAGGACCCATATCAATGATATGATCAGCTGTTTTTATAACATCTAAATTATGTTCAATTACCACAACAGTGTTTCCCGTATTCGCGAATGCTTGCAAAATTTCAAGCAATTTTTTAATATCATGTGAGTGTAGTCCTGTTGTTGGTTCATCAAGTATATACAAAGTTCTTCCAGTTGGCCTTTTTGATAATTCTTTAGCTAATTTTATTCTTTGAGCTTCACCTCCTGATAGAGTAGTAGCTTGTTGCCCGATTTTCATGTATCCAAGCCCGACATGTTTAAGGGTAATCAATTTTGATTTTATAGATTGAATGTTTTCAAAAAATTCACATCCCTCATCCACAGTCATATCTAGCACATCAGCTATATTTTTGTTTTTAAATCTTATTTCTAATGTTTCCCTATTGTATCTTGCCCCTTTGCATGTATCACAAGGGATAAATACATCAGGCAAAAAATGCATTTCATAAGTTAATACGCCATCACCTTCACAGGTTTCACATCTTCCTCCTTTTACGTTGAAGGAATATCTACCAACTTTATATCCTCTAGCTTTTGACTCTGGTAATCCTGCAAACCATTCTCTTATCGGCCCAAACGCACCTGTATATGTAGCAGGATTTGATCTTGGAGTTCTTCCAATAGGAGATTGATCTATATCTATTATTTTATCAATCAATTCAGTTCCTTTAAACCCAGTAAATGCTTTTGGAACTTTACGACTTTTATTTTTATTTAATATTAAATTAAAAGCATTATACAAAGTATGTAGAATTAGAGTTGATTTTCCACTTCCAGAAACTCCAGTCACACAAGTAAAAGTTCCAACTGGTATTTTTAAGTTTACTTTTTTCAGATTATTTCCGCTTGCCCCGCTTATTTCTATAAATCTTCCATTTTTTGCAGATCTTCTTTTTTTTGGAATTGATATATATTTTTTCCCAGACAAATAATCACCAGTTATACTCTTTTGATTAGAAATAATTTCTTTTACAGTACCGTGAGCTACAATTTGGCCTCCATTCAAACCAGCTTCAGGACCAATATCAATAATATGATCTGAGTTTTCCATCGTTTCAATATCATGTTCAACAACAATAACAGTATTACCAAGATCTCTTAATTTTTTAAGAGCTTTTATTAATTTTTTATTATCTCTTTGGTGTAAACCAATTGATGGTTCGTCCAAAACATACAGAACACCTGTCAGACCAGAACCGATTTGAGATGCTAATCTAATTCTTTGCGCCTCACCACCTGATAGTGTACCAGATTCTCTTGAGAGCGTAAGATAATTCAAACCTACATTTAATAAAAAATTTAACCTCTCATTAATTTCTTTTAAAATGTGTTGGGCTATTTTATTTTCTCTTTCAGATAAAACATTTTGTAAATTTTCAAACCATTTTTGAGCTTGATCGATAGATTTTTTTGTGACTTCACTAATATTTAATCTGTCTATTTTTACACATAAAGCTTCTTCTTTTAATCTCATACCTTTACATTTTTCGCAATTTGTCTCACTTTGGTATTGAGAGATTTCTTCTCTTTTCCATTCACTATCAGTTTCTAAATAACGTCTCTCTAAATTGTTAACGACACCTTCAAAAGTTTTTTTAGTTGTGTAAGCTTCATAACCATCATCATATGAAAACTTTATTTCTTCATCATCTGATCCATATAAAATAACATCTTGAACCTTTTTTGGAATTTTTCTCCAGGGATCAGTCATTGAAATCTTAAAATGTTTGGCAAGTGACACTAATGTTTGAGCATAATATAATGAGGTGGATTTTGCCCATGGTTCTATAGCTCCTTCTTGAAGGCTTTTTTTTGGGTTAGAAACAACTAAATTAGGATCAACATTTAAATTATGTCCTATACCTTCACATTCTTCACACGCTCCATAAGGAGAATTAAATGAAAAAAGCCTTGGTTCAATTTCCTCAATAGTGAAGCCGCTCTCAGGACAAGAAAATTTTGAGGAAAAAGTTATAGTTTCACGTTTTCTGAACTTTTTTGGTAATGTTTCATTTTCGTATTCTACAACTAATAATCCATTTGAGAGATTTACTGCAGTTTCAACACTATCAGCCAATCTATTGCCTAGGTTAGAGTTAAGAATTACTCTGTCAACAATAATAGATATTTCGTGTTTTAGTTTTTTATTAAGATCTGGGAATTCATCAATATTGAGATATTTTCCATCAACTTTAATTTTAGTGAAACCTCTTTTTTTGTAATTTAAAATTTCTTTTTTATATTCACCTTTTCTACCTCTAACTATTGGAGCAAGAAGATGAATTGTGCTATCTTTAGGTAATTTTTTTATTTTATCAACCATTTCGCTTATAGGCTGTGATACGATAGGTTTTCCAGTAAATGGCGAATATGGAATTCCAACTCTAGCAAACAACACGCGCATATAATCATAAATTTCAGTTACTGTAGCTACTGTTGATCTTGGATTTTTTGAAGTATTTTTTTGCTCGATGGATATAGCTGGGCTTAAGCCTTCAATCATATCCACTTTAGGTTTTTTCATTTTATCCAAAAATTGTCTTGCATAAGAGGATAAACTTTCAACATATCTTCTTTGTCCCTCAGCGTATATTGTATCAAATGCCAAGGATGATTTTCCTGATCCAGAAAGCCCAGTTATAACAACCAATTTCTCTTTAGGGATTTCGAGAGAAACATTTTTTAAATTGTGTTCTTTCGCGCCTTTTACAACGATTTTTTTCAACATTTTTTTTCCTTAAAATAACATACACCTTATATTTATTAGTTTAATATGATATAAAATATAACTTTAATAAATAAATATTCAAAATTTATTCAAAATATTATGGCTGGTAGTTTAAATAAAGTACAATTAATAGGTCGTTTAGGCGCAGACCCAGAAGTTAAGCAAATGGTTAATGGTAAAAGTGTTGCTAGACTTAGCGTTGCAACTAGCCAAAGTTGGAAAGATAAATCTAGCGGAGAGAGAAAAGAGAAAACTGAATGGCACAGGGTTGTAATTTTTAACGAGGGTTTAGTAAATGTTGTGCAACAGTACGTAAAAAAGGGCGCAAACGTTTATATAGAAGGTCAGTTGAGCACCAGAAAATGGAAAGACGAAGCAACTGGTCAAGATAAATATTCTACAGAAATAGTTCTTCAGGGATATAACTCAAGTTTAACAATGTTAGATAGTCGTGGAAATAATAGTAATTCTAACCTGGTTTCCGAAAATAAGAGTTCTTTGCCAAATGATAATTTAAATCAGGATAATTCTGATTTAGATGATGAAATTCCTTTCTAAATTTAATGGAAAAAAACACATTAGAGAATAACAAATCTTTTAAACCTATTTTTGTTCAGGATGAGATGAGCTCTTCTTACTTATCTTATGCGATGAGCGTAATAGTAAGCAGAGCTCTTCCTGATGTTCGTGATGGATTAAAACCTGTCCATAGAAGAATTATATATGCGATGTATAAAGGTGGATATGACTGGTCTAAACCTTTCAGAAAATCAGCAAGAATTGTAGGAGATGTAATTGGTAAATATCATCCTCATGGAGATCAATCTGTTTATGACGCACTAGTAAGATTAGTTCAAGATTTTTCAATGAGCCTTCCTTTGATCTCGGGGCAAGGAAATTTTGGATCAATAGATGGAGATCCACCTGCGGCAATGAGATATACTGAAACAAAACTAGGCAGAATTGCACAATTTTTAACTGAAGATTTAGAGAAAAATACAGTTACTTATAGAAGTAATTATGATGAGACTGAAAAAGAACCTGAGGTTTTACCATCACAATATCCAAACATTCTTGTTAATGGAGCTGGCGGGATTGCAGTAGGTATGGCAACAAGTATTCCCCCACATAACTTAGGTGAGATTATTAATGCTACAATAGCATTTATTAACAATAAAGAAATTACTATAGCACAATTGATGAAGCATGTGCCTGGACCTGATTTTCCAACGGGAGGAATTATTATTGGAAAAGATATTATTAAACAAGGTTATAATAAAGGAAGAGGGTCTTTTAAAATTAGAGGAGAAATAGATTTAGAGGAAAAAAAAGGTGGAAGAGAAACATTAATAATTAAGTCAATACCGTATCAAGTTAACAAATCTATTCTAATAGAAAAAATTGCACAACTAGTGAGAGACAAGAAGATTGAAGGAATAAGAGACATCCGAGACGAGTCCAATAGGGAAGGGATACGTGTAGTTATAGAATTAAGAAAAGCAGTGGAGCCTGAGACAATTCGAAGGCAATTATACAAATTAACGAATATTGAAAGCTCATTTGGTTTTAACACTTTAGCAATAGTAAATAAAAAACCTAAAATTTTAAATTTAAAAGAATTTATTTCTGAATTCTTAAAGTTTAGAGAAGACACAGTCTTAAAAAGAGTTAAATTTGATCTAAAAAAAGCCGAGGAAAAGGCACATATATTAATTGGTTTAGCTACAGCCGTAGAGAATATTGATGATATCGTAAAAATTATTAAAAATTCTAAAGATACAGAAACAGCAAAAAAAAACTTATTATCAAAAAAATGGAAGGTAAAAAAAAGTGTCAAATTAATTTCTCTTATTGAAAAGAAAAAAAATATTACGAATTATACTCTCACCTCAAAACAAGTTGAGTCAATTTTAGAACTAAGGTTACAAAAACTTACTGCATACGGAATAAGTGAAATTGAAGATGAGATAAATAAACTTGCTATATTAATCGTTAAATATAACAAAATTATTAATTCAAAAAAAGAATTATACAAGTTAATAATTAGTGAATTAGAATTAATAAAAGATAAATTTTCTTCACCTAGAAAGACAAAGATTATTGATGCAGTTCTTAATTATAATATCGAGGAGACCATTCAAAAAGAATCAGTTGTTATAAGTATAACTAATCAAGGTTATATTAAAAGAAGCCCTCTAAGCTCATTAAAAGCACAAAAAAGAGGCGGAAAAGGAAAAACTGGAATATCTACACGAGCAGAAGATTTTGTAGTTCAAATTTTTACTGCTAACACACATACACCAGTCTTATTCTTTTCTACACAAGGTTTGGTCTACAAAATTAAAGCTCATAAAATACCTGAGGGTACCGCAGCATCTAAAGGAAAATCAATATTTAATATTTTACCTCTTAAAAGTCACCATTCTATAAGCTCAATTATGCCATTGCCAGAGGACGAGTCAGAATGGAAAAATTTAATGGTTGTTTTTGCAACCGCAAAAGGAAACATAAGAAAAAATACATTGGAAGATTTCGTTAATATTAATAATAGCGGAAAGATTGCAATGAAATTGGATCAAGATGATAGAATAATTGGTGTAAAAATATGTAGAGAAGATCAGGATATTTTACTAAGCACTCAATTTGGAAAATGTATAAGGTTTAAATCAAAAAAATTAAGACTATTTAAAGGAAGAGCCTCAAAAGGAATTAAGGGCATTCAATTAAAAGAAACAGATAAAGTTATTTCTCTATCAATCTTAGATAATAGCAAAATTGAAACAAAAATTATAAATAAAGATAAAAAAATCAAATCTGGAGTAGACAAATTTATTTTATCTGTTTCAGAAAATGGTTTTGGTAAACGTTCATCATATTTGGATTATAGAGTAACCAATAGAGGAGGAAAGGGTATAATTGGTATTATTAATTCACCAAGGAACGGTAATATCTCTTCTACTCTAGTGGTAAGTGAAAATGATGAAATTATTTTATCGACTGATAAGGGAAGCATTATGCGATGTGCTGTTAAAGAAATAAGAGTTGCTGGCCGTAATACTCAAGGGGTAAGAATAAAGAAATTATCAGGAAGTGAAAAAGTTGTCTCTGTGATTAAAATTGAAGACAATATACAATAATATGAAAACTGCTATTTATCCTGGCACATTTGACCCGATCACATATGGACACATTGACGTGATAAAAAAATCACTTAATGTATTCGATAAATTAATTGTTGCTACAACTGACAATGTTAATAAAAACTATCACTTTTCTATAGACGAAAGAATAGATATTATTAATAATTCTTTATTTAAAGACTTAAAACTTAGTAAAAAAAAAATTAAAGTAATATCTTTTGACAATCTTACTATTAGTCTATGCAAAAAATTTAAAGCAGGGACAATTATTAGAGGCTTAAGAGCCGTCTCAGATTTTGAGTATGAGTTTCAATTAGCTGGTATGAATAAAAAATTAAATTCAAAAATTGAAACAATGTTTCTTATGTCTGACGTTGAAAATCAAATTATATCATCTAAATTTGTAAAAGAAATTGCGGGTTTAGGTGGAAATATTGATAGATTTGTAACAAAATCAACCGTAAAAATGCTTAAAAATAAATATTAATGAAAAAAATTTCCTATTTATTTATATTAATTTTTGGTTTACTAAATACTAATACACTTGCTCAAAACAATTTTATGATTTTAAAATTATCTTATGGAGACGTCGAAATTGAATTATATCCAGATAAAGCACCTAATCATGTAAAGAGATTTAAAGAATTATCTGATAGTGGAAAATATGATGGTGTAGTTTTTCATAGAGTAATTGATGGTTTTATGGCTCAGACTGGAGATGTGAAATTTGGAAATTCTAATAGCAAAGATTTTAATTTATCTCTAGCTGGAACAGGGGGCTCTGACTTGCCTAATTTGAAAGCAGAGTTTTCAGATATTGCTCATACAAGAGGAATACTTTCTGCAGCTAGGTCAGCAGATCCAAATAGTGCTAATAGTCAATTTTTTATTTGTTTTGAGTCTGCTCCACACTTAGATAGACAATATTCTGCATTTGGGAAAGTTGTTAAAGGAATGGAATTTATAGATAAAATTAAAAAAGGTGAGTCTAATAGTGGAGCCGTTTCTAATCCTGATAAAATAATTTCTATAAGATCTAAGTAATATTTAATGCTTCCTAAAGAATTTTCTTTTGAGTTGATTGCTCAAGATGATAAAGCTAGACTTGGTAAAATTAACACCCCTAAAGGCATCATTGACACGCCTGCTTTTATGCCTGTTGGAACACAAGGTACTGTAAAAGGAATATTTTCAGATGATATTTTAAAAACAAACACGCAAATTATTTTAGGGAATACCTATCATTTATTACTTAGACCTGGAATTGAGGTTCTTGATGAATTCAACGGACTACATAACTTTATGAATTGGAATAATCCAATTTTAACTGACTCAGGCGGATATCAAATCATGTCACTATCAAAATTTAACAAAATTGATTTAAAAATTGGAGCTATTTTTAAATCTCATTTAGATGGGAAAAAAATAATACTCAGCCCAGAAAAAAGCATACAAGTTCAAAAATCAATTAATTCTGATATAATTATGGTTTTAGATGAATGTCCAAAACTCACTTCAGATAAAAAGATTTTATCAAGAGCAATCAATGTATCCACTAATTGGGCAAAAAGAAGCAAAATAGAATTTGGAAACGACAAGTCAAAAGCTTTGTTTGGGATAGTCCAAGGAGGATTATATAAAGATTTGAGAATTGAGAGTATAGAAAAATTAATTGAAATAGATTTTAATGGATATGCAATGGGAGGTTTGGCTGTTGGAGAAAAACAGTTGGACATGTTCCAAATTTTAAATGAGACAACAGATTATTTACCTAAAAATAAACCAAGGTATCTAATGGGTGTTGGTACACCTTCAGATATTCTTGGCGCAGTTAATGAAGGAGTAGATATGTTTGATTGTGTAATGCCTACAAGATCGGGAAGAACAGGTTTAGCTTTTACATGGAATGGAAAATTAAATTTAAAAAATTCAAAGTATCAGAAAGATCAAACTCCGTTAGATGCTAACTGTGACATTAGGGACCTAAATAAGTATTCTAAAGCCTATCTTAATCATTTAATCAAATCTAATGAAATGATGGCTTCAATGCTAATTTCTTTACATAATATTTATTTTTACCAACAATTTATGGGCGAAATTCAAAAAAATATCAAAAATGGAACCTTTAAGTCTTTCTATAAAAAGTACATAAATTTTTTTAATTAATTATTTGAAATTTTATTGATTAATATATAAAAGAACACTCTTTAAGGGCCCTTAGCTCAGTTGGTAGAGCACCTCCCTTTTAAGGAGGGTGTCGATGGTTCGAGTCCATCAGGGCTCACCAATAACTAGGTTTTTATTGGTGGGTATTTAACCATAACTTCACTTATCCAGTTGTTTAAATTTTCAATTCTTTTTTTACTGCTTGGATGTGTGCTTAAAAAAGCTGGCGGTTCTTTCCCTTTATTTTTTTTTGCCATTCTTTCCCAAAGCTTTGTAGACTCTCTTATGTCGTACCCAGATAAAGATGAAAAAATTAAACCTAAATAATCAGCTTCTGTTTCTTGTTTTCGTCCAAAAGGGTTCATTATACCTAGTTGAAAGATATCTAAACCAGTATTTTGACCGACAGTATTTCTTGTTCTATTAATAGCTCCACCTAAAAAAATATCCGCGACAGTAGTCCCTAAGTTGATTGTCATTGCGTGACTCATTCTTTCAACAGAATGTCTAGCCACTGCGTGTGCTATTTCGTGCCCCATCACAATTGATAGAGCATGACTATTTTTGGTAATTTTAAGCAGGCCGGTATAAACTGCAATCTTACCTCCAGGCATACACCAAGCATTTACTACTTTGTCATTATCAACAAGTATGTAATCCCAGCCAAAATTTCTCGTGGGGTCTTTTTTTCCTTGATTATCAAAAAATGCACTAACTGCAAATTCTATTTTTTTACCGATTTGTCTTATTTCTTTTAGCTGTGAACCACTTGTGATTAATTTTGTTTTACTTCTAAAATTTTCATACGCAGCTGCAGCTTGATTATTTATTCGTGCTTCGGGAATAATACTTAGTTGCTTTCTTTCTGTAATTGGTACAGTTGAACAGGACGGCAATATCAATGAGCAGCAACTACAGCCAAAATAGCCGAGAAATTTTCTTCTATTTATGTTATACATTTTTCACTAATGATTTTAAATAATAAAATATTAATTGCAATTTTTATTTTAATAGTAATTTTCATAATATACTCTAGCTACACCTAATAAAATGTCCAAAACGAATATAAAAAAATCTATATTTGCAAAATTAAGAAACAATTTTATAGCTGGAATTGTTGTTCTTATTCCAATTGGAATAACTCTTTACCTTACTCTTTTTTTGATCAGGATTTCTGGAAAAGTAATACCAAAAGAAATAAATCCAAACAATTATTTACCATTTAATATTCCAGGAGTAGAAATATTAATTGCGCTATTGATCATTACTTTTATTGGATGGTTGTCACTCTCATTTTTAGGAAAAAAATTTTTTGAAATATTTAATAATATTTTAAAGAAAATACCTATTCTTAGAACAATTTATTCTGCTATAGGACAAATGACTGAAAGTTTAACGAAATCAGATAACAAACAAAAAAGTGTGGTTTTATTAGAATATCCAAGAAAAGGTTTATGGGCTGTCGGTTTTGCCACAAAAGAGAATGAGGGTTTAATTAAAACTAAAGTGAAAGAGGATATTATTAATGTTTTTGTGCCCACCACTCCTAATCCTACAAGTGGTTTTTTATTGATGGTGCCTAAAAAAGACTTGATATTTTTAGATGTTACTTTTGAACAAGCATCTAAATTTATTGTTTCAGCTGGAACAACAAACATTGACTAAAGTTCATTCACATTAATTATTTCTGCTTTATCAAAAAGTTTTAATAAAAATGAATATTTTATCAGATCAACTTTATCAATATTTCTAATATATTTTTCAGCTAACTCAAATAAATCTTCGTGAGAAATGGGATCTGCAAATCTAAAATTCTTTATTCCACTTTGTTGGTATCCTATTAGATCACCAAAACCTCTTAATTTAAGATCTTCTTCAGCAATAAAAAAACCATCATCTGAATTTTTTAGAATTTTAATTCTTTTGATTGCATTTTTACTAAGTCCATCCTTAAATAATAAAATACAATTTCCTTGTTTCTCACCTCTACCAACTCTTCCTCTTAATTGATGTAATTGTGCAAGGCCAAATTTATTTGCATTTTCAATGATTATCAAATTAGCGTTAGGAAAATCTATACCTACCTCGATAACAGTTGTTGAGACGAGTATTGATATTTCTTGATTTAAAAATTTATTCAAAATTTGGTCTCTATCCTCTTTATCTAAAGCACCATGTATAAGACCAACTTTATTTGGAAATTTTTTATTTATTAATTCAAATTTTTTTTTAGCTGAGGAATAATCCAAAAAGGAAGATTTCTCAATCAATGGGCAAACCCAAAAAATCTGATTATCATCGTCTATTTGCTTTCTTATAAAAGGCCAAATTTCATTAATTTTTTTTTCTGGTTTACTTAGTGTAATTATTTTTTTTCTTTTTGCAGGTTTTTCCTCTATTTTTGAAATATCCATATCACCATATAAAGACATCATCATAGTTCTTGGTATTGGAGTAGCAGACATGAGCAAAACATCGCAATCATTCCCACCTTTATTTGCTAATTCACTCCTTTGTCTGACACCAAATTTATGTTGTTCATCAATTACTGTTAATCCAAGTTTTTTAAATTCTATTTTTTTTTGGAAAAGAGCATGTGTTCCAATTAAACAATTTATTTCTCCATTTTTAATATTTTTTAATATATCTTTTCTTTTTTTTGCATCTGTTTTTCCAGATAAAAATTCAACTTTTATTTTATTTTGAAAAATTTTTTTAAATAAATCATAGTGTTGCCTTGATAAAATTTCTGTTGGAGACATCAAAGCACATTGATACCCACTTTCTATAACATTTAAAATTGATAATAATGATACTATAGTTTTGCCTGAACCTACATCTCCTTGAATTATTCTAAACATTCTATAATTACTTGTAAGATCAGATTTAATTTCATTAAGTACTTTAATTTGACTATCGGTTAATTTAAACGGTAATTTTTTTATTGTTAGATCAGATAACTTATTACTAAATATTTTCGGAGATTTAGTTTTTTTAATCCTTTTTCTATTTTCAGATAACGCTAAGAAATTAGCACATAATTCATCAAAAACTAATCTTCTAAAACTCTTAGATTTTAAATTTTTAGCTTCATTTGAAGTATGAAGTTTCTTTATACCTTCATTCCAACCAATCAACTTATTTTTTTTAATAAAATTTATATCAATCCAATCATCTATATACGGTAAATTATTGATTACTTGTTCGCTAATAGATCTATATTTTTTTTCATTAATACCTTTTGTCAAATTATATTTAGGAATATTTTTAATCACGTAATCTTCCTTATCTAAGGAAGTAACATAATCTGGATTTGTTATTTGATATTTTCTATTAAAGTAACCAATTTTTCCACTTATTATAACCCAAGTATTTAATGGAAATAATTTCCTTAAGTATCCCTCACGACTATTAAAATAAACAATATCAATTTTACCAGTCTCATCCTCACAATAAATCTTATTAGGTAGATTCCTTACTCTAGGGAAGTTTAATTTTCTTACTTTCACTCTTATAGATTGAATTTTGCCGACTTCTAATGAATTTAACTTAAAAATTTTTGATCTATCAGTTTCCGAATAAGGTAAATTAAGAATAACATCCTTTATTTTTTCTATCCTTTTCTTTTTTAGGTACTTTGATAATTGGGGACCTACACCTTTCAGGTTATTAATCTTTTTGAATATAAAATCTTTTTTCATTTTTAATGATTAAATCATGTATAATATAATTATATGAACAGTAAATTAGAAATTTTTAAAAAAAAATTAATTTATCGAGCGGAATATAGAGGAACAAAAGAAATGGATATTTTATTAAGTTCATTTGTTAATAAACACATTGATAATTTTGATGAAAAACAGCTAATGGAATTAGATAAGTTCTTAAATTTTGATGATGAAACAATTTTAAATTTTTACCATCATGATATAAAAAAAAAAGAGATTGATAAAAACGTTGTTTCTAAAATATTTAAAAATTTTAAACTTTAATGGCGGAGAGGGTGGGATTCGAACCCACGAACGAGTTGCCCCGTTGCTGGTTTTCAAGACCAGTGCTTTCAACCGCTCAGCCACCTCTCCTTGAAATAAATTTAGGTTCTTTAATACTATCAAAGAGCTTAAATAACAATAAATAAGTGGAATTTGAATAACTAGTTAATACTTATTAATTATGATAGTTAGAAAAATGTTTAAATTTATTTTAAGTATATTCATTTTTCACTTAATCTTGATTACGCAATCTCTAGCGAGTGATGATTTTAATAAATGGGTAGCAGATTTTAAAATTAGAGCCATAAGTTCTGGAATATCTGAAAATATTGTTAATGAGATTATGTCTGATGCTAAATTTTTACCTAAAGTAATTGAATACGATCGATATCAACCTGAATTTTACGAAGATACATTTACATACATTAAAAAAAGATCTTCAAAACGTAAAATTAGAGAAGGAATAAAACTTTACGGTAAGGAAAAAAGAGTTATTGAAACTATTGAAAAGGATTTTGAGGTAGAAAAAGAATTGTTGTTATCTTTAATGGGTATAGAAACAAATTTTGGAAAATATTTAGGTAAGATGGACATAATTTCATCACTTGCAACTTTAAGTTTTGATAAAAGAAGAAGTGAATTTTTTACTGAAGAACTGTTAATATTATTAAAACTAGTTGATAATGAAATCATTGATAAAGATATTTTATTTGGATCATGGGCAGGTGCCTTTGGGAATTTTCAATTTATGCCAAGAACTATAAGAAATTATGCGATTGATTATAATAATAATAAAGTAATAGAATTAAAAAATATTGAAGACTCATTTGCTTCTGCAGCTAATTATTTAAAAACTATAGGATGGAAAAAAAATCAACCATGTTTTTTCAAAGTAGAATTAAAAGATGATATTCCAAAAAAATATCTGAACTCTTCAGCGAGAAAAATTAAAAATAAAAAAAAATTTAATTTTTTCAAAAAATATATTAAAAATCACGAAAATTTAAATATTGAGAATAATCCTTCAGTAGCAATTATCATTCCAGATAAAGATATAATTCCTGGAGCTGAAACCTTATCACCAGCTTATATAGTATTTGAAAACTACGAAAAAATTTTAAACTGGAATAGATCATTAAGATTTGCCTTAGCTGTTTGCACTTTAAAAGAAAGTTTCAGAAATGAAATTTAGATTAGTTTTAATTTTTTTTATAATACTTTCTTGCTCTCCACAATTATCAACATTAAACAAAAAACAACCTTATACGGCCAAAGGGTTTGCTTTTATATATAATGATGATGATTTTAGGAAAAAAATTATTAAAGGAAGCATGAATAATGATATTTTACAAATATCTCATCAAAACCTAAGGACAGGTACTTTATTAAAAATAATAAATCCTAAAAACAAAAAGAGTATAGTTCTTAAGAATGTTAAAAGAATAAAATATCCTGATTTTTACAAGGTATTGATTACGAAGCCTGTTGCTGAGAAACTTGAACTAAATTTAGATTTACCACTATTAGAAATTATTGAGATAAAGAAAAATAAATCTTTTGTTGCAAAAAAAGCGAAAATTTATAATGAGGAGAAAAAAGTTCCATCTAAAGCTCCAGTAGCTACAGTTCAAATTTCCAATATTTCTAAAGATAAATTAAAAAAAAAAAACGAAAAACCTGATAAAATTTTTATTCATATAGCAACTTTCTATTCATTCGATACAGCAAAATTTTTAAAACAAAGAATCATCAAAGAGGTTACAGAGTTAAATAGCAAAAAATTGAAGTTAGAAAGAGTAAACAATAAAAAAACTCAAGTTATTTTAGGCCCTTATACCTCTGTTAATTTATTAAAAAATGACTACATTAAACTTCAAAACTTTGGATTTGAAGAATTAAACATTTTTATCAATGAATAGATTTTTAATATTAACAATTATTTTTATAACTCTTAGTACTCAAATATTTGCTAATCCAAAACTACAAGCACGAACAGGAATACTCGTAGATTATCACTCAGATGAAATTTTATTTGAGCTAGATCCAGACTCTCAAATTTATCCTGCCTCTATGACTAAAATTATGACAGCGATAGTTGCTTTTGATTTATTAAAGAATAATAAATTATCTTTAGATGATAAATTTACTATTTCTGAAAATGCTTGGAGATTATCCCAAGCTGGATATTCCTCAATGTTTATAATGATTAATGATCAAGTATCAGTAGAAAACCTTTTAAGGGGTATAATTGTTGCTTCAGGTAATGATGCTTGTGTAGCTTTAGCGGAAGGTATTGCAGGATCAGAGTCAAATTTTGCTGATATGATGAATGAAAAGGCAGGAGAAATCGGGATGACTTCAACTAATTTTACAAACTCTTCGGGGATTAATGACCCAGACAATATCTCAACTGTGAAAGATATTGCTTTAATGTCAAAATATTTAATTAATAATTATCCAATTTATTATGAATTATTTGCAGAAAAAACTTTCACATGGGATAGAACTGGAGGAGAACCTATAAAGCAAGGTAATAGAAATCCCTTATTGTATAAAAATGTTGGAGTTGACGGTGTTAAAACAGGTTATTTAGCTGTTGAAAAATATTCACTTGCTAGTTCAATGAAAAAAAATGAAAGACGTTTAATAGCTGTTGTATCGGGTTTCGAAACAAAAAAATCTAGAAGTTCAGAATCACTGAAATTACTTAACTGGGGTTTTAGAAATTCAAATACATTTGAAATTTCAAAAAAAGATGAAACTATCTTTGAATTAGATACGTGGCTAGGAACAAATAATAAGATAAAAGCTACAACAAAAGATGATTATTATATAACTATAAACAAAAAAGATATTACTCATTTAACAGTATCTCTTCAATATTCAGGACCAATTTCAGCACCAGTGGAAAAGGGTACTCAAATAGCAAATCTTGTAGTTTCCAAAAAAAATGAAAAAATAAAAACTTTACCACTTTATGCAGCTGAGGATTTAAAAAAAGTTAATTTTTTCAAAAGTTTAATAACATCTCTAAATTATTTGATTTGGGGAGATGTATAAAAAAAAACCTTTCTTTATTGTTTTCGAAGGAATAGAAGGTTGCGGCAAATCCTTCCAAAGTAAGAAACTTTATAAAAACTTAAAAAAGAATAAAGTTAACACTATTTTAACTAGAGAACCAGGAGGTACTAAAAGTGCTGAATTAATAAGAAATTTAATACTAAAAGATTATTTTGAAAAGAATTTAAAAGAAAAATTCGACAAATACACTGACACATTATTATACTTAGCAGCAAGAAATGAACATATAAAAAATAAAATTAAACCTGCTTTGTTAAAAAAAAAAGTTGTTATATGTGATAGGTTTATTGACTCTACAATCGCATATCAGGTATTTGGAAAAAAAATTGATTTTAATTTTATTCAAAATATACATAAAAGAATACTACAAGGAATAAAGCCAAATATCGTTTTCATATTGAAAGTGTCACAAAAATCATCCAGAAAAAGATTAGAAAAAAGGAAAAATAAAAATAGATATGATAATTTTTCTAAATCTTTTTACGCAAATGCACAAAAATCATTTATTAAGATTGCCAAAAATAAAAAAAATTATTTTATATTAGACTCTTCATCAAATGATAATAATCTCGAAAAAAAGATTTTTGATATAACAAATAAATATCTAAAGATTAAATGAATTATCCAATTTTTTTTGACTCGATCAATTCATTTAACTTATTTGGTTTAAATGACAATTTTAAATTTTTCTCGTCTCTTTATAAAAAAAAAAAATTACCAAAAGTTTTGATGTTGACTGGTAACAAAGGATCAGGAAAATCAACTCTTGTAAACCATTTTCTATTTTCAATATTTGATGAGAATAATTATGATAATGAAAGATTAATTTATTATAAGAAATCAAATTTTTTAAACCAATTTAAAGATAATATATTTCCAAATATAATTTATTTTAAAGGATCTGAGTTTATTAATACAAAAATTCAAGATATTAGAGATTTGAAGACAAAAATTTTTCAATCTACAATTTCAAATAATGAAAGGTTCGTAATTTTTGATGATGTTGAACTTTTTAATATTAATAGTTTAAATGCGTTACTTAAGATAATGGAGGAACCTACGCAAAATAATAATTTTTTTCTTATTAACAACAAAGCTAAACCACTTCCAGAAACAATTAAATCTAGATCTATAGAATACAAAATAAATTTAAATGAAAGTCAAAGATTATCTATAATTGATAATTTAGTTAAAGTATTCAAAATAGAATTAGCGCTCGACCCTTTATCTGTAAAGATTTCACCAGGAAATTTTGTAAAATTTAATTATATATGTAAAGAATACAATATCACTCCATCAGAAGATTTTGTAGAAAATCTCTCTAAATTGTTGAGTTTATACAAAAAAGATAAAGATATTTTGTATATAAATATAGCTTTTTTTTTAGCTGATAATTATTTTAGTGATTTGAAAGAAAAAAAAGTTTTAAAAAATGATCAAATTTATGAAATAAAAAATTTTATATTTACTAATTTGAATAGTTTTTTAATGTACAATATAAATCAAAGTGCCCTAATAAATGCAGTTAACAATAAATTAAAAAATGAGTAAGAATTTTTATATCACTACACCAATTTACTATCCATCAGGTAAACCTCATATGGGGCATGCTTATTCAAGTATAGTAGCAGACATTTTTGCAAGGTTTAAAAGAATTGAAGGTTTTAATGTTTTGTTTTTGACAGGTACAGATGAACATGGTCAAAAAATACAAAAAGAAGCAGAGAAAAATAAAAAAGAACCCAAAATATTTTGTGATCAAATATCGGAAACTTTTAGATCACTAACAAAAATATTGAATCTAACAAATAATGATTTTATTAGAACAACCGAACTAAGACACTTTAAATCCGTTAATGAAATATGGAGAAGATTAATAAATTCAGGGGATATTTATTTAGACAAATATAGCGGTTGGTATTCAGTATCTGATGAAGCTTATTATGATGAAGACGAAATTGAAGAAAAAAATGGAACAAAAATATCAAAAATTTCAGGGTCAACTGTAGAATGGGTAGAGGAAGAGTCTTATTTTTTTAAATTATCAGCTTGGCAAAAAAAATTATTAAATCACTTCGAAAAAAATAAAGAATTTATTCTCCCCCAATCAAGAAGAAACGAAGTAATTAAATTTGTAGAAAAAGGTTTAAAAGATCTATCAATAAGTAGGACATCTTTTTCTTGGGGCATACCAGTACCAGAGAATAAGAAACATGTAATTTACGTTTGGCTGGATGCCCTGACAAATTATTTAAGCGCACTAAATTTTCCTGATACTAATGACAAAAAATATAAATCTTTTTGGCCTGCAGACGTTCATATAATAGGAAAAGATATTTTAAGATTTCATGCAGTATACTGGCCAGCATTTTTACTAGCTGCAAAATTACCATTACCTAAAAGAGTTTTTGGACATGGGTGGATTTTATCTGATGAAAAAAAGATGTCCAAATCCCTTGGAAATATTTTAGATCCAATTGAAATAATTGAAAATTATGGAATTGATCAACTAAGATATTATCTAATTAAAGAAGTATCGTTAGGGAATGATGGGAGTATTTCCATGGAAAATCTTAAAAATTGTATTAATAATGATTTAGCTAATAATTACGGAAATTTATGTCAAAGGGTTTTTTCGTTTATAAAAAAAAATTGTAATAATAAAGTTCCTAAAACTAATAATTTTAAAGAAACTGATACTAAATTAATTAACAATATAAAAGATAACATTCCAAAACTCATCGATTTAATTAATAATCAAAATCTAAATGAATATATTAAGACAGTTGTTAATTTTTCTTTTGAAGCTAACAAATATTTTAATGACTCGGAACCATGGTTATTTAAACAAAAAAATCCAGAAAGAATGAATACAATTTTGAGTACTATTGTTGAACAAATTAAGAATATATCGATACTTTTAAATCCAATAATACCAATTGCTACTAAAAAAGTTTTAAATACAATTAATATATCTGATAAAGATATTTTAATAGAAACTATAAGAAAAGAAAATATTATAGATAACAATAAAGAATTAAAAAATTTAGATATTCTTTTTAAAAAAATTGAAAATGATAATTGATTCACATTGCCATTTAACTTACGAACCTATGTCTAATTCACTAAGTGAGACTATTGATAGAGCGAATCAAGATGGCGTAAAATATATTTTAACAATTTCAACTGAAGATAAGAGTTATTATAAGATTATAAATATTATTACAAAACACAAATGTGTTTTTGGAACTTATGGTATTCATCCTCATGAAGCAAAATCACACCGACATATAAAGGCTTCAGACATAATTAAAAAGGTTAATTTAAATAAAAAGGTCATTGGTATTGGTGAGACAGGTTTAGATTTTTATTACAACCATTCAGAAAAAAATGATCAAATAAATTGTTTTGAAGAGCATATATATGCAGCTCAAGAAAAAAAATTACCAATAATTGTTCACACTAGATCAGCTGAAAAAGAAACTTTTAAAATTTTAGAAAAACATTTAAAGAAAAAACATTTCAAAATATTAATTCATTGTTTTACTGGTTCTAGAGAGTTTGCGTTTAAATTGTTAGATTTAGGAGCTTATATTTCAGCTAGCGGGGTAGTGACTTTTAAAAAGTCTTTAGATTTAGCAAATACATTTAGAGATCTACCAAATAACAAAATTTTAGTTGAAACTGATGCTCCATATCTTTCGCCTGTTCCCCTAAGAGGTAAGCCAAATGAACCTAGTTATATAATACATACAGTTAAATTTTTGTCAGATCTTAAAAAAATTTCTTTTGAAGAGTTTTCAGACACTACATCAAAAAATTTCTTCAATTTATTTGGTAAACTAAATTGAAAAATAAATTCACTATTCTTGGATGTGGTAGTTCGCTAGGTTCTCCATGGATTACTAGCTATACAGGTAAACTAAAAAAAAATTCAAAAAATCAAAGAACTAGATGTTGCGCCCATATTCAAAAAGGAAACTTATCGGTTCTTATTGATACATCGCCTGATATTAAACATCAATTTTTAAAAAACAAAATAAAAACGTTAGACTCTATTATTTATACTCATGAACACGCAGACCAAACCGCAGGCATTTTTGAAATGAGACCATTTTATTGGAAAAATAAATCTAAGATACCAATTTATGGCAGCTCCAGAACTATTAGAGCTTTAAAAAAAAGTTATAAATTTTGTTTTGTAAATAAACATGGATATAAGCCAATTATGAAGGCTAATATTATTAATAAAAATTTTTCAATAAGAAAAGGAGTAAATAAATTATCTATAAAATCATTTGAAGTTAATCACGGATTAATTAATGCAACTGGATATGTAATGGAGAAAATTGGTTATTTGAGTGATTGTAATAATGTACCAAAAAAAAATTTAATCTATCTTAAAAATCTAGATTACTTAATAATTGATTGTTTAAAAATTGATAAACATCCATCTCATTTTAATTTTGAGTCTGCTATGAATTTAATAAATCTTATTAGGCCAAAAAAAGCAATACTTACTAATCTGCATACAGATTTAGATTATTTTGAGTTAAAAAATAAATTACCAAGTAATATAATTCCTGCTTATGATGGATTAAGCTTTTCTTTTTAAATTAACTTTTCTATTGCTTTTCTAAACTTTTCTGAGGATGGTTTTGTGATCGAAGAAAATGTATTAGCTACTTTTCCGTCTTTACCTACTATAATTTTGTGAAAATTCCATTTAGGAATAGCACTATTTCCATAATTTTCTCTAGCCCATTTAAAAAAAGGATGTGCATTTTTTCCTAATACATCAATTTTTTCAGTCATTGGAAAATTAATATTAAAATTTGTTTCACAAAAATCTTTGATTTCTTTATTAGAACCTGGTTCTTGTTTAAAATTATTTGTAGGAACACCAATTATTACAACATTTTTATCTTTATAATCTTCCCAAACTTTTTGAAGGTCAGAGTATTGTGGTGTAAATCCACATCTAGATGCTACATTTACCACTACTAAAACTTTATTTTCATAATCAGCTAGGTTAATTTGCTTACCATCGATTCCATTAAATTTAAAATTATACGCAATTTCAGCGTATGTTTTTGAGCCCATACTAAATAATCCCAACATAATTATTAAAAATAGATATTTTTTAATCATTTTAAAGCTTTTAATACAGCATTAAATGGTAATATTAAACATTTTATTCTGCTTAAATTGTCGCTTGAAAATAATTTTTTAAAAACTGATAAATTACTAGGTATTTTAAAATCTTTTTTATTAAAATTTTTTAAAATTAAAAAATCTTTTTTAATATCTTTTAAATAAAGATTTTTAATCTTCTTTGATAAAAGACTTGCTGAGGCTTCACAATAAATACATGCTTCTGTTTCATATCTCATAGAACTTACTTTTTTGTTTTTAACAATAAGTTCAAGAGTTATTTTATCCCCGCATAACGAATTTTTTAAAGAAGTTTTGTGAGAATAGCTATTTTTTAAGCCAAAATTATTACTACTTGAAGCTAATTTAATTATATCTTTACTGATCATTTTTTTGAAAATATTAGTAACAAGAAATACCCAAAGAGAGTTGACAATAAAGAACCTGTTAATACTCCAATTTTTACTCCGTCTATATATTCTAAATTATTTGCAAAAGCTAAGTTTCCTACAAACAAACTCATAGTAAAACCTATGCCAGTTAATATTGATACTGCATATAAAGCTGGCCATGTGGAACCAGAAGGCTTATCTGCAAATTTAAGTTTTATAGAAATATAGGAAAGCACAAATACACCTATTTGTTTTCCGAAAAATAAGCCGAGTACTATTCCTAATGGAACTGGATTCAAAAGAGTTTTAAAAGTCAAACCTTCCAAAGATACACCTGCATTAGCAAAAGCAAAAACTGGCATAATTCCAAACGCTACATATGGTGAAAGACCATGTTCTAATTTAAGTAGCATGGACACTTTATTATTTTTTATATTATGAGGAATAGTTAAAGCTAATAATACTCCGGCAATAGTAGCATGAATTCCGGATTGATGTGTGAAATCCCATAAAAATACCCCTACGACTAAAAAAGGTATAAAACTTTTTACTTTAAATTTATTGAGACCAACTAAAAGAATTACTGATACGAGCATCAAAATTAAATATTTTATTTCAATATTCCCTGAGTAAAAGAAAGCAATAATAACTATAGCTCCCAAATCATCGATAATTGCTAAAGCTGTTAAAAAAACTTTTAAAGATATAGGAACTCTCTTTCCTAATAGTGATAACACACCTAATGAAAAGGCAATGTCTGTAGCTGATGGTATAGCCCATCCATTTAATGTTGTGGTATCTGAATAATTTATCATAATATAAATTAAAGCTGGGACTGCCATTCCGCCTATAGCACCTATAATTGGAAGCATAGCTTGTTTTGGATTTGATAACTCACCTTGAAGAAATTCTCTTTTTATCTCTAATGAAACAAAAAAGAAAAAAATTGCCATTAACACATCATTAATCCAATGAAGCACACTTAATTTTAAACCAAACTCTTTTGTTCCAAGAATTATGTACTTTTCTAGAGTAGAAAAATAAATATCGCTTAATTGTCCATTACTTATAATAAGTGCGAGGATGGCGGCAAAAAGCAGAACTAATCCTGAGGCAGCTTCAAGCTTAAAAAAATATTTAAAAGGTTTTGTAATTTCTTGGATCATGGGTATTATTTACTTGTATAGAGACTATCTTTCAATTGCCAAAAACATATAATTAACCTATAAAACAGACGATCGGGGCGTAGCGCAGCCTGGTAGCGCATCTGGTTTGGGACCAGAGGGTCGCAGGTTCAAATCCTGCCGCCCCGACCATTAAAAACATGAAAAAAGCAAAAATATATATACCTTCTAAGACTGCTATGCAGTCGGGCAGGGGAAAACAAAAAAAATGGGTTTTGACTTTTGAGACAAAAGATCCATCAATTAACCCTCTAATGGGCTGGGAGACATCGACTGATACCTTAGAGGAGGTGACATTAAAGTTTTCAACCAAAGATCAAGCAATAGAGTATGCCAAAAAAAATAATATCTCCTACAAAGTTATTGAACCTAAGAAGAAAGAATTTGTTATAAAATCGTATGCAGACAATTTTATTAAAAATTAATTATGTGGCGTAGTTATTTTACAGAAAATAAGTGGCTACTATGGTCATGGGGCGGCTTTGCTTTTATAATATTATCACTTTTAGCCCAAACTTATATCGATGTTAAGATTAATGAGTGGTACAAAGGATTTTACGATCTTTTACAAGATGCTCCTAATAGGGAATTATCTGAATTCTATGATGGAATAGCATTATTTATGAAGTTAGCTATCCCTTACGTAATTATTTACACAGTAACTAATTATTTTACAAGATTGTGGGCTTTTAGGTGGAGAGAAGCAATGACTTTTTCTTACATGCCTTATTGGAGAGCTGTTGATGCAAAAGTTGAAGGAGCTTCACAACGTATACAAGAAGATGCGATGAATTTTGCTAAAATTGTAGAAAGTTTAGGCTTACAAGTAGTAAGGGCAATTATGTTATTAATAGCCTTTCTTCCTATACTTTGGGGGCTTTCTTCTAATGTAGTAATTCCTTTTTTTAAAGATATTTCTGGGTCACTTGTGTGGGTCTCTTTAGTGGCTAGTTTAGGTGGTTTAGTTATAAGTTGGATTGTTGGAATTAAACTTCCAGGTCTTGAATATAATAATCAAAAAGTAGAGGCTGCTTTTAGAAAAGAGTTAGTTTACGGAGAAGATGATAGAAAAAACTATGCTCAAGCACCTTCCATTCTACAGTTATTTACAGGAATAAAATTCAATTACCATAGGCTTTTTTTGCATTATGGATATTTTGATCTTTGGTTAATTATGTATAACCAAACCATGATTATTGTCCCTTATTTATTAATGGGCCCAGGATTATTTACCGGAGCTATGACATTAGGAGTTTTAATTCAAACATCAAGCGCTTTCAGAGAAGTACAAAGTAGTTTTTCATTATTTTTGCAAAATTGGACTAGAATTACTGAATTAAGATCAATTCACAAACGTCTAATGGAATTTGAAGAAGCTATTAATTTCAAAAATAAGTTGAGAAAACCAAGGAAATCTGATGTAAGAGCTTAATGGAGCTCTACCTAAAACTCATTGATGTTATTGCCCCTGTTTTTTTTGTTATTGGGGTAGGTTACTATCTTGGAAGAAAAAATCCTGAAATTAGCACTGATTTCATAACTACATTCGCAGGTAATGTAGGTACACCTGCAATGATTTTCTACACAATAACAACTACTGGAGTAACTTTAAGTGTTTTTACTGAGTATTTCATTTATGCATTAGTTATAATCGGAGGATTTTCTCTTGTAGGCATTATATTTCTTTTATTACTTAAAAAAGATTTTATTAGTGAATTGCCACCGTTAATTTTACCTAATACTGGAAATATGGGTATTCCTATTTGTTTATTTGCTTATGGAACAGCTGGGCTAGGGGTCGCATCTGCTATTGCATCAGTAATTATTCTTCTTCACTTTACACTCGGAGTTTTATTAGCCAAAAAAAGCTTTTCATTTGAAATATTAATTAAGAATATGCCAATTTACGGAATAATTGTTTCAGTCATATTTTTATATTTTGAATGGGATGTTCCTGGATATTTAGAAAACACTACATTTTTGCTTACGTACGCTACTATATTTTTAGTTTTAATGTCTTTAGGTATCGCTTTATCAAGATTAAAAGTAGTGTCTTGGACTCATGCATCAATTCTAGGTGCGGTTAGAGTTATTATCGGTCCTTTAATAGGATTTGGATTAATTAAATTTCTTAATTTAAACGGTTTTGCTGCAGGTGTTCTTCTAATTCAATCATGTATGCCAAGTGCGGTTTTAACTTATTTGGTTGGCTCAATGTATTCAGAGAGAAAGGTGGTAGACAGCGTAGCAAGTGTTATCGTGACATCCACTGTTATGTCATTTATTACTATCCCAATTGTAGTTTATTTAAGCCTTAAATATTTTCAATAAATACAATGACTTACATAATATAATTAAAGTAATTTATGAAGTAATAGGTAAGTATTATTTATATATATAAAAAAAAAGGTAAATAAACATTGAAAAATAAAGCTTATTTAAGCTTTAAAAAGTAATAAATAAGTCCAAAGAGGTGGTAAAAATTAAGGTTTTACAAGATTAACTCTTAGAAATTAAAGATTGTAAAGCTAAAATCCAGCAAAATAGCGTGTTTTAGACTGCTCTAAAAGCGGCAATAATTAACAATTCTACAAGCTTTGCGTGTACTGAATATAGCGTTTAAACGGCCGTAGAGGGTGTTTTTTTTGCAATCATTGATTTTAGAGTACAACTGACTGGTGTGTGGGTAAAAAATACAGTGAAATAGGGGCTAATAGACCCGATCGCCCGTCAAATAACAATTCTAGAGCCTTATACCCTCTTTTTTTAGTAAAAATCTCTTTGTTTTTACGCCTCCTTTGCCTGAATAGCCTCCGAGTGATCCATCAGATCTTATAACTCTATGGCAAGGAATTTTGGGCGCATAAGGGTTTTTTCCTATTGCATTGGCCACAGCACGCACAGCAAGCGGTTTTCCAATGGCTTTTGCTACCTGAGAGTAGGTTTTAACGCTTCCACGAGGTATTTTCCTCAAATAAGCCCATACTTTCAGCTGAAATTTAGTACCAACTAGCTTCATTAGTCAAAAATTAAGTAAATTGTTAGAGATATGCCTATTATAAGGGCTATTATTAAGCCTAAAGCTATCATTTTTTTGCCTTTTGAGCTTGAGTTAGTCCAGAAGTACGAAATTCCGTAAACAGCAGCTATAAATACTACTATAGGAAGAATAAATTTGATCATTATTTTTAAAATTATACGTATTGACATCTAAAATCACTTAATATATTACTAATGATAATTAATTGTTATCAATAGTAATTTTATGAATGAGTTATTAACAGACGTAAAAAAGCTTCATGAGGAAACTCTAGAAAACCTCAAGAGTTCTAAAGCTAATAATACGCTGAGAGCGTATAAATCTGATTTCAAAGATTTCGGCGCTTTTTGTGCAAAGCATGGACTTAATTCAATGCCAACTGAACCTAAAGTTGTATCTTTATATCTAACACACCTTTCTGCAAAATCAAAAATTAGTACATTAAGACGTAGGTTGGTTTCTATTGGCGTTGTTCATAAGCTAAAAGGTCATTATCTTGACACCAAGCACCCAGTTATTATTGAAAATTTGATGGGTATAAAAAGAAAAAAAGGAAGCATTCAAAAAGGAAAAAAACCTATATTAATCAATCATTTAAAACAAATAATTAATGTTATTGACGAACAAAAAATAGAAAAAATTAAGAAATTAAGGAATAGAACCCTAATACTTATAGGTTTTGGAGGAGGATTTAGACGAACAGAATTAATTTCAATTGATTATGAAGACTTAGATTTTGTTGAAGAAGGTTTAAAAATAACACTTAGGAGATCTAAAACAGATCAATTTGGAGAAGGTTTGATAAAAGGGCTGCCCTATTTCTCTAATGAAAAATATTGTCCAGTAACGAGTTTAAAAAATTGGATAAATTTGTCTAAAATAAAAACTGGCCCGATATTTAGAAGATTTGCTAAAGGCTCAACACTTACTGAACACAGATTATCAGATCAATCAGTAGTATTAATAATTAAAGATTGTTTAAAATTAGCAGGTATAGAAAACCAAAATTTTTCAGGACATAGTTTAAGATCAGGTTTTGCAACTGTAGCCGCAGAGTCAGGTGCTGATGAAAGAAGCATTA
>CACKWP010000008.1 GCA_902603945.1 uncultured Pelagibacteraceae bacterium
TACCAATTCGATTTGGGGAAATCAATCATCCATTTTAGTTGGTGACTATCTGCTTAGTAGATGCTTTGAAATGATGGTAGAGGATGGTGACTTAGAAGTTTTAAAATTATTATCATCAACATCTGCAAAAATTGCACAAGGTGAAGTTTTACAACTTCAGCATAAAGGTGAAGCTGACCTTCTAGAGGAAACATATATAGAAATTATTAACTTAAAAACCGCTTCGCTCTTTTCTGCTGCCACTAAAACTGGAGCTTGCTTATCTGGGAGTAACGACAAAGAAAAAAAAGCATTAGAATCTTATGGAAGAAATCTAGGCTTGGCTTTTCAAATTGCGGATGATGCTCTCGATTATTATGCTAAAGAAAAATTATTTGGAAAAGAGATTGGTAAAGATTTTTTTGAAGGTAAAGTAACTCTACCCTTAATTACTATTTTTCAAAAAGGAAATGAAGAAGAAAAAAGTTTTTTAACTGAAGTTATGAAAAAAGAAAAAAGAAATGAGGACGATTTTAGTGAGACACTTGCTTTAATTTATAAATATAAAGCAGTTGAAGCTACTTTTAAGAAAGCAGAATATTTTGTTAATGTTTCTTACGATTCTTTAGCAATTTTTGCGGACTCAGAGGATAAAAAAATCTTGCAAAACTTAACAAGCTTTAGTCTTAACAGATCATATTAAGGATAAAGAAGTTCTTTTTCCCATTTGCCCTCTTTTTTTTTATAATTTAATCTTTCGTGAATTCTTCCCTCACCATCCAACCAAAATTCTATTTCATCTGGTAGCAGTCTCCAACCTGACCAGTACGAAGGTCGTGGAACATTATTTTGATCAGGATATTTCTTTTCAAACTCTTTAATTTTTTCTAAGAAAGTCTCTCTTTTATCGAGTACTTTTGATTGTGTCGATGCCCACGCACCTATTCTATTCTTATATGGGCGAGAATTAAAATAATCGTCAGCTTCCTGCGCTGAAACTTCCTCTACTCTTCCGATAGTTCTTACCTGACGTCTTAAACTTTTCCAATGAAAACACATTGATGCTTTTTGATTCTCTTTCAGTTCACTGCCTTTTCTACTTTGAAAATTAGTGTAAAAAACAAATCCCTTGTCGCTCAAACCCTTGAGTAATACCATCCTGACATTTGGTTGGTTATCTTTGTTTGAAGTTGCAACAGCAACAGCATTAGGATCATTTATTTCGCTTTCTTCTGCTTTAGAAAACCACTTTTTGAACAATTCTATAGGGTTGTCCAGGTCTTCAAAGCAAATATCGATGCCCAGTGAATTTTTGCCATTTTTTTGATTCATAATTTCTATAAAATAATTTATACATTAATTATCTATGTCTTTTAATACTTTTGGAAAAATTTTTAGGTTTACTACTTGGGGGGAGTCTCATGGGCCAGCCATTGGTTGTGTTATTGATGGTTGCCCGCCCAATATTCCTTTATCAGAGAGGGATATTCAAAAAGATATGGATAGAAGAAGGCCTGGACAATCAAAGTTTACTACACAGCGAAAAGAGTCTGATAAAGCTTTAATTCTATCAGGAGTATTTGAGGGTAAAACAACTGGTACGCCTATTTCAATTATAATCCACAATGAAGATAAAAGATCTAGAGATTACGAGACCATAAAAAATAAATTTAGACCAGGGCATGCTGATTATACTTATTTTAAGAAATATGGAATTAGAGATTTTAGAGGTGGCGGTAGACAGTCTGCAAGAGAAACTGCTTGTAGAGTTGCTGCAGGTGCAATTGCTAAAACTGTTTTAAAAAAAATGTTAGGGTTAAAATTCAATGTAATTGGTGCAGTTACACAATTAGGATTAATGTCTTGTGATAAATTAAATTGGGATAATAACGAAATCAGAAAAAATCCCTTTTTTTGCCCTGATAAAAAATCTGTGAAACTTTGGGAAAAATATCTTCTCGCTGTAAGAAAAGCAGGTTCATCATGTGGAGCAATTATTGAATTAAGAGCTTCTGGAATTCCTGTGGGTTTAGGCGCTCCAATTTACTCTAAACTAGATACTGATATCGCTGCCGCACTAATGAGCATTAATGCAGTTAAGGGCGTAAATATCGGCGCTGGTATGAATGCAGCTTTTTTAAGTGGAGAAGAAAACTCAGATGAGATGGGTAAAGGTTCTGGAGGAATAAAATTTAAATCGAACAAAGCTGGAGGTATTTTAGGTGGAATTTCTTCAGGCCAAGACATAATTGCATCTTTTGCAGTTAAACCTACATCTTCAATATTAACAAGCAGAGATACAATTGATAAAAAAGGGAAAAATACAAAAATATCTGTAAGAGGAAGGCACGATCCATGTGTTGGTATTAGAGCTGTACCAATTGGTGAGGCAATGATTAGCTGTGTGCTTTTAGATCATTTGCTAATGCATAAAGCTCAGTGTGGTTAGTTTGTAAATTTATTTTTATTTTTTGCTAATATTATTTTTGAATTTAAAGTTTCTTCTACTTTATTAAATATTGATAAACTGTCTAAACCTGCTATTTCATACATTTTTTCAGGGGTATCCTGATCAATAAAAATATCTGGTAAAATCATAGATCTGAATTTCAAACCAGTATCAAATACACCTCTTTCAGATAATAATTGAGACACGTGAGATCCAAAACCACCAATTGAACCCTCCTCTATTGTTATAAGTACTTCATGATTGGTTGCAATTTCAATTATTAATTTTTCATCTAGTGGTTTTGCAAATCTAGCATCCACAATAGTACATTCTACTCCTTTTTTTGAAAGTTTATCTGATGCCTTTTTGCATTCTTCAAGTCTAGTACCAAAATTTAATAAAGCTACTTTTTTTCCATCTTTAATAATTCTACCTTTTCCGATTTCTAAAACTTCATTTGTTGAAGGTAGTTCAACTCCAACGCCATTACCACGAGGATATCTAAAAGCTGAAGGACGATCATTTATATTAATTGAGGTATTAATCATTTTTACGAGTTCAGCTTCATCGCTCGCAGCCATAACCACAAAATTAGGTAAAGTTGATAAATAAGTAATATCAAATGAACCAGCGTGTGTAGGTCCATCAGCACCTACTAATCCTGCGCGATCTATAGCAAATCTTACTGGTAATGATTGTAAAGCTACATCATGTACAACTTGATCGTAAGCTCTTTGTAAAAAAGTAGAGTAAATCGCTGCGTAGGGTTTATAACCCTCTGTTGCTAATCCTGCTGCAAAAGTAACTGCATGTTGTTCTGCTATTCCAACATCAAAAGTTCGATCAGGAAATTTTTTTTCAAATAAGTTCAATCCTGTCCCTGAAGGCATTGCACCAGTAATACCAACGATTTTTGTATCTTGCTCTGCATGTTTGATTAAAGTTTCAGCAAACACTTTAGTGTAAGAGGGAATGTTTGACTTAGATTTTGTTTGCTCTCCTGTTGAAATATTAAATTTTGAGACGCCGTGATATTTATCACCGGAGTCTTCAGCTGGCTTATAACCTTTACCCTTTTGCGTTCTCACATGTATCAATACAGGGCCTTGATGATTTGAATTTTTTACATTTTCAAAAATCTGGACTAAATTTTCTACATCATGTCCATCAATCGGACCCACATAATAAAATCCTAACTCATTAAATAATGTTCCTCCGGTAACAATATTTCTAAATAAATCTTCAGCTTTGCCAGCTTTTTGACTAAACCTTTTGGAAAAAGATGAAATTATCA
The DNA here is from genome assembly GCA_902603945.1 of uncultured Pelagibacteraceae bacterium. Lineage (GTDB taxonomy): Bacteria > Pseudomonadota > Alphaproteobacteria > Pelagibacterales > Pelagibacteraceae > Pelagilacustribacter. The sequence goes on from CACKWP010000008.1 coordinate 3,723, forward strand.
TTTTTATAGTTTCTCTTAGACTAAAATATAATTTTCCTGATAATAATTTGGCCAAATAGTTACTCATAGCTCCCACCGGTCTAGCAATCGACATATCATTGTCATTTAAAACAACTATTAAGTTAGATTTTAAAACTCCAGCATTATTCATTGCCTCATATGCCATCCCTGCACTCATAGCGCCGTCTCCAATTACAGCTATGACATTATTTTTATCATTTGATAATTTTTTTGCTACAGCCATTCCTAAAGTCGAGGAAATAGATGTTGAACTATGTGCTGCTCCAAAAGGATCATATTCACTTTCAGTTCTTTTAGTAAATCCAGATAATCCGCCGCCCTTCCTTAGGGTCTTAATTCTATCTCTTCTACCAGTTATAATTTTATGAGGATAACATTGATGACTAACGTCCCAAACTAATTTATCTTTAGGAGTGTTAAATACATAATGTAGAGCTACAGTTAATTCAACCACTCCTAGGCCCGCACCTAGATGTCCTCCTGTCTCAGAGACAACATCAATTAATTCATCTCTTAATTCATCTGAAATTTGTCTCAGATCATCTTTTTTAAATTTTCTTAAATCTGCAGGAAAGTTTATTTGCTTGATAAGTCTACCCATTAAAATTTTCTTTCTAGTATAAATTCAATTGTTTTAACTAATTCATTCGCTTTTTTTCCATGTTTTTTCAATTTACGCAATATTTTTCTCTTTAAATTATTAGCATACAAATAAGCTTTTTTTTCACCCATCAACTTTAATAAAGTTGATTTACCTTTTTTATTATCTTTTTTTACAGGCTTACCAACTAAGCTCAATGATCCCTTTTTATCTAAAAGATCATCAGCCAACTGAAATAACAAACCTATTTCTTCACCGAGTTTACTTAAAAATAATTTTTCACTTTTATCTTTATTTGCTACAACGCCAACAGAATATAAACAGAAGTTAAATAGTTTCCCAGTTTTTTTCTTCTGCATTTCAATAATTTGATTTATTGATTTTTTTTTATTTTCGTATCTAAGATCTAATTCTTGGCCTCCAGCAATACCGGTATGTCCTGAACAACTTGCTAAATGTCTAGCTATCTCATTTTTAATTTTTGAGTCGAGATTAAATTTTTTGCTAGTGATAATTTCAAAAGCTAAAGTTAAAAGTGAGCTACCAGCTAATACCGCTGATGCTTCTCCAAATTTAATATGTGTCGATGGTTTTCCTCTTCTTATTGAGTCATTATCCATACAAGGCAAATCATCATGTATTAAAGAATATGAATGTATACACTCTACAGCAGCGCAAATATTTATCAGTTTTTTTTCACTTAAATTATATATTTTACCCGTATCAAAAATTATAGATGATCTAATTTTTTTTCCTCCTGATATAACTCCATATTTCATTGGCTTTATGAGTAAAGATTTATTTTGTGATTTTAAGTAATTAAGTAAGAATCTATCAACTTTTTTTGCATTCTTTTTTAATTTTATTTTGATCATTTATTTTTTTCCTGAAATTTCCTTGAATTTTTTTTTGAACAATTCATCAATATGTTTATTGAGCTGTATAAGTCTTTGGTAATCACTCATTGAGTCATCTAGATTGGTCTTTTGATTTTCTAATTTGCTCAAAATTTCATCTATTTCCCTTCTAGTCTCTTTTAATGATTTACTTTTAATATCAGCTGGAATATTTTCATTTTTCATCTAATAAATAATAATTACATTATGAAAAATAGCTATTCAAATATATATACTTTCAACGAAAAAATTCTTAACAAATTGATTAATAGTTTAAAAAACGGGGGTGTTGCTGGACTTCCAACAGAAACAGTGTATGGGCTGGGAGGTAATGCTTATTTAAAAAAATCTGTTGAGAAGATATTTCAATTAAAGGGGAGGCCAAAAAATAATCCACTTATAATTCATTATCATAATTTAAATGACGCAAAGAATGACATTGAAATTAATAATTGTTTAGTAAATTTATATAGAAAATTTTGTCCGGGACCTATTACATTTATTTTGAACCGAAAAATGAAATCTAAAATACATCCTTCCGCATGTGCAAAATTAAATACAGTTGCTGTCAGATTTCCAAAGCATAGAATAGTGAGAACTTTGTTAAAAAAAATAAAGTTTCCTCTGGCCATGCCTAGCGCAAATAAATCTTCAGGTGTAAGTCCAGTTAGCCCAAAAGATGTTTTTGAAGAATTTAAAGGAAAACTTAAGTTAATTATAAACGGTGGAACTTGTAAAATAGGAATAGAGTCAACTGTAATTGATTTAACTGGTACACCACAAATTTTACGGCCAGGCATTATTGATAAAATTTTAATAGAAAAATCTTTAAAATTAAAAGTTCTTTACAATTTTAAAAATAAAAAAATTATCTCCCCGGGGATGATGAAAAAACATTATTCCCCAGGAATACCAGTTTTAATTAATCAAACAAAACATGACGGGAAAAGTGCGTTTATTTACTTAGGATATAATCACAAATATAAAAATTCTTTTTTTTCTTTAAGCAAAAAATCAAATTTAAAAGAGGCAGCGACAAATTTATACAGGATATTTAGATTAATAAAAAGAAAAGGCTATAAAAAAATCCAAATATGTAAAATACCAAACACGGGTCCTGGAATAGCAATCAATGATAGGATAAGAAGAGCATCAAAATTTTAAATGAAATTAGAAATAAAAAATCTAGTCAAAAAGTTTGAGTCTGTAACAGCTGTAAATAATATTAGCTTCACATTAGAAAAAAATAGCACATTAGGTCTTCTTGGTCCTAATGGATGTGGAAAAACTACCTCAATAGGAATGATGCTTGGTTTGATAACTCCAACTAGTGGAAAAATATATATAAATGACATTGTCTTGGAACCAAAAAATAGAATTGAATTATTGACTATGATTAACTTTGCTTCCCCTTACATCGAATTACCAAAAAAACTTACTGTAAAACAAAATCTAGAGGTTTATGCGAGATTATACGGAGTAAAAAAAATCTATGAAAGATTAAGTGAATTAGTAGAGGATTTAAATTTGCAAAAATTTTTAAATAAAAAAACTGGTGAACTTTCTTCTGGTCAAAAAAATAGAGTATCTTTAGCCAAATCCTTAATTAATAAACCTAAATTATTATTTTTAGACGAGCCTACAGCTAGTCTAGATCCTGATGTTGGGGACTTTGTTAGAGAATATATTGAGACCTATAAAAAAAATAATGAGCTTACAATATTATTAGCTTCACATAATATGAAAGAAGTTGAAAGACTTTGTGATAAAGTTGTAATGATGAAACAAGGTGAGATAGTAGATAGTGGAACTTGCGGAGAATTAATAAAAAAACATGGAAGAACAAACTTAGAGGATACTTTTTTAAAAATAGCTAGGAGCAAAAATGAATTGGGGTAAAGTATTTGCTTTGAGTTTAAGGCATATATATTTAATTAAAGGTTCTTTCCCAAGAATTCTAGATCTGATTTATTGGCCTACAATTCAAATATTTTTGTGGGGATTTATATCTAAATTTTTTACACTAAGTTCCTCATATTTTGAAAACACTGTAGGAATAATTTTGAGTGCTGCAATACTTTACGATTTTCTTTTTAGATCCAGCATAAGTTATAATATGATGTTTCTAGAGGAAATCTGGAGTAGAAATTTCACAAACTTATTTATCGCACCAATTAAACTTAGTGAAATAATAACTGCATTGACTTTTACAGCAATTTTTAGAACATTAATTGGGTTAGTTCCAGCAGCATTAATAGCAATTCCTCTTTTTGGTGTTTCTATTTTTAAAATTGGAGCTCCATTAATATTTTTACTTATAACACTTTATATTTTTGGAGTTACGTTAGGTCTTTTGGTAACTGCAGGATTAGTGAGATTTGGGCCATCATTTGAAAACATAGCTTGGGCGAGTTTATTTTTTTTAGCGCCCCTAGGATGTATCTACTATCCTATTGAAATATTACCCGAGTGGCTTCAAGTTATTGCTAAATTACTACCCTTAGTTCACATTTTTGAAGAGATGAGAAATATTTTAATTCATGATATTATAAATTATAGTCAAATATTGAAAGCTATCTTCATATCTTTTCTTTATTTTTTGATAGGAATACTCATTTTTTACCTATCTTATAATGGAGCCAAAAATAGGGGTACTTTAATTAATATGGGAGAATAAAATATGCATAAGAATATAGAAGAAATAAAAAAATTAGAGGGATCACCAAAGATAATTAAAAATTTGTTTAATAAAAATGAATTAGAAAGATTTTTAAAGCTTTATCAAGACTTACCAACTACAGTTCACAACAAAAAACAAAATGTTATAAAAAAAAGATGGCTAAAAAATTATAGCAGTGAACTTGAGTCTCTGTTTTATAATAAAGTAAAAAATGAAATTGGAGAGTTCAAAATGGATAATCTTAAAGATGAAAATAATGATGATATTTTAGGTCTTTTCCAAGAAAGCTATAATCCTATAGGCTTACATGTTGATGCAGGCTTTAATTTAGATGAGATAATTTTTAAACAAACTTTAATTCCACTTACTTCCAAAGGTAGTACGGTTGTTTTTAAGAATAAATTCTACGGAAATTCAACTAACTTTACAATTGATGAAAATGAACTAAAAATTACCGATCTTAAATATGGTCAAAACATAAGGTCTTCGGAACATTTAAATTTGTACAAAAAAAAGCCATTTAACAAAGAAAATCATCAAAAGTATTTAAAACATGAAAGAATTGAAAATCTTGAGGGACTAGAAATTGATATAGTCTATGAATGGGAAATGGGTTCGATGTTGATTTTTGATAGGACTAGACTTCATTGTTCATCGTCTCTTATCGATGGAAAGAAAATAGGCCTTACTACATTTACAAAAAAATAAATATTTTCTAAATATGAAAATAAAAATCCAAAAATTTTTTAGAAGTTTAATAAAACTTTTACTACCCATTATTTACAAAATATTAATTTCATTAAAGTTAAATAGAAGAGTTATCAATTTTTTGAGTGAAAAGGCTTACAAAAGTAATGAAAAATATAATTTTAAAGAACATATAGAAAATTTACTCAAAAATAATAAGATTACAGCATTAGATGTTGGTGCCCAAGGAGGGTTTAATTCTGACAATTTTTTTCCTAATCAATATAACCAATATTTTCAAAGTATTTTAGTAGAACCTATAAAAGATGAGGCTAATAAATTTAAGGGACAAAAATTTGTTATTAATAAAGGTCTTTGGAGTAATAAAGAAAAGAAAAATTTGTATGTTTTAGATAATAGATTGGGAAGTTCATCTATGTACATGCCGAATGAGGAAGCTTTCGATTTACACAGGATTAAAAAAAAGGATTTCCAAAATTATAAAGTAACCCGAACCATTCAAATAGATTGTGATACGATAAGTAATCAACTTTCTGAACTTAATATTAAAATGTTAGATTATCTTAAGATTGACACTCAAGGAGCTGAACTTGAAATTCTTAAAGGAATAGGAAATTTTCGACCGCTATTTCTTAAAATAGAGGCACATTTTTTTTCAATTTATAAGAATACTCCGAGTTGGCATGAACTAGTTAATTTTCTTTATGAATTGAACTATGTTTTAATTGATTGGAAAGGAATTGGAAGTCATAGCACGAGAATTCCAGCCGAAGTTGATATGATATTTATACCAAATTTTGATAATGACTCTGGTAAAGAGTTGATAAAAGCAAATATTGAGAAATTTACAAGCTTGATGCTAATTTTTGGTCAATTAAAAGTTCTGCAAGTTATATTAAAAAGATTTAAAATTAGTGACAATAAAATAGAACAATTAGAGGATTACTACTTCAATTAATGGCTATTTATGATTGCTTTCAATACTTTAATGAAGATCATATCGTTGATCTAAGATTAAATGTTTTGGATAAGTTTGTTGATTATTTTGTCATTTCTGAGTCAACTAAAACTCATCAAGGTAAAACTAAAAAATTAAATTTTGATGTAAAAAAATTTTCTAAATTCAAAAAAAAAATTATTTTTATAGCAGCTGATTATAAAGAACATGTCGACTTTGACAAACACACTGGCGGCGAGTCTCCTATAGAACAGCATCAAAGAAATGCATTAATGGAAGGTGTAAAAAAAGCTTCCCCAGAAGATCTAATAATTTTGTCTGATTCAGACGAAATTCCTGATCTCACAAAATTATCAAAGATAAATAATAAAAAAAAATTTGTAGCATTTTCTCAAAAAATGTTCATGTACAAATTAAACTTACAAAACTTGGAAGAGAGTAATTGGATAGGTTCGAGAATTACAAAAAAGAAAAATATTAAATCATTTCAAGATCTAAGAAATTTAAAATTTAAAGATTATCCTTTTTGGAGAATAGATAAATTGAATCAACAAATAATAAATGGGGGATGGCATTTTTCATATATGCAAACGCCATCTCAAATATTAAATAAGATAAAATCCTTTTCTCACGGAGAATATAATAATGACAATTTAAGTGAAAAAAGTATCCAAAAGAAAATATTGTCAAATGAGGATATTTTTGGAAGAGGTATTAGATTAGAAAAAATTAAAATTGATAATACTTTCCCTGAATATATTATTCAAAATTTAGATAAGTATTCAGATTGGATAATTTAAAGGAGTGGTGCGCCGGATAGGAGTCGAACCCATAACCTCCGGAGCCGAAATCCGGCGCTCTATCCAGTTGAAGCTACCGGCGCAATGTGAATAATTTAAATTAATTTATGAATAATACAATTAAATTTTCTGTTAATACTAAAAATAGTGGAAAAAGATTAGATATTTTTTTAACAGAAAATATAAATGATTTCACAAGATCGTATTTAAAAAAATTAATTACCGATAAACAGGTAAAAATTAATGGTTCTGTAAATGTGTTACCATCAGCTAAAGTGAAATATAATGATCAAATATCAATAAACCTTATTCAAAAAAATATTCAAACTATTGCTCCAAAAAATATTAAATTAGAAATAATTTATGAAGATAAAGATTTAATGGTAATAAATAAACCAAAAGGTATGGTTGTTCATCCGGGAGCTGGAAATTATGAAAATACTTTAGTTAATGCTTTGTTATTTAAATACAAAAAAACTTTATCTGATTTAAACGGAAAATTACGACCTGGAATTGTTCACAGAATTGATAAAGATACTAGCGGATTAATTGTAGTAGCTAAAAATAATTTAGCTCATGCTAATCTAGGAAGTCAATTTAGCAACCACTCTATTAAAAGAAAATATCTTTGTCTATCATGGGGTGTGATCAGACCTCTTAATGGGAAAATAATTACCTTGATAAAAAGAGATCAAAAAAATAGACAATTGATGACGGTAAGTGATATTAGCGGAAAAAAAGCTATAACAAATTACAAGACTGTAAAGGTTTTTGATATAAAAGACATTCCTAAAATAAGTTTAATTGAGTGCAATTTAGAAACAGGAAGGACGCATCAAATCAGAGTTCATTTAAAATACAAAGGTGCCTCTTTGTTGGGAGACAAGCAGTATGGTAAAAAAAATATTAGTTTTAAAAAAGTTAACAGTGATTTTTTTACAAAATTAAATAAATTAACTGGACAAGCTTTACATGCAAAAACTTTAGAATTTTACCACCCTTCTACAAAAAAATGGATGAGGTTTAATTCAGATCTTCCAGATGGTTTTAAAAAGATATTGAATTTACTTGAAAATTTAAGTGGTTGAAATAATAAATTAAATCTATAAATAAAAAATATGGGTGAAAAAAATCAAATTAGTAATCTTCCTGTACCTTCGGTTGGAGGTCTATCAATTTATTTAGCGCAGATAAAAAAATTTCCTATGCTCGATGCCGAGGAAGAGTATATGCTTGCAAAAAATTGGAGAGAGAATGGAAATTTAAAAGCAGCACATAAATTAGTAACTAGTCATTTGAGACTAGTTGCAAAAATAGCTATGGGTTATCGTGGCTATGGACTTCCTGTAAATGAATTAATTTCAGAGGGAAATCTTGGATTAATGCAAGCTGTAAAGAAATTTGATCCAGACAAAGGGTTTAGACTTGCAACCTATGCAATGTGGTGGATAAAAGCTGCAATTCAAGAATATGTTTTAAGATCATGGAGTTTGGTTAAAATGGGGACCACTACCGCTCAAAAGAAGCTTTTTTTTAATTTAAAAAAACTTAAAAATCAAATCGCTCCAGGTCAAGATGGAGATCTAAAAGACGAACATGTAAAAGAAATTTCTAAAAGATTAGACGTGGAGTCTCATGAAGTTGTGAATATGAATAGAAGAATGATGGGTCAAGAAAAATCTTTAAATGATCCTATTAAAAGTGGAGAGACGGATGAGTGGCAAGACTGGTTGGTTGATGATACTTTGGATCAAGAATTAATAGTTTCTCAAAAACAGGAATATGATGACAAAAAAGAATTGTTGAAAAGTGCTATGAATATTTTAAATGAAAGAGAAAAAGAAATAATTACCGCCAGAAGACTTTCCGAAGAACCAAAAACTTTAGAGGAATTAAGTAAAAAATACAAAATCAGCAGAGAAAGAATAAGGCAAATAGAAACTAAAGCTTTCGAAAAACTGCAAAAATCTATGATTAGTGCCAGTAAATCAAAAAATTTATTACCAGCAAACTAATTATTAAAAGGGTCTTCTACCAGTATAGTATCATCTCTTTCAGGGCTCGTGGAAATACTTGATATTCGAGCACCAATAAAATCTTCTAAAGCATGAATGTATCTCTTTGCTTTATCTGGAAGATCTTTTAGATTTCTAATACCTTGAGTTTTAGTTTTCCAACCTGGAAATGATGTATACACAGGTTTTATATTGAACTGATCTTCTGTTGCTGCCGGTAAATAATCTATTTTTTTTCCATTTAATTCATATCCCACACACATTTTGATTTCATCTAATTCATCAAGTACATCAAGTTTAGTAAGGGCTATTCCGTTTATACCTGAGATTTTAATTGTTTGCCTAACTAAGACTCCATCAAACCATCCGCATCTTCTTTTTCTCGCAGTTACTGTGCCAAACTCTTTACCTCTCTGACCAAGACTTTCTCCAATTTCATCTTTTAATTCTGTTGGAAATGGACCGCTTCCTACTCTTGTAGTGTAAGCTTTTGTGATGCCTAAAATATAATTAATATTATTAGGACCTGAGCCAGAACCAGTTGCTGCCATAGCTGGGACTGTGTTTGAAGATGTTACATAAGGATAAGTCCCATGATCTACATCTAAAAGTATTCCTTGAGCACCCTCAAATAATATCTTTTTTCTTTCGTTTTTAAACTTATCTAGCTTAAGCCAGACGGGTTGAGCAAATTTTAATATTTCCGGTGCAATTTTTAATAATTCTTTTTTGAGCTTATCTTTTTCAAATATTTTTTTATTCAAACCTTTTCTGATTGCGTTGTGATGTAGCAACACGTTTTCTAATCTATTATCTAAATTACTTTCTAGCCTTAAATCCATAACTCTTATTGATCTTCTTCCAACTTTATCCTCATAACACGGTCCTATTCCTCTTCTAGTAGTTCCAATTTTTTCTTTACCTGCTGCATCCTCTCTGATTTCATCCATCTCTTGATGAAATGGTAAAATAAGTGATGCTGACTCCGAAATCATAAAGTTTTCAGGAGTTACTTCTATACCTTGTTTTTTTATATCTTCTATTTCGCTTAAAAGTGCCCACGGATCAATAACTACTCCATTACCAAGAATTGAAATTTTTCCTTTTCTAACAATACCAGATGGTAATAATCTTAATTTAAATACTTTTTTATCAATAACTAAAGTATGACCAGCATTGTGACCTCCTTGAAATCTTACTACCACATCTGCCTCACTAGATAACCAGTCAACTATTTTTCCTTTTCCCTCGTCTCCCCACTGGGATCCTACAACAACAACATTTTGCATTAATTAATCTTTTTATTTAACATAATAGAATTTAAGTGATTTATTGGACCGTTTCCTTTTCCTAAATTTAAATTTGATCTTATTGCTTCATTAACATATTTAATTCCAAGCTCACAAGATTTAATCAAATCTTTTCCACATGATAGTTTAGTTGCAATAGCAGTAGACAAAGTACAGCCGGTTCCATGAGTATTTTTTGTTGAGTACTTTCTGCTTTTAAATATTTTTACATTTTTTTTATTTAACAAAACATCATTCATTTCGTTAGATCTTAAATGTCCACCTTTTATAAGCACATTTTTTGCTCCTAAGTTAATTAATATTTTTCCTGCTTTTATCATATCTTTTAGGGAATTAATTTTTGTTTTTGTTAAAATTTCTGCTTCTGGGATATTAGGTGTTATCAAAAAAGTTTTTTTAATTAATTTATTTTTTATAAAATTTATTGCTGAATTATTGAGTAATTTGGTGCCACTTTTTGCAACCATCACAGGATCAAGAACTACCTTTTTAACTTTAATTTTTTTCAAAGATTTGAGCACAGAAAGAATAACTCCCTTCGAATGTAACATGCCAATTTTTATTGCATCTGGTTTTATATCTTTTGATGTAAACTCAATTTGTTTGGATATTTCTTTAGGCTTCACCGGTACAATCGATTTAACACCAGTGGTATTTTGAGCTGTAATTGCTGTTATAGCTGTCATTGCGTAACAGCCTAAAGCTGTAACGGTTTTAATATCAGCTTGAATTCCAGCACCTCCAGAAGAGTCTGAACCTGCAATTATTAATATTTTAGATTTTGGCCTCATTAATTAATAAATTTGTTTTTTTACTAAATCTATACATTTGTTCATTAAAGAGCGATTGAAAGTCTCACACATAATTCTAATTTTGGACTCTGTGCCAGAAGATCTAACTAATAACCTTCCCTTATTTTTAATTAGTTTATTCGCATATTTAATAGCTTTTTTACATTTTGGAGAGTTTATAATTTGCTTATTTTTCACTTTTATATTTATAAGTTTTTGGGGAACTGGTTTGTAAACTCTAAAAATCTCACTAGCTAATTTTCCTTTTCTTAAAGCAAATAATATTTCCAAGGCTACTAGAATGCCGTCCCCTGTCGTAGCAAAATTACCTAAAATTATATGACCTGATTGTTCCCCGCCAAGATTAAAATTATATTTTTTCATCATTTCCTTCACATACCTGTCACCCACGTTTGATCTTTTAAATCTAATTTTCTCAGAGTTAAAAAATTGCTCTAAACCATAGTTCGACATCAAGGTGCCTATTACACCACCTTTAAGAATTTTTTTCCTTTTCCATCTTTTTGCAATCATTGCAATAATTTGGTCACCGTCAATTATTTGAGATTTTTCATCACACATAATGACTCTATCAGCATCACCATCAAGAGCTATACCTAAGTCTGCCTTAAATTTTTTTACACTTTTCTTTAAAACACCAGGAAATGTTGATCCACAGTTATCATTAATATTTAGTCCATTAGGTGATGTGCCAATTGCAAATACTTTTGCCCCTAAATCAGATAGTAGTTTTGGAGCAGATTTATATCCTGCTCCATTAGCGCAATCTATTACTATTCGCATATTTTTAAGACTAAAATTACTAGGAAAATTTTCTTTTAAAATCTTCATATACTTATCATTGCCATCTTCTAATCTTTTTACTCTTCCTAAAAATTTTGGTTCAGACAAATGGTTTATTGTTTTTTTATCAATTAAATTTTCAATTTTTTTTTCTATCTTATCTGATAACTTCATTCCGTCCGGCCCAAATAATTTTAAACCATTGTCATGAAAAGGGTTGTGTGAAGCTGTTATCATTATACCAAGATTAGCTTTCATTTTTTTTGTAAGCATGGCCAATCCATTGGTAGGCAAGGGGCCTAAAGTAAATATATGCATCCCAGCTGAAGCTAAACCTGAAACTAAGGCTGGTTCTAGAGTGTATCCAGATAATCGGGTGTCTTTAGCTATAATTGCAACTTGTTTTTTTTTTTTCAAATTTTTGAAGTATGTTCCAGCAGCTAAACCAAATTTAAAAAATTTTTCACCATTAATATTTCCAATATTTACTGTTCCTCTAATACCATCTGTGCCAAAATATTTTTTTTTCATTTATTTAATAACGCTTCAAATACTAAAAGACTTTGCTTAACTTCACCAATATTGTGAACTCTAAAAATTTTAATTCCTTGTGAATAAGAAAAAATAATTGATGATATAGTTCCTCCAATTCTTTCTAAAGTATCGTAATTTCCAGAAATTTGTTCAATAAATCTTTTTCTAGATGTGCCAATTAATATAGGAAAACCGAGCGAATGAAATAAAGAAATCTTTCTTAAAATCATCAAATTATGTTTCAAGTTTTTTCCAAATCCAATGCCAGGGTCTAAAATCAGTTTTTTTTTTCTTTTATTTCCATCAAATTTTTTTATCTTATTTTCAAAAAAATCGTAAATATCAAGTAAAACATGGTCATAGGTAGGATTAATCTGCATCGTTTGTGGAGTTCCTTGCATATGATGAATTATTTTCCATAAGTTTTTATTTTTTACTAAATCAAAAGATTTTGGATCAAATTTAAAACAGGAAACATCATTAATAATATCTGCTTTATGCTTTATTGAAAAATTCATTACCAATGATTTTCTAGTATCGATTGACAATAAAGTTTTTGGAAATTTTTTTTTAAATTTTTCCAGTAATTTATATACTCTTTGTAACTCTTTTTTTGGAGTTATAATTTTAGATCCAGGTCTTGTTGACTCTCCCCCTATATCGATAATATCAGCGCCAAATTTTTTTAGATTATTGATTCTAGCAATAGCTTTTACATAAGAGTTAAATTTACCTCCGTCTGAAAAGCTGTCTGGAGTCATGTTAACTATACCCATCAACATATGATTTTTTTTTCTTAAAAAAACTCTTTTTGATGTAATCTTTTCAATATCCGAGTTAATTTTTTTTTTTAAAAAAGGATTTAGTTTATTAATATCTTTAATATTTATAACTTTGGATTTTACTCTCTTTTTGTCTCTAGTAAAAATTTCTATTTGATTAAATGATATAGAGTTATATCCACAAAGAGGGAGGGTTAATTTTTTCCTAATTAATTCTTTTGATTTTTGACCATAAAAAAAATTACACGCACGAGTGTAATATTTTTTCATATATATTATATCGCTGGTTTAGGTTTTAATCCTAAAGAACCGAGGGCAGATGATGATTTACCATCATCATTTTCTTCCTCTTTAAAAGATCTTGTCGGTTTTATATCTTTTAAAATTAAATCTCTTATTTCATCTCCAGTTAGAGTTTCATAAACTAATAAAGCTTTAGCTAGTTTTATTAAGTCGTCTTTCTTTTCTGTTAAAATTTTAGTTGCAGTATTATATGCCTCATCAATTAGTTTTCTCACCTCTAAGTCAACTTTTTTTGCTATTTCCTCTGACATATTCTGTTGAGTTGCAACTGATCTCCCTAAGAATACCTCTTGCTCGTTTTCGCCATACTCTATAGGCCCTAGTTCTTCGCTCATTCCATATTTCATAACCATTTCTTTTGCTAATCGAGTTGCTTGATTTATATCAGATCCTTGGCCACCACCTGCTCCAGTTGATATATTTTCTTTTCCAAAAATCACTTCTTCTGCAACTCTTCCTCCAAACAATATTGCTAATCGAGATTTCAATTGTTTTATAGATTTACCATACTGATCTCTCTCCGGAAGTTGCATAACCATACCTAGTGCTCTACCTCTAGGTATTATAGTTGCTTTATGTATTGGGTCTGTATTTTTGACATTCAAAGCTACAATTGCGTGTCCTCCTTCATGATGAGCAGTTTTATTTTTCTCATCTTCTGACATAACCATGGTTCTTCTCTCTGCTCCCATCATTACTTTATCTTTAGCTTCTTCAACATCGGACATTGTAACAACTCTTTTATTCTTTCTTGCAGCAAGAAGCGCCGACTCATTTATTAAGTTAGCTAAATCAGCTCCAGAAAAGCCTGGAGTCCCTCTTGCAATTGTTCTTAGTTTTACATCTGGCCCTGTGCTAATTTTTTTAACATGAACTTTTAAGATTGCTTCTCTACCGATTATATCTGGATTACCCACTACGACTTGTCTGTCAAATCTTCCTGGTCTTAATAAAGCAGGATCTAAAACGTCTGGCCTATTAGTTGCAGCTATTAGAATAATTCCCTCGTTAGTATCAAAACCATCCATCTCTACAAGTAATTGGTTAAGAGTTTGTTCTCTTTCATCATTTCCTCCCCCTAAACCTGCTCCTCTGCTTCTTCCAACCGCGTCAATCTCATCTATAAAAATAATGCATGGTGAGTGTTTTTTTCCTTGTTCAAACATATCCCTAACTCTAGATGCACCAACACCTACAAACATTTCTACAAAGTCTGATCCTGATATTGAAAAAAACGGAACATTGGCTTCGCCTGCAATAGCTTTAGCTAATAAAGTTTTACCTGTGCCTGGTGGGCCGATTAAAAGTGCTCCCTTTGGAATTTTTCCACCTAGACGACTAAATTTTTTTGGATCTTTTAAAAACTCAACAATCTCTTCAACTTCTTCTTTAGCCTCTTCAACGCCTGCAACATCGTTGAAAGTAACTTTACCTTGTGCTTCGTTCAAAAGTTTAGCTTTTGATCTTCCAAATCCCATTGCTCCTCCTTTGCCACCTTGCATTTGGCGCATAAAGAATATCCAAACACCAATTAGTAAAAGCATAGGAAACCAAGATAATAAAATTCCTAGTAATGAAGGCATTTTATCTTCTTGAGGTGCAGCTACAATACTCACTCCTTTAGAAGAGAGCTTATCAACTAATTCTGGATAGTTTGGAGAATAAGTTTTAAAAGTCTTCCCATTAGCTAAAACACCAGAAATATTATTTCCTTGTATTTGAACCTCAACAACTCTTCCAGCATCAACCTCATTTAAAAAGTTAGAGAAAGGTAATGTATTTTTCTCAGAATTTATTTTGTTTGGGTCCTGAAACATATTAAATAGTCCAACTGAAAGTAAGACAATTATGACCCACATTATTAAGTTTTTTAAATTCATATTTTTTAAATAGTAATTAATTTAATTAAAACAAGTGTATTCTAACATCTAATAAGTTGTAAATAAGACAAAAAGCAACAAATTTAATCAAAAAAATTAATGTTTTTCAACTTTTAGACATAAATTTCCATCTTTTTTGAAAAAAATACATCCTCCAAGGGTAGATTTTTTAAATTCTTTTTTTTCAAAACTATTAATTAAATTATCTACTTTTTTCGATCTAAGATCATAGTAATTCTTTTTTAATTGTTTAATTGACTCATTTATAAGAGATATTTTTGTATCTTTACCAAGACTTCTAAATTTTTTGAAATTTATCGAGATTTCGTCTTTTGTTTTTTTAATTAAATCTTTGAAAATCTTATCTAAATATTTTTCGAGGGTATTTTTACTTGAAGATAAGTTTTGAATAGATCTAAAGATTTGTTCGTACTTGATGCCACTGTTTTCAATAGGTTTTTTAAGACCTCTGATTTTAGTTCTTAAGTAATTTGTATTATTGTTAGAAGGATCTTTAAAATAAGTTCCGAAAATATTCTTGGAGATTTTAATTAAATATTTTTTTTTAGTATCTAATAAAGGTCTATATAAACTAACTTTATTATCAATCTTGCTAAGTGGTTTCATTGCAGATAAGCCTTTTAAACCACTGCCTCTTGAAAGTCTTATTAAAAAAGTCTCAACTTGATCTTCAAGATTGTGAGCTGTAAGAAGAATATTTGCATCGTTTTTCTTACAATATTTTATCAAGATATTGTATCTAACAGTTCTTGCTTCTGATTGAATATTTTTAGTAATTCTTTTTTTATTTAAGAATATTTTAAGATTTATACTGTTTTTTTTCAAAAGACTTTTTACATTTTGAGCCTCTTTATCAGAATTTTTTCTTAAACTATGATCTACCAATACATAGAAAAATTTAGTTTTTTTGTGAAATGTATAAGCTTTAGTTAATGCTACAAGCGCTAAACTATCCGGTCCACCGGACACTGCAACAACATATTTTGTTTTATTTAAATTGTCTAGTTTAGTTTTAAAGTTTAAAAATATTTTTGATAGGTCTTTATAATTTTTAAAGCCGTTGTTAAGATTTACACTTGAATTTTTTTTGCTCATATTGAGCTTTTTGTAACACAGACTTGTTAGCTTTTGGATATTCTTTTTTAATACCTAAAATCATTTTACAACCTTGATCTTTTTCGCCAAGTTGTACCATTGTTATTCCAAGCTTTAAAAGATTATCAGGAGCTTTACTACTTTTTGGATAATTTTGATATCCGTCTAAGTAAGCTGTTGCAGCATCTGAATATAATTGTCTAATTCTAAAAGTCTCTCCATACCAATATTGTGCACTGCCAGCTAAGTCATGGTCTCTATTTTTGTCTATAAACTCTTTTAATGCAAATTCAGCTGTCTCATAATCTCCAATTTTCATAAAGCTTACAGCAAACTCGTATTGCTCCTTTGCTGGCTTGTCGGGGAGTAATGATTCTTTTTTTTCTGGTTCTTCAGCAATTACTGTTTTTGCACTTTCAACTGAATTAATTGATTGTTGTTCAGGTAGATTTGAAGTTTGGTAAGCGGGAGCAGCACCAAAATCTTGTGGTTTGGTTGAACCAGGGAGGATTGTTTTTTTTTCTTTAGGTGAGTTAATTGTTCCAGTTTCCAAATCAGAAAATCTTAATTGTGTATCTGATTGAATTTTTGTAACACGAGTTGATAATTTGTCTAACTTAAAGTTTACCTCCTCAAATTTATTTGTAAGTTCCCTAAATTGATCTTCTATTTCATTTAATTTTAAAAGATGCTTCGTCATAATATCTTCGTTAAGTCCAGCCGAACTTGTGGAACTAGAAGGCTTAGCAGAAATTAGGTCTGATTTTTGATAAACAGCTTTTTCTAAAGTTTTTAGATCTTTAGTTATGACTTGAATTTGATCAGAGATTGATTTTAAATAAATTTCCTCTTCTTCTGCATAAACGTAATTAGCTAAAAATAAAAATAAAATTGATATTAAAATTTTATTAAATTTTAATCTAGATTGCATGATACTTTCTTTAATAATTTCACAAAATGGCAAAAAAAAGACCCCTTAAAATGAATTTTAAGGGGTCTTAGTATTTGATAAATTTATAATTAATTTACTTTAACTGTAACAGATCTTCTGTTTTGAGACCATGCTAAAGGAGTAGAAGCTGGATTAACTGGTTTTTCTTTACCATAACTAATTACAGCTATTCTATTTCCAGAAATACCATATGTCATTAAATAATCTCTAGCAGCGTTAGCTCTTCGCTCGCCTAGAGCTAAGTTGTACTCTCTAGTACCTCGTTCATCAGCGTGACCTTCAATTGTTACATTAAGGCTTTTATTTTTTCTTAGATAAGTAGCCTGTTTTCTCAAAGTCTCTCTAGCAGCTGTTGTTAAAGATGATTTGTTTGTTGCAAAGAAAACTCTGTCAGGAACACCTGAAGCTAAATATTTAACAGTTTCTTTTCCTGTGTAAACATCGCCATCAATATCTCCTGATTTTTTTGCTGTAGAACATGCGCTTAAAATTAAAGTAGCAAAGATTACTAGTAATATATTTTTTAAATTCTTATTAAACATCATTTTTTCCCCTGGGTTTTCATGTTGTTTTATTTCAAATTATTTAATGTTATTCAAGTGTATTTTACTTAAAATAGTACGTTATTTTGATAAAAGAGAGGACCAAGATGGGTCGGAAGCATCAGTTTCAGTCTTTAGCCTTCTTTCATTATATCCAGTGATATCTATAGACCATAATTTAGCTGAGAAACCCTCTCCTTTTGATCCAGCTTTAGTTTCTCTGTAAAAAACTAATACTCGTCCATTTGGAGACCACGATGGTGCCTCTTGGTAATAATTTTCAGTTAATAGCCTTTCTCCAGATCCATCTGTTCTCATAACACCAATATAAAATCTTCCTTTTCGCATTTTAGTAAATGCTATCAAATCTCCTCTCGGAGACCATACAGGGGTTCCATATATTCCGTTTCCAAAAGTAATTCTCTTAACACCGCTCCCATCACTTCGCATAACGTATATTTGTTGTAATCCACTTCTATCAGAATTGAATGCAATAAATTTTCCATCTGGTGAAAAAGATGGAGATGTATCAATAGATGAATGGTCTGTAATTCTTTCAACAACTCTTGAGTCTAAATCCATTGTATAAATATCAGAATTACCGTCCTTTGCAAAACTCATAACTATTTTTTTTCCATCAGGTGAAAATCTTGGAGCAAATGTCATTCCAGGAAAATTTCCTACCACTTCTTGAGTGCCGGTTTCTATATCAAGCAGATAAACTCTAGGCATGTTTCTAAAATATGACATGTAAGTGACCATTTGATTTGTAGGGTTAAATCTTGGAGTTAATACTAATTCATTTCCTAAAGTTAAGTATTTAGTGTTAGCTCCGTCTTGGTCCATAATTGCTAGCTTTTTGACTCTTTGGTTTTTTGGACCATCCTCTGATACATATATTATTCTTGTATCAAAATATCCTTCTTCACCAGTTAATCTCTCGTAAATTTTATCTGAAATGATATGAGCTACTCTTCTCCAATTTGAGGGAGTCGTTGTGAAAGCAAGTGCAGTCATTTCTTTTGCAGCTGCTAAATCCCAAAGTCTAAACTCTACTTTTAGTTTTCCATCTTTTACTAAAAGTTTTCCAGTTACCAAAGCTTGGGCTTTTATCAATCTCCAATCTTCAAATCTTGGCTTTAAATGTGCAATATCTGGTTTTTGGACAAAGGCCTCTTTCTTAAGTGGATTAAATAATCCTGTTGCCCTAAAATTATTTTCAATTATCTTTGAAATATTATCACCTAATTCTTTTATTTTAACACCTTCATAATTTTGGGAATTAACATCAACATGTAAAGGAGATATTGCTATTGGCAGGGGATCTAGGTTACCTCTAGTAATATCAATTTCTATTAAAGCGTTAGATTTATTTATCAAAAAGATATTTAAAATAAAGAATAAAATAATTTTCCGCATTTTAACCTTTTAACATTTCTGTTGGATTAAAGTTTAATTGCAAATCTTTCCACTTATCATATCCTGTCGGGGGAACTTTAAGCGGTTGACACAACCTTACTGCTCTTAACGCACTCTCTGCTAAAACTTTATAAAATTTTTGTCCTGGTCTATTCATTCTTTGATGATCTAAAATTTCTGATTTTAATATTGTACCATCTTTTTTTAATTTGAGTTTAATTCTTACGAGTAAATCTTCATCATATGGTAAACCTAAAGGAACACTCCAACAACCAAAAATTTGGGCTCTTAATGCATCTTCTTGAGAAAGTGTTAGTCCAGAGGCGAATGAATTTTTTTGACTGCTCTGCGTGATCTTGTTGATTTTTTTTTGTTTTACCGCTTCTTCTTCTTTTGCTTTATCAATTAAAGCTGCTATTTGATTTGTATCAACAACCTCTTTTTTTTCAAATTCAGAAGATTGTCTGATTTGAGGTTTTATTTCCTCTGGATTTTGTTTTTTTTTGACAATTTGCTTTTCTTCTTTTTTTTCATTTGGAAGAGGTATCCGATCAGGTTTTTCTTTTGCTTTTGCAGCAGGGGGTGCTTGCTCAGATACTAGTCTTTCCTTCTCTTTTTTTTTTGTCTCCTCAATTATTTTTCTTGCTTTAGGCGCGTATGGAATACTTGTTTTATCTGTAATTTGTATCAACTCTACTGAAACTATTGGAGGAAGATCAATTGGCTCTCTAAGCATGAAAGGTAAACTTAAAATAGTTAATAAAATTAGTAATGAATGAAAAGTTATAGAGTAAATTAAGCTTCTTATCATAGATCATCCTAGTTTTTATAAGGCTCTGAGATTAAAGCTACTTTAGAGAAACCTGCTCCAGAAAGTGTTCCCATGACCTCTAGAACTCTTCCATAATTAATATTTTTATCTCCTCTTACGTAAATTCTTGTATCTGTTCTATTCTTTGCAATGGCTAATAACTTAGGGATCATTTTTTGATATGTAACCTGATGTTCTTGTATATAAATTTCACCTTTTGAATTAATACTTAAAGTCAATGGTTCTTGATCATCAGGAAGTGAGTCCGCTGCGGACTCTGGTAAGTCTACTTGAACACCGACAGTCAATAGAGGTGCAGTAACCATAAAAATAATTAAAAGCACTAACATAACATCTACGAAAGGAGTTACGTTAATCTCACTCATTGGTCCTTTTTTTGAGCGATTTAATTGAAATGCCATTATTATATTATAGAAAGAAATCTTTTTGAAAAATTTTCTATTCTTGAGAAATATTTTTGTGATTCGTTATTAAATTTATTGTAAGCTACAACAGCTGGTATAGCTGCTAATAAACCTAAAGCTGTTGCAAATAGAGCTTCAGCTATTCCAGGTGCAACAATAGCTAAGCTTGTGTTTCTTGAAATTGCAATTGATTGAAATGAATTCATTATTCCCCAAACTGTTCCAAACAATCCAATAAACGGGGCAGTAGATCCCACAGTTGCTAAAAAAGTAAAATTTTTTTCAACTTTTTTCATTTCAGTATCGGTAGCTATTTCTAATATTCTTCCAACTCTAGCTACTTGCACTGCTGATGATTGTCTTTTTGTTTTTAATAATTCAGCCATAGCTGTTTTAAAAATTAGCACCGCAGGATCTTTTGAATTTGCGGGCAAGCTATTATTAAAATTCTCAGCAGATTTTGCCTTCCAGAACTTTTTTTCAAAATCTTCTATGGAACGATTAATGTTTTTGAAAAGTTTAAACTTATCAAAAATTAAAGCCCATGAAAAAATAGAGCATGCTATTAGTAAGATAATTACGGATTTTACAACAAAGTCAGCCCTTAAAAAAAGCTTCCACAAGGTAAAGTCCGAAGAGCCACCTAATCCTACTACTTGAGTTGCTATATCTTGTTCCATTGAAGTTGATTACTTTTAGAATGTGTCATGAATTTGGCGTGAATAATTAATTTGGGTTTAAATTTCTTCAGATAATCTTGTTTCACTGAAGAATCTTGCGATCAAAATCGCATCTGATTTGTTTACGTCTTTTTTTTTGGTAAGTTGATTTGATAGTTTTGGATACATTTCTATAGCTTTTGTTCTACTAGAGTCTTTTGATGAATTAATTAATTCGAAATGTTTTTTCCATTTAGAAGGTCTTACAAAATAAATTGGCAACTCTAGTGCTGCACAAACACCTTTAATCGCTCCAAAAGTTTGTCCAAAATTAAACATGCTTGTAACTCCTTGGCCAGGCATGGCATTTACTTGCTCTACAACAACAGCTATTTCCTCATTTTTTTCAATATTCTCTTTTATTAGATCAACCAAGTGTGAACTATTTAATTGTCTCTTGTTTTTTTTTCCCTCAGACATAACCGGCATATCAAATAAATTTAAAACTTTATTATTTTCTAATATCGCGATTGCTCCACTTAATCCTGGGTCTATTCCAATTATTTTCATTATTGTAAATTTTTCAAATTAGCATTTGTAAAAATATTTTGTACATCGTCAAGTTCATCAAGTGAATTTAAAACTTCTAAAATCTGCTCACTTTTTTCTTTGCTCAAATCTATATAATTTAAAGGCCTCCACTCAACAGAAGAATGATTTGAATTATCTATTTTTTTTTCTATTTCAGTTTTTATTTTATAGAAATCCTCTTTTTCAGTTATAATCTCAAAATTTTCACTTAAATTTAAACAGTCTTTAGCTCCTGCATTAATTGCTATTTCAAATATTTCTTCTTCCTTTATTTTTTTTTTATCAATGTGAATTATGCCTACATTAGAAAATAAATGTGACGTTGAACCAGTCTCACCTAATCTACCGCCATTTTTTTGCAGTATAGTTCTTATGCTTGATGCTGATCTATTTTTATTATCTGTTAATGTCTCAATTATAAAAGCGATATTTGAAGGTCCAAATCCTTCGTACCTTAAACTTTCATAATTCTTGTCTCCACTTATTTCTGATTTGCTAATAGCTCTTGTAATATTATCTTTTGGCATGTTAGCTTGCTTTGCTGCTTGAATTGCGGTCCTTAACCTTGGGTTCATATTTGGATCCTTATCACCTAATTTTGCTGCAACTGTGATTTCTCTGGAAAGTTTAGAAAATATTTTTGACCTCTCTTTATCCGCTCTTCCTTTTTTATGTTTTATTCCAGCCCAATGTGAATGCCCAGCCATATCTATTGGTTTAAACTTCCTCCTAGAATCAATCTTCTAACTTTTTTTGCTAAACCTGTATTGTGATCACATTCCACGATTAAACCTGATAATGAACCAGCACCATTTGCTGGAAAGTTTTTATTAAAATCTTTTTCTTTCAAAAATTTTTTTAATGAATTTTCTTTATTCATCCCAATAACTGAATTGTAATCACCGCACATTCCTATATCAGTTTGATATGCAGTTCCTTTGTCGAGTATCCTAGTGTCGGCAGTTGGAACGTGAGTATGAGTACCAACAACACATGTAGTTTTTCCATCAAAGAAATGCCCAATGGCCATTTTTTCACTGGTAATTTCACCATGGAAATCTATAATTAAAAAATCTACATTTTTTTTAAGAGAAAATTTCTCTCTTAGTTGCATTGCTTTTTTAAAAACATCATCAGACTTTCTCATATAAACATTACCCATTAAATTTATAACACCGATTTTAAATTTTTTATCTTTAGACAAAAATACTCCAAAACCGTTACCTGGGGATCCCTCAGGTAAATTTGCTGGACGTAATAATCGGTTTTCTATGTGGATATGCTCTATTGTTTCTTTTTTATCATAAATATGATTTCCCGAAGTTATTACATCAACTCCATGATTAAAAAACTCATCCGCGATTGATTTAGTTATACCTAAACCATCATCAGCTGAATTTTCCCCATTTATAATTACAAAATTTAAATTTTCTTTTTCGATTAAATTTTCTAGATTTTTTTTTAACACTTGTCTTCCAGACTCCCCCATTATATCTCCTAATATCAATATATTCATTCAATCAGTCCTTTATCTGTTAGAATAAAATCTAACTTTACGTCGTTTTTTGAAATAGGGAGTTTATGGTATCTTTGAAAAGAAAATGCAACACCAACTGTTAATATTTTTTTGTAATTTTTAATAAATTTAGTTAAATATCGATCATAAAAACCTTTTCCATAACCAATTCTATATTTGAATTTATCAAAAACTAAAATTGGTACTAGAATTACTTCAGGCACTTTTGCCCTAGATTTGATTGGCTCTTGTATTCCATACTTATTAATAAGTAAAACCTCATTTTTTTTCCAAGAAAAAAAATTCATTCTATTATTTTCCTCTATTTTTGGAAGAAGAGTATGTTTATTTAAGATATAAGGACTTTCTAAGAGTTTAAGAACATTTAACTCAAAATTCGATGGATAATATAAAGCTAATTTAAAAGTTTTTTTTTTAAATTTTAATTTTAATAACTTAATTAGAGGGAAAAAAAATTTTTCATCTATTTCAAAATACCTTTTTTTTCTCAAGAGATAAAATTTTTTTCTTAGTTTGTTTTTTGAACTCATCTACTGTATTTTAGACAGTGACTCTGTGTTCGAAATTATTTTCTCTAACGATTGAGCGGTTTTATCAAGCATTGACTCATATAAAGAATTATTTTCCTCTATAGTTTTTTTGAAACTATCTAGCTCTTGATGCAATTTTTTTATTTCTATGTCTTTATCCTCTTTATATCTAATGGCTAAGGACCTAATTTCTTTAAACTTCTTTGAAATTTCATCCAATTTATTTTTTTGATTTGTAACTTTTTGTTTTAGATCAAAATATTCATCAATTAATTTAATAGTTGTAATTAGTAATAATTTATTTTCTCCAATATTTCCTAATTGATCTTTTAATTCTGAATATTTTTTATCTAAAAATTTAGTAAGCTTCTTTAGTGACTCCTCTTGACCATCATCACACGATAAAAGATAATCTTTATTGTTAAATTTTATGTTTACATTTGCCATTTGTCGATTTCGCTCGCTAAATTCTCAGTTTCTTGGCTTAATTCCTCAATATCTTGATTAAATCTTTCCTCGAGTTTTGATTTTTCGTTTACCTCTAATTGAAGTTTTTTTATTTTTTCCTTTAAAAATTTGTGTTCCCTAATTAATTCTTGATTTTGTTTTTCAATCTCTTTTTTTTTAATAATTAACTCTTTTTTTTCAGTTATAATTTTAGAAAGTTCGTAACTTGGCTGTGAATAACTTAATGAAATTGAATTTAATTTATCAATAAGCTGGTTCAAATTTTGTTCTTTCTTTTCAAAATTACTCATAAAGTTTTTATAGCATATTATTGATATAGTTAGTTTAAGTCTATATAGGTAATTACAAGTGAGTGTAAAATTTAACCAATTATCTAACGCAATAAGATTTTTATCAATCGATGCTGTGCAAAAAGCAAAATCGGGTCATCCAGGTATGCCAATGGGCATGGCAGATGTAGCTACTGTCCTATTTAAATACCACCTGAGGTTTAATCCGAAAAATCCTAATTGGATTAATAGAGACAGATTTATTTTATCTGCAGGTCATGGTTCTATGTTGCTATATTCGCTTCTTTATTTAAGTGGTTACAAAAGTATTACAATTGAAGATATAAAAAATTTTAGACAACTTAATTCAATTTGTGCAGGTCACCCAGAATATAAAGTAGGTACAGGGATAGAGACAACAACTGGTCCGTTGGGACAAGGTTTAGGGAATTCTGTTGGGATGGCAATAGCAGAGGAAATTTTTAGAAAAAAGTTTGGCTCAACAATAATTAATAATAAAACTTATGTAATTGCCAGCGATGGAGATCTAATGGAGGGTATTAGTCACGAGGCCATGAGTTTAGCTGGTCATCTTAAATTAAGTAACTTAATTGTTTTTTTTGACAATAATAAAATTTCGATTGATGGTTCAACCTCTTTAAGTGTTTCAGATAATTATAAAAAAAGATTTGAGTCATATGGCTGGAATTTTTTGGAAATAAATGGTCATAATGAAAAACAAATAACAAAAGCCATTTCAAAAGCTTCAAAAGCTAAAAAACCTACAATTATATCTTGCAAAACTTTAATTGGATTTGGCTCTCCTAATAAATCTGGGAAAGCTTCCTCTCATGGCTCTCCTTTGGGAGATGAAGAAATTAAATTAGTTAGAAAAAAACTAAAATGGAATTTTAAACCTTTTGAAATTCCACAGGAAATACTGGATGAATGGAGAGAGATTGGAAAAAAAGGTGAACTGCTAGAAAGAAAATGGGAAGAGACTATCAACAATAAAAGTTCGAAAATAAAAGATGAGCTAGAAAAAAATTATATTAATTCTGATTTAAGAGATTTAGAAAGCATTATTGAAAAAGAAAAAACAAAATATTTTGAGTCTAAACCTAGCTTAGCAACTCGACAATGTTCGATGGCAGCAATTGAAAGCATTTCTGTTATGCTACCACAACTTATTGGAGGATCTGCTGACCTGAGTGGATCAAATAATACAAAGACTAATAATTCTAAAATTATTAATTCTAAAAACTTTGACGGAAATTATATTCATTACGGAGTTAGAGAACATGGTATGGCTGCTATAATGAATGGGTTGGCACTTTATGGTGGGCTTATACCTTATGGTGGAACATTTTTGATTTTCTCTGATTATTGTAAACCCTCTATAAGATTATCTGCTTTGATGGGTCTTAAAGTTATATATATTTTTTCTCATGACTCTATAGGTTTAGGAGAAGATGGTCCTACTCACCAACCCATTGAACAACTCGCTGGATTGAGAGCGATTCCGAACTTAAACGTGTTTAGACCTGCAGATATCAACGAAACTTTAGAATGTTGGCAGATAGCTTTAAAGAGTGAAAACACTCCTAGTGCGATTGCGTTATCGAGACAAAAAGTTGCTTATATTAATCCAGCAAATTCTAAAGAAAATAAATGTGAAAAAGGAGCATACGTAGTTAAAATTACTTCCCACGAAAGCAATGTAACTATAGTTGCCTCTGGCACTGAGGTAGAGCTTGCTTTGAAGGTCCAAGAAAAACTGAAAGAGAATAATATTCATTCTAAAGTTGTTTCAATGCCATGTATGGAGCTTTTTGATAAGCAGCCTGAAAGCTTTCGCAGTGATATCATTGAACGAAATTCTTTAATAGTGACATTAGAAGCTGGGAGTATCATTTCTTGGCAAAAATATGTGAAAGATAAAGGAGTGAATTTAGGCATAGATCAATTCGGTGAAAGCGCTCCTTATAAAGAGGTATATGATCATTTTGACCTATCTGAAGAGAAGATAACAAATTTCATTCAGAATAAATTAAGAGAATAATTTAAATTAATGGTAAAAATAAATTTTTTTCCTAATAATTTAGAAATACAAAGTCAAAAGATAATTTTAAGATTAGATTTAAACGTTCCTATTAAAGATAAAATAATTTTAGATGATACAAGAATTGTTTTGTGTTTACCTTTTATTAAAAAATTAATCGAAAAAAAAGCGAAAATAATAATTATAAGTCATCTAGGTAGACCAAGAGGAATTAAAGACCCAAATTTATCCCTGATGCCAATTTATAAATATTTAAAAAAAACACTTCAAACAAATGTTTATTTTTTTATGGGAAATATTGACCATGAAGTTAAAAATAAATTCTCATATTTAAAAGAGGGAGAGGTAATATTAATTGAAAATATAAGATATTTTGAAGAAGAAACAGATAATGATGAAAAATTTTCAAAAATATTAGCTTCTCTTGGAGATATTTATATTAACGATGCTTTTTCATGTTCTCATAGAAAACAATCATCTATCCATAAAATAACTAAGTTTATAGATAAAAGTTTTGCCGGTCCCCTTTTGAAAAAAGAGATCGATGCAATAAATCTTGTTATTAAGAATAAGAAAGAGCCAGTAACATGTATTATTGGTGGTTCCAAGATTTCAACCAAAATTAATGTTATTTCAAATTTAATTAAAAAAGTTAACAATCTAGTAATTGTTGGTGCTATGGCTAATAATTTTTTTTTATATAAAAATTTTAATGTTGGAAAGTCTTTAGTTGAGGATAATACGAAAGAGCTTATTGAAAAAATTTACGAGGAGGCCAAAAAAAATAATTGTGAGATTACTATACCAGAAGACTGCGTTGTTTCCACTACTTTTGAAGGAGAGGGAAAAGACAAAAATTTAGATCAAATTGAAAATAGTGACATAATTTTAGACATTGGGGTAAATACCATAAAAAAAATTAAATATATAATTGATATTTCCAATACAGTGCTTTGGAATGGACCAGCGGGATATTTTGAAAATAAAAATTTTTTAAAAGGGACAATTTCAATTGCAGAAAATATTTCAAAAAATACTATTGATAAATCACTTGTTTCAGTTTTGGGTGGGGGTGACACACTTGCGGCGATTAATAAAAGTAAAAACAAACTTTCTTTCTCTCACTTATCAACAGCAGGTGGCGCATTTTTGGAATACTTAGAAGGAAAAGACTTGCCTGGCCTTAGTGTTTTAAAATAAATAATCGATATGACTTTAAATGAAATAGCAAAAAAAATGTGTGCTAAGGGCAAAGGAATTTTAGCTGCAGATGAAAGTACAGGAACGATAGCAAAAAGATTCAAAAGTATTAATGTAGAAAATTTAGAAAAAAATAGATTAAATTTTCGTCAGACGTTATTTGATGCTAGTGCAATGAAAGATTATATAGGTGGCGTAATCCTTTTTGATGAAACAATAAAGCAAAAAACCACATTAGGTCCAACTATTCCTGAATTGATCTCAAAGCACGGTGCTATTCCAGGAATAAAAGTTGATAAAGGAGCTAAACCTCTAGCTGGATCACATGAAGAAACTGTGACAGAAGGTTTAGATGGTTTGAGAGAGAGATTGAAAGAGTATTATAGTCTAGGTGCAAGATTTACAAAATGGAGAGCGGTATATAAAATTACAGAGAAATATCCCACATCTCAGTCAATCAAATCGAATGCGCACGCGTTAGCAAGATACGCTGCATTAGTTCAGGAAGCGGATATGGTTCCTATTGTAGAACCAGAGGTACTCATGGATGGTTCACACAATATTGATAAATGTTATGAAGTTACAACAAATGTTTTAAATGAATGTTATAATGAACTTAATATACACAAAGTTGATCTTAAAGGAACTGTGTTAAAACCTAATATGGTTATCCCTGGCTCAGAATGTAAAAATAAATCTAGCTCAGAGGAAATTGCAAAAAAAACTTTAGACTGTTTGAAGAAGAATGTGCCTAGTGAAGTTCCTGGAATTGCATTTCTATCAGGTGGCCAGTCTGAAATAGAGTCTAGTAAAAATCTAAATGAAATTAATAAAATAAATGACAGCAATTTTTTAATTACCTTTTCATATGGAAGGGGATTGCAGGCCAGCGCTCTGAAGGAGTTCGGAAAAAATCAAAATAATATCAAAAATATTCAAAAAGCTTTTAATCATAGAGCAAAAATGAATGGTTTATCTTCAAGAGGGGAATGGTCTGAGGACTTAGAAAAGGAATCGGCGGCTTAAAAAACATTGAAGCGATTTGTATATTTAATCTCACCAAATAAATTAAAACCTAACTTTTACCTAGACTTAGACAAAGTTTTATCTTTTAAAAATGTAAAATATTTTCAGCTAAGATTGAAAAATACAAAAAAGAAAAAATTTATTGCTATTTTAAACAAAATCAAAAAAATCACAGCTAAACATAAAGTGAAATTTATTATAAATGACAATTATAATATGGCTTTCAGACCCGGCGTAGATGGTTGTCATATGGGTCAGTTTGATGGGTCATTCAAAATTGCTAGAAATAAACTTAAAAACAAAATTCTTGGAATTACATGTCATAACTCTAAAATTCTTGCAAAGAAAGCCTGTCAAAATAAAGCAGATTACATTGCTTTTGGATCATTTTTTAAATCAAAACTCAAACCAAATGCAAAAAAAGCAAATCTAAATATTTTAAAATGGGCTAATAAGAATATAAAAAAACCAATTGTTGTTATAGGGGGAATTAGTGATTTAAACTATAAAAAATTAGTAAAAGCCGGAGCAAAATATATTGCAATATCAAGTTTTATTTGGGATAACCCAAAATTAAAACCAGAATTAGCAATTAAAAAATTTAAATGAAAATTACAGCTATTGAAATAAAACCAGGAATGATAATCGAACATAAAAATGATTATTGGAATGTTTTGAAAACTCAACACGTAAAGCCTGGAAAAGGTGGAGCATTCAATCAAGTAGAATTAAAAAGTATTATAAAAGGAACGAAGTTGAATGAGAGATTTAGATCAAGTGAGACTATAGAAAAAGCTGAGGTTGATGAAAAAAAGTTTAATTTTTTATATATAGATGGTGAGAGTTGTCACTTTATGGACAATACAACTTTCGAACAAGTAGAAATTCCTAAATCAATCACTGGAGAACAGTACAAACTTTTAAAAGAAAATTTAGAAGTAACAATTACCTTTATGGAGGAAAAACCTATATCATTAGTGTTACCAAATAATATTGAATGTACTATTGAAACAACTGATGCTGCAATAAAAAATCAGACTGCTTCTTCTTCATATAAACCTGCATTATTAGATTGTGGTATAAAAATTAATGTACCTCCATTCATTGAAAGTGGAGAAAAAATTGTTATTGATACTCGAACATTAGAATATATTAAAAGAGTCAATTAATGAGATTAAATTCTCCTCAAATTAATTTGATGACTAAAGCGTGCATGAAGGCCTCAAGATCTCTGATTAGAGATTTTGGAGAAATTGAAAATTTACAAGTCTCAACAAAAGGTCCAGGTGATTTTGTCTCTTCAGCTGACAAGCGAACTGAAAAAATTTTAATAGAAGAATTGCAAAAAGCGCACCCTGAATATGGAATAATAACAGAAGAAACAGGGATTATAAATAAATCAAATTTAAAACAAAGATGGATAATTGATCCTATAGATGGAACATTGAATTTTTTAAATGGTATTCCTCAATTTGCAATTTCTATTGGTTACGAGGAAGATGGAGAAATTAAAAGTGGGGTAATATTTAATCCTATTATGAATGAAATGTTTTGTGCAGAAAAAGGTAACGGAGCATATTTAAATAATTCTAGAATACGAGTTTCTAACAAAAAATTAATTCAAAATGCTTTGCTTGTAACAGGAGGGCCTAAAGCAACAAGTAATATTAAAGATGAAATTTTTAAAGAATATGCAAAAATTTCTAGAAAAGTTTCAAACGTTAGAAAATTTGGAAGTGCGGCTTTAGATATGTCATATGTAGCCTGTGGTAGGTTTGATGGATATTGGCAAAGGGAATTAAATTATTGGGACATAGCAGCAGGAATAATAATTGTTAAAGAAGCAGGGGGGTTTGTTGATTATTTTGAGGAGGATAAAGATTTACCTTTGAAAAAGAATATTTTAGCCGCTAATTCTAATTTATACGAAAAATTAAAAGAATTTATAAATAAAAAAGATATTGAGTAAAAACTATTATTAATATAAAAACCTTGCAGATGAAAAAAAATACACATCCAAATTACCACAAAATAAAAGTTGTAATGACTGATGGAACTGAATTCTTCACGAGATCAACTTGGGGTAAAGAAAACGATGTATTGAAATTGGATATTGATCCAAAGTCTCACTATGCTTGGACCGGTGGAACTCAAAAAGTTTTAGATAAAGGTAGAGTAAGTAAATACAATAAAAAATTTAGCAACCTAAGATCAAAAAAATAGTTTATGACAGACACTCCATTCATGCCAAAAGCAACTGCTGTTTGGTTAGTTGAAAATACAACATTAACGTTCAAGCAAATCGCAGAGTTTTGTAATTTACATGAGTTAGAAATTAAAGGAATAGCAGATGGTGATGTTGCAAAAGGTATAAAAGCATACAATCCGATATTAGCTGGTCAGTTATCTAGAGAGGAAATAGAAAATTGTTCAAAAAACTCTGAAAGAAAACTAAAACTATTAAAAAAAATTGAAGAAGTTGAAGTTAAAGAAAGAAAAAAACCTAAGTATACACCTTTATCAAAAAGACAAGATAGACCGGATGCAATACTATGGTTATGTAAAAATGCTTCAGAATTAACAGATGGCCAAATATCGAAGTTAGTTGGTAGCACTAAAGGCACAGTATCTCTGATCAGAAAAAGAAGTTATTGGAATTTTTCTAACCTGAAACCAAGAGACCCGGTAATTTTAGCATTATGTACTCAGGAAGTTTTCCAAAAAGCTCTCGATAAAGCCAAAAGAAGAGTTGAAAGAGAGAAAAAAGCAAAGATTAGAGAGGAAAAAAAAGCTCAGTCAGCTTCTCTCTAGACAAATAGTTTTTCAGATGATAACTACCATGAAAATTAACTGGAGGTTTTTATAAAAATAGACGTAAAAGATAATAATGTAGAACAAGCCATTAGGGTTCTTAAAAGAAAACTTCAAAAAGAAGGTTTTTTTAAAGTAATGAAGATGAAAAGTACTTACGAAAAACCATCTGAAAAAAAAAAGAGAGTTCAAACAGAAAATCTTAAAAGAATAAAAAAACTCCAAAAATTAAAAAATAGGTACTAAATTTATTAAAATGAAGGGATTAACTATGCCATCGGGTAAAGTAAAATGGTTTAACGCCAAAAAAGGTTATGGATTTATAACAGACGATAAAACACAAAAAGATATTTTTCTGCATGTATCAGCTTTAGAAAATTCGAAATTAAGAGTGTTAAAAGAAGATCAAATAATTGTATACGATATAAAAGAAGAAAAAGATAAACTTCAAGCAATTAACATTAAGAAAAAATAATTTATCGCGGGGTGGAGCAGTCTGGTAGCTCGTCAGGCTCATAACCTGAAGGTCGTAGGTTCAAATCCTACCCCCGCAACCAAAATGACAGAAACAATCAGAAATATAACAATCATCGCCCATGTTGATCATGGAAAAACTACTTTAATTGACAATTTAATGAAGCAAAGTGGAACGTTTAGAGAAAATGAAAATGTAGAAGAGAGAATTATGGACTCGGGTGAATTAGAGAAAGAAAGAGGTATTACAATTTTAGCTAAACCAACATCCATCAATTGGAAAAATTCTAGAATCAATATTATTGATACTCCGGGCCACAGAGATTTTGCAGCTGAGGTGGAGAGGGTTTTACATATGGCTGATGGAGCCCTACTTTTGATTGACTCAGCTGAAGGTGTGATGCCTCAAACAAAATTTGTTTTATCTAAAGCCTTGAAACAGGGTTTAAAACCTATAGTAGTGATAAATAAGTTGGATAAACCTGATCAAAGAGCCAATGAAGTGCTCGATGAAACATTTGATTTATTTGTAAATTTAGATGCAAATGAGGAGCAACTCGACTTTCCGGTATTATATGCCAGCGGAAGATCTGGGTGGGCGTCAAAAGAAATAAACGGTCCAAGAGAAAATTTACAACCTTTACTTAATTTAATTATTGAAAAAGTAAAACCATCCTCTTCTGATAAGAAAAAACCTTTTGCAATGCTTTCTACGCTTCTCTATGCAGATAGTTTTCTTGGAAGAAGTTTAGTTGGAAAAATTGCTCAGGGAACAGCAAAAGCTAATCAACAAATTAAAGCAATTAATCTCGAAGGTAATAAAGTAGACGAAGGTAGATTAACAAAAATATTTAGATATGAAGGCACAAAAAAAGTTCCAATAGAGCAAGGGGAGGCTGGAGATATTGTGATCATAGCTGGACTTGAAAAAGCAAACGTTGCCGACACTATATGCGATTTAGAGGTTAGTGAACCTATAAATGCTACGCCTATAGATCCCCCTACTATGTCTATTACAATTACAGTTAATAGTTCTCCCTTGGCTGGTATGGAAGGAAAAAAACTTACAAGCACACTAATAAGAGATCGCCTTATTCTAGAAGCTGAAAATAATGTGGGCATTAGTTTTGCTGAAAATGAAAACAGGGACTCATTTATAATAAGCGGAAGAGGTGAGCTAATGTTAGAAATTCTTTTAACTCAGATGAGGAGAGAGGGATTTGAAATGACTGTTAGCCCTCCAAAAGTATTAATTAAAAAAGATACGGAAGGTAATAAGCTTGAACCTATTGAAGAAATAACTATGGATCTTGATGAAGAGTTTTCGTCTAAAGTAATAGACTCAATGAATAGAAGAAAAGGAAAATTAATAGACTTGAAAGATACTGGGAAAGGAAAAAAAAGGTTGATTTTCCACGCACCAACTAGAGGACTTATGGGTTACACAAGTCGATTTTTAACTTTAACGAAGGGAACCGGTGTAATAAATAGAATTTTTCACTCTTATGGAAAATATACAGGAGAGATGGAAGGAAGAAGAAACGGTGCTTTAATTTCCATGGAGGACGGAAAAGCTGTAGCATTTGCAATTTTTAATTTACAGGCTCGTGGTGAGATGTTTGTAAAGCATAACGATCCAGTTTATAAAGGAATGATAGTAGGCCTTTCATCAAAAAGTGGTGATCTAGAGATAAATGTTTTAAAAGGAAAGAAACTTACTAATATGAGAACTCAAGGAACTGATGAAAACGTAGTTTTAACTCCAGTTAGAAAAATGGCTATTGCAGAGCAATTAAGTATACTCAATACGGATGAAGCGCTGGAAATAACACCCTTGTCTTGCAGGTTAAGAAAAGTAATTTTAGATACTCATGAAAGAAAAAGGCAATCAAAATCATCGTAATTTAAGTTTACAAAATATGAATATACCCTTAATTTTACAACTATGAAGTATTTTAGCATAGA
>CACKWP010000009.1 GCA_902603945.1 uncultured Pelagibacteraceae bacterium
ATGGTGTTAAATTTTTTATACCGTATCCAAAATTTAAACCTGTGAGCTCATAAATTAGTGGCATTAAAATTAGTAACCCACCAGCTGGAGATGGAATACCTTCAAAAAAATTATTTTTCCATCCTTGAGTTTCCTCTATTTTTGTCAAATTGAATCTAGCTAACCTCAAAACACAACAGACAGAGTATATTAGTGTAATTGCCCATCCTAACTTTCCATAATTATTCAGTTCCCAAAAGTATAAAATAAATACTGGTGCGATACCAAAGCTTACAAAGTCTGTAAGAGAGTCCAGCTCTTTTCCAAATTCTGATGTACCTTTAATTAATCTAGCAATTCTTCCATCCAATGCATCTAAAATTGCAGCAAACATGATTAATATTACCGCTAAACTAAAATTACCATCTATTGAAAATTTAATTGAACTTATCCCTAAACAAACCCCAGCTAATGTTAAAATGTTTGGCAATAAATATCTTGTCTTTTTCGATGAAACTAATTTAAATTTTTTATTCTCTTCCATTATTCAACTGCTAATAAACTTTCCCCTGCTGTAATATTTTGACCAAGTTTTACTAAAGGTTTTTTGTTTTTAAAGTAAACATCTACTCTACTTCCAAATCTTATCATACCTATCCTGTCGCCTTGTTTTAGCTCTTGTCCCTGCTCAACATCGCAAACTATTCTTCTCGCAATCAATCCTGCTATCTGCACAATTATAATTTCTTCCCCATTATTTAATTTTATCTTATAATAATTTCTCTCATTTTCTTCACTTGCTTTATCTAAAGAAGCATTTAAAAATTTTCCTGGTTTATAAAAAATTTCTTCTACCTTCCCGGATGTTGGTACACGATTAACATGACAATTAAAAACATTCATAAAAATACTAATTTTTGTGTAAGATGTATTTTCTAATCTTAATTCTTCTGGACCTGATTTTTCACTAATATCGGTAACCAATCCATCTGCAGGACTTACTAAGAATTTGTCATCTCCTATCGAATATCTTTCTGGGTCTCTAAAAAAATAATAAACCCAAACTGTAATAATAATAAAAAGAGTTCCTAAAAATTTTGAAAAAAACAAAATTATAAATGTCGTTATTATTGAAATTGCTAAAAACTTGTATCCTTCTTTGTGTATTTTGGGAAAAATTGTATTAAACATAATTTTAAGTTTGATAATTTTTTCTTAATATGTATAAAAATCAAAGTTAATCAATCTATATTTTATGGCAAAAATTAAAGTTAAAAATCCAGTAGTTGAATTAGATGGAGATGAAATGACCAGAATTATATGGTCTTTTATCAAAGATAAGCTAATCAGGCCTTACCTTGAGGTTGATCTTAAATATTACGATCTAGGAATGGCAAGTAGAGATAAAACTAATGATCAAATCACTGTAGATGCAGCTAATGCGATTAAACAATATGGGGTTGGTGTAAAATGTGCAACAATTACTCCTGACGAGGCACGTGTAGAAGAGTTCAAATTAAAAAAAATGTGGAGATCACCTAATGGAACAATAAGGAATATTTTGGGTGGAACAGTTTTCAGGGAACCAATCATTTGTAAAAACGTTCCAAAACTAGTACCAGGTTGGACACAACCAATTGTGATTGGTAGACATGCATTTGGAGATCAATACAGAGCTACAGATTTTTTGATACCAGGTGAAGGTAATCTAGAGGTCAAATGGACATCTAAAGATGGTAAAGATAAAAAAGAATTTAAAGTATTTGATTTTCCTGGGTCTGGAACTGCTTTAACGATGTATAACCTAGACGAGTCTATAAAAAATTTTGCAAGAGCGTGTATGAATTATGGGTTTGCCAGAAAATGGCCGGTATATTTATCAACTAAAAATACAATTCTAAAAGCTTACGATGGTCGATTCAAAGATCTTTTCCAAGAGGTTTTTGAAAAAGAATTCTCTGATAAATTTAATAAAGCTAACATTACTTACGAACATAGATTAATAGATGATATGGTTGCCTGTGCTATGAAATGGAATGGTGGTTATGTTTGGGCTTGTAAAAATTATGATGGTGACGTGCAATCTGATACTGTTGCCCAAGGGTTTGGGTCTTTAGGGCTTATGACTAGCGTGTTAATGACACCTGATGGTAAGACTATAGAGTCCGAAGCAGCTCATGGTACTGTAACAAGACATTATAGAATGCATCAGCAGGGAAAGGAAACTTCAACCAACCCAATAGCTTCTATATTTGCTTGGACTAGAGGTTTGGCTCATAGAGGTAAGCTCGATGGGAATGAAGATCTTATCAAATTTTCAAAAAATGTTGAAGAAGTATGTGTAAAAACAGTTGAAAGTGGTTCAATGACAAAGGATTTATCAATTTTAATAGATAAAACTAAAAAATATCTTACTACAAATCAATTTTTAGAAGCTATTGATGGAAATTTGAAAAAGAAACTTAACTAATTTTTTTGGATACTTCTTTAAACGCTTCATTAATTTTACTTTTGTCTACACCGCCTGCTTGAGCAAAATCTTTTCTACCACCTCCTCCTTTTCCACCTAAAATACTAGAAGCAGTTTTTACTAGATCGACAGCATCATATTTTGAGGTCAAATCTCGAGAAACTCCTACAGCTAAACCAACCTTATCTTCAAATGTAGAAATACAAACTATTATTCCTGATTTAATATCTTTTTTCCCTTGGTCAATTATAGTTCTAAGTTCTTTTGAAGGAAAATCTTTTAAAATTTGCTCTCTAATCAATAAATTTCCAATTTTTTTATCCTTAATTATATTTTTACTTTTATCTTTTTTAATACTTTCAATTCTTACTTTATTTAGTTGTTTGTTCATATTTTTTAAATTTTCAGATAAATTTAAATTTTCTTTATAGTCAGGTCTAATTTTTAAATTTCGAAGTTCTTTTTTTAATAACTCTATTTCATTTTTAAGATTTGACTCTTTTTGAGACTTATCTTTAGTTTGATTTTTTTCATAAACTTCAAGCTGTTTATCTCTTAATGCCTCAACTCTCCTTACTCCAGAAGCGATGGAAGATTGACTTATAACTTTAAACTTGCCAATTTCTTTAGTGTTTTTTACATGAGTCCCTCCACACAATTCTGTTGAGAAAAAACCATTATTCTCTTTTCCCATAAAAACCACTCTTACTTCCTCTCCATACTTTTCTCCAAATAATGCAAGGGCACCCATACTAACCGCTTCCTTTGGGGTCATTATTCTTGTTTGTACATCAGAGGATCCTGCGATTATTTCGTTTACTATATTATTTATTTTTATCATTTCTTCTTTTTCAATTGGCTTGTTATGACTGAAATCAAATCTTAGCCTTTCAGGAGAGACTAGAGATCCTTTTTGAGTCACATGCTTGCCCAGAGTTCTTCTTAATGACTCATGCAGTAAATGAGTGGCTGAATGATTTGCTTTAGAGTTATTTCTTTTCAAAACATCTATTTCTAAATTTACATTTTGTTCAATTGAAATAGAACCTTTTTCAATTTTTCCGTAATGAATAAATAAATCTCCCATTTTTTTTTGAGTATCGTTCACTTTTATTTTACAATCTGAGGTGAAAATATAACCTTGATCACCTACTTGACCGCCGGACTCTCCATAAAATGGGGTTTGATTTGTTATGATTTCTACTTCATCTCCAATACTAGCTGAGTCAACAAATTTGCCGTTTTTTGAAATTTTAATTATTACACCTTCAGCTTTATCAAATTCGTAACCTAAAAATTCAGTAGGATTAAGCTCCTCTCTAACTTTAAACCATCTTTCTTCAACAGACTTATCTCCGGATCCTTTCCAATTAGCTCTTGCTAAAGCTTTACTTTTTTCCATTTCCCTCTCGAAACCAATATTATCTACTTTAATATCTTTGTTTCTTAAAATGTCAGCAGTTAAATCTAAAGGGAAGCCATAAGTATCATATAATTTAAATGCCTCGGCGCCTGGAAAAGTTTTATTTTGAACTTTGTTTAAATTTTCATCTAGTATTTTCATTCCACGTTCTAAAAGAGATGAAAATTTTTCTTCCTCATTTTTAAGAGTTTCAACTATCAATTCTTTACCGTTTATTAATTCAGGATAACTATTTTTCATCTCGTTTAACAAAACTTCAAAAAGTTTGTAAAAAACAGGGTTTTTACTACCTAAAGAATGTGCATGTCTCATCCCCCTTCTCATAATTCTCCTTAAAACGTATCCTCGTCCTTCGTTAGAGGGTAATATTCCTTCGGCGATTAAAAAACTACTTGCTCTTAGGTGATCAGCTATTACTCTATGACTAGCTATTGTTTTGCTATTAATTGAAGTGTTTGTAATATCAGATGAAGCAGCCATAATTTTTTGGAAGTGATCAATTTTGTAATTATCATGAGTCCCTTGAAGAACTGCTGTCATTCTTTCAAGCCCCATACCTGTATCGACTGAAGGTTTTGGTAAATCAACTCTTTTTTCTTTTGTTATTTGCTCGTATTGCATGAAT
Source organism: uncultured Pelagibacteraceae bacterium (assembly GCA_902603945.1). Taxonomy (GTDB): domain Bacteria; phylum Pseudomonadota; class Alphaproteobacteria; order Pelagibacterales; family Pelagibacteraceae; genus Pelagilacustribacter. The sequence goes on from CACKWP010000009.1 coordinate 4,498, forward strand.
ACAAGGTTCCAAATTTCAATAAATCTATCACCATCTTCATTTGGGCTTCCAGGTGGACCACCCTTTAATTTATCACCGTGATCATAAAAAATTTCAGAACAAGGGCCACATGGTCCTGTATCTCCCATGGACCAAAAATTATCTGATGTTGATATTTTAATAATCTTATTTTCACTTAACCCTGCTATTTTTTTCCATAACTTAAAAGCATCATCATCTTCGTGAAATACTGTTACTGATAATTTTTCTTTTGGAAGACCAAAATCTTTAGTTAATAAATGCCATGCATGTTTAATAGCTTGCTCCTTAAAATAGTCGCCAAAGGAAAAATTTCCCAACATTTCGAAAAATGTATGGTGCCTCGGTGTGTATCCAACGTTTTCTAGATCATTATGTTTTCCACCTGCTCGAACGCATTTTTGTGAAGTCGTAGCAGTTTTATATGATCTTTTTTCTAACCCAGTAAATACATTTTTGAATTGAACCATTCCTGAATTAGTAAACATCAATGTGGGGTCATTGTTTGGCACTAAATTACTTGAGTCAACAATTTTATGATTGTTTGTTTTAAAGTAGTTTAAAAACTTTTTTCTTACATCTGTAAGCAAAATTTTGCTCATACTTAATTAAATACAGATATTTCTCTGCTTGTCTATAAAGAGATTAGTTTGAATGCTTTTTATCGTTATCTACGACAACACAAATTTCTGATTTTGTTAAAAATCTTTGTCCAGTGCCGTTATCTAGTGAGAACATTCCGCCAATTCCTTTGACTGCATCAATTGTTAGATCTGTATGTTTCCACTTTTCATATTGATCTTCATTCATATAAAAAGGCGTTCCATCAACCTCTCCTAATTTAACATCACTGTTACCTACTTGATATTCTTTGGCTGGAAAACACATGGGTGCACTGCCATCACAGCATCCACCTGATTGATGAAATAAAAGATCATTACCATGAACTTCTTTAATTTCGTTGAGTAGTTTTTTTGCAGATAATGTGAATGATACTTTCATTTTGCTATTACGGCCCATGATTTAGAATCATGGGCCATTATATATTATTGGTTAAAAGAAGCCTAATTTTTTCTCACTGTAAGACACGTGTAAGTTCTTCACTTGCCTATAATGATTTAACATCATTTTATGAGTTTCTCTTCCGATACCAGATTGTTTATATCCACCAAATGCAGCGTGAGCTGGATAAGCATGATAGCAGTTTGTCCAAACTCTTCCTGCCTCTATCCCTCTGCCCATTCTGTATGCAATGTTTCCATCTCTAGTCCAAACACCTGCTCCTAATCCATAAAGAGTATCATTAGCTATTTCTAATGCTTCTTTCTCATCTTTAAACGTTGTAACAGATACAACCGGTCCAAAGATCTCTTCTTGGAAAATTCGCATATTGTTTTTACCTTCGAAAATTGTAGGTTGAATATAGTTTCCTTTTTCCAATCCGCTATTGATCTTAGCTTCGCTTCCACCACATAGAACTTTGGCACCTTCTTTCTTACCTAAGTCTAAGTAAGATTTAATTTTTTCCATTTGTTCTAATGAAGCTTGAGCTCCAATCATAGTTTCCATTTTTAAAGGATTATCTTGTTTTACAGCTTTAGTTCTTGCGATCGCTTTTTCCATGAACTTATCATAGATAGATTTTTGAATTAAAGCTCTACTCGGACAAGTGCAAACTTCTCCTTGGTTAAGCGTAAACATAGCAAAACCTTCTAAACATTTATCAAAGAAGTCGTCATCTTTTGCCATTACATCTTCAAAGAAAATATTTGGCGATTTACCACCTAATTCTAAAGTGATTGGAATTAAGTTTTGAGATGCGTACTGCATTATCAAACGTCCAGTAGTAGTTTCCCCTGTAAAAGCTATCTTCTTAATTCTTTTTGAAGAAGCTAATGGTTTTCCTGCTTCAAGACCATATCCACTTACAACGTTAACAACACCTGCTGGCAACAAATCTCCGATAAGTTCCATTAACAACATGATTGATGCTGGTGTTTGTTCAGCTGGTTTTAATACTACACAGTTTCCCGCTGCCAATGCTGGAGCTAGTTTCCATGTAGCCATTAATAATGGAAAGTTCCATGGTATAATCTGACCAACTACACCTAATGGTTCAGGTATGTGGTAAGAATATTCACTGTTGCTGATTTCAGCAACTGAACCCTCCTCTGCTCTTATTACTCCCGCAAAATATCTCCAATGGTCAATTACCAAAGGTAAGTCTGCAGCCATACATTCTCTTATCGGCTTACCATTGTCTAAACATTCTGCTGTCGCTAAGACATTAAGATTTTTCTCTATAACATCAGCAATCTTTAAGAGAATATTGGATCTCTCTGTGATTGATGTTTTTCCCCATGCAGGAAATGCTGCGTGGGCTGCGTCTAGAGCAAAATCAACGTCTTTATCGTTCGATCGTGGTACCTTACAGATAACTTCATTAGTGATAGGAGTAGTATTATCAAAATACTTTCCTGACTTAGGTTCTACAAATTTTCCGTTGATGTAGTTTCCATATTTAGCTTTAAATGGAAATTTAACCTTCAAATGAGAGGTATCTAAAGATGAAGACACTTTCGAGCTTGATGCTTGTTGTGTACTCATTTTCCCCCTTTTGTTGTTATAATTCATAATTAAAACCAATTTGAACTAGATTGTACACATGTATTTTTGACCCTATCTTTTTAAATACTAAATATTGATTTAATCAATTTACAGTTGTTATTTCATGAGGAACGGGAAGTTTAATTTAAACTTCCCGTTGAAATGATGGCAGAGGAATTACTCCTCTTCTTTTTTTTCGCTAATTTTTTCGTTTGCTGAAGGATTGCCTTCTAGCTCTTTACTTATTGCTGAAGCTTCATCCCTAATAATCTTTTCTATTTCTGCAGCAACGTTTGGATTTTTTTGAAGGTATATTTTGGCGTTTTCTCTACCTTGCCCTATTTTTTCGCCCTTATACGCATACCAAGCACCTGATTTTTCAACTACACCTGCTTTAGTGCCAAGGTCTATTAACTCACCTAATTTACTTATTCCTTTTCCATACATTAAATCGAATTCAACAACTTTAAATGGAGGTGCGACTTTGTTCTTAATTACTTTTACTCTTGTAGAGTTGCCAATAATTTGATCTTTTTCTTTAATTGCTCCTATTCTTCTTATATCCATTCTTACGGAAGAGTAAAATTTAAGAGCGTTTCCTCCAGAAGTTGTTTCTGGATTACCGAACATTACTCCGATCTTCATTCTTATTTGGTTTATAAATATTACCATTGTATTAGATTTAGACACTGAGCCTGTAATTTTTCTCAAAGCTTGACTCATTAATCTTGATTGTAAACCAACATGATGATCTCCCATTTCGCCCTCTAATTCAGCTTTGGGAGTTAATGCTGCTACAGAGTCCACAACCAAAACTGAGATAGATCCGGATTTTATTAATGTATCCGTTATTTCTAAGGCTTGTTCACCTGTATCTGGTTGAGAGATTAATAGCTCCTCAGTTTTTACTCCTAATTTTTTTGCGTAGACTGGATCCATTGCATGTTCTGCATCAACAAAAGCGCATATACCACCTGCTTTTTGAGCCTCAGCTACTACTTGTAATGCCAATGTTGTTTTTCCAGAAGATTCTGGTCCATATATTTCAATAATCCTACCTTTTGGTAATCCCCCTATTCCAAGGGCTAAATCTAAGCTTAGTGAACCCGTTGAAATAGCCTCAACGTCTAAAGCTTGTTGTTGACCAAGTCTCATCACTGAACCTTTTCCAAAGTTCTGATCAATTTGACTTATGGCTGCTTCTAAAGATTTGTTCTTTTCCTTTAATTCTTGTTGTTTTTTGTTGTCTGTTTTTACGACTTTTAAGTTATTTTTTGTCATTTTTATCCTTTTTTTGTTGTTCGAATCGTATGTATAAATGTACACATTTTGTTCTTTTAATCAAGAGTTATAAAAAAAAGCCCTATTTATCTAATTAATTGACTGAATAGACAAGGAACCTAGTCGCTTAGCAAGCTCAAATTGAGATATAATATAGTCCCTTTCAGATCTGGCAAAATCAATTCTAGCATCTAAGAGAAGACTTCTAGACTGGATTAATTCTAAAGTAGTTCTGGTGCTACCAGAGTCATATTCCAGAGTAATTCCCTCGTTAGCGATTTCTGCAGCTTTCAATTGAGCCCTGGTGGCATCAAGAACGCTTTTAGATGACTGATATTTAGACCAAGCATTCGAAATATCGGTGTTAATTTTGTTTTTCATATCTTGAAATATTAATTGATATCGCTGTTTATTGTAGGAAGCTTTTTTAATTGAAGAGATATTTTCCCCACCTTTTATAATAGGCCAAGTAATTGTGGCTGTAACTTTTTCTTCATCAATTTCATCAATTGTGGAGCTAAAATCTTTATTTTCTGATTTAGAATAATTAATTGAAGCAGAGGGTGAAAGTCTTGCTCTTTCTATATTTAATTCACGAATAGATATTTCATAATCTAAATTTGATAATAAAAGGTCAACATTATTAGAGTTAGCTGTTTGTAAAGCTTCTTCAAGTGAATTAGGTAGAACTAATGATATTTTTTCATTTAAATTGTTAATGTTAGGAGTTTTTTCTCTAGTTACTCTTTCAAAATTAGTTTTTGAAGAAAGCAATTCAGTTTCAGCTTTTATGAGATTTGCTTTAGCACCTGCTAAAGATGACTCTGATTGCGCTAAATCAGTTAAGGTGATTTCTCCTTTTTGAAGTCTTGCATTGTCTGAGTCAACCTGCCGTTCAAATAAATCTACATTTGATAAGTTGAATTTTCGATTTTTTGACTTAAAAATTAAATCAAAATAAGCAGAACTTGTATCAAGAATTGTTTGTTGCTCTGTTTTTTTTAGAGATAAATTCGCTTTTTTTGTTTCAAGCTCAGACTTTTTAAATGTATTCAATCCTTTAAAACCAGAAAAAATTTTTTGATCAACTGATATTTTTTTGTTTTCTGTATCTAAGTTAGTATCAGATAAGCTTACTCCACTCTGGTTAACTCTATTTGATGACGTAACACTGGATTGATCTCCTGATAATGTAATACTTGGTAAAAATTCACTTCTAGAAATATTTTTACTTTGTTTAGATAACTCAAAGTTTTTTCTTTCCGCGTTTAATTGTAGATTATTCTCTAAAGCTTTTTGAATATAAAATCTTAAACTTTCCTGAGCATATGAGTCAGAAAACGAAAATAATAAGAATATTATTATTAGATGTTTTTTCATTTAATTAAATTTTATTGATTTCAATTTATGTTTTTTATCAATGCTAATAACAGTGTCAGCTTTTTTAGGTAAGATTTTTAACATATGTTTTGTGAGTCTTTCGTAATACATTATAAAGTTTTTAACTTGTTCATTGTCCATAGTTTTTTTTCCTTTAGATGTGGTTCTTAATTTTTTCTCTTGCAGCAATCTCCATTTAAAAACATATTTAAAACTTGGTACTTTTAAAAAAATTAACTTATCAATCAAACTAAATATTTTTTGGTATTTACCTTTTATTTCTAAATTAACTTTTTCTCTCCAAACTTTTTTAGTATCATGCTCTTTTTCTAATTGATTTATCGGAGTTTTTAAATCTCTTTTTTTTTGTGGTGTTACACCAACACACCATCCCTCAAATATAACTATATTAGGTTTTTTATTTACTTTTAACCATTTGTTTTTAGGGTATCTATCATCATTAGACTTATCAAATTTAGGTATCATACTCTTTCTAAACTTAAAAATTTTTAAATTTTGAATACAATTTTTGAGTATTCTTGTATCATGTGTGCCAGGAACTCCTCTTGTTAAAAATAGATAGCTTATATTTTTTGACATTAATTTTCTTTGATTTAAGGTTTTGTAAAAATCATCTATTGAAAATATGACTGTCTCTAAGTGAAAACCTTCTTTAAGTATAATTTTGAGAATATTTGATATAGTTGATTTTCCTGATCCTTGACCTCCACATAAACCAATTACTTTTGTTTTTTTATCCTTTAAGTATTCATCATTTATCATTTTGCTAATCGGTAAATAAAATTTATTTAATTGTCCAATTTTATCCCTAAATGGCTCAGACATTACTTCTTGCGACTTAAGAAATATCAAATATTTTTTCTTAATTTTCTTATAATTCAAAATATCAAGTTGCATTCTTAATTTTTATCTAATGGATGGTTATGACCATCATTAATGATAATATTTTTTAAATTAAAAGTATCGACATCATCTAAACAACCTAAATTAAATCCTGTCAAAGCAGGATTAGATCTTGGATTGTGATGGGTGTAAATTCCACAATTTGAACAGAAATAATGTTTCGCTACTCTAGTGTGAAATTGGTAAATCTTTAATTTATCTTCTCCTTTTATTATCTTAAAATCCTCATTTTTAACCATTGACATTAATGCTCCTTTTCTTTTGCACAACGAGCAATTACACCTCAAAATTTTTTCAAAATTTTTTGGAACATTAACATCTGCCTCTATAGCGCCACAGTGGCATTTTAATTTTTTCATTTAAATCCTTTTTTTTTGTTTAAGAGTTTGTAAGCATATCGCATATTTAATCATATCCACAAGTCCTCAAAATCTCTCACAAATGTTCACCTTTTGATTCCGTTTTGATTCAGTTTAAGATTCAAATTACTACTTTTTAGTGTGTAATATTTTTTATGTTGTGCAAATTTTCATGACTTTTGATTAAATCTTGTTCGTTCTCTCTTCTAGAAACAATAAAGATCAATAAATTAAACCCTACTATCAAAATTTGAAATATAGTTGAAAAAATACCCAAAGAGGAATTTAATAATGATAAAAAAATTATCATAAAAACAGATCTTAAAAATACTTGATTTTTAAACACTGCAATTATCGAAAAAGAATGAATTAAAAGTTTTAATAATGACATTTGCGACGGGCCAAAATACCTCAAGCCTCTTACAGAATTTATTTCGTTTATTGTATTTAAATTTTTTTTAATAGTTCCAGAAAAACTACTCCATAAACTAGCTTTTGAGGAAATTTTTCCAACATCGCTTTTTGTAATAATACTATAATTTCCAAAGTTAATTTTTCTTCCTGTGAAAACTAAAGTTATGAATTTGTGAATTTGATATAATAATTGAAAAAAAATCCCCTCTGATCTTTTTACTCTTTTAGCTACCACTGACAATGATGGATTTTCTATCATTTTATCAATGAGACTTTTTATTTCAATTGGCCTATCTTCGCCATCACCGTCCATCAATATGAGATTATCAAATATTTTATTTTTAAATATATGTCTTATCCCAAATGCAATACATCTTGCGTGCCCCCTATTTTTTTTCATAGTTAAAATTTCTAAAGATTTAAAATGACTTGGCTTAGTTATTTTTGGTTGTTCAATTGTAGAAGCGTCATTCACAACTAAACATTCAAAATAAAAATCATTATAATTTTTTATGTTTTCATTAATTTCTTCTATTAATTTTTTAAGTGACTCCCAATCATTAAAAATAGGAATTAAAATTAAAATTTTTTTCATCTTTTGCCTATCATACAGTAACCGTAAGGTTTGATTGTTCCATATACACCTGGACATAATCTTTTAAGTATTTTTGGGTTTCCTGTATAAATTACTCCTTGATCTTCACTAATTACATCAGTTTTATTTTTAAGATCATTAAACCATTTTGGTCTGCTCTCTAAATGATATGAAAGATTTCCAGCTGACCACTCGTCCCCAATAACAATTTTAATCTCACTTACAAAGTTATCGTCCCATTTATTTTGGACCAGTCTAGCTATTTCTTTACCGGGGAAATCAGTTCTTTTAAAATCATTAGTGATAGATACATAAAAATAAGTAATCGGAGACAAAAGGAAAAGAAAAACTAAAATACAAAAAAATCTTTTTATTTGGTTTAAATTAATTGCTTTTTTGAAATAATGAAAAACTAGTATTCCAAAAAAAATATAGAATGTTGACATCCACATTGTTCTTATTTTTGCACCAGTAATTAATGATACGAATAAAACAATTATTAAAGGCAATAAAGTAATACAAAATATGAAAAAATTTTTTTTTTCTAATATCCTAATGTATAATTTTTTAATTTTTTTAATTGATAATATTGAAATGAAAGCAAAGGAAAAAAGGATTATCATACCAAATTGTTTTAGAATAAACAAAGTAGGATTTAGAATATGCTTTAAGACACTTTGACTATCAGATCCAGTTCTACCAAATGCATATTTAATTGTTTCAAGATTGTTTTCAAAAAGCCAAATTATATGAGGTATCAAAATCAATATAAAAATAAAAAATGAAATAAAAAAGTATTTAACTAATTTTTTATTTCTTCTAAAAAACAAAACAAAATAGGCAAATAATGATAAGATAATAAAAATAAATGAATAATGAGTTAACATTCCTAATGCGCAAAAAATACCTGTTAAAATCATATAACGTAAATTTTGATCTTTTATACCTATCCAAAAAAAATAAACTGCAGCTGCCTTTAAAGGTAATTGACAAACATAAACATTAAACTCTGGGGTTGTATAATTAAAAAATACTATTGTTTCTAAAATTATTAAAGATAATAAAGAAAAAATCTTATCAGAAAAAAATTCGTTTGACAGTTTCCAAACAAAATAAAAAGTTATTAAAACAAAAACTTGACTTAGAAGATAATAAGCCCAGTCATTAGATCCAAAAATGAGATAAAAAGTACCAACAGCAAAGGCACTTAAAGGTGGGTGTTTGTTAAAACCCCACTCTAAATTACTTGCCCAGGCTAAAGCTTCAATAGTGTCTAATGGTAGATTAACATTAGAAATTGATGGAACTAGCGTCCAAAGCGACAGGTGAAAAAATAAAAATATGTATAATATTTTATTGATGTTTTTTATTTGTATCATTTTGATATAAAATTATTACAATTTATAAGCTATTGACACGACTAAAATCAAACATATACTCGCCGAATTCAAAAAATGGTAAAAAAAACCACTACTAAAAAAAAATACACTCCTAACCTTAAGGAAAAATATATGTGTGCAAAACACAAAAAATTTTTTACCGAGGAATTATTAAGTTGGAAAAAGGATATTATTAAAGCCAATAATTTGGGAAATCTATTGAATTCTTCAGATGATAATGTTTCATCTGCTGACATAGTAGATCAAGCATCCTCTTATACGGATAAAAGTGTTGAGATGAAAGCCTTAAATAGAAGTAGAAAATTAATTTCAAAAATAAACTCTGCTTTACAAAGAATTAAAGATGGAACTTATGGTTATTGTGAAGAAACTGGTGAGCCCATCGGCTTGAAGAGGTTGATGGCAAGACCAGTTGCTACCTTATCTATCGAGGCTCAAGAGAGGCATGAAAGAGACGAAAAAATCTTTATTGATGACTAAACTTTAGGTATAAGCTCTCCTTTTTTTAACAAATCATAGCCTGTTTGGACTGCTTTTCTATTTGAAATTTCTAAATACCACTTTACGAGATTTTTATATTTTTTTAATCCAATATCATGCCATTCGTGACGCGCTATCCAAGGAAATGTTGCTATATCAGCAATTGTATAATCATCACCAGCTAAAAACTTTGACTGAGCTAATCTCTCATCAAGTTCACGGTAAATTCGTTCTGAAATTTTAAAATATCTATTTTCTCCGAATGCACTTTTACCTGGATTATAATAATGAAATTGATGATGTTGGCCAAGCATAGGTCCGACGTAGGCTACCTGACCAAAAAGCCATTGATTAATTGTTGTTCTTTGGTCTTTGTTATAAAATTTACCACTTTTTTCAGCCAGATAAATTAATATTGCTCCAGTTTCAAACAAACTAGTTTTTGTTTCGTGATCAATTATGACTGGAGTTTTGCTGAAAGGACTTATTTTTTTAAACTCCGGTTTAAATTGCTCATCTTTATTGATATTTATTTTCGTTAACTTATAGTTAAACTTTATCTCTTCAAGCATAATAGAAATCTTCTTACCGTTGGGAGTGTTAGCGGTAAGCAACTCTATCATTTTTTTCCTAGTCTTTGCTGTATCGTTTTTGAGGATGTGGTAAACTCAAACCTATATTTTTCGTTTGGTCTTGCTCTTTTGAAACACTCTACAGATGCAAGAGCTACTTCATGAAAACCAGATAGTATTAGCTTTAATTTTCCTGGATAAACACAAATATCACCTACTGCAAATATACCTTTTTTATTTGTTTCAAAATTCTTAGAATTCACTTCGATAGTTTTTTTATTCATGTTTAATCCCCATTCGGAAATTGGACCTAATTTCATTATTAAGCCAAAAAAACTTAAAATAACGTCAGTTTTAATTTTTTCAGTTTTTCCGTTATCATATTTGATAGTTATAGATTTAATTTTCTCGGTACCTTCAATTGACTCAAGTTGACAAGGGGTTTTAAGAGAAATTTTACCCTCTTTTTCTAATTTTTTAATTTCTGATAAAGTATGAGGAGCACCTCTAAATTCATCTCTTCGATGTATCAAACTAATATTTGAGAACTTTGAAAGTTCTAAAGCCCAATCCAAGGCTGAGTCCCCTCCGCCGAAAATTGAAATATTTTTGTTTTTAAATTGCTCTTTGTTTTTAACCGCATAAAATAAAAATTTATCCTCAAAATTTTCTGCCTCTTTAACTGAAAGTTTTCTTGGCTCAAAAGACCCTACACCACCAGCAATAATAATATTAGGAGATGAAAATTCATTTTTGTTACTTGTCTTTACAATCCAGTTTTCTTTATCTTTTTTTACTTCTTCAACTCTTTCATTTAAAAAGAATTCTGTATTAAAAGGTTTAATTTGTTCTAACAATTTCTCAGTTAATTCCTGTCCGGTACATTCAGGAACGGCAGGAATATCATAAATTGGTTTATCAGGATAAAGCTCAATACACTGTCCTCCAGCTTTATCTAGGTTGTCGATAACGATTGAATTGAGTCCTTTAATACCTAATTGATGAACTGCAAATAATCCTACAGGTCCAGCTCCAATTATTATTGTGTCTGTTTTTTTCATTAAGTTTGTTTACTGGGTGTTGTAATTTTTAGTCCATCCAATTCATCTGAAACAATTAATTGACAACTTAATCTACTATTTTTTTTTGGCTCAAATGCCATATCTATCATATCTATCTCGGCTTCTTCGGCTTTAGGAAGTTTATCTAACCACTTTTCTTCGACATAAACATGGCAAGTCGCACATGCCATTGACCCACCACAGTCTGCGTCAATACCTGGAATATCATTTTGTATTGCGCCCTCCATAACTGAAAGACCTTTGTCTACCTCAATTGTTTTAGAATTCCCTTCATTATCTTGGTAAGTAATTTTGGGCATTTAATAAGTAAAATAAATTGAGATAATAACAACCCAAAAAAAAGCGTAATATAAAATATAGCCTTTGACTGTGAAAGGCATCTTTTTAATTTTACGTTTTCCTTTTCCTTTATACGGTTTTGATAATTCCATTATTGTATATATAAGTATCTAAATAAAAAGGGCAAGTATGCAAAACATACCCGCCCTTTTTTTATAAGATATTATCTATTATCTAGATGCTAATCTTGTGTTTTGCATTGCTGCTGCCCAAATAACTAGACCGAAAGCGATCTTATTAACAAAGTCAGCTAAATTATAAATTATGTTTAAAGCATTTGCATCAACACCACCAGTTAGGTAACCGAAGATATATCCTAAAGGATATATAGCCCAACCAATAGTAACGATTATTCTCATAGCGCTGAAAGCAGTAGACATTGCTTTGTTACCAGCTTTTGCCGCCATAGTTCCAGCTTCACCTGAGAATATTTCAAACAAGATATAAATCCATCCAGCCATTCCAATTACGAAACCTACAAATGGTTGAATATAACCAGCTTCACCTAAGTATCCACCGATTAACATTACTAATGAACCAATTAATAGCTTCCAGAATATAGAAGTTGGCACCTTTCTAACAGCTGCCAAGATTAGATAGAATTCGATCATTTGAAGTGGCACTGTGATTAACCAGTCAATGTATCTGTACACTGTTGGTGTATCACCTGTAGTCACCCAAACTTCTCTCATATACATGTAGTGAACGAATGCAACACCAGTTACAAGTCCAGCTACTGTTAAAGATGTTCTCCATGATGCAGCTACTGTGTTTCTTTCAGCAAAAAAGAATACTGTAGTTGCAATCATACCCATAGACACAAGCCAAAAAGATATTCCTACGAAATCTCCTGTCTCTAGCATAGGGGTTGCTGCATTAGCAGAGCCTGTAAGACCTAATACGGCTACAGTTGCTAGTGCAAACATTTTTAATTTACTCATGAAAACCTCCCTCGTTTGTTTAGTTTTCCATTTAGTTTATATATAAACTACTCGGACAAGTGAAAACTTACTCACTACCGAATAACTTGTCGGGAACCATAGTAAAAAAAAAAGTTACAGTGAAGTGTTTTTTTCATCAAAAAAGGGCATTTTTATTGGTTTTTTTATTTTTTTTTGGGGATATTTATGAAATACTCCTAAAAATAAGCGAAATTCGAGGGGGGAGATTTGAGTCGAAAATATAAAGAAATTTACGATAAATCTATTAAAAATAAAGAAAATTTCTGGAAAGAGGTATCAGAAAACATTTTTTGGTACAAAAAACCTACTAAAATTCTTAATTCAAATAACCCTCCTTTCTATAAGTGGTTTGAAGATGGAATAACCAACACTTGCTATAACGCTTTAGATCTTCATATCGATAATGGAAAAGGTAAAAAAGTAGCAATTATCTATGACAGTCCGATTACAGGAGTAAAAAAAAATATTTCTTATAATGAATTAAGAGAGAAAGTATCTTTATTCGCTGGAGCTTTAAAAAATCAAGGTATTACCAAAGGAGACAGAGTAATAATCTATATGCCGATGATTCCTGAGGCAGTTGTAGCCATGTTAGCTTGCGGTAGAATTGGTGCAGTTCACTCTGTAGTGTTTGGCGGATTTGCTGCAAACGAATTAGCTAGCAGAATAGACGACTCAAAAGCAAAAATTATTGTTACAGCATCATGTGGATACGAGCCTGGAAGAACAGTTCATTATAAACCTTTGGTTAATAAAGCTTTAGAACTTGCAAATCATAAACCTGATAAGTGTATCATTTTTCAAAGAGAGAAAGATAAAGCAGAATTAAATCCTGAAATAGATATTACCTGGGAAGAAGCACATAAAGATATAAAACCAGCTGAATGTGAGCAAATGAACGCTAATGATTATGCTTACATTCTTTATACATCTGGAACGACTGGTTTACCAAAAGGAATAGTAAGAGATATCGGAGGACACATCGTTGCATTAAAATGGACGATGAAAAATATTTATAACATTGAACCAGATGATGTATGGTGGTCAGCGAGTGATATTGGCTGGATTGTTGGCCATTCTTACATTGTATATGCTCCATTATTTTATGGATGTACTACAGTTTTGTTTGAAGGTAAACCAGTTGGAACTCCAGATGCAGGGGTCTTTTGGAGAATAATTTCAGAACATAAAGTTAAATCTCTTTTTACGGCACCTACAGCTATCAGAGCTATAAAAAAAGAAGATCCAAATGGAGAGTTTTTTAAAAAATATGATTTAAGTAAATTTGATAAACTTTTTCTTGCAGGAGAACGAGCTGATCCTGATACTATTAAGTGGTTTGAAAAACTTTCAAATTCACCAGTCATTGATCATTGGTGGCAAACTGAGACTAGTTGGGCAATTACATCTGATTGTACTGGTATAGAGTCATTTCCTGTGAAATATGGCTCAGCATTTAAACCAGTTCCAGGATATGATTTAAAAGTTTTAAATGCTGAAGGTAAAGAAGTTGGGCGAGGTAAAATGGGTGACATAGTTGTTAAACTTCCTTTGCCACCCGGAACTTTTCCAACACTCTGGGGTGCCGACAAGCGGTACAAAGAAAATTATATGTCCACTTATCCGGGTTATTATCAAACTTATGACGCAGGACATATTGATGAAGACGGTTACGTTTGGATTATGTCTAGAACAGATGACATTATAAACGTAGCAGGTCATAGATTGTCTACTGGGGCAATCGAAGAAGTATTAGCTGAACATAAAGATGTAGCCGAATGCGCTGTTATCGGTATTGCCGATAAATTAAAAGGGCAACTTCCTATAGGCTTACTTGCTTTAAAAGCTGGAGTTACAAAAGACAAGAAAGATATAATCAACGAATGTATAAAGATGGTCAGAGAAAAAGTTGGTCCCGTAGCAGCTTTTAAAATAGCAATTGTCGTAAAAAGATTGCCAAAAACAAGATCAGGAAAAGTTTTAAGAGGAACAGTAAGAAAGATTGCTGATAATGAACCTTATAAAATGCCAGCCACAATAGATGATCCAGCTATCTTAGATGAAATAAAAGCTGACCTAGTTGAGAACAAAATTTTAAAACTTTAGCGGTGTTCCTTTAGACTCAACAACCACTTTACCATCAGACATTACCAAATGACCGTTTACGATTGTAGCTACAGGAAAACCTTTTACCTTATGGTTGTTGAAAGGTGTCCATCCACATTTACTTGCTATCATCTCATTTTTGATAACAACCTCTTTATTCATATTAGCAATCGTTAAATCTGCGTCATAACCCTCTTTTAAATATCCTTTATTTTTAATCCCAAAAATTTTACAAGGATTTTCACACATTAAGTTTATCAGCTGTTGAAGAGTTAATTTTCCATTATTTACATGATCCAGCATAACTGGAAAAATAGTTTGAACTCCTGGCATTCCAGAAGGAGAGTTTGGATATTCTTTGTCTTTATTTTCTTTTAAGTGTGGAGCGTGGTCGGAACCAAGTACATCAACTATATTATTCTTAATTGCTACCCATAAACGATCATAGTGTTCTTTAGTCCTTAAAGGAGGATTCATTTGAGCATAAGTTCCAAGTTTATCATAACAATCTGGTGCGTACATAGTTAGATGTTGAGGTGTAGTTTCAAAAGTAACATTTTTTTTGTGCATAGCTAAAAAATCTACTTCTTCTCTGGTTGTAACATGAAGGACGTGAATCTTTTTATTATATCGCTCTGCAATTTTAACTACTCTCCGAGTAGATGACATTGCTACTTCTACGTTTCTCCACTCGGCGTGTGTATGAACGTCTCCTTTTTTAATAAATTTTTTTCTAAGTTTGATAATATCTTCATCCTCAGAGTGAATAGAAACAATTCTGTCACTACTGGAAATTACTTTTTCGATATCGGCCTCTTTGTCTACTAATAAGTTCCCAGTTGATGAGCCTGCAAATAATTTAACACCACAACATCCTTCAACATCTTTTAGTTGAGCAAGTTGATCGGTATTATTAGGTGTTGCTCCGAAATAAAAAGCATAATTACTATGCATTCTATTTTTTGCAGCCTGTAATTTTTTATCAAATTCTATTAAATTAGAAGTAGGAGGGTTGGTATTAGGCATTTCAAATAAAGATGTTACGCCACCCAATACTGCCGCTCGACTACCGCTTTCTAAATCCTCCGCATCGGTTGACCCTGGCTCTCTAAAATGTACTTGGGTATCTATAATACCTGGTAAAACAACTTTATCTGTAGCGTCGTAAACTTTGAAGCTATTAAGTTCGATTTTACCAATCTTTTTAATTTTGTTTCCTGATAAACCAATATCTGTTTTTGTGAGCTTGCCGTCAATATAGCAAGATCCATTTTTAATAATGAGACTAAAATTATCAGACATGATTTAATTAATATATTATACAGTATATATTTATAAATATGGAAAAAGATCAAATTATTTTATTAGAGGATCGTGGATTAATCTCAATAACAGGTGAAGATACCAAAAATTTTCTCCAAAATATCATTACAAATGATATTGAAAAAGTAAGTTTTTCTTCCTCAATTTTTTCTGCCCTTTTTACACCCCAAGGAAAATACTTATTTGAATTTTTTTTGATACAATCAAAAAATGGTTATCTATTAGATTGTGATAATAAATTTACAAATGAAGTTATAAATTACTTATTAAAATATAAATTAAGATCAAAAATTAAAATAAAAGATATTTCCGCAAATTATGTAATTGGATTGATAACTTCAGAAAAATTTATAGAAATAAAAAAAAGTGAGGGTGAAACTGGTGACACAATAGAGTTTAGAGATTGCCCTCTTTTTCTTGATCCTCGAAATAAAAAATTAGGAGCAAGAATATTATCCTCCTTAGAAAGATTACATCTTACCATAAAAAAATTAGACTTGAAAATTGTTAAGCCTGACACGTATTTTGCAAAAGCTCATTCTTTAGGAATTCCAATAAAAGGTATTGAAAATTTAAAAGATCAATTATTTGGTTTAGAAGCAAACTTTGAGGAGCTTAATGCAATTGATTTTAAAAAGGGATGCTACATAGGCCAAGAAAACACTGCTAGAATGAAATTAAAAGAAAAATTAAGAAGAAGATTATTACCGATTTCTTCAACCGAAAAATTAAATTTAGGGGAAGAAATTTTTTATAAAAAGAACAAAATAGGTAAAATACTTATTAATCAACCTTATCCATTTGGTTTGATAAAAGTGGTAGATCCAAATATAAAAGAATTTGAAAATAAAGAACTTTTAACAAACAGTAAAAAGTGTAAACTTTTAAAGAGCGTTTAATAATCTAGAGAGAGAAGCTAAGATTCCATAACCACTCAACTCAATAAAAGCTATAACTAAAATTATAAGTACTATTCGTTTATTTTTTTTTAAGTATTCAATCATAAATAAGCATTTTTGGTGCGGTCGGAGAGACTCGAACTCTCACGGGAAACCCACACGCCCCTCAAGCGTGCCTGTCTACCAATTTCAGCACGACCGCAACGATTATGCGACAATAAATGAATGACAATTTAACCTCAAGTTGATAAATTGGAATTAGTATGTCTGTACAACAACGAAATTTAAACGGTTCTAACGAGATTTACAAAAAAATCTCAAAATTTGTCCCAGAAAATGAATGGAAAATTCATGCTCCTTTAATAGAAAAAATCAATAAATTAAAAAAAGAAAAAAATGCAATTATTCTTGCACACAATTATCAGACTCCAGAAATTTACCATGGAGTAGCTGACATAGCAGCGGACTCTTTAGCACTAGCAGTTGAAGCCGCAAAGACTTCTGCAGATAAAATTATTATGTGTGGAGTGCACTTTATGGCTGAGACAGCAAAACTAATGAACCCTAATAAAAAAGTTTATTTACCAGACATGCAAGCGGGTTGTTCTTTAGCAAGTTCAATAACTGGAAAAGATGTAAGGTTATTAAAACAAAAATATCCAGGTGTTCCGGTGGTATCGTATGTTAATACCTCTGCTGATGTAAAAGCAGAAACTGATGTTTGTTGTACTTCCGCAAATGCTGTTAAAGTAGTTGAGTCTTTAAATGTTGACAAAGTAATTTTTCTACCAGATCAATATTTAGCAGATTATGTTGCAAAAAATACAAAAGTAAAAATTATTTCTTGGAAAGGAACTTGTATTGTTCACGAACAATTTACTAGTAAAGAAATTGAAGATATTAAAAATCAAAACCCAGGTATCAAAGTCATAGCTCATCCTGAATGCCCACCGGATGTAATAGAAGCTTCTGACTTTGCCGGATCAACTTCTGGCATGATTAAATATGTAAAAGATAATCAACCTAAAAAAGTGATGTTAGTAACTGAATGTTCTATGAGTGACAACGTCGAAGCTGATAATCCAAATGTATCTTTCATAAAACCTTGTAATCTTTGCCCTTATATGAAAAAAATTGATTTAGAAAAAATCTTAGATTGTTTAGAAAATGATAGTAATGAAATAGTTTTAGATAATAAAACTATAGAAGCTGCAAGAAAATCTGTAATTAGAATGACCGAAATTGGTCGTTAGATCAGTGCAAAAATTAAATCAGTCTTATATCAAAACAGTAGTGAAGAAAGCTCTAGAGGAAGATTTAAGGCCCAGAGGCGATATAACTACTAATCTCATAAAATCAAAAAATAAAATGATTAAAGCTAGGATCATAGCTAAACAAGATGGAGTAATTGCTGGATTAGAGTTCTGCAAAGCAGCCTTTAAATTTGTTGGAAGAGAAACAGTTTTTGTAAAAAAAGTTTCTGATGGAAAAAATATAAAAAAAAACAAAGTGATTGCTGAAATAAAAGCTAAAATTAAAACAATATTAATTGCTGAAAGAACTGCTTTAAACTTTCTTAATCACGCTTCAGGTATCGCAACGTCAACTAATAAATTTGTAAAAAAAATAAGTAAAAAAACCAAAATATGTTGTACAAGAAAAACTACACCTAACTTGAGAACTCTTGAAAAATATGCTGTCAAAATAGGTGGGGGATATAATCATAGATATAATTTAAGTGATGAGATCTTAATTAAAGATAATCATATTAGTGCATCTAATGACCTTAGAGCGTTAATTAAGAAAGCTATAAAAACAAAAAAAACTATTACAGTAGAAATTGAAAACATCAATCAACTCAAACAAGTTATAGGTTTAAGATTTAGAAGAATACTTTTTGATAATATGAAAACTTCACAAATAAAAAAGTGCTTGAAACTTTGTAAAAATAGATATCAAACTGAATATTCAGGAAATGCATCACTAAAAAACATCAAAAAAATATCAAAAATAGGAATTAATAGGATATCTGTAGGTGCAATTACACATAGCGCAAAATCTTTTGATACAACTTTATTATTTAGATAACTCTGCTTGAGCAGCAGCTAATCTTGCTACTGGTACTCTGAATGGGGAGCAAGAAACATAGTTCAGTCCTGTTCTAGAACAAAATTCAATACTCTTAGGGTCACCACCATGTTCACCGCAAATCCCTAACTTAATATTCTTATTTGTCTTTCTACCTCTTGAAGATGCTATTTGTACTAGCTCACCAACTCCATTTTGATCAATACTTACAAATGGGTCAACATCAAAAATTTTATTATCGATATAGTCATTTAAGAATTTTCCTGAGTCATCTCGGCTTATTCCTAAAGTCGTTTGAGTTAAATCATTAGTTCCAAAGCTAAAGAAATCAGCATGTTTTGAAATAGAATTTGCTTGTAAAGCTGCACGCGGTAATTCGATCATAGTGCCTACCATATACTCAAGTTTAAATTTGTTTTCTATTTCTATTTCTTTAGCTATTTTATTAACTAAAGCTCTTAAGATTTTTAATTCGGACTCAGTAGATACTAAAGGTATCATTATTTCTACAAAAGCCGCTTTTACTTTTTGTTTTTTTAATTCAACTATAGCTTCAAATATCGCTCTACATTGCATCTCATAAATCTCTGGGAAAGAAATTCCTAACCTACATCCTCTATGACCCAACATTGGGTTCTCTTCATGAAGTTCGGCTATCCTGTCTTTCACCTCTTTAGCTGATAAATTTAAAGATCTTGCTACTTCTTCTATGTCTTTGTCAGCTTTTGGTAAAAACTCATGAAGTGGTGGATCTAATAATCTTACAGTCACAGGCAAGCCTGACATAATTTTAAATATTTTTTTAAAGTCCTCTTTTTGATGAGGTAGAAGTTTATCTAGTGCGCTATTTCTATCCTCTTTTGATTTAGACAAAATCATTTGTCTAACAGATAGAATTCTCTCTTCATCAAAAAACATATGCTCAGTTCTACACAAGCCAATTCCTTCAGCGCCAAACTCTCTTGCTGTTTTGCTATCTGCTTCAGTTTCAGCGTTTGTTCTTACTTTTAATTTCCTGAATTCATCAGCCCATTTCATTATCGTAGAGAAGTATCCAGAAATTTCTGGTTGAACAGTAGGAACTAAACCTTTCATTACTTTTCCACTTGCACCATCTATAGTAATAATATCTCCCTCTTCAATAATCACATCTCCAGCTTTGAATTGTTTTAATTCATAATCGATTGTAATTTCACTTGAGCCTGAAACACACGGTCTCCCCATTCCTCGTGCAACAACTGCAGCATGACTTGTCATCCCCCCTCTCGCAGTAAGAATTCCTTTAGCTGCGTGCATTCCGTGTATATCCTCAGGAGAAGTTTCTAACCTAACTAATATCGTATCTTGCATCATCCCGTTTAATTTCTCTGCATCGTCAGCAGTAAAAACAACTTTGCCACTTGCGGCTCCTGGTGATGCAGGTAAACCTGAAGCAATTACTTCTTTCTCTACTTTATCGTCTATAGTAGGATGTAATAAAGTATCTAAAGTGTTTGGATCAATTCTTTTAATTGCTTCTTTCTTTGAAATTAGTTTTTCTTTAACCATATCCACTGCAATTTTAATAGCTGCTTTTGCAGTTCTTTTTCCAGATCTTGTTTGCAACATCCATAGTTTATTGTTCTCAACTGTAAACTCAATGTCTTGCATGTCTTTATAGTGTCTTTCTAACTTAAGAAATACTTTTACAAGTTCTTTGTAAACTTTAGGCATAGCCTCTTCCATTGAAGGATCTTTAGAACCTGATTCTTGTTTTGCTTTTTTTGTGATGTATTGTGGAGTTCTAGTACCCGCTACAACATCTTCACCTTGTGCATTAATTAGATATTCTCCGAATAAAGAATTTTCTCCTGTGGAAGGATTTCTTGTAAATGCAACACCTGTTGAACAGTTGTCACCCATATTGCCAAAAACCATAGCTTGAACATTTACGGCTGTTCCCCAATGATCTGGAATTTGATTTAATTTTCTATAAGTTTTTGCTCTTTGGCTTTCCCAAGATAAAAATACAGCATTTATTGCTCCTAATAGCTGTTCTTTTACATCTTGAGGAAAATTAATTTTTTTTTCTTTTTTTACTAATTTTTTAAAATTAAGGATTAATCCATCCCAATCGCTCTCGTCTAAATCTGTATCTAGTAAGACACCTTTTGTTAACTTGTAATTATCAATCAACTCTTCAAACAAATATCCTTCAACCCCCAAAACTACGCTGCTATACATCTGTATAAATCTTCTATAGCTATCTTTCGCAAATCTACCGTTGGAGGTTTTCTTTTTTAAAGACTCAACTGTTTTATCATTCAGGCCTAAGTTTAAAATCGTATCCATCATACCTGGCATTGAAATTCTAGCCCCCGATCTAACTGATACTAGTAGTGGATTTTTAAGATCTCCAAATTTCTTTTTAGTTTTCTTCTCAATATTTTTTATTTCAGACTCAATATTTTTTATTACTTTTTTAGGTAATTTTTTTTTATTTTTGTAAAAAAGATCACAAACATCTGTTGTAATTGTAAATCCTGGAGGAACAGGTAAACCTAATCTGCCCATCTCACCAAGGTTTGCTCCCTTCCCGCCTAAAATACTTTTTATATTCTTTAATTTTTTTGCGGATTTATCATCAAAACTGAATACTACTTTTGCCATTACAAACCTTCTAATTTTGAAAAATCAATAAAGTTGTCAAAAGTGTTACAGAACATTTTGAGCAACTCTAATCGATTATTTTTAATATCCTGATTTTCATCATTTACTACAACGTTGTCAAAAAAATTATCAGTATATTTTTTAGTATCAGAAAGCTTTATCAACAAGCTTTCATAGTCTTTATTGTCATCTTTAACTGTAAAAGCTTTCCGAATATCATTTATTTTTTCATGAAGTATTTTTTCCTCATCTTTTCTGAATAAAACAACATCTGGTCTACCAGCGATTCTTTTCTCGGATTTATCTAAAATGTTTGAGGCTCTTTTATACGAGCTAATAGCATTAAGACCGATACCTTTATTTTTGTATTTATTCATTAAAATGGTCTTTACATAAAGAGCTAAAAAATTATCACCCGCATGAGAACTGATTGACGCCTCTATTATATCGGCTTTAATATTCTTTAATTTTAAAACATTTCGCATTCTTTCTTTTATAAATTCTAAAACTTGTTGCTCTGTTTTCTCATTTCTGATTTCAACACCTTGTTCTTGGTAAAGTCTTATGTTGTAGCTGATTAAATCTCTTAGTTTAAATAATAATTTATTTTCAATAATAATTCTTAGCAATCCAATCGCTGCTCGTCTTAAAGCAAAAGGATCTTTTGAGCTAGTGGGTTTTTCATCAATTACAAAAAAACCGACTAAAGTATCTACCTTATCTACAATTGAAATAGAATAACTGAAAGGTTTTTTGGGCAAAACTGATATAAGGCCTGTCGGCAAATAATGGTCACTTACTGAATTGGCCACATCTTCTTCAAAACCTTGTGCTATAGCAAAATATTTTCCCATTATACCTTGCAGTTCAGGATATTCCCCGACTAAGTCAGAACATAAATCAGATTTTGAAATTGATGCTGCAACCTGTACTTTTTC
>CACKWP010000010.1 GCA_902603945.1 uncultured Pelagibacteraceae bacterium
GGATACAGAGGAACCGCAACAGGAGAAGTATGTTTCAATACCTCAATTACTGGTTATCAAGAAATAATCTCAGACCCATCTTATGCTGATCAGATCATTAATTTTACTTTTCCTCACGTAGGCAATGTAGGAACAAATAAAGAGGATCATGAGTCTGATAAAATCTGGACTAAAGGAGTTATACTAAACACTGAAATAACTAATCCATCAAATTACAGATCCTTAAAACATTTAGATCAATGGTTGAAAAAAAATAAGATAGTTGGAATAACTGGAATTGATACTAGAAATTTAACAAATTTCATAAGAGATAAAGGTGCTCCAAAGGGGACTATATCCTTTTATGACAAAAAAAAATTAAACATAAAAAAACTCGTTAAAATAACCAATAAATGGAGTGGTCTTAAAAACTTAGATTTAGCAAAACAGGTTTCTACTAAAAAGAATTATTTGTGGCAAGATTATAAAACTTGGAAAAAAGAAAATGGATATTTAAAAAATAAAAAAAAGTTATTACATGTAGTTGCAATTGATTATGGAATTAAGAAAAATATCTTGAGGTATTTTTCAGATTTTAATTGTAAAGTTACAATAGTTTCATGTAAGACAAGCGCAGGTAATATTCTTAAACTTAAACCTAATGGGATATTTTTATCTAATGGACCTGGGGATCCTGCAGCAACTGGAAAATATGCAATACCGATCATTCAAGACTTAATCAAAAAAAAGTTACCATTATTTGGAATCTGTTTAGGTCATCAAATGCTCGCTTTAGCGCTTGGTGCTAAGACAGAAAAAATGAGATTGGGTCATAGAGGAGCTAATCATCCTGTCAAAAATTTAATTGAGGGCAAAGTTGAAATTACAAGTCAAAATCATGGTTTTGAAGTAGTAAAAAAAGGTTTGCCAAAAAATATAAGAGTTACCCATCAGTCTTTATTTGACAACAGTATTGAGGGTATTGAATTAAAAAATAAACCTGTCTTCTCAGTCCAATATCATCCGGAGTCCAACCCTGGACCACAAGATAGTGTTTATTTATTTGATAAATTTGTAAAGAGTATGAAAAAAAATGCCAAAAAGAAAAGATATTAAAAAAATTTTAGTTGTAGGTGCAGGGCCAATTATTATTGGACAGGCTTGTGAATTTGATTATTCAGGCACTCAAGCTTGCAAAGCCTTAAAAGATGAGGGCTTCAAAGTAATTCTCATTAATTCAAACCCAGCAACAATTATGACAGATCCAAATGTTGCCGATAAAACCTATATTGAACCGATTACAATAGAGGTTCTTGAAAAAATTCTTATCAAAGAAAAACCTGATGCAATTTTGCCAACCATGGGTGGTCAAACAGCGTTAAATTTAGCAATGGAGGCGGAAAGAAAAGGAATTCTTAAAAAATATAAAATTGAACTTATAGGTGCTAATTCAAAAGCGATATCCAACGCGGAAGATAGAAAAAGGTTCAGAAAAAATATGATAGAAATTGGTTTAGATCTTCCCAAATCGAAAATAGTAAATAATTTTAATCAATCTTCAAAAGTATTAAAACAAATCGGATTACCAGCCATTATAAGACCGGCTTTTACCCTAGGTGGTTTAGGAGGTGGTATAGCCAAAAATAATAAAGATTTTTATAGGATAATAAAAAATGGCCTTCACGAGTCACCAGTTAATCAGGTCTTAGTAGAAGAGTGTTTAGAAGGTTGGAAAGAATTCGAGATGGAGGTTGTTAGAGACAAAAACGACAATTGTATAATCATTTGCTCAATAGAAAATTTAGATCCTATGGGTATTCATACTGGGGACTCGGTAACTATCGCCCCAGCACTAACTTTAACTGACAAAGAGTATCAAGTAATGAGGAATGCCTCTATAGCTTGTTTAAGAAAAATAGGTGTTGAAACTGGCGGATCAAATGTTCAATTTGCGATTAATCCAAAAAATGGAAGAATGGTTATCATAGAGATGAACCCTAGAGTTTCAAGATCATCTGCATTAGCTTCCAAAGCCACGGGTTTCCCGATAGCTAAAGTAGCAGCCAAGTTAGCTGTAGGTTACACTTTAGACGAGTTAAAAAATGAAATTACAAAAGTGACACCCGCATCTTTTGAGCCTACGATAGACTATGTGGTTACTAAAATACCAAGATTTACTTTTGAAAAATTTTCTTCTTCAGCTGCAGTTTTAGGTACATCGATGAAATCAGTAGGAGAAGCAATGGCTATTGGAAGAAATTTTAAAGAATCTCTTCAAAAGGCCTTGGTTTCTTTAGAAACAGGTTTTTCGGGATTGGACCAAATATTTAATTTGAATACAAAGCAAATTAGAAAAAAACTTAGAGAAAATATACCAAACAAGATTTTACTTGTTGGTGAGGCTATTAGAAAAAATATAAATTTAAAGGAGATAAACAAACTTTCAAAAATTGATCCTTGGTTTTTAAATCAAATAAAAGAAATCATAGAAATTGAAATTAAAATAAAGAAAAAAGGTCTTCCTAAAAATTTTAATGAATTTAATTATATTAAGTCAATAGGATTTTCTGACAAAAAATTATCCGAACTTACAAATAATTCAGAGTCTTTAGTTAGAAAGAAAAGAGCTGCTTTAAAAGTTTTACCAGTTTATAAAAAAGTTGATACTTGTGCAGCAGAATTTAAATCTTTCACTCCTTATATGTATTCTACTTATCAAAGAAATTTCTCCTCTAATTCAGAGTGTGAGGCTGACCCATCAAACAGAAATAAGATAATAATACTTGGAGGAGGTCCTAACAGAATTGGTCAGGGAATAGAGTTTGATTATTGCTGTTGCCAAGCAAGTTTTGCTCTTAAAGAAGCTAAATATGAAACAATCATGGTCAATTGTAATCCAGAAACCGTATCAACAGATTATGACACTAGTGACAGATTGTATTTTGAACCTTTAATTGATGAATACGTTTTCAATATTATTAAAAGAGAGAAATCAAAAGGCAATGTAAAAGGTGTCATTACTCAATTTGGAGGTCAAACTCCCATTAAACTTGCAAAATTTTTACATGAAAATAAACTTCCAATTCTAGGAACGCAGTATACTTCAATTGACCTAGCAGAAGACAGAGATAGATTTAGAAATTTATTAAATAAATTAAATTTAAATCAGGCTGAAAGTGGAATAGCAAAAACTTTTCCCCAAGCTATAAAGATAGCCGATAAAATTGGGTTACCTCTGATGGTGAGACCATCATATGTATTAGGTGGAAGAGCTATGGAAATAGTTTATGAAAAATCACAGCTTAAAAATTTTGTGAAAGAAGCATTTAAGGTAGCTGAGAAAAATCCAATATTAATAGATAAATTTATTGATAACGCGATGGAGGTAGATGTTGATGCTATTTCAGATGGAAAAAATGTTTTCGTAGCTGGTATTATGCAACATATTGAAGAAGCTGGAATTCACTCAGGTGACTCTGCATGTAGTCTGCCGCCGGTGTCAATTAAATCTTTTTTAATAAAAGAAATTGAAAATCAAACAAAAAAATTGGCTCTAGCTCTTAAGGTTAAAGGTTTTATGAATGTTCAATATGCTATTAAAAATGATAAAATTTATGTGATCGAAGTAAATCCAAGAGCCAGTAGAACTGTTCCATTTGTTTCAAAAGCAAAAAATTTACCACTAGCTAAGATAGCCTCAAGAGTGATGGCAGGAGAAAAATTATCAAAGTTCAATTTAAAAAGTAAAACAACAGATATGTTCGCAGTAAAAGAGGCGGTCTTTCCATTTAACAAATTTCCAAACAGCGATCTTTTACTTGGACCAGAAATGAAATCAACAGGCGAAGTTATGGGTTTTGACAAAAATTTTGGCATGGCTTTTGCTAAAAGTCAAATTGCAGCTTCTAATTCCCTTCCAAAAAATGGTTTAGCCTTTATTTCTCTTAAAAATAGTCATAAGGCAGAAGGGGTACAATTAGCTAAACAATTAATCAAATTAAATTTCAAACTTTGCGGTACTGGCGGCACTGCTGATTATATTAATAAGCATGGAATTAAATGTAAAAAAATAAATAAAGTAAATCAGGGTTCCCCACACATTGTTGATGTTCTCAATGCTAAAAAAATTGCTTTGGTCATCAATACTGGAGGGGGAAATAGCGAGACTCAATTAAGTGATGCTGTAGCTTTGAGGAGAGCCACATTGGCAAATAAAGTTCCATATTGCACTAATATGTCAACAGCCAAGGTATGTTTGGAGGGGATTAAATCTCTAAAACTCAGTGATATAAACGTTACTTGTTTACAGGATATTTAACTTTTAACTTTCCAATCAGTTTGAAAAGTCACGTAGTTTATCTGGATACATCTTCTTTCTTTCTTAATTTCTTTTTTTTCCATTCCATGCCAAGTATTCGGGCCACTAGTGAAGAAGTATCCGTAATTGTGTTTGTATGGTACAGTTTTAACTTTGTTTAGTTTTGAATCGTAAAAATCTGTTCCTAAATTTTCTGATTCATTATGTAAATTTACAAAAACTATTGAGGACATTAATTTCTCTTCAATATCACAGTGAGGTTTCAACCAAAATCCCTCTCTATCGCAAATAACCTCAAGTCTCACATAAGAATTGCTTAAATCTTTTCCGATTAAGGAACCTATCTTTTTGTAAACCTCAGGTGATCTTAATTCCTCAATAAATTTTGTTAAATTAGGAAATTGATTAGAATTTTCTTTAGTGACATAGCATCTAAGTTTTTTTGCTTTACCACCATCTTTTATACCTGCTCGAAAAGCACCCTCGCCTCCATCTAGAGCTCTTGTTCCATCATAATTTAAATTTTGTTTTCTTGGATCAGCTATTTCTGCATTACAAATTTCATCAATTGCACTTTGCGTTAAAGGTTGACTAATTTCAAAGTGTTTGAATGGGTCGCTAAATAATTTTGTTTTACTTTCTAAAGATTTAAATAATTCCATTTTTCTTCATTTTTGCTTTTACTATTGGGGCTATTCTGCTTACCTCATTTAAAGCACTATAACTCCAACTTTCAATTCTATCTCCTAACTCTCTTGTTACACCTAAATCTTTAAGTTGTGAATAAAATTTTTTAAACCTTCCCGTAGGCTTAAAAGACTTCATCATTGCAATATAAACTGGCTTTCCAGTCATAGCCGCCTCAGAAATCATAGACGTAGAGTCGCACGTTACCACCAAATAATTTGAAATTGACAAAGCCGAAAGATAAGCCTTTTTGTCTATTGTTTTAACAACATGATGATTAAAACTAAACGTGTTAAACGCTATTTTTAAAATATTTTCTGGTGTTCTGTAAGATGGAATTACAATAATTTTATATTTATCAGGAGTAAATAAAGTTTTTACTTTATTAAAAAGGTCATGGATTTGTTTTTCAGAATACTTGTAATATTTGTTTGGTCCTCCAATAATAAATGCTACTAATTCTTTTCTCTTATCTTTCTCTATCCCGAGATATGTTGAGTAATCATTAATTTCTTTCTTAGTCAAATAATGAATAGCCCCGGTTGTATTAATTATATTTTCACCTTTTAAATTATCATGCTGAGGGCTTATTATTAAGTCAAAGTGTTTGAAAGAAACTTTTGGATCCTGAATGTGTATGTTGAAAATTTGATTACCTAATCTTTTTTTTAGGGCAATTGATGGTATTACGCTTTTTCTTCCACATGAAATTATCACTTTGCAGTCGCATACAAATTTGCTCTTAACCAAGTTTTCTGAAATCGGACTAATTTTCGGAGGAAATAAATTCCATATTGGTTTTAATTCAATTTTTTGGTGTTTGTAAGACAAATTTAAAGCCTTAGCTAATCCCTCAACTTGACTAACCATCCCATGCATACCTTGCGTTAAAAGAAGTGCTTTTAATTCTAACATTAGTTACTATATAACCTTTACATTATGAGTAATAAATCAACAAAGCATACAAAAGTGTTAATTCTTGGGTCTGGTCCAGCTGGATATACAGCGGCTATTTATGCGGCCAGAGCTATGCTTAAACCTATACTTGTTCATGGTTCACAACCTGGAGGACAGTTAACTACTACCACAGATGTTGAAAATTATCCTGGATACTCAAAAGTGATTCAGGGTCCATGGCTTATGGACGAAATGAAAGGCCAAGCTGAAGCAGTAGGAACTGAAATGATACAAGATCACATAAGTAAAGTTGATTTAACGAAAAAACCTTTCACAGCAACTGGTGATAGCGGACAAATTTACACTGCAGATAGTTTCATAATTTCAACAGGCGCAAAAGCTAGATGGTTAAATTTGAAATCTGAGCAAGAATTCAGGGGTTTCGGAGTTTCAGCTTGCGCTACATGCGATGGATTTTTCTTTAAAGAGAAAGAAGTAGCTGTAGTTGGCGGAGGAAACGCAGCTGTTGAGGAAGCAATGTTTCTAACTAAGTTTGCTTCAAAAGTTTATCTAATTCATAGAAGGAATGAATTAAGAGCAGAAAAAATGCTTCAAGCAAAATTAAAAGCAAACAAAAAAATAGAAATTATTTGGGACAGCGTTGTTGAAGACGTATTAGGTACAAAAGAGCCTAAAACTGTGAATGCATTAAAAATTAAAAATGTAAAAGATAATAAAGTTAAAGATCTTAAAGTTGACGGTTTATTTATTGCTATAGGTCATGATCCAGCGACTTCTTTGTTCAAAGATCAATTAAAAATGGATAAAGAAGGATACCTTATAACTCAACCTGATTCAACGGCTACAAATATTCCAGGAGTATTTGCGGCGGGTGATGTAAAAGACAAAATTTTCAGACAAGCTGTTACAGCTGCTGGTATGGGCTGTATGTCTGCACTTGAAGCTGAAAAATATTTATCTGAGTCTAACTAAGGCTATTACAAAAAGATTTAATTCTTTCCATTGCTTTCTTTAAATTATCCATTGATGTGGCATAAGATATTCTAAAGTAACCTTCTAAACCAAAAGCAGAACCTTGAACTACAGCTACCTCGGCTTTTTCCAACAACTTTTCTACAAAGTCTTTGTCAGTTTTTAGTTTAGTTTTGTTGTTCAGTAATTTTTTGCAATTAGGAAAAACGTAAAAGGCTCCTTCAGGACTTAAACAGCTTATACCTTTTATGTTATTTAAACTATCAACAACAAAATTTCTTCTTTCTTTAAAAGAATTTGATCTCTCTAAAATAAAATCTTGTGTTCCGTTCAAAGCTTCTACCGCAGCTGCTTGGCTTATAGATGTGGGATTACTAGTTGATTGTGATTGAATTTTAGCCATCGCTTTGATAATTTCTTTTGGGCCTGCAGCATAACCTATCCTCCAACCAGTCATTGAGTAAGATTTACTCACTCCGTTCATGGTTAAAGTTCTGCTTTTTAATTTTTCAATTTGGGCAATTGTAAAAAATTTAAAACCGTCATATGTAATATGTTCATAAATATCATCGCTTAAAATATATAAATTTTTATATTTTATTAAAATCTTTGATAAAGCTACTATCTCATCTTTAGTATAGCCAGAGCCTGTAGGGTTAGATGGAGAGTTTATAATTATCCACTTTGTTTTCTTTGAAACTGCTTTTTTTAATTTTTCTGGTGTTAATTTAAAATTATTTTTTTCATCACATTTAATTATTTTGGGTTTTCCCCCAGCTAACAAAACAATGTCAGGATAAGAAACCCAATAAGGAGCTGGAATAATTACCTCGTCACCTTTATTTACGGTTGCCATAAAAGCGTTATATAAAACTTGCTTTCCACCAGTTCCAACTGAAATTTGATCAAGCTCATATGATAAATCATTTTCTCTAGAAAATTTTGTTTGGATAGCTTTTTTTAATGCTGGGGTTCCATCAACTGCAGTATATTTTGTATCGCCTTTTCTAATCGCTTCTATTGCTGCTTCTTTAATATTATCTGGAGTATCAAAATCAGGCTCTCCAGCACCTAAACCTATTACATCCTTTCCAGCAGCTCTCATTTCTCTAGCTTTTGAGGTAACTGCTATTGTAGGCGACGGTTTTATACGTTTTAAACTATTGGAAACTATGCTCATTGAAATTTATAATATAATTAATTTATTATTAACACAAAATGCAAAATACTTATCAAGAAAAATTAGCTGATCTAGAAGTTAATAACTCAAAAAAAATTAAGAAGTTAGAGGGAGGAATTAACTTTAAAATCAAAAGTGATTTTCAACCTAGCGGTGACCAACCGGAGGCTATAAAGCAAATATTAAAAAACTTAAAAGATAACAAACAAGAACAAGTGCTTTTGGGGGTTACTGGATCGGGTAAAACTTTTACAATGGCAAAAGTTATCGAAAAGGCTAATAGGCCAGCTCTAATTCTAGCGCCAAATAAAACTTTAGCTGCTCAATTGTACGGAGAGTTTAAAAGTTTTTTCCCAGACAATGCTGTAGAATATTTTGTGTCATATTACGATTACTACACTCCAGAAGCATACGTTCCTAGATCTGATACTTATATAGAAAAAGAAGCTTCAATTAACGAACAAATTGATCGTATGAGACACTCGGCAACAAGATCTTTGTTGGAAAGAGATGATGTAATTATTGTTGCGAGTGTATCATGTATTTATGGTTTAGGTTCTGTAGAGGCGTACTCAAAAATGACAATTACTTTAAAAAAGAATTATGAGTATGAACGAGATGATTTAATCAGAGCTTTTATAAACTTACAGTACAAAAGAAATGATCAAAATTTTTTTAGAGGCACTTTTAGAGTAAGAGGAGAAAATTTAGAAATTTTTCCATCGCATTTGGAAGATAGAGCATGGAGAATAAGTTTTAATTTAAATAAATTAGAAAAGATTGAAGAATTTGATCCACTTACTGGTGATAAAACAAATGATTACTCCATTATAAAAATTTACGCTAATAGCCACTACATAACTCCAAAACCAACTATCGATCAAGCTATTAGACAAATAAAATCTGAATTAGCTGAAACTTTAAAAAAACACAGAGAAAATAATAAACTTTTAGAAGAGCAACGATTAAGAGAAAGAACTAAATTTGATTTAGAAATGATTGAAGCGACTGGAACTTGTGCAGGCATCGAAAATTATTCGAGGTTTTTATCTGGACGAAAAGCTGGTGAACCTCCGCCTACTCTATTTGAATATTTTCCAGATAACGCAATTATATTTGTGGATGAAAGTCACGTAACTATTCCTCAGTTAAATGGAATGTATAAAGGAGACCGTACAAGAAAGAGCACCTTGGCTGAGTATGGATTTAGACTACCGTCCTGTATGGATAATAGACCTTTAAAATTTGAAGAGTGGGATTTAATGAGAACACAAACTGTATTCGTGTCTGCTACCCCAGGGCCATGGGAACTCAAACAAACAAGCAATAAACATATTGATCAAATCATTAGACCAACAGGTTTAATAGATCCACCAGTAGAAATAAGGCCAGCTAAAACTCAGGTGGACGATCTTATGCATGAAGCAAAAGAAATAGTGAAAAAAGGTTATAGAGTTCTTGCCACAACACTTACTAAAAAGATGGCAGAAGATCTTACTGAATACCTTCACGAAAATGGTCTTAAAGTAAGATACATGCACTCCGATATAGATACTTTAGAAAGAATTGAAATTATTAGAGATTTAAGAATGGGGGTATTTGATATTCTTGTTGGCATAAATTTATTGAGAGAGGGATTAGATATACCTGAGTGTGCTTTGGTGGCAATATTAGATGCAGATAAAGAGGGTTTTTTAAGATCTGAAACTTCTTTAATACAAACTATTGGAAGAGCTGCTCGTAACATAGATGGTAAAGTAATTTTGTATGCTGATAAAGTCACAAAAAGTATTGATAAAGCTATAAAGGAAACTGAAAGAAGAAGAAATAAGCAGTTAGAATATAATAAAAAAAATGGGATAACTGCAGAGTCTGTAAAAAAAGAGATCAGCGATATATTAGAGTCAGTTTATGAAAAAGATTACGTAAAAATTAGTGAAGGCTCAAATGTAGGCGGAAACTTAAAAAAGCATCTAAAAGCATTAAATAGAAAGATGAAAGAAGCTGCATCTAACTTGGAGTTTGAGGAGGCTGCAAAATTAAGAGATGAAATGAGAAAGTTGGAAGCAAGTGAACTTGAAATAACTTTAAATCCAAAAATTTCTCAATATAATTTAAAAAGTAAGGTTTACCCAAAAGGGAGATCAACGATGGGAATGCCAGGCACAAAACCTAAAAAGGCAATAAAAAAATGGAAGCCAAAAAAATAATTATTACTGGTGGAGCTACTAGAATCGGTGCTGCAATAGCCAAAAGCTTAGTGAATTATGATACTAAAATGGTTATTCATTTTAATAAATCTAAAAGTAGTGCTTTAAAATTAAAAAAAGAACTAGAGGAGCTTGGCGCTGAGACTTTTTTATTAAAAGCAGATTTAAATAATTTTAAGCAATCCAATAATTTAATTAGGACTGCACATAAAAAGATGAAAGGCTTAGATTGTCTAATTAATAATGCTTCTATTTTTGAAAATGATAATCTTGAGAATTTCTCTGAAAAATCATTTTCAAAACATATTAATGTAAACTTAAAAGCGCCTGCTATTCTGACTCAAAACTTTTATAAATTATTGAAAAATAAAGAGGGATGTATTGTGAATATTATTGACCAAAGAGTCGAAAAATTAACTCCCTTTTTTTTCTCATATACTTTAAGTAAATCCTCTTTAGCGGTTTTAACAAAAACCTCAGCTATGAAATTAGCTCCTAATATTAGAGTGAATGGTATCTCACCTGGTCCTACTATAAAAAATAAAAGACAATCTGAGAGACATTTTAAGAAACAGTGGAAGTCAATAATATTAAGAAAAAAAGTAGATTTAGAAAATATCTGCAATGGGGTAAAATTTCTTATTGAAAGCAAAAGTATAACTGGAGAAATAATTAATATTGATGGTGGGCAAAGACTGGCATGGCAAACGCCTGATATAATTAATGCGAAAGAATGAAAATAATAAAATTTAAAAAAAGAGAAAAATTTAAATACAAAAGAAAAGTAATCATTAAAGATCTTACTTTGAAGATTTTAGTTGGAATACATAACTTTGAAAAAAAAAAGAAGCAAAGGGTAAAATTTAATATTGAAATTTTAACAGATCCTTATGTGTCTCCAAATAGTAGAGACTTAAATTCAATTTTAAATTATGAAGAAGTTGTTACAAGAATAGAAAAACTTGTGAATTTAAAACATCACGAATTATTAGAAGATTTGGCAGAGAATATTTTTAATATTATTTTTAAAAATAAACTCGTTAAAAAAATAAATTTAAAAATAGAAAAACTAGATATCCTTAAAAAAACTAAATCAGTTGGTATTGAAGTTTCAAAGACTAAATTATGATAAACAGTTTAGAGCTAGGAAAAAAAGTCATTAAAGATAAAATACCACTAATTCCTAAAAATCCCGGCGTATATAAAATGTTGAGCTCAACAGGAGAAATTCTTTATATTGGTAAAGCAAAAAATATCCCAAACAGGCTAAAGAGTTACGTAACAGACTCAAATCTACCTATTAGGACCGAGAGAATGTTATCTCTAACTCATAACTTAGAGACAACTACTACAAGTAATGAAAGTGAGGCTTTATTGCTTGAAGCAAACTTAATTAAAAAACATAAACCTCGGTACAACATTTTATTGAGAGACGATAAATCTTTTCCATACATATATATTGGTAATAAAGATAAATGGCCTCAACTAACTAAGTTGAGAGGAAAAAAATCAAAAACAGGTTATTATTTTGGTCCATTTGCATCAATAGGTTCAGCTAACTGGACAATTAAAATTCTACAAAAGATTTTTCAATTAAGGGTTTGTGATGATACAGTTTTTAAAAATAGAGACCGTCCGTGTATTCTTTATCAAATTAAAAGATGCTCTGGACCCTGTGTTGGGCATATTCAAGAAAAAGATTATTTATCTACCGTAAATGACGCGATAGATTTTATTTCAGGTAAATCAAGAAGAATTCAAAAAAACTTATCTAAAGAGATGGAAGAAGCCAGTAAAGAACTTGATTACGAAAAAGCAGCTATTGCAAGAGATAGAATAAAAGCTTTAACCCAAATACAAACATCTCAAAAGATTAATCAAACCAATTTAAACGAAGCTGATGTAATAAGTATCTATAAAGAAACTGGAAAAACTTGTATTCAAGTTTTCTTTTTTAGATCCAAACAAAACTGGGGTAACCAAGCATTTTATCCAAAACATGATACGGATGACAAAATTGAGGAAATTTTATCGTCTTTTTTATCTCAATTTTATGAAAACAAAACTATACCTGCTTTAATTCTCACAAACATTGAAACTAACGAAAAAAAACTTCTTGAGAAAACATTCTCCTCAAAAGAAAGTAAACAGATAATAATTAAAAAAGCTAATGCAAAGAATGAAGTATCTATTTCAAAACTAGCTGAAAAAAATGCGAAACAAGCTTTAAAACAAAAACTAGTTCAATCTGACACGAATAATAATTTAATTGAGTCTCTTGCTGCTAAATTTAAACTTAATAGCAATATCGATCTTATAGAAGTTTATGATAACAGTCATATTCAAGGTACAGACTCTATTGGAGCGCTAATATGCTTTGGTAATGAAGGTTTTGTTAAAAAAAGATATAGAAAATTTAATATCAAGGATGAGAAAGTTAAAAATGATGACTATGGAATGATGAAAGAAGTTTTATTTAGAAGATTTTCAAAAGCAGTTAAAGAGAAGTCAGGATCATTGTCTCTTCCAGATCTCGTTTTAATTGACGGAGGAAAAGGACAATATTCGGTGAGTAGACAAATTTTAAACGAGCTAGGTTTGCATGATTTGCCAATACTAGCTGTCGCAAAAGGAAAAAAAAGAAATGCAGGTGAAGAAAAAATTTATCATAAAAATAAAGAATATATTTTGAGTAAAAATGATCCACTTTTATTCTTTATTCAAAGATTAAGGGATGAGGCACATAGATTCGCAATCAGCACTCATAGAGCAAAAAGAAAGAAAAATTTGAGCAAATCTTTGTTGGATCAAATTGAAGGAATTGGAAAACAAAGAAAAAGAGCTTTATTAAATCACTTTGGTTCGGCTAGAGCTGTTGAATCTGCTAGTCTTGAGGATTTAAAGGCAATAGAAGGAATTGAAGACAATATAGCAAACAAAATATATAATTATTTTCACGAATAAATTATGAAGCTTAAAATACCTAATATACTTACAATAGGACGAATTATCATTGTACCTATTTTTGTTTTGACTTTTTTTATTCCTGGTTTTTTTGGTGATTTGATTCCATTTTTTTTATTCGCACTTGCCAGCTTTACCGATTACTTAGATGGTTTGCTAGCAAGGCTATTTAAAGAAGAGTCTAAGCTAGGAGAACTTTTAGATCCAATAGCAGACAAAATTCTTGTGGCAGCCGCTTTAATTCTTCTTGTAATGAACGGAACAATAAAAAACTATGAGGTAATTGCAGCAATAATAATTCTTACAAGAGAAATTTTGATATCAGGATTAAGAGAATTTTTAGCTAAAGGAAAAATTACCATGCAGGTGACAAGCCTATCAAAGCTAAAAACATTTATTCAAATGTTATCTATCGCTATATTGTTAACAGGTGAGAGCGGAAATAAGATTATAAATTTTCAAGATTATAATGCTCAAACTGTAGGCATAATTCTTCTATGGCTTTCTGCGTTTTTAACACTTTATACTGGATATGATTATTTAAGAAGAGGCATTGACCATGCTATTAATCAAGACGAAAAAATTAATTGATGAAATTAACCGAACAAAACTTAAGAGAGAAGGAGTTTCATAATAAACTTCAGTCACAATCCAAAGGAAGATTTGAAAATATTTTTTATAAGGCCATATCTAATGCCTGGGAAGATTTTTATTACTATTTAAATTTAAAAGCTAAAAACTCTGAAATACTTGACTACGGGTGTGGTGTAGGGCCAGTTATAGAGAAAGTAATAGAATATAATCCAAAAAAAATTACTGGTATTGACATTTCAGATATCTCAATCTTAAAAGCTAAAGAAAAATTTCATGATCAAAGTAATAAAGTAGAATTAAAGGTTGATAATTGTGAAAAGACAAAATTTGAAGATAATAAATTTGATATAGTTTATGGTTTAGGCATATTGCATCATTTGCAATTTTCCAAATGTATTGCTGAAATTGCTAGAATTTTAAAACCGGGTGGGTCACTTTTATTTATTGAGCCCTTAGGTACTAATCCCCTAATAAACTTGTATCGCGCTTTAACACCTGGATCTAGATCTAAAGATGAACATCCTCTTATTTTTAAAGATTTCGGGATTATTGAGGAAAACTTTGGGAATGTAAATTTAAAGTACTATGGTTTTTTAACACTTGTTTTTTTCCCATTCTATAGATCAAGCAATTCTAGATTTTTTCAGATGCTCGTTAGACTTGATCAGAAACTGTTTAAAATTAAATTATTTAAGTATTTTGCTTGGTCGGTGTTAATTACAGCAAAAAAAAATTAAGCAGCAGATCTTTTTCTTACTAGATTTTGATATGAATCGTTAAGATCTGTAATCATATTACAGACCTTAAACTTATAGTTAGAAATTTGTGAGACTGGTGTCACTTCAGCTGCAGTTCCTGTTAAAAAACATCCCACAAAGTCTTTCATTTCCTCAGGTTTGATTTTTCTCTGTACAACTTTAATTCCTTTTGCTTCAGCGATTTTAATAACTTCTCTTCTTGTAATTCCATCTAAAAAAGAGTCAGGAATTGGTGTGTGCAATTCTCCAGACTTATTCTTAAAAAAAATATTTGCCCCTGTTGCCTCAGCAATATTCCCTTCATGATCAAGCATTAAGGAGTCCGTAAAACCATCTGCCTCTGCTTCATGTTTTGACAGTGTGCATATCATATACAAACCTGCTGCTTTAGTATCCCAAGGAATTGTATTTGGAGCGGGTCTTCTCCAGCTTGAAATGTTTAGTTTAATTCCGTTTAATTTTAATTTTGGATCAAAATAAGATCCCCATTCCCAAGTTGCTATAGCAACATGAATTTTATTTTTTTGAGCTGAAATAGCCATCATTTCACTACCTCGCCAAATTATTGGTCTTACATATCCATTTTGAACCTTTTGAATGTTTATAATTTTTTTGCATGCTTCATTAATCTCTGACTGAGTGTAAGGAACTTTTATACCCATTCTTTTTGCAGAATAAAAAAGTCTTTCAGTATGTTCCTCGAGTTTAAAGATTTCTCCATCATATACTCTCTCACCTTCAAACACGCAGCTGGCGTAATGTAAACCATGATTTAAAACATGAATATTAGCATCGGCCCATTCAACAGTTTTGCCATTAAACCAAATTTTTCCTGATCGTTTGTCGTAAGGTATACTTTCCATTAATTGCAAATATATAGATTTTTTTTCTTTAAAAAAGTATATTCATAAGTAGGATAAGTCAATATAACTTACCATTATGAAAGATTTACTTTATCTTAAAGATGAACAAATTAAAGAGTTTATTCAGCTGCTTTATTACGCCTATAGAGAAACATTTTCTGATCCTAAAGAAATCTTATCAAAAAAATTTTTTGGGCCCGCTCATTTAAGAGCATTAAATCTAATTGAGAGAAATCCAGGTATAAACTTGGGCGAGTTAATTTTTAAATTAAAAGTGACTAAACAAAGTTTGAATAGAGTATTAAGAGACTTGATAAAATCAAAAATGATAAAACAGATACAGGACGAAACTGATACTAGAAAAAAGAATTTATTTCTGGATAAAGAGGGGAAAACTTTTTTTGAAACAGTTTATAATACACAAAAAAAAAGAATTTTTAATGCTTTAAAAAATTCTAGCTCTGACTCTGTAATTAAATTTAAAGATGTTTTAAAGAAAATAATAGATGGAAAATAAAAATCATATTCTTATAGTTGATGATGACGATAGAATTCGTAATCTTTTAAAGGATTTTCTTTCTGAAAATCATTATATTGTCTCGACAGCTGAAAACGCTGATCAAGCAAAAGAAAAGTTAAATTATATAAAATTTGATACAATAATTCTTGATGTGATGATGCCAGGGCAAGATGGATATGATCTAACAAAAGAAATTAAACGACAAATTAAAGTCCCAATAATATTATTAACTGCAAAAGGAGAGGTTGAGAATAGAATTAAAGGTCTAGAACTTGGAGCCGATGATTACTTAGGTAAACCTTTTGAACCAAAGGAGTTACTGTTACGTATAAGAAATATTATCAAAAAAGGTAATAAATTAGATTTAAAAATTATTCACAAGATCGGAATAGCAGAAGTAAATTTAAATAAAATGACTGTAAATTTAAATAATAAATTTAAAAAAATAAATAATTCTGAAAAAAAAGTTTTAATTGAGATGCTAGCGAATCCTGGCACAACCTATTCTAGAGAAGAAATAGGGAAAATTTCAGGTATTAGTCAAGAAAGATCAATAGATGTTATGATTACTAGATTAAGACAAAAACTTGAATTGGATCCGAAGAATCCGAAATTTCTTCAAACAATTAGAGGCTCAGGCTATGTTCTTTGGATTGAATAATTTTATAAAATATATTTTACCTAAAAGGCTTTTTTATAGAGCTTTAATTATTGTCGCCGCTCCAACAATTATTTTACAAATAATTATAACTATTGTTTTTTATGACAGTGTTTGGATAAAATCTAATAAAAATATAACAAGATCATTGGTCGCACAATTAAAGGCAATAGAAGAAGTTTATCAAAATGATAAAAAAAATTTAGATTTTTTTACTGACAGTTACAAAAATAATTTTAATTTTGAAATTGGTATCAATGAAGAAGCTTTTCCAAATAATAGTGGTGAAAGAAAATTCAGTCCAATGGATAGATCCTTAAGGCGAGAGCTAAAATCTGTATTTGGAAACAATAACTATTGGTTTAGTACCTCAAAATTTAAAAATGCTGTTGAGATTAAGATCAAATCCGGAAATGAAGTTATTGAATTTTTAGTTCCTAAAGAAATGGTTTCAGCATCATCAGTTAGGTTGTTTGTTTTATGGACTACACTTCCTTCTTTAGTTCTTATTGTGATAGCTTTAATATTCTTAAAAAATCAAACTAAACCATTGGTAAAATTGGCAAAAGCTGCTGAAAGATTCGGAAAAGGAGATTATGTAAATGATTTTAGAGCTTCAGGCTCTCAAGAAATTAGAAAGGCTGCTTTTGAATTTGATCGAATGGCAAAAAGAATTAATCGTCATCTAAATCAAAGAGCAGAAATGCTTTCAGGAATAAGCCATGATTTAAGAACTCCTCTGACGCGCTTGAAGCTACAGCTCGCAATGCTGCAACAAAAAGAGATATCTGAAAAAATGTCAAAAGACATAGATGAAATGGAGAAAATGTTAAATGATTATTTGCAATTTGCAAAAACCCAAACACAAGAAAATACAATTAAAGTGAACCTAGGTAGACTTTTAAAATCTATCAAAGATAAATTTAATAACGACAAATTAAATTTCAAAGATAGTAAAGAGTTAATCGAGTTAAATGCCAGGCCCACAGCATTACAAAGATCTTTTGAAAATGTTATTCACAACGGTTTAATTTACGGGAACAACGTTTATATTAATATTCAAAAAGGAAACAATAGAGCTTTAATTACAATAGAAGATGACGGTCCTGGTATACCAGAGGATCAGTTTAAAAATGTGTTTAAGCCTTTTTTCAGACTCGACAAAAGTAGAAGCTTAAACCAATCAGGCATTGGATTAGGTTTAGCTATTGTAGAAGATATTATAAACTCTCACGGTGGCAATATTCAGTTAAGTAAAAGTAACTATAATGGATTGCAGGTTAAGATCTCTTTGCCTTTTTAATTTTTTTGCTTTTCGATAGTTTCTTAATTATTGAGTCCTGCTTTTGAACAATTTTTTTTAAAACCTCAAATTCCTCTCTTGATACAAGTTGTAGTTTATTGATTAATTTGTCTTTTTTAAATTTTAAATCTGTTGAAATTTCTTTTTTGATATCATTTGATGTCAAAATACCATTCTCAATTAAATTTGACAAAGATTTTAAAATTTTTTCAGTATTGCTCATACCCTATCTTATTTGATGGCAATCTTAATTTCAAATGTGATATAAGTAGACATGTATACTCACAATTTAGACCCTGTTTTGATAAATTTTGGGTTTATAATTATCAGATGGTATTCTTTAGCATACATTTTTGGAATTGTAATAGGTTGGTGGCTCGGAAAAAAAATCATTAAAAGTGTTATAAATAAAACAGCCATTAAATTTAATCTTAGTATTTTTGACGATTTAATTACTTATTTAATAATTTCTATAATTATAGGTGGTCGGCTAGGATATGTAATTTTTTATAATCCGACATATTACTTATCTAATCCCCTTGAAATTTTTCAAGTTTGGGAAGGCGGAATGTCTTTTCATGGAGCGTTAATTGGAATAATATTTGGGACATATTTATTTTCCATCAAAAAAAATGTACCTACTTTTTTTTTATTAGATGTAATCGCGTGCGTTTCACCAATAGGAATTTTTTTAGGTCGAATAGCCAATTTTATTAATGGAGAGCTAATTGGTAAAGTTACTTCTGTTCCTTGGAGTGTAATTTTTCCTGCAGTAGATATGCTACCCAGACATCCCTCTCAACTTTATGAGGCAGCTTTAGAGGGAATAGTTTTATTCTTAGTTCTGAATACTTTAATTTTAAAAATGAAATATAAAATGGGAACATGCTCTTATTTATTTCTAATTTTTTATGGAGTCTTCAGAATAATATCAGAACTATTTAGGGAACCAGATACTCAAGTAGGATATTTATTTAATGTATTAACTATGGGGACAATTCTAAGTTTTTTTATGGTTTTGAGTGGATTTGTAATTTTGATTATTTTAAAAAAAAAAGATGAAATCTGATTTAAAGTTTTTTAAGAAATCAAAAGTTATCCCAATTGATAGATTTTTTAAAAATGTTTTATACGACAATAAACACGGATATTATGCATCTAAATTACCATTTGGAAAAAGTGGAGATTTTGTAACCTCACCAAAAATTTCTTTTTTGTTTTCTGAAGCAATTGCTATCTGGATTATTTCAACTTGGGAATTATTTGGAAGACCGAATAATTTCAATATAGTTGAATTGGGTCCTGGTGATGGCACATTAACTAAAATTCTTTTAAAATCATTTGAGAGATTCCCAAAATTTAATTCAATAAAAAAAATATTTTTGTACGAAGAAAGTAACTTTTTAAAAAAGATACAAAAAAAAAATATAAATAACAAACATGTAAAGTGGATAGATAAATTTAGCGAAATTAAAACAG
The DNA here is from genome assembly GCA_902603945.1 of uncultured Pelagibacteraceae bacterium. Lineage (GTDB taxonomy): Bacteria > Pseudomonadota > Alphaproteobacteria > Pelagibacterales > Pelagibacteraceae > Pelagilacustribacter. Next base: position 19,404 of record CACKWP010000010.1, read on the forward strand.
GTCCAGTTTTGTTTTTTGGAAACGAATTTTTTGACGCGATGCCAATAAAACAATTTAAAAAAATTAATAATTCTTTTTACGAAAAAAATTATACCCTTGATAAAAAAAATAATTTAATTGAAATTTTTAAAAAGGCTAAAAAAAGAGATATTAATATAATAAGATCGTACAAAACCTTAAAAAAATTAAATTTTATTGAATTGCCTAAATTTGGTTTTTTAGAATTAAAAAAAATAACAAAAAAAATTTCAAAATTAAAAGGGTGTATCTTGTTAATAGATTATGGATATTTAAAACCTTATAATCAAAGTACTTTACAGTCAGTAATTAAACATAGAAAAAATAATCCACTTAAAAATTTGGGAAAGGCAGATGTTACTTCTCATGTTAATTTTAAACTACTCAGCGAATTTTTTCAAAAAAACAGAATGAAAATTAAAAATGTGATTACTCAAAGACAATTTCTAAAAAGTATGGGGATACTTGAAAGAGCAGAAATTGTTGCAAAAAAAATGAAATTTAGAGAACAATCAGATCTTTACTTAAGAATTAAAAGATTATTAAGTCCAAATTCTATGGGTAATTTATTTAAAGCGATCTTAGCCTATAAATCAAATAAATCAAAATTTTTAGGTTTTTAATAATGTTCTACTCCAAACAATTAAAGAAAATAAAAAAGATAAAACACTGTTTCTTTTCAAGGAAACATGGTTACTCAAAAGGCATCTATAAAAGCCTTAATTGTGGTAAAGGATCAAAAGACAACAAAAAAATAGTTCGTGAAAACTTAAATTTTGTCGCGAAAAGAATGGGTGTAAAAAATAATAAACTAATATTAATGCATCAAACTCATAGTAATAGAGTTGTTGAAATTAATAAAAATAATTATAAAAAAAAAATTAAAGCTGACGCTATTGTAACTAAAATGAAAGGTATCGCACTTGGAGTAGTTACAGCTGATTGTGTTCCAATTATTTTATTTGACATTAAAAACAATATTATTGGTTGTATACATGCAGGATGGAGAGGTGCTTTTTCCGACATAATAAGGAATACTATAATTAAAATTCAAAAAATTAGCTCAAACAATTTAATTTACGCATGTGTAGGGCCTTGTATTGGCAAAAAAAGCTATGAGGTAGATTTAATTTTCTATGAGAAATTTGTTAGAAAATCTAAAAAAAATAGAAAATATTTCTCTAGCAAAAATAGGATAAAAAAATTTTTCAATTTGAGAAAATACGTGACTGATAAACTTCTTAAACTTAAAGTCAAAGTTGACCAGATTGATAAAGATACATTCACACAAAAGAGCATTTTTTTCAGTTACAGAAGATCAAGGAAACTGGAACAAAAAGATTACGGAAGGTGTATATCTGCAGTTTGTATTGTTTGACTTAATTAATTTGAAAAGATGGAGAAATGAGGTATAAGTAGTTACATTTCATGAAAATTTTATCTGGAACAAGTAATTTAAAGTTAAGCAAAAACATAGCAAAAAATTTAAAATTAAAATTAATCAACACAAATATTAGAAGATTTGCTGACGGTGAAATTTATATTGAGATTAATGAAAATATTAGGGGCAATAGTGTCTTCGTCATTCAATCTACTTCTAATCCAGCCAATGATAATTTAATGGAATTATTGCTGGTTATTGATGCATTAAAAAGATCATCGGCAAAAACAATTACTGCAGTAATTCCTTATTTTGGTTATGCAAGACAGGATAGGAAAGTTGCTCCTAGAACTTCAATTTCAGCAAAAGTGGTTGCTAATTTAATTACTAATGCAGGGGCAACAAGAGTTGTTACTGTAGATTTACATGCTGGTCAGATCCAAGGTTTCTTTGATATGCCTGTTGATAATTTATACACTGCACCATTATTCGCAAAATATATAAAGAAAAAATTAAGCAATAAAAAATTAATTTGTGTATCACCAGATGTAGGCGGAGTAGCAAGAACAAGAGATTTAGCTAATAGAATTAAAGCTGATCTTGCAATTATAGACAAGAGAAGGCCATCTCCAGGAAAATCAGAGGTGATGAATATTTTAGGAGATGTTAAGAATAAAACATGTATTATTGTTGATGATATAATTGATAGTGGCGGAACAATTGTTAATGCAGTTGACGCTTTAAAAAAAAGTGGTGCAAATGAAGTCTATGTTTTTATTTCACACGGTGTGCTTAGCGGTGATGCGTCAAAAAAAATCAAAAACTCTCAAATTAAGAAACTTATTGTCACTGATACAATAGATAATACAAAAAAAATTCATAATAACAGTAAAATTGAGGTATTATCGATATCCTCACTAATGTCAGAGGCTATAAAGAGAATAGCTAATTCAAATTCTGTATCAGATTTATTTAATTAATACTTGTTTTGATCGAGAACCTAGGTTATATACCCTTTTCAATAAATTTATGAGCAACTTAAAAGCTACAAAAAGAGAAAGTTTATCATCTGGCTCAAATAACAAATTACGAGCTAAAGGTCTGATACCTGCTATTTTATATGGTGGAAAAGATGCTAATCAAAATATCTCGGTAAATAAAAAAGAAATTTCCGGTATTATCAATTCAGATACATTTTTATCAAAAGTTTTAGAGTTGGATGTCGATGGAAAAAAAGAGAAGGTAATTCCTAGAGATGTTGCGTATCATGTAGTTTCAGAAGAACCAATACATATTGATTTTATGAGAATCGTATCAGGTAAAAAGATTATTTTAGAAATACCTGTAAAATTTATCAATCACCCAGACTCACCAGGATTGAAGCGTGGAGGTGTTTTAAATATAGTTAGAAGAAAAGTAGAATTAAAATGCCCAGCTGAAAATATTCCTGATGAAATAGTTGTGGATTTAGCAGGCACAGACATTGGTACTAGTATAAAAATTTCATCAGTAACTCTTCCTGAAAGTGTAAACCCAACTATTACTGATAGAGATTTCGTTGTAGCTACAGTTGCAGCTCCAACTATTATAAAAGAACCGGAAAAACCAGCTGAAGAAACTCCAGCCGAAGGAACTGAGGGTGAAGCGCCAGCTGAAGGAGCTGAAGCAGCTGCTAAAGATGGAGATGCAGCTAAAAAAGATGATAAGGCAAAAGACGGAGCTACGGATAAAAAGCCTGAAGAAAAAAAATCTACCGAAAAGAAACCTGCAGATAAAAAATAATATATGCTTTTACTTGTTGGATTAGGAAATCCAGGTTCAAATTATACTAACACCAGACATAATATAGGCTTCAAAATTATAGATGCTATAAATGCACACTTTAAACTGTCTAAACAAAAACCAAAATTTAAAGGGTTATTAACGACTGGTAATATTGATGAAAAAAAAATCTATGCAATAAAACCTCTCACTTTCATGAATAATTCAGGTACAGCTATTAAAGAACTAATTGATTACTTCAAAATAGATGCGAAGGATGTAATTGTTTTTCATGACGACATGGATATTGATTTTGGAAAAATTAAAGCAAAATTTGGAGGAAGTAGTGCCGGTCACAACGGTATCGAGTCTATAGATAAATTCATAGGAAAAGATTATTCAAGGGTTAGAATAGGCATAGGTCACCCTAAACAAAAAAAGAAAGTTAATAACCATGTTCTTGAAGATTTCAAAGAAGATGAAGAAGAGAAAATAAAAGAGATTACTGAAAATATTGTAAAACAAATACCAACACTAATTGGAAAAAAAATAGATCTTTTCTCAAGCAAAGTTAATCAAAATCTTAATGGGATTTAAATGTGGGATAGTTGGGTTGCCAAATGTTGGCAAATCGACTCTTTTCAATGCGCTTACAGCATCAAAAAACGCTGAGGCGGCTAACTTTCCTTTTTGTACAATTGACCCTAACATTGGTGTTGTAGATGTAGTTGACGAAAGATTAGATAAATTAGCAAAACTCTCAAATTCTAAAAAAAAAATTTATACCAATATTACATTTGTAGATATCGCAGGCTTAGTAAAAGGGGCATCAAAAGGTGAAGGGCTAGGTAACAAATTTCTTTCTCATATCAGAGAAGTTGATGCAATAATACACTTAGTAAGATGTTTTGACTCAGAGAAAATTACCCATGTAAACTCAAAAATAAATCCCACAGATGATCTTGAAACTATCAAAACTGAAATAATTCTGTCAGATTTAGACATAATTCAAAAAAAATTGGAAAAAAGTAAAAGAAAATTACTTGATGAAAAGCAAGTTAGAATTTTGGAGGAAAAGTTAAATTTACTCAATAAAGGGCATGAGGTAATTATAAACGATTTAGAAGAGGAAAAATTTCTTTCAAACATTGGCCTTTTAAGCACTAAACCTAAAATAATAGTCTGTAATGTTGATGAGGAAAATTTATCTGAAGGAAACGATTATACAAAACAAGTAAAAAATAAATATCCCAATGAAAAAATAATAAATATTTGTGCTGATATTGAGGATCAACTGTCAGGTCTTGATAAAATTGAAAAAGAGACTTTCATGCAAGATATTGGTTTAAAAAAAACAGGCCTTAATAAACTTATAAAAGAAGGTTATGATCTTTTAACGTTGGATACCTTTTTTACTTCCGGCCCAGAAGAAAGCAGAGCTTGGACGATAAAAAAAAATACTACTGCTCCTAAAGCTGCTAGCGTCATTCATACAGATTTTGAAAAAAATTTTATAAGAGCAGAGACTGTAACTTGTGAGGATTTCATTAAATATGGTAGTGCAGAAAAATGTAAAGAAAATGGAAAATTAAGAATCGAAGGTAAGGATTATATTGTTAAGGATGGAGATGTTTTATATTTCCGTGTCAATCCTTGACCAAATCTTTTTCATACTTAGATAAACAAGAATTGTTAAAAGAATTAAATATATAATTACCTTTACACCGGTTTTGTGTCTCTCCTCAAGCTCTGGTTCTGCAGCCCACGCCAAAAAAGTTGTAACATCTTTAGCCATTTGATCAACAGATGACTCAGTTCCATCTGCATATTCCACCAAACCATCTGTTAAATTGTTTGGCATTTTAATTTTATTTCCAATCATATACTTGTTGTAGTAAACCCCTTCATCCAAAGTAACTCCTGGAGGTGGATCATCATACCCAACAAGCACTGAGTAAATGTAGTTTGCTCCGCCTTTTCTTGCCTTTACTAATACTGACATATCAGGAGGATAAGCACCACCATTTGCAGCTATGGCAGCTTGAACATTAGGGTAAGGATTTTTAAATTTATCTGAAGGTTTTCCTGGCCTTGTAAACATTTCCCCTTGATCATCTGGACCGTCTTGTATTTCAAAACTCGCAGCTATCGCTTTGACCTCTTGCTCTGAAAATTCTGGCCCACCCTGTTCACCTAAATTTCTATAACTTAAATACTGCATTGAATGACAAGAAGAGCAAACTTCTTTGTATACTTGAAAACCTCTTTGTAACGAAGCTCTATCAAAAGTACCCGTAAGTCCTTTGAAACTCCAATTGACTTTAATTGGATCTACCATCTCCGCGCTCTGTATTGGTTTAAATAAAATAAATAGTAAAGATGCTAAAAATACAATTTTTAGATTAGACTTTATCATTTACTTTCCTAGCTACAGACGGCTCAGCGCCGCCAGCTAATACTGGTTCGCTTATGCTCATAGGAATTGGATCTGTTTTTTCTAAATAACCAACTACTGGCATTACAACAATAAAGTGAAGGAAATAATAAACGGTTCCCACTCTAGCTAAAACTAAATAAATTCCTTCTGCTGGCATTGCACCAACGTAACCAAGCATTAAGACGTCGATTACTAAAATCCAAAAAAATTGTCTATAAATTGGTCTAAAAACTGCGGATCTAACTTTTGAAGTATCTAACCAAGGTAAAACAAATAAGATAAATATAGCACTGAACATTAAAATTACACCACCTAGTTTATCAGGTACTGATCTTAAAATTGCATAAAATGGAAGCAAATACCATTCAGGGACTATATGAGCAGGAGTAACTAATGGATTGGCAGGAATATAATTATCTGAGTGACCTAGAACATTAGGGGTAAAAAAAACAAATCCAGCAAATATGATCATAAATACAAGTAATGCAAAAGCATCTTTTATCGTTATATATGGATGGAAAGGAACTGTATCTTTAGAAGGTTTCTTAATATCTATTCCAACAGGGTTGTTGTTTCCTGGAACGTGTAGCGCCCAAATGTGTAAGACCACCAAGCCCAAAATTAAAAATGGGATTAAATAGTGTAAACTAAAAAATCTGTTTAGCGTGGGATTATCAACAGAATAAGCTCCCCATAGCCAAGTTGTAATGCTATCTCCAACTAAGGGAATTGCACTAAACAAATTAGTTATCACTGTCGCACCCCAAAAACTCATTTGTCCCCAAGGTAAAACATATCCCATAAATGCAGCAGCCATCATTAGTAAGTAAATCATTAATCCTATTATCCAAATCACTTCTCTTGGA
>CACKWP010000011.1 GCA_902603945.1 uncultured Pelagibacteraceae bacterium
TAAATAATTTAAAAAAACTAAATATTGTTGAATGTGAAGCTATAGCAATGTCCTCTTTAATAAAAAGAAATACCCGAGAAAGTGTTAAAAAATTTAAATAGAATTAATTAGTTTGATTACTTTTTTGTAAAAAAAAAGGGGCGATAAATCGCCCCTTTAAATTAAGCATTAAACACTAATTTAGAACGCAAATGTCATTGCTATGATAGTTTCTTCAAGATCGTTGTTTTGAATATAACTAACATTTTCTACATCAGCTCTAGCTATAGATAGAGTAGCACCACCTAATGAATATGCAACTTGAACAGAGTCCATTTCCACATCATAAGTTACTGTACCGCTATTAGCTAAATTAACTTCTGATATTTCTCTAGTGTAAGACACTGATAAATCATCATTAACTGCGAATGCTAATGACATACCTGTGTTGTCATAGTATTCAGCTGCAGATAAATCTGCACCACCAGCTACTGCAGTTGTGATTTCAGGAGCTTGTAATGATCTACCATAACCTACAGTAAAGTTACCTGCAGAGTATTTAGCAGCATACGCACCACCTTCTTCTAACTGTTGCTCTGTACCTACACCATCATCGTAGTCATTAACTTTATTGTAATGAGCTGATAATGTTAAACCATCAATTGGTTTTGTTGCTAGAGAGTATTCTTCTCTTGAATTACCGCCTGTACCTGCATTGTTTCCAGATGCTGCATCTCCAGCCATATTGTAATTATATGCGAATGATGCTGTTGTACCGAATGGTAATTCTGGCGTGTGATATTGGATAGTAGATGTACCAGCTGCACCTGCGTCACCTGGATATACTATACCGTAGCTTGTTCCTGTGTCAGACATTGATGTATATGCTGAAGCATCCCAAGCGTATTTTTTGTTATTTCCACACTCAGATACACAAACTTTTACTTTACCCATATCATTTAGGCCAAGTACGATTTGTGTGTCGTCATTGTTCGCAGCTCCGCCTGAAGCTGGATCAAGTTCCATAGAGTAACTCCATGTGTAACCGTTATCCATCTCACCGCTTGCTGTGAAATTTAGTTCATTAGTAATACCGATACCTTGGTTTCCTGAACTGCCGCTACCTACGTTGTATGTAGCTTTTGCAGTACCGTTAACTGTCAATTCACCTGCATTAACAGAAAACATTAGAGACAAAGAAGCGATAGAAACTAATAAAGTTTTGATTATTGTTTTCATTATATTTCCTTTGTTATTGTTTATAATTATAAACGTCGTCAAAATAACATTTTCGCCTCCTCAAGATCTCAATATTTATGAATTTTATTGACTTTTTTGATGTCTGTTGTAATTATACAACAGTAAATATCTTTACGTTTTAACTAATAAAATAAAGGATTTTAGACTATTATTTTGTGTTTCTACGATCTTTAAACTAAAAATAGGTCAAAATGATAAGAATTTTTCTACTTTCAATCGTTTGTTTGCTCACTTTGTCCTGTAACGGGGCTTTTAAACCAAAAAAGGTTGATACAAGAGAGGTCTCAACAAATGTACAAGAAAGGGCCAGAAAAAATATCGAAACGGGACGAGGTTCCTCATTAGGAGGTATATTGAATAGAGGAACTAATTATGAATTTAGTACAGCAAATCCAATGTGGAGAGCATCTCTAGAAACATTAGATTTTTTACCACTAACAACTGTAGATTACTCAGGAGGAGTTATAATTACAGATTGGTACTTTGATTCATCTGCTAGCTCAGATGAGTCAATTAAAATTACAGTAAGATTTTTATCTAATAACATCGGAAGCGAGAGTATAAAAATAATTGTCCACCAAAGAGTTTGTAAAAATTCTGGAAATTGTAAAATTCAACTTTTGGATAAATCAAATATTCAAGAAGAATTACACCGAACAATTCTTAAAAAAGCATCTTTAATTGACAAAAATAAAAAAAATAAAAAAAATTAATTTCGAATGGAAAGAGTAAATTTTCATTTAATTGAAAAAAAATGGCAAGAAAAATTTGCTAAGGAAAAACTTTATAATAAAGAAGGTAAAAAATTTTACTGTTTAGAAATGTTTCCTTACCCGTCTGGCAAAATCCATATGGGACATGTAAGGAACTATACTATCGGAGATGTTATAGCTCGATTTAAATTTCTTAAAGGTTGCAATGTTTTACATCCTATGGGATGGGATGCTTTTGGATTACCAGCAGAAAATGCTTCAAAAATGAATAATGTTCATCCTGAAAAATGGACAAATCAAAACATTCAAACAATGAAAAATCAATTAAAGTTGTTAGGATTATCTATCGATTGGGATTTGGAAATATCTACTTGCGATAAGGAATATTATAAACATCAGCAAGAGCTTTTCATAGATTTCTATAATCAGGGTCTAGTGTCAAGAAAAGAAACTTATGTTAATTGGGATCCTGTCGAAAAAACAGTACTTGCTAATGAGCAAGTTGTAAATGGAAAAGGATGGAGATCTAATGCAGTTGTAGAAAGGAAAAAGCTTTCTCAATGGTTTTTTAATATTACGAAATTAGCTGATCCGCTTTTAAAAGATTTGGAAAAATTAAGTGGATGGCCTGAAAAAGTAAAGCTCATGCAAAAAAATTGGATAGGTAAATCGTATGGATGCGAACTTGATTTTGAACTCATTAAAGAAAACAAGTTAATCACAGTATTTACAACAAGACCCGACACAATATTTGGTGCAAGCTTTATAGCACTATCGAATGATCATCCCTTAAGTAAAAATTTTTTAAATAATGGAGATTTTATAAAATTCAAAAAGGATTGTGACAAAACAGGTACAACTGAGGAAGCCTTGGCTAATGCAGATAAAATTGGTTTCAACACTAATTTATTTGCTAGACATCCTTTTATAAAAGATAAACAAATTCCAATTTATTTTGCAAATTTTGTACTTATGGATTATGGAACTGGTGCAATATTTGGGTGTCCAGCCCATGATCAAAGAGATTTTGATTTTGCAAAGAAATATAATCTCGAAATCATAAAAGTAGTCTCCGATGGGAATGATGAAGTTTTAAAACAAGCTTACACTGAAAACGGTAAAATCATAAATTCCGATTTTTTAAATAATTTAGAGATAAAAGAAGCCAAAGAAAAAATAATTAATGAAATTGAAAAAAAGAGGATAGGTAAAAGGAAAATACTTTATAGACTTAAAGATTGGGGAATATCTAGACAGCGATATTGGGGATGTCCCATTCCTATGATTTATCTAGAGGACGGTAAAGTCGTGCCTGTTGAAAAAGAGGAATTACCTATACTTTTGCCAAAAGATATTGACTTAAATTATAAAGGTAATCCTTTAGAAAAACATCCAACATGGAAAAATACTTTACATAAACCAAGTGGAAAAAAAGCAACTCGTGAAACTGATACACTAGATACATTTGTAGATTCATCATGGTATTTTCTAAGATTTTGCTCGCCAAAATACAAAAAAGGTCCAATTGAGGAGGAAAAGATTAAATATTGGATGCCTGTAGATCAATACATAGGAGGTGTGGAACATGCTATTTTGCATCTATTGTACTCACGTTTTTTTATGAAAAGTATCAATCAATATTATAAAAATATAAATTTATCTGAACCTTTTAAAAATTTATTTACACAAGGAATGGTTTGTCATGAGTCCTACAAAGACAAAGAAGGAAATTGGCTCTATCCAGATGAAATTGAAAAAATATCTGCAAACAAAGCTGTAAGCAAAACTGACAAAAAAGAGGTAATCATTGGCCCTCCAGAGTCAATGTCTAAGTCTAAAAAAAATACAATTGATCCGGAGACAATGATCGAACTTTATGGTGCTGACGCTGTACGATGGTTTATACTCTCTGACAGTCCTCCAGAAAAAGATGTTCAGTGGTCAGACTCTGGTGTCTCCTCATCAAATAAATTTTTACAAAAAATTTGGGATTTAAATTATCAAATTAGATCTAGAAAAGAAAAAAAAATAAATGAAAAGCTTTGCGTACAATTCACAGCTGAATTAGACAGTTTAGCATTAAAAATAGATAAAACTATAGAAGATTTCAAATTTAATGTGGCTATCGCTCATTTTTACGAAATTTATAAATTTTTTATTAAAAATATCAATTTAGAAATAAGCAATAATTGTCTTACAGATAATTTGATAAAAATGATGAAACTAATGATACCTTTTACTCCACATATTGCTTTAGAATGTCTCGAAAAATTAAAATGCAAAGATGTTAATAATTGGCCTGAAATAAAAACCGATACTAATGAAAAAATAAAATTTGCAGTACAAGTTAATGGTAAAACCAGGGATATTTTAACAATTAAAAGAAAAATGAATAAAGACGAGATAAATAAAATTATTAATCACAGTTCAAAAGCGAAAAAATTTATTGAGAATAAAAAAATTTTAAAAACTATATTTGTCGAGGATAAAATATTAAATTATATAATAAAAAAATAATGAAGATAAATTTTTTGTATATTATTACAACAGCACTATTTTTATTTAGTTGTGGCTACAAAATTGTAGATAATAAAATCAATTTTAAAATAGATGAAATTGTTAGCACTGGTGACAAAAAAATAAGCTATAACTTAAAAAATAAACTTTCTTTGATATCAGGAGCGGAAGAAAATAATCTCGTAAAGATCAATATTAACACTAATAAAACTAAATCCATTAAAGAAAGAAATGTAAAAAATCAAATAACTAAACACAATGTTAAAATTGTATCTAAGGTAGAGTTAGTTGATCTATCAAATATGAAATCAAAGAAATATACATTTACAAAAAATGGAGATTTTAACGTAGGCTCAAAACACTCTGATACTCTTAATAATGAAAAAAAATTAGTTGACTTATTAACTATGAGTATTTCTGAACAAATAATAGAAGCTTTGGCAAATTATAGTAATGATTCATAAAAGTTATTTAATAGAGCAAAATTTTGATAATTTAAAAAATAAAATTGTTTTATTTTATGGTGAAAACCTGGGTCTTATAGACGAATTCAAAGATCAAATAATAAAAAGAAATAAAAATGTGCTAAAATTTTCACAAGACGAAATAATAAAAAATGATAGAATTATTTTTGATGAAATAAATAATATTTCACTTTTTGATGATAAAAAAACAATTTTTATAATTAATATAAGTGATAAATTTTTGAATATTGTTAAAGATATTCAGCTTAATAAAAACGGTAATTTAATTTATTTATTTAGCGGAATTTTAGAAAAAAAATCCAAAATTAGAAGTCACTTTGAAAATACAAAAGATTTAGATATTGTTCCTTGTTACAAAGATAATGAAACCACAATTAAAAAAATTATCTCTTTTAAATTAAAAAGTTACTCTGGAGTAACTCCCCAGATAATCAATAAAATTATTGAAAATGGTAATTTAGATAGATCAAAAATAAATAATGAAGTAGATAAAATAAGAACTTTATTTATAGATAAAAAAATTGATGCTGGTCTATTAGATAAGCTCCTAAACTTAGAAACTGATAACGAATTTGAAAATGTAAAAGATAGCGCTATTAATGGGAATAAATCAAAAACAAACAAGTTATTAAGCACTACTGTTTTTGAAACTGAAAAAATGCCATTGTACTTAACAATTCTTAATCAAAGGCTAAGCAAACTTAAAGAGGTAGCTAAAATGGCTAAAATTGGGGGTTTATCTAATGCAATAGACAAAATACGGCCACCTATATTTTGGAAAGATAAAAAGAATTTTACAGATCAAGCTAAATTATGGAATTTTGAAAAGCTAAACACTGCAATCTCTAAAACCTATAGTGCTGAAGTTGTCATAAAATCTAATGCAGAAATAAATAAAAACTTATTAATTAAAAAACTTTTATTAGATATTTGTTTATTAGCTAATGCTTAGTTAAAAGATCAGAAACAAGTTCAAATTGTTCAAGATCTTTATATTCGATTGTTATTTTACCAGAATTATTTTTCTTATTTAATATATTAACTTTTAATCCTAATATTTTTTCAATTCTTTCCTGAGCTTTAAGAATATTTGTATCAACAACCTTTTCTCTATTTGAACCTTTTTTGTTTCTAGTTAAATATTCAACTTTTCTAGCACTATAATTTTTTGAAACTATTTCTTCCGCTATAGACGAAGCATTACTTATACCAATGAGGGGTCTTGCCTGACCGGATGATAATGTCCCTTCCTCCAACATTGCAATAACATCACTAGGTAAAGTTAATAATCTCAAAGTGTTACTTATGTGACTTCTACTTTTTGACATGAGTTTTGAAATGCTTTCATGATCGTATTTAAACTCTTCATTTAATCTTTTATAACCTCTAGCTTCTTCTATCGGATTTAAGTCATCTCTTTGTATATTTTCTACAATCGCAACCTCTAAGGACTCCACATCAGTTAGATCTAAAATAGTAACTGGTATTTCGTGTAATCCAGCCCTTTGAGCTGCTAACCATCTTCTTTCTCCAGCAACGATTTCATATTTTCCAGATTGAGATTTGCTTTCTCTTACTGCTATCGGCTGGATAATGCCATTTTTCCTTATAGAATTAGCCAATTCTTCAAGTTTTTCCTCTCTAAAATGCTGTCTTGGTTGATATGGATTTCTGCTCAAATCGCTTATGGAAACAGTGTTTGTTTGGTTAATTTCTTGTGGTTTCTCTTTAGGTTTTTCATCACCAAAGAGCGCTGACAAACCTCGACCTAATCCTTTCTTTTTTCCACTCATGCAGCACTCACTAATTTATTTTTAAATTCCTCAGCTAATTGAAAATAAGCCTTACTACCAACGCAACTTTTATCATAAATAACACATGGTAGACCATGTGAAGGGGCTTCTGATAATCTCACATTTCTTTGAATAACAGTTTTATAAACTTTATCTTTAAAATAATTTCTTGCCTCCCTGTCTACTTCTGATGAAAGCTTATTTCTTTTGTCAAACATTGTTAACAAAATTCCTCTTATTGAAAGTGTTGGATTAAGATTTTCTTTTATTCTATCAATAGTCTTAACAAGCTGTGTAATTCCTTCCAAAGCAAAAAACTCTGTTTGCAAAGGAACTAATAACTCATCCGATGCCACTAAGGACATAATTGTGAGTAAGCTTAATGAAGGCGGACAATCTATGAATATGTTGTCATATTTTTTAAGTAAACCTGATTTTTCTGATAATAATATTTCTTTTAAAACAAATGCTCTTTTAGAATCATTTGCTGTTTCAACTTCTAATCCAGATAAATTTACATGTGATCCAATGATATCTAAATTTTGTATATTAGTTTTTTGAATTGCCTGTCCAAGATTAATTTTTTTGATTAATAAATTGTAAATATTTTTATCTTCATCACTGTTACTTTTACCAAATCCTGTTGTAGCGTTCCCCTGTGGGTCTAAATCTATAACAAGATTAGTTTGACCCATAATGGACAGTGAAGCAGCTAAATTTATTACCGTTGTAGTTTTTCCTACTCCACCCTTTTGATTAATCACCGAAATTGTTGTCGTCATTTTTTAAAATCGACTATAATTATTTTAGAGTCTTCATTTGTTATGCTGTTTTCAAGTTTATAATCGTATTTTTCCTTATTGAAAGCTTTTTTTATGTCTTCCTGTGCGTTTTGACCTTTCAGAATTAGCAATTTATGTGACTTTTTAGCGATTTCACGTGAAACTTGTATTATCACCTCTAATTTTTTAAAAGCTCGACTAACTATGTAGTCTGTATCAATAGAATTTTCATAAACATTACCAAGAATTTCTACTTTTAAGGATAATTTATCACTGATATATCTCAAAAAAGCTCTTTTAACTGGTGATTTTTCATATAATTTCACGTGAAAGTCTTTGTTTTTGTTAAATAAAGCTAAAATCAAGCCTGGAAAACCTGCTCCAGAGCCTAAATCTGACAAAGAACTTTTTGAAAAATCAATAAATTTTACTAGTTGGGCTGAATCAAGGATATGTCTGTGCCAAATAACGTTTTCAGTGCTTTTGGAGATAAAATTATGTTTTTTATTAGCTCTAAGTAATTCATTTATAAATATTTTTAAGTCAGATATATTTTTTGCACTAAAATTAAGTTGGTTTCGAAGAGTGCTTATAACTTCTTGATCCTGCATTAAGCAGTAGCTTTAAATTTTAACTTTTTGATGTGAGATAATAATATTATTATAGCTGCAGGGGTGATACCGTCTATTCTAATTGCCTGTCCTAACGTTTTAGGCCTTATAGAAATAAGCTTTGTCTTAACCTCGTTAGATAAACCACTTAAGTTTTCATAATTTATACTCTCAGGAATGATAACTGACTCATCTTTCTTAAAAGACTTAATATCTCGCTCCTGTCTCTTCAGGTATCCCATATAATGAGCATCTGTTACAACCTGCTTTTCTATTGAGACAGGAAATGCAGGGATGTCACTAAATATTTGTCTTATTTTAGCCATATTTACTTTTCGTTGACCCATAACTTCTAGACATGATCTTTTGACTCCGTCCATAGCAATTTTAATATCATATTTTTTTGCTTCATTAGGAGTCAAGAAATTCGTCTCTAAAAAATTATTTAGTGAATAAATATTTTTTTTCTTTTCTAAAAATATATTTTTTCTTTCAGGTCCTACTAAATCCAAATTTATACCAAGATCTGTTAATCTCTGATCTGCGTTATCAGCTCTTAAAGTTAATCTATATTCTGCTCTAGAGGTAAACATACGATAAGGTTCCGTAACACCTTTTGTTATTAAATCATCAATCATCACACCAATGTAAGAAGTTGATCTATCTAAAACAAACTCAGATTTATTTTTAATTTTTAAAGCTGCATTGATTCCAGCTATTAAACCTTGAGCTGCAGCTTCCTCATAACCAGTAGTACCATTAATTTGTCCTGCTAAAAATAATGACTTAATTTTTTTGGTTTCTAAAGTGGCATTAAGCTCTCTTGGGTCTACATAATCGTATTCTATAGCATACCCTGCTCTTTTCATCTTAACCTGCTCTAAACCCTTGATTTTAGCTAATATTTTGAGCTGAATCTCTTCTGGAAGGGAAGTAGATATACCATTTGGGTAAATAGTATTGTCCTTTAATCCCTCGGGTTCAAGAAAGATTTGATGCTGTTGTTTCTCTTTGAACTTAACAATTTTATCTTCAATGGAAGGACAATAACGAGGTCCAACTCCTTTAATGTTTCCTGAATACATTGCACTTCTAGAAATATTGTCGCTAATGATTTTGTGGACTTCGTTATTAGTATAAGTCATTCCACATTTGATTTGTTTGTTATCAATTTTATTTGTAAGGAAAGAAAAGTAATAATGGTCATCATCAGCTGGCTGCATTTCTAAATCATCATAATTAATTGTGCTACCATCTAGTCTTGGTGGAGTTCCTGTCTTTAATCTTCCTATTTGCATTTTAAATTTTGCTAATTGTTCACTTAAACCGGTAGACGCTTTCTCATCGTACCTACCTGCTGGTATTTGAGTTTCGCCTATATGTATTAATCCATTTAGAAATGTACCAGTAGTTAATACAAGTTCCTTAGTCCTCACTTCTTTTCCGCTTTGACATACAAAACCTATAATTTTATCTCCCTCAAATAAAAATTTAATAACTGGATCTGCAATTACCTCCAAGTTTTTGTAATTTAGTAAAATCTTTTGCATATTCTCTTTGTAGAGAGCTCTATCTGACTGAGTACGTGGACCTTGCACAGCTGGTCCTCTGCTTCTATTTAATAATCTGAATTGAATACCTGATTTGTCAGCTACAACGCCCATTACACCATCTAAAGCATCTATTTCTCTTACAAGATGCCCTTTTCCAAGTCCTCCAATAGCAGGATTGCAGGACATCTCACCGATTGTCTCTATTTTATGTGTAAAAAGAGCAGTATTTACGCCCATTCTAGCGGATGCTGCCGCTGCTTCACATCCAGCATGTCCACCCCCTATTACTACGACATCATAGCTTTGTTTAGTCATAAAATGAATGTAACGCGGTATATCAGGAATACAAGAGATATTTTATTTACCTATACAAAAGTCTTTAAATATAGATCCAAGGATTTCCTCGACATCAACCTTACCAACAATGCTTCCAAGATGTTGTGTAGCCATTCTTAGGTCTTCTGCAGCAAGTTCAAGGTCTTTGGTTGGATCTTTCTTAAGAAACTTTTCTATCTCTTTAAGACATTCTTTAAGCTTAATTCTATGCCTTTCTCTAGTAATTAAAGTACTATTATTAGATGTGAATTTTTTACTTAGCTTCGCTTTAACTAAATTTATCAATTTATCGATATTATTATTATTTTTTACTGAAGCTAAAACAGTGTCAACATCAAATTTATGATTTTGCTTATCTGAAACATCTGATTTATTTAAGAGAATTATAGTGTCTTTATTAATCATACTCTGTATTTCTTTATTAATTTTTTTAGATGAATTATCTATTACTACAATATTTAAATCTGCTTCTTTTGATTTGCCTAAAGCTAAAGAAATACCTTTTTTTTCAACTTCGTTTTTAGATTCTCTTATACCAGCGGTATCAGCTAAAATTACAGGATAGCCATCTAAATTTAAATAGGTTTCTATAACATCTCTTGTTGTACCGGCTTCATCTGAAACAATTGCCACTTCTCTTTTTGAAAGCAAGTTCAACAAAGATGATTTTCCTGCGTTTACCTCTCCTGTAATTGAAACTCTAAACCCATCTCTAATTTTTTCTCCAACTTTATTATCTTCAATAATTTTAGATATTTCTGAATGAATTTCTTTTATTGAATTGTGAGCATCTTTTAAAACCTTTTCAGGTAAATCTTCCTCAGCAAAATCTATTTTAGCTTCTATAAAAGCCAATGATTTTATTATTTTTTCTCTTAAATCATTATAGTAATTTGAAGCATTACCTTGAACTAGTTTAACAGCTTGATCCCTTTGAAGCTCTGTTTCTGCATGAATTAAATCACCTATACTTTCGGCTTTTAAAAGATCGATTTTATCATTTTGAAAAGCTATCTTTGTAAATTCACCTGGTTCAGCTAATCTACAATTTTCTTGTTCTGAAAGTGCCTTCAATAAAGCGTTGATAACAGCATTACTTCCATGGATCTGAAACTCGGCTAAATCATCACCAGTATAACTATTAGGCCCGGGAAACCACAATAATAAAGCCTCCGGATCTATTATTTTATCGTTTTTAGGGTTATAGAATTTACAGTAATTGACCTCATTAGAATTAATTTCTTCTAATTTAGTTAAATTCTTACAAACTTTAAGGGTGTCTTTACCTGAGATTCTAACGATAGCTATTCCTGACGGACCTCTGCCTGATGAAAGCGCGTAAATATTCATTGAATTAAATTGAGAAACCTTGATTAGAAATAAATTTGCTTATTTTTTTAAGAGTATCACTTTTCGAAATATTTTTCAAAATTGTTTCTTTAAATGGATCTAAAAATTTATTTTGCTTAAAAAAATTATGAGTTAGATCAATTCCTATACCAGTAATAATATTCTCGGATTTTCTATTATTTGTAAATTCTTCAAGGGCAGGAGTACTTTTTAAAGACATGCCTAATTCTGTGTAATATTTAAAAATCTTTTGTAATTTATTAATATCTCTCAATACAAGATTAAAACCTTGACCTGCTACGGGATGAACAGTGTGCAATCCTTCACCTAGAATAAGAATATCATTTTTATAATAGGTTCTTTTTAAATTTAGCATCAGCGGATAAGATTGCTGATTTGAAACCTGTATTTTATTTGTTTTTAAAACTTTAGAAATTTTAGATTTAACAATGGAGTTAATATCCTTTGTCGGAAAATCTTTATTTACGCTCCACACAAATGAAAAATTATTTTTTGAAAAGGGGAGTATTGCTAATGGTCCTTCTTTAAAAAAATATTGAGCAGTATTTAAATCTTTTAAATTATGTTTTACATACCCTGTGATAGCAATTTCTTTGTAATCTTTATTTAAAGATCTTTTATCAACTATACTTTGATAGATTTTTGAGGATCTTCCTAAGCATAATATTTTAATTTCATAACCATCTAAATCTTTAAATTCATTTATATTTTTCTGAATAGTTTTTATTTTTTTCTTTTTAATTTCTTTAATTAGAATTTCTTTGATTTTATTGTTCTCGAAAACGTACATAAGATTTTTGCTATCTTCATTAAAGTTTAAGAAATTCATGTTCTGATCTTTTGTCTCGTAGAAAAGATCAATCTTTTTGGAAGGCCAAAATGATTTTTTGTCGAGTTTATCTATGACTTTATTAAAAAACTCGTAATTAGAGGCAGAAATAGCTGTGGTTCTTCTATCTTTAAAATGCTTATTTTTTCCAGATATTAAATGAACTTCTAAACCTTTTAATTTGTTTAATGCTAAAGCAGTCATTAAACCTGAAAGACCGTCTCCAACTATGCAAATTTTCTGTTTTTTCATATTTAAATTTTTCTCACTTTCATAAAAATGGTAAAAAGTACGTAAAACGATTCGATATGAATACAAACTTTTTAAATAGTGTAACAAATTTTTTAAAAAAACGAACCTTTGAATTTATAGGATTAATCTTAATTTCAACGAGTATTGGTCTAGCAATAGCTTTTACAACATATTCGCCAGAAGATCCTTCATTTGTCTATGGTGATAGAGAGTTTGAGATTAAAAATTTCTTTGGGATCTATGGCAGTAGTATAGCAGATTTTCTTCTGCAGAGTTTTGGTCTCGTTTCATTTTTAATTATAGCTAATTTTTTATTCTGGGGAATTAATTTAATCATTCAAAAAGAAATCAAAAGAATAGTTTTAAAATTATTTCTAGTGGTTTCTTATTTGATCTTAGGAACAATTTTTATTTATATCACCTTTAATAATTCGTTCTGGCTTATCGATAATGGTAACTCGGGTTTTGTTGGAAAGATTGGTTATGAGTTTTTAAGTACATGGTTTCCATATATTGATAACACTTACTCTGCTTATGGTTTGTTATTGCTTACTCTAATATTTTTTATTTTTTCAGCAGATTTAAATATAAAGAAAATAATTACTGGGACTTTTTCTATAATTTCTTCGTTGTTTAGAAGAAAAGAAAATACTATTCCTGATATAGATTTAGAAGTAGATCCCATAGAAGATAAAAGTGAAATCATTGAAAGGCCACAACAATCATTCTCTTTTGGTGACTTAACTCAATCAGAAAAACGAGCAACTAGTCTAAAATCAAAATACAAACTTCCAGAAATAGATTTTTTAGACAAAAGTTCTACTAAATTAAATGCTTCGGAATTAAATAAAAATCGTCCTGATGGTGAGTTTATGGAAAAAATTCTTTTAGATTTTGGTATTGATGGAAAAATTAAAGCTATCAATAATGGTCCTGTTGTTAGTTTATATGAGTTTGAACCAGCACCAGGTGTAAAAGTTTCAAAAATAATAAATTTATCCGAGGATTTAGCACGTAATACTAGTTCAACATCTGCAAGAGTTTCGGTAATTCCAGGTAAAAATACAGTAGGTATAGAGATACCAAACGAGACAAGAGAAAGTGTATCACTTCGAGAAATAATCTCTTATGAAAAGTTTCAAAAGAAAGATATAAAATTACCTATAGCACTTGGAAAAAGTATATCTGGCATGCCTATCGTTGGAGATCTTACTTCAATGCCTCACTTATTAATTGCTGGAACTACAGGATCAGGAAAATCAGTTTGTATTAATACGATTATTGTTTCATTGCTTTACAAATTAAATCCTGATCTTTGTAAATTTATTTTAATTGATCCTAAGATGTTAGAGCTATCGACTTATGAAGGTATTCCTCATTTATTAACTCCAGTAATTACCGATGCAAAGAAAGCAACATCTGCTCTAGCTTGGACTGTGAAAGAAATGAATAGCAGATACAAGCTTATGAGCAAAGTTGGAGTAAGAAACATTGATGGTTACAATGCTAAACATAAATTAAAGATGCCTTTTATTGTAGTAGTGGTTGATGAGATGTCAGATTTGATGCTTGTGGCTGGCAAAGAAATCGAAAACTACATTCAAAAATTATCACAAATGGCAAGAGCTGCAGGAATTCATATCATCATGGCAACACAAAGACCAAGTGTTGATGTCATCACGGGTACAATTAAAGCAAACTTTCCAACAAGAGTTTCTTTTCAAGTGAGTTCTAAGATAGATAGTAGAACAATATTAGGAGAGCAGGGTGCAGAACAGTTATTGGGTAAAGGTGACATGTTGTTTATGTCATCAGCAAATAGAATTGTTAGAATTCACGGTCCTTACGTTTCAGAAAACGAAATAGAGAAAATAGTTAACTCCATCAGAGCACAAGGTGAACCAGACTATATGGAGGAAATTACTACTCAAACAAATAACGAAGTTTCCTCAACAATAGATGGGGACGGGGATGGCGACGAGCTTTATTCTCAAGCAGTTGAAATGATTAAATCAGAAGGTAAGGCCTCTACAAGTTTCTTGCAAAGAAAATTACAGATTGGGTATAATAGGGCAGCTAGAATTATTGATATGATGGAAGAAAAAGGCATTGTCAGTAAAGCAAATCATGTTGGTAAGCGTGAAGTTCTTTAAAATATTTATAATTTATACTCTATTATCAGTTAATCTCTATGCAGAAGAAAAAGGTCAAATAATCAATCAATTAAACAATCTAAATTCTTTAGAATTTACCTTTGATCAAATAATTAATGACAGAATTGAGAAGGGGAGTTGCCTTTTAGAATTTCCTGGAAAATTAAAGTGTGATTATTTTGATGATAAAAAAAAAGAATTAATAATAAATAAAAAAAGATTAGCAATTACACAAAAGAGGTACAACAAAACTTACTTTTATCCCATTTCAAAATCTCCATTCCTAAATATTTTATATAAAGATAAACTTTTAGAAATTGTAAAATCTGGAAAGTTAGAATTATCTGATCAAATTATAAAGTTAGTTTATTTGGATAATAACGAGATAACAGTCTTCTTTGACAAGAAAACGTTAGATTTAAAAGGTTGGCAGATAATTGACCAGTATAACAATAATATAAATTTCTCTTTAAACATTGTTGCTAAAAATGATGTTTTTAAAAAAGGAACTTTCAAAATTCCAGAGATGAATTAAGCAACGAAATCGATCTCTTCCTCTTTAAATATTTCAAAACCCTTTGATTTATAATTTTGCAGCGCGTGTTTATGATCTAAGCTACAAGTATGAACCCACATTCTTTCTGGATTTTTTCTTGATGCGCTGGCAATGGCGTGATTAACAAGGTTTGAGCCTAGTTTTAAACCTCTAAATTCT
>CACKWP010000012.1 GCA_902603945.1 uncultured Pelagibacteraceae bacterium
ATAAAAAAAAACCAATGGTTAAAAAATTATTTAGATGCCACAAAAATTAATGATGTTGATTTGATTATTGAGCTTATTGGTGGAGCCGAGGGACCTGCAAAAAAGTTAGTTTTTAATGCACTTAAAAATAAAAAACATGTAGTAACTGCAAATAAAGCATTGATAGCTAAATATGGAGATCAATTATCAAAAATTGCAGAAAAAAATAGAGTTAATTTAGAATTTGAAGCTTCAGTGTGTGGTGGGGTTCCAATTATAAGATCATTAAAAGAGGGACTTATTGCAAATAAGATTTCAAAAATTTATGGAATTTTTAATGGTACATCTAATTATATACTTTCATCGATGGATAAGGAAAATAAAAATTTCGAGGATGTTTTATTCAATGCTAAAAAACTAGGCTATGCGGAAGCTAATCCCTCTGCTGATTTAAATGGTGATGATGTTGCTTCAAAATTAAAAATTTTAACTTCTTTGTGTTTTAATTCTTTTTTAAATGATAAAATCTATGTTGAAGGTATAAAAGAAATAGATAAATCTGATATAGATAATGCTAATAAACTAGGATATAAAATTAAATTACTAGGCTTTGCTGAATTACTGAATAATAAAATTTATCAACGAGTTCATCCTACATTAATAAAAAAAGACTCATACGTTGCTAGCATAGACGGTGTTTTAAATGCAGTTATTATTGACGGAAAGCCTGTTGGACAAAGTATTATTCAGGGTGAGGGTGCTGGACCTGCAGCGACAACCTCTGCTTTAGTTTCAGATATTTCATCTATATTAAGAGGTAACGTAAAGTTTCCATTCTCAGTATCAAGCAAGGAGAGAAAAAAATTATCTTTTGCAAGTATAGAAGATCGGACTTTTTCTGCGTATTTGAGAATTGAGGTAATTGATAAACCAGGTGTTTTATCAAATATTACAAATATTTTTTCAAAAAATAAAGTTTCGATTAAAAGATTGGTTCAAGATCCAAACAAAAACAAAAAAATTTCGTCAATAATTATAGTGACTCATAATTCAAAAAATAAATCCTTAAGCAAAGTAATTAAAGAGGTGTCTAAAAAAAGTTTTGTTAAGACAAAGCCTAAATTAATTCGAATTGATGAATATTAATGTCAATTGATAAAAAATTTTTAAACTTATTTATTAAAGTAACAGAAAAAGCAGCTATTGGTGCGTCTAAATTTGTTGGTAAAAAAGATAAAATAGCAGCAGATAAAGGGGCAGTTGACCCTATGAGAAGAGAACTTAATAAGATTAATATGGAAGGAACTGTAGTGATTGGTGAGGGAGAAATGGACGAAGCGCCTATGTTGTATATTGGAGAAAAGCTTGGGACTTTGAATGGGCCAAAATTTGATATAGCTGTAGATCCATTGGAGGGCACTAAGTTTACAGCTAATGGTCAACCTAATGCTTTTTCTGTATTAGTAATTTCTGAAAAGGGATGCTTATTGTCTGCGCCTGATACTTATATGGAAAAAATTGTGATCGGATCTAATTTACCCAAAAATTTGTTAGATATAGATTATGGTGTAGAAAAAAATATTAAGTTACTAGCTGATGCTAAATCTAAAAAAATCTCAGAAATAAATGTTTGCGTTCTTAAAAGACCAAGGCACGATAATATCGTCAATAAATTAACTAATATGAATGTGAAAATAAATTATATTACTGACGGAGACATTGCAGGTGCGCTTAGTGTAATTGGAGACAATCCTAAAAATGATATTTATTACAGCACTGGAGGAGCTCCCGAGGGAGTGATAGTTGCTGCTGCTCTTTCCTGCTATGGAGGACAAATGCAAGGTAAATTAGTTCTTAATGATGATGAAAGAATACGTGCAAAAAAACTAGGTATTAATGATTTTAATAAAAAATATTATATTGATGACATGATTAAAGGTGATGTTATTTTTTGTGCTACGGGAGTAACTACTGGAGATCTAGCCAAAGGTGTCAAAGATTTGGGAAATGAATTTGAAGTAAATACTTTTGTTCTTCATAAAAGCCAAAAAATAATAAAATCTGTTACTAATATTTACAATAAATGAACTCACTTTCAATAAGTGGAAAAAATTGGATTTTAAAACAATATAATCAAGATGATTTAACTTATTTCAAAGAAAATTTCTCTTTAGATGAAATTACATCGAAACTTTTATCTATAAGGAATATTAAAAAAGAGGAAATAAAATCTTTTTTAGACCCGTCAATTAAAAATTTTCTTCCTAATCCTAATAATTTAATTGATATGGCGAAAACAACATTGAGATCAGTAAAAATTATTCAAGAAAAAGAAAAAATAGGAATATTCGGTGATTATGATGTAGATGGTGCCACCTCAACAGCTTTGTTAGGGAATTATTTTTCTGAATTAAATTTAGATTATGAAGTTTACATTCCTGATAGAAAAAAAGAGGGATATGGGCCATCCATTGAGAGTTTTGAACAGCTTATAAATAAAAATGTGAAAGTAATTTTTACTGTTGATTGTGGAACTTTGTCATTTGATGCTATAAAATATGCCAAAGAAAAAAAAATAGATGTTATTGTTCTCGATCACCATCAATCTGAAGTAAAATTACCTAGTGCTTTTTCTGTAGTAAATCCTAATAGATTAGATGATAAATCTAATTTACAATATTTA
The DNA here is from genome assembly GCA_902603945.1 of uncultured Pelagibacteraceae bacterium. Lineage (GTDB taxonomy): Bacteria > Pseudomonadota > Alphaproteobacteria > Pelagibacterales > Pelagibacteraceae > Pelagilacustribacter. Next base: position 2,663 of record CACKWP010000012.1, read on the forward strand.
TGCGCAGCAGGTGTCGCTTTTATGTTTCTTGTTTCCCTAAACAGAGAATTAAGATCTTTAGATTGGTTTAAAAAAAATAATATAGAGGAACCAAATCTAATAAATTATTTGGACCTAGTTTCTCTTGGAACAATTTGTGATGTTGTTCCTTTAATTGGTTTAAATAGAGCAATTGTAAAACAAGGCTTAAAAATAATTAAATCAAAAAAAAATTTAGGATTAAAAACTTTAATAGATATTTGCAAAATAGAATCTAATCCCTCTACATATCATATTGGATACATGATTGGGCCTAGAATTAACGCTGGTGGTAGAGTTGGAAAATGTTCTCACGGTGCTAATTTACTTTTAAATAAGAGTCCAAAAGACTCTTTTAAATTAGCAAATGAATTAGATCAGTATAATAAAGAGAGACAAATGCTTGAAAAAGACCTTTTGCAAAAAATTTTAAATGAAACTAAGGATTATTCAAATGATCCAGTATTAGTTTTATCTGGTTCAAATTGGCATGAGGGAATTATTGGAATTGTTGCAGCTAGATTAAAAGATAAATTTAATAAGCCTGTGATAATCATCTCAATTACAGATGGTATAGGAAAAGCATCTGCAAGATCAGTAATAGGTTTTGATATTGGGTCGGTTATTATCTCTGCTGCTCAAGAGAATATTTTGCTTAAAGGAGGCGGTCATAAAATGGCTGGTGGATTTTCTATAAAAAAAGAAAATATCGAAAAATTCAAAGATTTTATTTTTAAAAAATTTATCAAGAGAAGTAGCAACTTGGCAATTAAAAAACCTCTTCTACTTGACAGCATTATTGCACCATCTGCAGTTAATAAAGAATTTTATAATAAAATTGCCTTGTTATCTCCTTTTGGTTCAGGAAATCCTGAACCTAAATTCATTATAGAAGACTTAAAAACTATAAATGGAAAAATTGTAGCAGATAAACACGTAAAATCAGTTTTGATAGGTGAAGATGGATCAACAATTAAATCTATAGCATTTAATGCGGTAGAGAATGACCTTGGAGCTTATCTAATCAAAAAAAATAATAAATCATTTAATATTGCTGGAAAATTATCCCTAAATGAGTGGAGGGGGCAATCAAATGTAGAGTTTATTATTGATGATATTTCTGTTAATAAGACTTTCAAAAAAATGGTCCCATCGTCTATCGGTTAGGACAGTTGGTTTTCATCCAACAAAGAGGGGTTCGATTCCCCTTGGGACCGCCAAATTCATCTTAAACCCTTGATAATATTTGCTAGAAAATAATAAGAAATTCTTTTACTGTGTCACCAGTGTGTCATGAAAAAAATCATTTATATAATTTTAACATATTTTTTAATTTCTACACAGATTTTAGCTGATGTAACATTGCTATGTTATACAACTAATTTTAACACACGTGATTACCAAACAGGTAAAGTTGACTATACTGAAACTGAACCAAGTAGATGGACATTAGTAATTGAATTCTTTGATGACAAAAATATAATTGTCAGACCTAAAGGAAGTTCTGAAACAGGGGGTAAATGTGGTCCAGGTCTAGGCACATTTACTGAAAGTGAAATAAAATACGTCTGTAAATTTAATAGCCCAAATGACAAAGGAGAAATATTTAATCTAAATAGATTTTCTGGTTTATACGAGTCAGAAACATATAGTGGAAACAAAACTTCATGGTTTTTACAAACCACAGGCACATGCGAATTAAGCAGAAAAAAAATATAATTTTTTTAGTATTATTTTTATTTGTTCTTCCAACAAGTATAAATGCTAAAGTTATAAATTTTACAAATTGTAAATTAATTAGTGATCCGGGCTGGGAAAAATGGACAGAGGCGTTGAAAACTAATTATAATGAAAAAGAACATTTAAAAAAACAAAACAAAAAATATATATACGTTAATAGATCTTTTGATCTTAATAAACTTACTGGAATTACAGAAAGAAAATTTGCTGAAACTAAAAAAATAAAAAAATGGGGACCATATGATTTTTATTTAAATAAAAAGAACAATAAACTTTACACCACAAGGGAAACTGTTTTTCCAATGAGTAAGTTTGATAAAAAAGCATCTGATATTTATAAAGTCGTGGTAATGGAAGTTAACTTGGAAAAGAAAACCATTACTAAATGGGATTATATGGGCTCTGGAAAGGAAATCGCAACTGTCGAAAAATGTAAGAGTAATTTTACTCCATCTAGTAACAAAAAAAGTTATTTAGATTATTGGTGGGCTGTGATCCTTATCATAGCGATTACATTCTTTATATTTACTCAGAGTGGAAAAAGGTTAAAACAGATCAGACGTAAGTGAAGATTTTATTCTTTACACTTTTACCTGCGATTATTGTTGGTTGTTTCTTCTACTTTGCTAATAGATTTAAAGACTCAAAATTTTTTATTGCCAAAGCTTTTGGATTAGGAATTCTTATCTGCTTTCCCGCCGGTTACTTAAATACGTACGTATTACAAACTTTTTCTAATAATAATCCAATCAACAATGCTTTATTAGTTGGTTTCTTTGCAGGAGGTTTAGTAGAGGAATTGTTAAAGTTCTTTGCTTTATTGTTTTATTTGCCAACTCAAAAAAAATTAAAAAAATTTGATATCGTTATATTTGCTTTATTTATCTCACTAGGTTTTGCTGTCTATGAAAACTTTGGATATGTTTTTAATCCATCAGGTGCTTCATTTGAAATAGCATTTCTCAGAGCGTTCACAGCAGTTCCCATGCATATATTTAATGGAATTATAATGGGATACTTTTTTGAGTTTTATTCTAAAACAGGGGATAATAAATTTATAGGTTATACTGTTTTACTTCCAATTATTTTGCACGGTTCATATAATTTTTTTGTTTCTGAAAATCTACTTATTGCAAAGGGAATAATACTTTTGCAAGTGTTCTTAGCTTACAGATTGAAGATGATGTATGACAATAATATCAGGTAACATTTACCGTGTCCGCAGTGAGTCCGTTCTTGCCTAATTTTTTAAAATCATTTAATAATAAACCTTATTTTAATTAACAAAGAGGGGTTCGATTCCCCTTGGGACCGCCAAAAACTTCTAAAACCTTTAATAAACTTTGCTAGAAAATTATGAAATTTTCTTTTACTGTGTCACTAAAGTGTCATGACGACTTTAAGTTTAATAACAAGTAGGGTTATTTTTCTTTGGTATCTTCTCAAAGATCGCTGGAGAGATTTCCTTAATGAAATTAAAATTTTTTTTCAGTCTATATTTTCGTTTATAAGTGAAAAAAGCACGATTGAATTATTATTATATTTTGGAGTAATTATTTTTTTAGTTTGGATGTCATTATATGGTTACGATTTTTTAAAAAAAAAGATAAAGAAAAAAAGATTAAGCGAAAAATTCTCATTTGTACTATACCTAAAATCTGTTGTATTTGTTGGAGGAATATTTTTATCTATTTTTTTAGGTAAATATATAATCCTTTTGTATACATTCTTTTTAATTTTTATTCTTATAGTCATTGAGGATTTATTTTTTATAACTGACTTATAACTGACGACGACTAAATAGCCATGTGTCACTAGTGAGTCCGTCCTTGCCTAATTATTTAAAATCATTTAATAATAAGCCTTATTTAAACTAATAAAGAGGGGTTCGATTCCCCTTGGGACCGCCAAAAATTTATGAAAAAAATTGCTGTTATTGAAAATATCCATAAAGATGGTTTGGATTTATTAAATAATAATAAAGATTTTAAGTATGAATTAATTACAGACGTATCAGAGGAAAATTTAATAAAAAAACTACCAGAGTTTGATGCTTGCACATTAAGAGTTTCAAAGCTTGGCGAAAATATTCTTAAACACTGTCCTAAATTAAAAGTTATTTCTAGGCATGGAGTAGGTTATGATAATGTAGATTTAGCCTACATTAAAAAAAAAAATATCTCACTTTTAATTACAGCTAGCGCTAATGCAGTAGCAGTTGCTGAGCATGTAATTTGCATGATGCTTGCTATATCTAAAGGCCTAAGTGAATATGATCATGAAGTAAGATCTGGAAATTTTAAACAAAATGCATCTCATATTGAGACTTTAGAATTATACAATAAAGAAATATTAATTGTGGGGTTCGGTCGAATAGGAAAAAGTTTAATTAAGAGGTGTCTAGGCTTTGAAATGAAGGTAAATATTTTTGATCCTTATGTATCAAACGAAGTGATAAAAAGCTTTGGAGGAAATAAGATTGAAAATTTAGATAGGGGAATTCAAAGCTGTGATTATTTATCGTTACACACACCTCTAAATGATAAAACAAAAAATATGATAAATTATTCAAAGCTTAAAACAATGAAAAAAAATGCTATTTTAATAAATACTTCAAGAGGAGGTATAATTAATGAAATTGATTTAAATAAAGCATTAAATGAAAATATTGTATTTGGTGCAGGGTTAGACGTATTTGAAAAAGAGCCTATAGATGAAAATAATCCGTTGAAAAAAAATAAAAAAGTTTTGCTTAGTCCGCATTCAGCCACTTTCACAAATGAATGTAAGTCTAGAATGTCTATTGAAACTACAAAAAATATTATTGATTTTTTTGAAAATAAATTAGATAAATCTATGTTTGTAAGACTATGATTGATTTAAAAAGAAGTTTAAAAGACTTTGGTCCTCTTGAAGCTTTAGTTTTAAGCTCACTTGCTTATGTTGTTATAATGTTAATTTGGACCGCGTCTACACGATCGGCAGTCGTACAAAAAGCTAATGATATAAAAGCTAATCATAAACTAGTTGTAGAGTTTATTAATAATCAAATCAATGAATGTGGTTCAAATGAAGAAGGTACTACTTTATGGGGTGACAATTGTAATTCAGTTTGGATATCTTCAAAAATTGTAAATCATATTTTGAATAACATAAAACTTAATAATCCTTACAATATTGAAAAGCCTTTAATACAAATATCGCAAGATCCTAGAATTCAAGCAGAAGGTAAAGCCGGACAATCCACAGATAAAGGTATTATCTTTGTCTCAGAAAGCAATTTTGAATCAGAAGCAGGATCTGAGTGGGTGATAGGCACATGTGTTAAGTCACCATGTGTAGCTGCTGGAAATAACGAACTTGTGTCAGCTTATCGTTAACTAATTATATTAAAACCACATTCTTTAGCAGTTTTACTTAAATAGTCATAACCAATTTTTGCATATTCAAATGGATTAGCTTTTGCTGGATCTTGCTCTGCCTCAACTACAAGCCAACCTTCATAATTTCTATTTTTTAAAACTGTTAAGAAAGGCTTATAATCAATGCATCCATCACCTGGGACTGTGAAAGCTCCATCAAGAAAAGCTTGTCGGAAGGTGCTATCATTTTTTAATGATTTTTCTAAAACATCTTTACGAATATCTTTGCAATGAACATGGATTATTCTTTCCATAAAATCCTCAGTTAGTTTAACCGAGTTACCCCCAGCAAATAACATGTGACCAGTATCAATCAATAATTTTACGCTATCACTTGTGCTTTCTATTAATCTCCTTGTTTCATCTTCTGTTTCAATAACTGTTCCCATGTGATGATGATAAGCAAGAGGCATATTTTCATCTATCATCATTTTACTTATTTCATTGATCCTAGATATAAGCAATTTCCACTCATCTTCTGAAAGTTTAGGTTTTTTGGATAATGGTGTTTTTGGATCACCTTGCACAGAATTTGTTACTTCTGCAAACACCATGCATGGAGATTTACAATCTTTAAATAAATCCATTTGTTCACGCATTAATTTAAATTCTTTTTTTGGAGGATTCTTCAAAAGTGTTGCTCCGTACCAACCAGAACAAAGTTGTAAATTCTCTTTTTCTAATTTTGGTATTAATTCTTTTGAATTTTTAGGAAATTTACCACCTGACTCTATTCCGGTAAAACCAGCTTTGCTTGCTTCAGATAAACATTGCTCTAATGTAGTTTCGCCACCTAATTCCGGCATATCATCGTTGCTCCATGCTATGGGTGCTATACCTAATTTTATAGACATAATTTGAATAAAGTACTAAGTTTATATTACAAATATCAACTTAATACAAAAAATATGATCAATGTAGCTTTATTCGGATTTGGACGTATAGGTCAAATGCATGCTGAAAATCTAAATAAAAACAAAGAAATAAAATTACTATATATTTACGAAAAAATTGATCAATTGAGCAACAAAGCAAAAAAGCTTTACGGATGCAAAATTGAAAAAAATTATAATAAAATTTTTAATGATAAAAAAGTTGATATAGTTTTTATTTCTAGCCCTACAAACACCCACATAAAATTTATTGAAGAGGGAATGAAAAGAAAAAAAACAATTTTTTGTGAAAAACCATTAGATCTTAATATCAATAAAATTATTAAAACTTTTAAAAAAGTAAATAAACTTAGACCTAAAATCCAATTAGGATTTAATAGGAGATATGATCCTGGGCATTTTTCTTTAAAAAAAGATTTAGACAAAAAGAAAATAGGAAAGTTAGAAAAAATTATTATTACAAGTAGGGATCCTGCTCCACCAACAACATCTTATCTAAAATCCTCAGGTGGAATTTTCAGAGATATGATGATCCATGATTTTGATTTATGTAGATTGTATTTAGGTAAAGATGAAATTGCTGAGATCCATGCATTTACTTCATCATTCACACCTTTTTATAAGAAAATAAAAGATCATGAATTAGCAGTAGTTAGTATGAAATCTAAAAAAGGTGTAATATGTGTTATCACTAACTCAAGACATTGCTCTTTTGGTTATGATCAAAGAGTTGAATTATTTGGCAAAAAAGGAATGTTAATTTCTGGGAATAAGAAAGAAAACTCAACAGAGTTTTTTAATTCTAACCAGACCAATTCTCAAAAACCTTTCTTAAATTTTTTTATTGAGCGTTATAATGATGCATACAATATTCAGCTTAAAGAATTAATCTCTCTTCATAAAAATAAAATTAAATCTAGATCAACTTTTGAAGATGGTTACTTTGCCTTGAAATTAGCTAATGCGGCTTATAAATCTTTAAAATTAAAAAAAACAATTAAAATTTAATATATACAACACTTTCTTTACATACTGCAGGTTGTATAAAAATATTTTTTTTTGAAATTAATCTTTTTTTTTGTTTTAATGCTTCAACTTTTAATAACAATTAAACAGGGAAATAATAATGAAAAAAGTATATTTAACAATTGCTGCTCTTTTAACATGGGCGATGACATCAGTTGCTGCTTTAGCGATTGATATTATTGTTGTGTCACACGGGCAAGCTAATGACCCTTTCTGGTCAGTTGCAAAAAATGGTGTAGATAAAGCTTGTAAAGATATGAAAGTATCTTGCAAATATACTGCTCCAGCAACATTCGACATGGTTGAAATGGCAAAATTAATCGATAATGCTGTTTCTCAAAAACCAAAAGGTATCGTAATAACTTTACCAGATGCTGCCGCTTTAGGTAAATCTGTTAAAGCTGCAATATCTGCAGGTATTCCAGTTATATCTATGAACTCTGGTTCAGATGACTACATGAAACTAGGAATTAGTGCTCACGTAGGTCAAACTGAATTTGAAGCAGGAGTAGGTGGCGGACAAAAGATGAAAGCTGCTGGTGGAAAAAAAGCGTTATGTGTTAACCACGAAGTTGGTAACGTTGCTTTAGATAGAAGATGTGCTGGTTTCAAAAAAGGTTTTGGAGGTTCCGTAGAAATATTAGGAACATCTAATGATCCAACTGAAATTCAAAAAGCTGTAGCTGCTAAATTAGGTGGTGGATATGACACTATTCTTACTTTAGGAGCTGGTCTAGCAGGTGAAGCTGCTCTTAAAGCATTAGAGTCAGCTGGTAAAGTTGGAAGCGTTAAACTTGGAACATTTGATATGTCTCCGGGAATGCTTAAAGCTGCTGCTGCTGGAAAAGTTGAGTTTTTAATTGACCAACAACAGTACTTACAAGGTTACTTACCTATAGCTATCTTTTCTCAATATATGAGATACGGAACTATGCCAGCTGGTGTAGTTATGACAGGACCTGGTTTTGTTACACCTAAAAACGCTAATAGTGTAATTAAATGGGCTGCTCAAGGTTATAGATAAAAAATATATTAAAAAGGCCTAGTGAATTTTCACTAGGCCTTTTTTTTTAAGTTTTTATTATGTCTACAAAGTCAAAAAGTATAGAAAGTAAAACTGATTTTAATCAGGACGAAAGACTTAAAAAAGTTTCAAATTTAAAAATTTTATTAAATAGACCTGAGTTAGGGGCTCTAGGCGGAGCAATTTTAGTTTTCATTTTTTTTGGTATTGTTGCTGGTGATACCGGTATGTTCAGTGCTTACGGGATTTTAAATTTTTTAGATGTATCAGCTAATCTTGGTATTATTGCCATCGCTGCAGCCATGTTAATGATTGGTGGAGAATTTGATTTATCAATCGGTTCAATGATTGGTTTTGCAGGAATCTGTATAGCTATTCCAGCTATCTATTGGGGGTGGCCTTTATGGATGAGTATTATATTTGCTTTTTCAATGGCAGTATTAGTTGGTTATTTTAATGGAATACTCGTAGTCAGAACTGGCTTACCGTCTTTTATAGTTACGCTGGCAATGTTGTTTATCTTAAGAGGAGCAACTTTAGCTATAACAAGATTAATAACAGGACGTACACAAGTACCAGGTTTAAGAGTTTTAATTGAAAACGATCCTATAGCTTGGATATTTGCAACTGACTCATTTAAATGGGTTTTTACATGGCTAGGTTCAATGAATTTAATTGCTTTAAGAACAGATGGTACCCCTCTAGCTACGGGCATTCCTCCTTCAGTTATTTGGTTTATAGCATTAGCAATTTTAACTACCTGGATATTAATGAAAACTAGATACGGAAATTGGATATTTGCATCAGGTGGGGATAAAAATGGAGCAAATAATGTAGGTGTTCCTGTTGGAAGAGTTAAAATAAGTTTATTTATTGGTACAGCAGTCGCGGCAACAATCTTTGCTACGATACAAGTATTAGATGCTGGATCAGCAGATACTATGCGAGGAACTTTGAAAGAATTAGAGGCAATCGCAGCTGCTGTAGTTGGAGGATGTCTACTTACCGGAGGATATGGATCAGCTATTGGTGCAGCTTTTGGAGCAATTATTTTTGGAACTGTATCTATGGGTATTTTTTATACAGACGTAGACACAGATTGGTTTAAAGTTTTTTTAGGAGCTATGATGCTTATAGCTGTAATATTCAATAATTTTATAAGAAGAAAAGTAACAGAGAGTAAATAATGTCAGACTATTTGGTTCAATTTAATAATATAAGTAAATTTTTTGGCAAAGTAATCGCACTTAAAGATGTAACTATGAAACTTCGTAAAGGTGAGATTATGTGTTTATTAGGTGATAATGGTGCAGGTAAATCTACCTTAATCAAAACACTTGCTGGTGTTCATAAACCTGATGAGGGAGAAATTATATTTGAAGGTGAAAAAATAGTTTTCGATAGTCCAAAGGATGCTTTAGATATTGGTATTGCAACAGTATATCAAGATTTAGCTTTAGTTCCTTTAATGAGCGTTACCAGAAATTTTTTTATGGGCAGAGAGCCTTTAAAAGGACCTCCTTTTTTAAAAACTTTTGATATAGAGAAGGCAAATAAAATCGCTGCAGAAAGAATGGGACAAATTGGAATTGATGTAAGAGATCCATCACAAGCAGTAGGAACTATGTCGGGTGGTGAAAGACAGTGTCTTGCAATAAGCAGGGCTATCTATTTTGGTGCTAAAGTTTTAGTTCTCGATGAGCCAACTTCAGCATTAGGAGTTCATCAAGCATCTGTAGTATTAAAATATATAGTTAAAGCTGCATCACAAGGTTTAGCCGTCATTTTAATAACACATAACGTACATCATGCTTATCCAGTAGGAAATAGTTTTACAGTTCTTAATCGAGGTAAAAGTTTAGGAACATATGAAAAGAAAGATATTTCTAGAGAAAAACTTTTAAGTATGATGGCAGGCGGAGAAGAGCTCGACAAGTTAGAGGTCGAACTAAAAGAAATGAATAGAGTTTCGTCATAATAATGCAAATCGGTATAGATTTAGGCGCAACAAAAATTGAATATGTTCTATTAGATAATCAAAATAAAGAGTTAATGAGAAATAGAATTTCTACACCTAAAGATTATATTGAGACTATTAAATCAATAGTTTCAATAATTAAGGATATTGAAAATAAAAATAAAGAAAATTTAAATGTTGGAATTTGCCACCCAGGTGCAACTGATAAAACAACTGGTTTAATTAAAAACGCTCATAATTCACAGTGGTTAAATAATAAAAATTTGATCAAAGATTTAAAAAAAAATATAAATAATAATATTTACTTAGAAAACGATGCTAATTGTTTTTGTTTATCTGAAGCTTATGATGGATCTGCAAGCCATTATGAAACAGTTTTTGGTATAATACTCGGTTCTGGCTGTGGTGGTGGATTAGTTATAAATAAGAAAATAATTTCCGGATCTAATGGTCTAGGAGGTGAATGGAGTTTAAACCAAATGCCTGAAATGGATGTTCAAAATCTAAATTCAGAAAAAAAAATTGATTTCTCAAATAGAATAGAGGGTTTTCTATCAGGAAAATCTATAGAAAAAAATTTTCATTTAAAATTTGGAAAAAAAATGACAGCTAAAGAAATTTTTTTTAATTATAAAAAGAAAGAAAAAAATTCTTATCAATTTATAAATGATTATAAGGTAAAATTAGCTAGAGCCTTGGTTATTATAATCACTACTATTGACCCAGATGCAATTGTCTTTGGTGGGGGCGTTTCAAATGAAATAGATTTTTTAGACGAAATCAAAAAAATTACTTCTAAATTTATTAATGAACCAAATTTAAAAACAATTTTTCTAAAACCATTATACGGTGATGCGAGTGGTGTTCGAGGTGCAGCATTATTGGGAAGAGAAAACTTTATTTAATTATACTTTTAATTTCTTTTTTAGAGAAAATTGAGGGTCGTTCACATAATTGATTTATTTTTACTTTTTTACCTTTTTTTGCAGAATTATGTATTGCATCAATTATATTCAACACATGCAAAGATAAATTCCCATTACATTTATGCAATTTCTTCTTTTGAATAGAACTTATCATTTCAGACAAACCCACGCCTCTATAATTTGCATTAGTAGGCGATTCGTTAGCTCTTGAACTTTGTGATCGAATGTTGATTTTTCCAAGAGTCATTTTATTTGTCTTAAAATTTTTCCATGAACTTCCTAATTTTTTACTAATTAAAACTGATCCGCCAAACATATTTGGATCAGGAACAATCATTGATCCCTTATTTCCATATAATTCAATATGATTTCTTAAATGTGAAATTACATCAAAAGAAAGCGTCAGTCTGATTATAGTTCCATTTAAAAATTTAATTGTTGAAAAATAAGTTGTTGGGCATTCTACTTTAAACCTTTTACCTTTCTTAGGGCCAATACCAATAATTCTTTTTGATATACCTTTTTCAGATTGACTAAAAACCTCTTTTGCAGGGCCTAATAAATTTACTAAAGCTGTTAAATAATACGGCCCCATATCTATTACAGGCCCACCACCTTTTTTTGCAAACCACGGCTCAGGATTTGGATGATAAGATTGGACTCCTGGATATGCGAAGATTGCATTTCCAAATTTTATCTTACCAATAATTTTTTTGTCTAGAAGCTCTCTTGATTTCTGAATACCACCTCCCAAAAATGTATCTGGTGCATTTCCTATGTACAATTTCTTTTTTCTTGCTAATTTAATTAATTTTATGCCATCAGATAAATCTATGGCTAGAGGTTTTTCCGAGTAAACATGTTTACCATGTTTAAGAGCAAGTTTTGCAACAGAATAATGAGCTGTAGGAATTGTTAAATTTAGAATTACTTTTATATTTTTATCGTTTAATAATTCTTTTATTGAAACAGCTTTAATTCTATTTGCTTTAGCACATTTAATAGCAGCATTGTTGTTAATATCAGCACATTTAATTATTTTAAAATTATTAAAATACTTATGTGCTCTAAAGTACGTCTCGGCTATATGACCACAACCTATCAGGCCTACGTTAAAAATTTTCTTCATCAATTTTAAACACCTTTTCTTTGTTTATTCTTACCTTCGAGATGTTCTTTAAGAGATTTTTTATTTTCTTCTGTTGTAGGTATGCCAAGAGTAGGGCTTTCCCAGTAGGCTGATCCTTCTAACCATTGATATCCATCAGTATGAATTGAAATTACGTAAGTTTTTTTTGAATTTTTAGCTCTT
>CACKWP010000013.1 GCA_902603945.1 uncultured Pelagibacteraceae bacterium
TCAAGAGCATGTCCAGTTGATAAAATTTTTTCTTTAAAGAATTCTGGAGCTATCTCAATTTGAATACCGGCACCATCACCAGATTTCCCGTCTGCATCCACAGCTCCTCTATGCCAAATAGCTTTTAATGCCTCGATACCATACTCAACAATTTTTCTAGATTTTTTTCCATTTGTTGATGCAATCAATCCAACGCCGCAAGCATCATGTTCCATCTCTGGAGTATAATTAAAACTTTTTTCTAAAATCTTCTTATTCTTTTTATAATTTTTCATCTGAATTAAGCTGCTACCACCGCTTTATCTTTATTTGCTTTTAACTGTAAATATTTTTCGATCTGAACAGCAGCATCTCGGCCATCTCTGATTGCCCAAACTACAAGAGAAGCACCTCTTACAATATCACCTGCTGCAAATATTCCGTCTAAATTAGTTTGCATTGATTTTAAATCAATTTTTAAAGTTCCCCATTGTGAAACCACTAATTCTTTAGCGTTAAATAGCTTTGGTAGATCTTCAGGATCAAATCCTAAAGACTTTATAACAAGGTCTGCTGGAATATTATATTCGGATCCCTTATCTATTTCTGGCCTTCTTCTACCTGAGGAGTCCGGTTCACCTAATTTCATTTTATTTACTTCAACCGCTTCAACTTTATTTGACCCGATAAAACTTTTTGGGCTTGTTAACCAAACAAATTCTACTCCTTCTTCAATTGCATTTCCTACTTCTCTTGCTGATCCTGGCATATTTTCTCGGTCACGTCTGTATAAACATTTTACTGATTTAGCTTTTTGTCTAACTGATGTCCTTACGCAATCCATAGCAGTATCTCCTCCACCAATAACAACAACATTTTTTCCTTCTGCATTTAAAGTACCATCATCAAATAATTTTACTTTATCACCCAAGCCTTTTCTGTTAGATGCAGTTAAAAAATCCATTGCAGGAAAAATATTTTGAAGACTATGCCCAGGTATATCAATTTCTCTAGCTTTATAAACTCCAGTTGCAATTAGTATTGCATCATGTTTCTCTTTTAATTCATATAAAGTTTTATCTTTTCCAACCTCAAAGTTTTGAATAAATTTAATCCCGGAGTCTTTAAGTAGTTTTGTTCTTCTTTCGACAACAAATTTTTCTAATTTAAAGTTAGGAATACCATAAATTAAAAGACCACCTGGTCTATCGTATCTGTCGTAGATTGTTACTTGATATCCTGATTTTCTAAGTTCTTCTGCACAAGCCATTCCTGCGGGACCAGCGCCTATAATTCCTACTGATTGTTTTAATTCTCTTTTAACTTTAAATGGTTTAACCCAACCTTTATCCCAAGCCGTATCAGTTATATATTTTTCTATAGAACCAATTGTTACAGTTCCATGACCTGATTGTTCTATTACACAATTACCTTCACAAAGCCTATCTTGCGGACAGATTCTGCCACACACTTCAGGCATATTATTTGTGCTCTGTGATACTTCATAAGCTTCTTTGAGACGACCCTCTGCAGTTAATTTTAGCCAATCAGGAATATTGTTACCTAACGGACAATGAATTTGACAAAAAGGAACTCCGCATTGAGAGCACCTACTTGATTGTTCAGTTGCTTTATTAGTTATGTAATCTTTGTAGATCTCATTAAAATCACCTTTTCTTTTATCTGTACCTCTTTTTTCAGGTGTCTCTTGTTTGAGATCAACAAACTGGAGCATTTTCTTTTTCATGAGGTGTAAATAAGTTATGTTTTTACTTAATGATAGTACTTAAAGGTCAATATTAGTTACCTATATAACAAAAAGCCCAAAAAATTAATGTCATTTTATGCATACCTGGTATGCATTTAATATTGCCAATAAAAAAACAACCTTTAATTTTAATTTTTAAAAAGTGATTGAAATATTAATTTTATCTCTTGTTCAAGGAATAACAGAATTTTTACCTATTAGTTCTTCCTCACATTTAATATTAATTTCGGATTTTCTAGATTTTAAAAATCAAAATCTATCAATCGATGTAAGTTTACACATCGGATCGTTTATTGCAGTTTTGTTATACTTTTATAAAGATATTCTTAATTTCTTTGACAACAAAATTCTCTTTTTTAAAATTTTTATCTCTTCAATTCCTCTAATGATAATTGGTTTTTTCCTTGTTGAGACTGGCTTTGTAGAAAAAATCAGAAATTTAAAAGTAATAGCTTGGACGACAGTAATATTTGGTTTTTTACTTTTTTTAAGCGATAAATTTAAATTAGAAAAAAATATAGAAAAAAATTTTACAATGAAATCAGCTATTTTTATCGGACTTTTTCAAGTTTTATCTTTAATTCCTGGGGTAAGCAGATCTGGTATCGCCATAACTGCCTCAAGATTATTGAATTTCAAAAGAGTAGATGCAGCCAAAATTTCTTTTTTGCTCTCTATTCCTATTTTGGGTGCTGTATCTTTATTTGGTCTTAAAAACTTGATTTTTTCTGAAAATTCTTATTTTACAGTATCAAACTTAATTGCCATCTTCTTTTCATTTTTGACTTCCTTAGTTACAATTAAATATTTTTTAATTTATATAAAAAAATTTAATTTAAATATTTTTGTTTATTATCGAATTTTACTAGGTCTTATATTACTAGCTATTGCCTATTTATAAAATGAGAGAGAGTATTAATAATAAAAAAATTATAAAGATAAAAAAAAATATAACAGCTTTTTGAAGTGGTAAATTTAAAAGAAATTTCATTAATTATGTTTAATATATATTTAGAAAAAATCAAACAAAATTTGGTGCGCCTGCTAGGATTTGAACCCAGAACCTCCTGGTCCGTAGCCAAGCGCTCTATCCAGTTGAGCTACAGGCGCATTTGTTGTATTAAAAAATTTTACTTAATAATATAAATAGCATATTTTGACAACAATGTACTTATCAAAAAATAATTATCTAAGTTTCCTATTAGCTTTATTTCCGATTAGTTTTATTGCAGGAAATCTTATAATAAATTTAATAACAGTATTACTGATTATCTCATCAATTTTTTTTTATAATAAAGAAATATTTAAAATAAAATTCTATTTTTTAGATAAAATTATTATACTTTTCTTTTTTTTAGTTTTATTGAGCGGTGTAGTAAGTGCAATTGGATTTTATTTAGACGATTCTTGGAAAAGTCCGTTCAGAACTATTTTGCGATCATCATTATTCTTTAGGTATTTTCTTCTTTACCTTGTTTTGAGATATTTAATCGAAAGTAGGATAATTAATTTGAAATTTTTTTTTATTACATGTGCTCTTTCAACTTTATTCGTAAGTTTTGATATTTTTTATCAATATAAATTTGGCCAAGATATTTTTGGATTTGAAACTGTTTGGGAAAGAAAATTAAGTGGTCCATTTGGGGATGAATTAATAGCTGGAGGATTTATCCAACGATTTTCTTTATTTTCTTTTTTTGTTCTACCTCTATTTTTTACAGAAAAATCAAAACAATTTTCAAAATATGTAATACCAGTTTTATTCATTATTTTTTTTACTGCAATTATTCTCTCAGGAAATAGAATGCCTTTATTGCTATTTGTTTTTTCTATATTTTTAATTCTTTTACTTACTAAGCAAGCAAGAAGGTTTTTTCTTCCTTTTATAGTTATATTTACGGTAATTTTTTCGATCATTTTTAACTTTAACTCTGAAGTAAAGACAAACTTTAAAAATTTGCATAAGCAAATTTCTAAGATTTCTATGATTATGCTCAACAAAGATTTAGGACAAGAGAGAATTCCTCCATATTTTAAGGAGTTTAGTAGTTTTTATGAAACATGGAAACTAAATAAATTTATTGGTGGTGGAATAAAAACTTTCAGATATTACTGTCATCTTAGAGATAATATAGACAAAAATTCTGATTTTATATGCAACATGCATCCACACAATTATTATTTGGAAATCTTAACAGAAACAGGTTTGGTGGGACTCTTTTTATGTATAAGCATCTTCTCTATAATTTTATATATTTCTTTCTTCAAAAAATATTTTATAGCCTCACCGCTTCAAAAAAATAATATCATCGTGCCTTTTATTTTTTTATTTTTAACTGAAATCTTTCCACTCAAAAGTACAGGGAGTTTTTTTACTACAGGAAATACTACTTATTTATTTCTTATTTTAGCAATTTTGATTGGTTTAGTCAGGCGTGAAAATTCAATTGAAAATAAATATTAATAAATATAGGCTTGAATAAATGAGTGAAGTTTACATTACTTCTGCAGTTCGAACGGCGGTTGGCTCGCTGGGAAAATCTTTAAAAAACATAAGTGCTGAAAATTTGGGAGCTGCTGTTATTTCAGAGTCTATTAAAAAATCTAAAATTAAATCAGCCGACCTAGACGAATTAATATTTGGTCAAGTTTTAACTGGGGGTTCGGGACAAAATCCAGCTAGACAGGCAGCCATAAAAGCTGGAATACCAAAAGAAGTTCCTGCTTTTATTGTTAATCAGGTTTGCGGTTCAGGAATAAGATCGGTGGCTTCAGGGTTTCAAAGTATTAAAGCGGGAAACTCAAATGTGCTTATAGCTGGAGGGCAAGAGAACATGTCTTTAGCTCCTCATGCTATTCATTTAAGAGATGGAAAAAAATTAGGTGATGCTGAACTAATAGATACTATGATCAGAGACGGACTATGGGATGCATTTCACGGATATCATATGGGCGTAACTGCAGAAAATGTTGCAGAGAAATTTCAAGTTACACGAGATGAACAAGATAAATTTGCTCTTAAATCTCAAGAGAAAGCTCTTAAGGCTCAAAAAAATAATAAATTTAAAGATGAAATAATTAATTACAAAATCAAATCAAAAAAGTCTGAGATAAACTTTAATAAGGATGAGCATCCAAGAGAGGGAATTAACCTTGAAGCACTCAATAGGTTAAAACCTGTATTTAAAAAAGATGGTACAGTTACAGCAGGAAATGCATCTGGCATTAATGATGGAGCTGCAGCTGTAACTTTAATGAGTAGTGAAGAGGCAAAAAAAAGAAACATAGAAAAACTAGTGACTGTTAAATCATGGGCAAGCTGTGGGGTTGATCCTGCTTTAATGGGAACTGGTCCAATACCATCTGCAAAAAAAGCATTAGATTTAGCCGGATGGAAAATTAATGAAGTAGATCTATTCGAAATAAATGAAGCGTTCGCAGCACAAAGTATAGCTGTTATTAAAACTCTCTCGATTCCTGAGGAAAAAGTAAACGTTAATGGTGGTGCAATAGCTTTAGGTCATCCTATTGGTGCATCTGGCACAAGAATTCTTGTAACTTTGATACATGAAATGATTAAGAGAAACGTAAGAAAAGGTTTAGCGACTCTTTGTATCGGAGGAGGAATGGGTATTGCAATGTGTGTTGAAAGATAAAATATTATCTTTTGATGGAATTGCCTATAATAAATCATCCTGACTATGTTGCTAAAATTAATGATGATAATAAGTTTCCGATTAAAAAATTTGGTGCACTTGCTGATCATCTTTTAAAAGAGGAAGTAGTCAAAAAATTTCACATACCAAAAGAATGTTCTGTTGAGACTATGAGGACTTCTCATTCTTTAGAATATATAAATGCTATAAAAAATAAAACATTAGATATAAAAGCTCAAAAGAAGATTGGGTTTCCAATAAATGATAGTGTTGTGAGAAGATCTTTTGTAGCTACTGGAGGAACAGTTCTTGCAAGTAAATTAGCTTTAGACTCGAAACTTGCTTGCAATACAGCTGGAGGAAGTCACCATGCAACTTTTAACTTTGGAGCAGGATATTGTGTTTTTAACGATACAGCGGTTGCTGCAAACTATCTTAAAAACAGAGGGTACGCTAAAAAAATTTTAATTTTAGATTTAGACGTTCATCAAGGAAATGGTAATTCAGAAATATTTCAAAATGATAAAAATGTTTTAACTTTTAGCATGCATTGTGCATCTAATTATCCTGCGAAAAAATCTAAAAGTGATATCGACATCGAACTTCAAGATAACATGGAAGATAAGGAATACCTTAACTTATTAAAGGATAATCTTAGAAAATTAAATCAAAACAGTTATGATTTTGTTTTTTATGTTGCGGGTGTTGATATTCATCATGAAGATAGGTTGGGAAAACTTAAAATAACTGATGAGGGTATTAACAAAAGAGATCAAATAGTTATAGAAAACTTTTACTTAAAAAAAGTACCTTTGTGTGGAGTGCTCGGTGGTGGTTACAATAAAAGTTTTGATAAACTTATAGAACTCCATTCAATGTTGCACAAAAATTGTGCTAAATATTTTTAATAGGCTCTGGCTTTAGATGGATGAAAACTTAGGGACTAAAGCCAGAACTTATCTATAAACTAACCATAATCTCAAGGAATCTAACCTATAAAACTGACGCGCTACAATTTTAGCTGGGACAGATTTTTAAAATAATTTAAAGCTTCGGGATTAGCTATCGCCTCTTTATTATCTATTTTTTCACCATTTATTATCTGCCTTACTGCCAATTCAACAATTTTTCCACTTTTGGTTCTTGGAATCTCTGGAACCTTAATGATTATCGCAGGCACATGCTTGGGAGAACAATTTTTTCTTATTTTGGATTTGATTAATTTAATTTCCTCTTCATTTAATTCCTGATTTTTTTTTGTAGTAACAAATAAAATTATTCTCACGTCATCATTGTAGTCTTGACCAACAACCAATCCCTCGGTAACAAAATCGATATCCTCAACTTGTTGGTAAATTTCAGAGGTACCTATTCTTACTCCACCTGGGTTTAATGTAGCATCAGATCTTCCGCGCATAATAAATCCATTCTTGGCGGTTCTCTCTATAAAATCTCCATGATGCCAAACATTATTGAATCTTGTAAAGTAAGCTTTGTGATATTTCTGACCATCGACGTCTCCCCAAAACTTAACTGGCATTGAGGGAAAAGGTTGTTTAACAACTAGTTCTCCTTTTTCTCCATCGTTAATACTTTTTCCATCATCGGTAAAAACATCAACATCTATTCCTAGACTTTGTCCCTGGATCTCTCCTTTGTGTACATTAGAAAAAAGATTGCCGAGCACTAAACATCCAACCAAATCTGTCCCTCCAGCAATTGAAGCAAGGTGAACATCTCTCTTAATGTTGTCGTATACATATTTAAAACTCTCTTCTGCTAACGGGGAACCAGTTGAAGTAATTATTTTAATAGAATTTAAATCTAAATTTTTACTGTTGTACTTTTCGTTCTTTAGATGATCTAAATATTTTGCGCTTACACCGAATAAATTAATTTTTTTGTTTTGACAATATTCAAGCAGGACATCTATCTTTGGATAAACTGGAGCTCCATCAAAAAGAAAAATTGATGATCCTGTAGCAAGCCCCCCTACCAACCAATTCCACATCATCCAACCAGTTGTTGTGTAATAAAACAACTTTTCATTGTCTCTTATATCGCAATGAAGCATGAACTCTTTATTATGTTCAATTAGTACATTTCCAGTTCCATGGGTAATACATTTTGGTTTTCCAGTCGTACCACTTGAGAAAAGAATATAGATTGGGTGGTTAAATTCAAACCTTTCAAAAGTCTCATCTAACTCAATATTAAAAGTCTCTTCAAAATCAATAAAATTTTTTAAGTTTTCTTTTTCTTTTTTAAAATAATTATAAACTATTACTTTTTCAATTGATGGGATCTGTTTGAGCACTTCATCAACTTTATCTAAAATATTAATTTTTTTTCCATTATAAAAATAATAATCACTTGTAATTAAAACTTTTGGCTCAATTTGTTTAAACCTATCAACCACACCTTGAACTCCAAAATCTGGAGAACATGATGACCATATAATTCCATTTTTAGCACAGGCTAAAAAACTAATTACAGTTTCTATTTTATTTGGCACATACGCTGCAACCCTATCACCTTTTTTTAATCTCAACTTTTTAAGATAATTTGAAAATTTACAAACCTTTTCATATAAGTTATTCCAAGTTATATTTTCTTCAAAACCTTTTTCGGATAAAAAATTTATAGCTATATCATTTGATTTTTTCTTAAGAATATTTTCTGCGTAATTTAATTTTGAATCTGGAAAAAATTTTGATTTGTTGAAAATTTTATCTTTTTGAATTATTTCTGATCCTTTGTCTCCTATAATTTTCGAGTAATCCCAAAACTTTGACCAGAACTCTTCAGGATTTTTTACTGACCATTGCCATAATTCTTTGAAATTACTTGAGGATTTGAAATTTATAAAATTACAAAAATCTTGTAAGATAGAGTTTTGTTTTAACTTCTGAGAAGGTTGCCACAGTGGTTTATTCATAAGAACCAATTTAGCTCTTATGAAATTATTTTAATATATATTTTTTTAGAAGAAATTTCTGAACAATATGACCTTGATTGCCTCTAATTTCCTTCTTTTTAAACAAAAAATTAATTAACCATTTCATACTTAATTAAAGCATTTAGACATGACAAAAAGTGGCAAAAAATGTGTCAAAAGTTGAACTATTCAACCAATAAGCGCTATTCTTTCTAGTTTATTATTCAATAACTTTTTTATATGTTCCAACCAGTTTATAATAAGATTTATGGCTCAGAATATTTCAGTTCCAGATATAGGTGATTTTAAAGACGTAGAAGTAATTGAAATTTTGGTAAAACCAGGCGACCAAATTAATAAAAATGATCCAATAGTTACTATCGAGAGTGATAAATCTAGTGTCGAAATTCCATCACCATCCTCAGGCCAAATAAAAGATTTAAAAGTAAAAGTTGGTGATAAAGTTTCAGAAGGTAGTTTACTTGCTACTATAGAAAATGGCAAAGCTGCTCAAGCCCCAAAAAAAATCAAAGAAACCAAAGTTGAAGAAATTATAGAAAAACCTAAATCTAATGGAAATTTAAATCCAGTAAAACAAGTTAAAAAAGTATTTGCTGAACCTGCCTCTAAAGATGATATTGATCCTGTTGAAACAAATGAATGGATAGAGTCGTTAAATTCAGTAATTGAAAATGATGGAGCTCCTAGAGCAAGTTATCTTTTAAATAAAGTTATAGATCAAGCTTATAAGTCAGGCTTAGTTCTCCCCGATACTAGAACTACTCCTTACATAAATACGATCCCTCCTGAAATAGAAGTTAAATCTCCAGGTGATCAAAATATAGAAAAAAAAATCAGAGCCTATATTAGGTGGAATGCTGCTGCTATGGTCGTTAAAGCTAATAAGAAAAGCTCTGAGCTAGGAGGCCATATTGGAACATTTGCATCTGCTGCAACTTTATATGACGTTGGTATGAACCATTTCTGGAGAGCAAAAAATAACAAGTTCGGAGGAGATCTTATTTACTTTCAAGGTCACTCTGCTCCAGGTATGTACGCCAGAGCATTTTTAGAGGGAAGAATGACTGCAAAACAACTAGATGGATTTAGACAAGAGGTTGCTAAAGGCGGCTTGTCTTCTTATCCTCATCCTTGGTTAATGCCAAACTTTTGGCAGTTCCCGACGGTTTCAATGGGCTTAGGGCCAATTATGGCAATCTATCAAGCACGTTTTTTAAAATATCTTATTAATAGAGGTTTAGTTAAAGATGAAGGAAGAAAAATTTGGGTTTTCCTTGGAGATGGTGAAATGGATGAACCGGAGTCTTTAGGTGCAATAGGTTTAGCTGCAAGAGAAAAATTAGATAACTTAATTTTTGTTATCAATTGTAATCTTCAAAGGTTAGATGGTCCAGTCCGAGGTAACGGTAAAATTATTCAAGAATTAGAAGGAAGTTTTAGAGGAACAGGTTGGAATGTAATTAAAGTTATATGGGGATCTTATTGGGATCAATTATTAGCAAAAGATAAAACGGGTTTACTTGTTAAAAGAATGAACGAGTGTGTTGATGGTGAATATCAAGCATTTAAGGCTAAAGGCGGTGAATATGTAAGAAATAATTTCTTTGGAAAATACCCGGAGCTTAAAGAACTGGTTTCTTCAATGACTGATAAAGATATTTGGAGGCTTAATAGAGGAGGACATGACCCACACAAAGTGTATGCAGCTTACCATGCCGCAATGCAGCATACAGGAACTCCTACTGTGATCCTTGCCAAAACAATTAAAGGTTATGGTATGGGTAAGTCGGGAGAGAGTATTAATACTACACATCAACAAAAAAAATTAGATGAGGAAGATTTACTCTATTATAGAGACAGATTTGGAGTTCCTCTTACAGATAAACAAGTTAAAAATATTGAGTACTACAAACCTGGTGAAAACTCAGAAGAAATTAAATATTTAAAGGAAAAAAGAATTAAGCTCGGTGGATTTATTCCAGAAAGATCGTCTTTTGCAAAAGCAATTAAAGCTCCACCAAAAGATATTTTTGATAACTTTATGAAATCTACTGGAGATAAAGAAATGTCAACTACAATGGCTCTCGTAAGAATGCTAACTGCTTTGCTACGAGATAAAAATTTATCTCCTAGACTTGTTCCAATAATTCCAGATGAAGCTAGAACTTTTGGAATGGAGGGTTTCTTTCAAAAAATAGGAATTTACGCTCATGAGGGACAAAAGTATGAACCTGTGGACTCTGAACAGTTAAGTTCTTATCGGGAGGACAAGAGTGGTCAAGTATTAGAAGAAGGTATTAACGAGTCTGGCGCAATGTCTTCTTGGATCGCTGCTGGAACTTCTTACACAAATCATGATTTAGAAATGATACCGATTTATATATTTTACTCTATGTTTGGTTTTCAACGAGTCGGTGACCTTGCATGGGCCGCAGGTGACTCCCAAGCTAGGGGTTTTTTAATTGGAGCTACAGCAGGAAGAACAACTTTAGCTGGTGAAGGCCTTCAACACCAGGATGGCCATAGTCACTTATTAGCATCTAATATACCAAATTGTGTAAGTTATGACCCTACTTTCGCTTATGAAATGGCTATCATACTTCAAGATGGTCTTAAAAGAATGCATGAGAAGAAAGAAAATATTTTTTATTACATAACTGCGATGAACGAAAACTACGCCCACCCTCAGAAACCAAAAGGAAGTGATGATGGAATCTTAAAAGGGATGTATTTATTTAAAGAAAATAATAACAAAGGTAAAACAAAAGTACAACTTCTTGGTTCAGGAACAATCTTAAGGGAAATAATTTCAGCATCAGAAATATTATCAAAAGAATATGGTATCGACTCAGATGTATGGAGTGTAACAAGTTTTAATGAATTGAGAAAAGAAGGAATGGAAACTGAAAGATGGAATTTATTAAATTCGAATAAAAAGAAGAAATCCTATGTAGAAAAATGTTTAGAAAAAAGAGATGGCCCGATTATTGCAGCATCTGACTATACAAGAGCGTTTTCTGATCAAATAAGACCGTACACTGAAAAACCATTTTATTCTCTTGGTACAGATGGTTATGGTAGAAGTGATACTAGAAAAAATTTAAGAAAGTTTTTTGAAGTTGATAAAGAACATATTGTTGCTTACACTTTGAGTGCATTAGCTAAAGAACAGCTGATAGGTTCTGAACAAGCAGAGAAAGCAATCAAGAAGTATAAAATCGATAAAGAAAAAGAATTTCCTGCAAACTTATAATTATGTCTGATCTTAAAATTACAGTTCCTGATATGGGTGATTTTAAGGATGTAGAAATTATTGAGGTTCTTGTTAAAGAAGGTCAAACAATAAATAAAAATGACTCTTTAATCACTCTTGAGAGTGACAAATCCAGTGTTGAAGTCCCATCAACACAATCAGGTACTATAAGTAAAATAAATGTAAAAATCGGTGATAAAGTAAATCAAGGTGACCTCATTTTGACTTTGAAATCATCTGAAAAGGTGGAGCAAGTTAAAGAACCTGTTGCAAAGATACCAGAAAAAAAAATAGATGTAAAAAAAGATCAACCTAAGAAAATTAAAGCTCCTCCGCCTGCAGCTGTGGAGACAACTAAAACAGGTACAAAATTAGCTAGTCCTAAGGTAAGAAAATTCGCAAGAGAATTAGGGGCGAACGTGTTAGAAATTCCTGGTTCTCAAAGATCCGGAAGAGTCTCAGAAGAAGATGTAAAAGAATTTGTTCGATCACAAGTAACGGTTAACAAAGGAACGGTTGAGAAAAAAGAATATAAAGAAGAGTTTTCTCACAAAGAATTTGGTCAGATTGAAATAAAGGAAATTCCTAGAGTAAAAAGATTGTCTGGTCCACACTTAGTTAGGTCTTGGACTGAGATCCCACATGTTACTCAACATGATGAAGTAGATGTAACTGAAATGGAGCAATTTAGATCGTCATTGTATGACTATTACTCTGGTGATGTTATTAAGGTAACTCCGTTAGCATTTATAGCCAAAGCTTTAGTTAGTGCTTTAAAAGAATTTCCTAATTTTAACGCCTCTATTGATCCAAATGAAAATAAAATTGTATATAAAAAATATTTTCACATAGGTTTTGCGGTTGATACTCCTCATGGATTAATGGTGCCAAAAATCAGGGATGTGGATCAAATGAGTATCAAAGAAATTGGAGAAGCTTTAAAGAAAACTAGTAAGCTTTGTAGAGAATTAAAGATTGATAAAAAAGAGTTTTTTGGTGGTTCAATGACAATTTCAAGTTTAGGGGGGATAGGTGGAACCTTTTTTACTCCAATAATTAATCCGCCGGAAGTAGCTATTCTTGGAGTAGGAAAAACTTTTGATAGACTAGTTAAAATAAAAGGGAAAATAGTTTCAAGAAAAATACTTCCTTTATCTTTATCTTACGATCATAGATTGATTGACGGAGCTGAGGGTGCAAGATTTTGCGTTTATTTAGGAAAGTGCCTTGGCAAAGATTTTGCTTTTAAACTTGCCGTTTAATCAATTATAAAATAGTACAAAGCATGAATAAAAAAGTTTTCTCTCTAATTTGTGCTATATGCTGCTCTTTAATTTGGGGGTCTGCTTTTGTCGCTCAAGATATGGGTATGGATTATAATGGTCCATTTACTTTTACTTTTGGTAGACTATTTCTTGGATTTCTCACATTAGTCCCATTTTTATTTATTTTCGAATATAAAAAAGTTAATTCAATAATTTTTAAGAAAGAAAATATTTTAAATCTTTTGCTTATTGGATTTCTTCTTTCAATGGGCAATGTTTTACAGCAGTTTGCTCTTCTGTATACAGATGTAGCAAATACAGCAGTATTTACAATTTTTTATGTAATTTTAGTTCCGTTTGTGGCTTATTACTTTTTTTCAAAAAATATTCATAAGTCTGTTTGGCTATCTATCATTATTTGTTTATTAGGTGGTATCCTTTTAACTGAGTTTGACAATATTCAAGTAAGAATAGGAGATAGTATTGCAGTTTTTAATGCATTGTTTTGGGCATTTCATATTGTTTTTATTTCAAGATTTTTAAGAATATTTAATTATCCAATTACTATTGCATGCCTTCAATGTTTAATTGCTTCAATATTTGCATTAATGCCTGCTTTTGTTTTCGAAAGTGTTAAGTTTTCAGATATGGTTTTGGATGGTAAAGAAATGTTATATGCTGGAGTTCTTTCTAGCGGCGTGGCCTTTCTTCTACAAATTTATGGACAACAAAACCTTTCTCCAGCGCCAGTGGCTATTATATTTTCACTTGAGGGTGTATTTGCGTCAATCTTTGGATGGATTATTTTAAGCCAGTTTTTAAACGAAATAAAAATTATAGGAATAATTCTTATTTTATTTGCTGTTATTTTTTCACAATTAGCTCCTTTATATGATAAAAAAAAATATGGACGAGTCTAATCAAGGTTTTATGAAACATCTTGGCGGTTTAGATCTAAAAAAAATTAGCGACACTCAATATGAGTTTATGGTTGAGGTGAAAGAAATACATTTGAACACTGGTAAAATCGCCCATGGTGGATTCATCTCCACTATAGCTGATACAGGGATGGGAACGGCTGCACATAGAGTTGCTGGTGACAAGAGATGTGTAACAATTAATTTAGATATGAAATTTATCTCTGTAGGCCAACTTGGTGATAAACTTATTGGAAAAGTAAAAATATTAAAAAAAACTAAAACACTGGTTTTTATTTTTTGTGAAATTTCTAATTCAAGCGACATAGTTGCCTCTGCAAGTGGTACTTGGAAAATACTAAAGTAGCATTTAATGAGATCAAAATCTGTCTTCTTTTCAATAATATTTATTTTAATTTCAATAAAAAGTGCGTCAGCAAATTTTTTTAATAACATTACAGATTTGATAGAAAACAACTATGAAAGTCTGAGATATGGTATTTCTGTAGCTGATGTTAATAATGATGGAGCATACGAGTTTATAGTAGCTGGTTTTGGAAGTGAAAATTTAGCTTTAACATACAAAAATAATAAACTGATAAATATTGTAGATGATACTAAGTTTATAGATAGAAGGAGTTTTACCATTGGTGTAGCTGCTTGCGATATCGATTCTGATGGTTACGAAGAAATTTATTTTTTAAATACTGATACATATAGCGGTGAAAAGAGATATTCTGATCGTTTA
>CACKWP010000014.1 GCA_902603945.1 uncultured Pelagibacteraceae bacterium
AATCATTGGCCAAATGACCGCTCCTACCCCTACTGCCCCTACCGTATAGCTAGCTGTAAATAAAAAATCTCTTCGATTGACCTTTTTTTCTTCTTTGCTCATTTATGTATGTGCTTATAATATAATTATTAAATAAAACCATATTTTTAAAATTCTAGGGTCAGAATGACACATAAATTAAGAGATATTAATGCACATAGCTCTATATAAACCGGATATACCTCAAAATACTGCTGCTATAATTAGATTAAGCGCTTGTTTAAACCTTAAAATTCATATTATTGAGCCATGTGGCTTCAGCTTAAACGACTCCAGATTCAAACGAGTGGTAATGGATTACCTTGGGGTTTGCAAAATTTTTAAGTACGAAGACTATAATAATTTTCTAATTAAAAATAAAAAAAAAAGAATTGTACTTATGACAACTAAAGCTAAAAAAAAATATCATGAATTTAAATTTAATAAAAATGATATTTTATTATTTGGTAGAGAAAGTGCTGGAGTTCCAGAAAATTTACATAAAACCATTAATAATAGAATAAAGGTTCCAATGAATAAAAAAACTAGATCTCTTAATGTGGCTATGTGCGTAGCAATAGTTTCGGCTGAAGCTCTTAGACAAAATAAACTTTTAAAATAATGATTACCTCAGAATTTAAAAAAAAAATGGCAGATAGTTGGTTCTCATATTTACAAATACAAATATGTAAATCTTTTGAGGCGCTTGAGGACAATAAAATATTTTTCTCTAAAAGACACTGGTATAAAAAAAATGTAAAAGAGGGAGGAGGTACATCATATCTTTTATCTGGTGGAAAAATCTTTGATAAAGTTGGTGTCAATAAATCAACTGTATCGGGAATATTTCCTAAAAAATTTAGGTCTCAAATTTTAGGTGCGGAAAAAAAAGGGAATTATTGGGCTTCTGGAGTTTCAGTGGTTGCTCACATGAAAAATCCAAAAATTCCTGCTTTACATTTTAATACAAGGTTCATTGTGACTTCAAAAGAGTGGTTTGGAGGAGGTATGGATGCAACACCAAGCCATAAAGATTTAAAAGAAAGTAAGATTATTCATAGTGAATTAAAAAAAATTTGCTTACAGAATAAAAAGAATTATACAAAATATAAGCACTGGTGTGATGAATACTTTTTTTTACCTCATAGAAATGAAGCGAGAGGAATCGGAGGTATATTTTTCGATTACGAAACTAAAGATTGGGACAAAAATTTCAAGTTCGTCAGAGAACTTGGTTTAACTTTTATTGATATCTCAAATAAAGTAATTAGTCGAAAAAAATATTTAAAATATTCAAAAAAAGATAAAGAAAAACAATTGTTTAAACGCGGAAGATATGTAGAGTTTAATCTCTTATATGACAGAGGTACAAAATTTGGTTTAAATTCAGGGGGAAATACTGACTCTATTTTAATGTCGCTTCCACCAGAAGCAAAATGGGAATAAATGAAAAATAAATTTGCTAAGTTATTAAATTCTGTATCTAAAAAATTTGGATATAGATTTACAAAAATCCAAAATAGAGATTGGCACGATGATTTCGTCGGCCTTAGCGATTTTGAAAAAAAAGCTTTAGAAATTGCCTCTAAATATTCTATGACTGGTTTCGAGAGAATGTTTTTTTTAATTAAAGCATTAAAACAAATTCAAATAGATGATGTGGAGGGTGACTTTGTTGAATGTGGAGTGTGGAAAGGTGGAAATTTAATTTTATTTCAAAAAATGATTGAAAAACTAAATTTAGATAATAGAAAAATATTTGCATACGATACTTTTTCAGGTATGAGCCAACCAGGAAAAGAGGACTCAAATATTAATAATGAAAGCGCAGAGAAAATTTTGAATTCATTAAAGAAAAAGAAAGTCGATCCGGAAAAAAATATAATTTTTGCAAAATGTAATTTAGAGGATGTAGAAAAAAACTTTAAAATGAACACCGAAAATAATGATAATTTGATATGTATTAAAGGAGAGGTGGAAAAAACTTTAAAAATTACTGAAAATTTACCAACTAAAATTAGCTTATTAAGATTAGATACTGATTGGTATGAGAGTACTAAAATTGAATTAGAAGTTCTATTCCCCCTTTTAAGTAAAAATGGAATTTTAATTATAGATGATTATGGGTACTGGAAAGGTTCTAAAAAAGCTGTGGACGAATATTTTAAAGGCAAAAATATAAATCTATTTAAAATAGATTTCACCTCAAGATATTTATTTAAAAAGTAACTTTTATGGAAAAAGAACCTATTACAGTAAATGGACTTAAAGATCTTAAATCAGAGTTGGAAGATCTAAAAAATGTACAAAGACCAAAAGTTGTAGAGGCTATTGCTGAAGCAAGATCACATGGTGATCTCAAAGAGAATGCCGAGTATCACGCTGCAAAAGAACAACAAGCTTTGATAGAAAGTCGTGTTATTGCAATTAATGATACAATTGCAAGAGCTAATGTAATTGATGTTACTAAAATTGATAATAATGGGAAAGTGATTTTCGGCTCTACAGTAAAGCTACAAGATTTAGAGAGTGATGTAAAAATAACTTACAAGTTAGTTGGTCAAGATGAAGCTGATATTAAAAAGAATCTTATCTTTTTTAAAAGTCCAATTGGTAGGGCTGTAATTGGAAAAGATAAAGGTGAAATGGTTACCGTAAATACCCCATCGGGTGAAAAAAGTTTTGAAATACTTGATGTGAAATATATTTAAGAATTTAGTTTAATTATTTCTTTTACTCTATCATCAGAAATATTGAAATTATTATCAACCCATTCCTTTTCAATTTTTTTAAGAACTTTTCCTAGTAATTTCCCCTCTTTCATACCCCTTTCCATTAAATACTTGCCATCTATACGAAATTGGTGGGTTTTTGATTTTAAAATTTTTTTTAAGGTTCTGTAAAAATCTTCTGAGGTCAATTTTGGATTAGATGTAAAATTTAATACATTTAGATTTATTAAATGACTTTTATTTGTCAGATAAATATTTTTTTCAAGATCCTTATTAAATAAATCTTTATTGTCCTTTTGCGATTGAAAATTTTTTGCTAATAAATCTAATTCGTCATTAATTTCATTCGACACGTTATATTTATGTGAAAAATACTCATGATTATTATCATTATCTATTAATAAAATTGCTAATATTAATTTTAAGTTTATCTTTGAGTATTTAAATATTTTCTTTAAACGATCTAAACGTTCGATATTTTTAAATTCTGGAAAGATTAAATTAAAAATTTTCTTTAAATAATCACTTTCGTTTATATTAATGAAATTTTGCAAATTTAAGATTTTATATAATTCTACTAAAATTCTCTCTTTAGAAATTTTTGTAATTCCATTCAAATTTTGTTTGATTGCATTGTTTGTTGTTTCTTCAATTTTGCTATTGTACATAATCTTAAATCTTATAAATCTTATAATACGTAAATAGTCCTCTTCTATTCTTTTCTGCGGATCTCCAATAAATTTTACATTATTATTTTTTAAGTCAATTGTTCCCAATTGTGGGTCAAAGATTTTGCCGTTTATATCCATATAAATTGAATTTATTGTAAAATCTCTTCTTTCAGAGTCTAGTTTCCAATCATCAATGTACTCTACCTTTGCATGCCTACCGTAAGTTTCAATATCTTGTCTTAAAGTTGTTAATTCTAATTTAAATTTTTTGGATACAAGTGTTACCGTTCCATGTTTTATTCCAGTGTCGATTATTTTAAAACTTGTGTTATTAAATTTTCTTTTTATTTCTTCCGAACTAATTACAGTTGCAATATCAATGTCATCAATTTCTTCGTTGTTAAGATGCTTTCTTACACATCCCCCAACGAATCTTGCTGCAACTTTATCAATAGGTAAACCCTCTTGAAGCTTTTGAAATACAAATTTTAAATCTTTATCTTTATAAAATGGAAAAAAATTTCTTTTAATTTTTTTTAATAAGTTAAAGCTTTTTTCCAGCATAGTTTTGGCTGGGGCACTAGGATTCGAACCTAGGATGGCGGTATCAAAAACCGCTGCCTTACCGCTTGGCTATGCCCCAATGTTAAGAAAACTGATATATCATAAATTACAAAAATTAAACAGTTTTCGCTAATGATAACCAAAATTTTGGATACTTATTTTTTAAATTATTTAAGGCTTTTTTTGCAGTAATTTGATCCTTAAATAAACCGTAGCAAACTGACCCAGAGCCAGTCATTCTTGATAGGGTGCATCCTTTCTGATTTTTAATATCTTTTAAAAGAGGTTTAATTACAGGATATTTTTTTTCAACAATTGATTGCAAGTCATTGTCGCACTTATCAGACAAGTAATTTATGAAATTATTTTTATTCTGTATCAGTTGCTTTTTTAACACTTTCTTCTTAGAAAACTTTCGTACCTTTGAATAAATTTCTTTTGTGGAACATCTCACTCTTGGTTGTGCCAACAAGAAATATAATTTAAATTTTCGATCTAAATCAATAATTGTATCTAAGTTTTTTAAATATCCTAGTCTGTAAAAAAAAAGTCTCAAGTCTGATCCAATTTTTGTTTGTGATTTGCGAATTAGATTATTGTTTAATTTTTTTTTTAGAAGGTGTTTTAATATAAAAGCTGCGTTACTTGTCCCTCCTCCTAACCCTGAAAAAACTGGTATATTTTTAGTAATAATTACAGAATAATGATCTTCGATTAGCTTTGACCTTCTTAAGAATTCAAATAGTTTAACAATAGAATTGTTTGATTTATGAACAAATTTTGAGAAAGGTCCTTTAAAAAAAATTTTGTCTTTTTTACCTTTTATCTTACTTAGATGAATTTTATCTTTGAGGTCTATTAAACAAAAAAAGGATTGAATATTGTGCATTTTATTTTTACGCTTTGAATTGATTGTTAAAGATAAATTAATTTTTGAATATGAGTTAAGGACCATTTATTACAGCCCTTTAATAAGTTTTTCTTCTACAGCTTTTTTAAGATCATCTTCTGTTTTCTCAAGATTTAAAACATAATTCCAATAATACCTAGCTTGTAATTGTTTACCACTTTTCCACAACACATCTCCATAATGATCATTAATTATTGGATCTCCCGGAAGAAGTTTAACAGCTAGCTGAAGGTAATTTTTTGATTCCTCGTATCTTTTTAGCTTAAATAATGCCCAACCTAATGAGTCAGTGATATAAGGATCGTTAGATCTTAAGTTATTAGCTTTTTCTAACATATCTAATGATTTTTCAATTTTAACGCCTTGCTCAATCCAAGAATAAGCTAGATAATTAATTACATAAGCTTGTTCAGGATTTGCTTTAAGTGAATTTAATAAATCTCTCTCAGCTTTTTCCCATTGTCCTGTCCGTTCATATGCAATACCTCTACCATCAGCAGACTCTGCATACAAAGGATGATCTTCTTTTACTCTATCAATTACTTCAGTGTAGTAAGGAATTGACGCTTCAAATTTTTCATTATTTTTCAAAAATTCTGCATAATCAAAAATCTCGTGAATATCCTTATAATTTAAATTGTTATAAGCATTGCCAAGAATTTCTAAAGCTTTATCCAGATCTTCCTCTTGAATTAAAATCTTCGCAAGTTGTTTTGATGCATGCCATTGAAATGCTTTTCCTTTTTTACTTAAACTTTCATATGTTTCTTTTGCTTTCTTTAAATTATCAACTTGATAAAAATTTTCAGCAGTTAAAGTGTCAAAAGAGTGAAAATCTTTATTGAGATATTTTGCTAAATTTAGATAAAAATTTGATAAAACGTATATTGATTGTGACGATAAAGCATTAGCAGTTATATATAAAATTTCAGCAATAACATGTGTTGTGTCTTGACAATTAAAGGCTGAAATATTTTTATCTTCATTAAAATCTATCTTATATTGATTAAGCAATAAATTTCTTGGATATAACTTAAGTGCAGAATTTAGAATTTCTTTTGCTTCCTCGATTTTTCCTTGGGATTTTAAGTATGAGGCATAAAAATAATTATATCTTGAAAAATCAATTTTTTGATTTGAAATTAAATCATTAAAAAGTTTTTTTGTGTGAGAGCTATTAAAAAAACAGTTCAAGAAAACCTTTTGTATTTTTTTTAGATTTTCAAATCTTTCGTCTAATTTTTCTAATTCAAGGGAGGCTTGATTTAAATTATAATTTGTTAAACTTGACCAATTGTATATTGAGCTTAATACATAATTATTTATGACAAATCTTGAATTTTTTTTCTTAGCTTTAAGAAAATATTTTTGAGCTTGGTCTGTGTCTGAATTTTTAAGATGGAAAATACCTATTATCAGATGGCTTTCAAAGCTATCTAAATTTTTTTTTTCTAGTTTTTTGGAATAATAAAAAGCTTCTTTAAAATTTCCAGAGTTTACTAAAGTATATAAATATTTTACTGAGTAATTTGTATGATGCTCCTCCAGACCATTTAATTTTCTAAGGAATTTGAATGACTCATCGTATTGATTTTCATTCAATAGTAATATTCCTGAAAAATAATTAGACAGGCGTTCAGCTTTACTAAACTTATCCAAAGATTTTACTGGTGATGTGAATAAAATTATAATGACAAAAATAATTTGTCTTATTATTCTCATATTATAAATTGTTTTTTTCATAAAGGATGATAAAAAAAAATAACATAGATTTAATTAAATTAATTCAATACTATAAACTTATTAACCACAATTTAATTTACAATAATAAAGCAATCAATAGATATAAAAATGTTAGTTTTGAAATTTCTGCTGATAAATTTGACAACTTAGAAAGACTTAAAAAGTCAATTCGTAGTATCAAAAAATGTAGCCTTAAGGATAATGCAAAAAACATGGTATTTAGTGATGGTAATCCAAAATCAAAAATAATGCTTATTGGTGAAGCTCCAGGGGCTAATGAGGATGAAGAGGGTTTACCCTTCGTAGGTCGAGCTGGGGCTTTGCTAGACAAAATGCTTTCAGCAATTAATTTAGACAGAAAAAAAGTATATATATCAAACATAGTAAATTATAGGCCTCCCGAAAATAGAAGGCCTACAGATGAAGAAATAAAGAGATATTTACCCTTCATAACTAAACATATAGAAATAATTAATCCGAAAATTATAGTATTACTTGGAAGCACTGCCATGAATGCATTAATCGGAAATGAAGTTGTTATATCCAAAATGAGAGGTAAATGGATTGAAAAAAAATTTGGTAGCTGTAAGACATCAGTTATTATCACATTTCATCCTGCTTTTTTAATGAGGCAACCAGCGCAGAAGAAAATGGCTTGGATCGACTTAAAAATGATAAGAGATAGAAAAATCTAATTAAATTGAAAAAAAAAATTATTATTGCTGGAGTTGATGAAGTTGGTAGAGGATGTTTAGCTGGTCCAGTGGTTTCAGCAGCCGTAGTACTAAAAGAGGGTGTAAATCTTGATCTTCTTAAAGACTCCAAAAAAATAAGCTTCAAAAAAAGATTAGAAATCTCAGATCATATTAAATCTCATTCATATTATGCTTTTGGTATGGCGTCCGTAAAGGAAATTTTAGATTTAAATATTTTACAAGCATCATTGCTTTCGATGAAAAGAGCTTTAGATCAGCTAACTGTAAAACCAGATTTGACACTGGTAGATGGAAATTTTGCTCCTAGTGGGTTAAAAAATTATAAAACTATAATAAATGGAGATGAAAAAATAAAAGTCATTAGCGCAGCTTCCATTATTGCAAAAGTATTTAGAGACAAACTTATGATCAAGCTTTCAGAGGAATTTTCTAACTATGCTTGGGAAAGTAACTTTGGTTATGGAACCAAGGCTCATTTAGAAGGTCTAAAAAAATTTGGGATTACCTCTCATCACAGAAAAGGTTTTAAACCTGTACACAAGATATTGTCTAACTAAGAATCTCAGACACAAGAGGACTCATTTTTTCATCAAAAAGATTTGACCCTGGATTCAATTTAGAGTTGAATCTAAAAATGTTTAAATTCTCAAATCAAATTATTAATGGAGATTGTTTGCAGGAAATTAAAAAAATTCCTAATAAGTCCTTTGATTTAATTTTTGCTGACCCTCCTTATAATATGCAGATTGGTGAAAAATTAACTCGACCTGATGCAAGCAAAGTGAATGGTGTAAATGATAAGTGGGATCAATTTAGTAGTTTCAAGCATTACGATGAATTCTGCATTGCTTGGCTTAATGAGTGTAAAAGAATTCTAAAAGATAATGGAAGTATTTGGGTAATAGGATCTTATCATAATATTTTTCGTCTAGGTTATCATTTGCAAAATTTAGATTACTGGCTGCTTAATGATGTCATATGGAGAAAGAATAATCCTATGCCAAATTTTAGAGGAACCCGATTTACTAATGCACATGAAACTCTAATCTGGGCTTCAAAAAATAAGAAATCAAAATATACATTTAATTACCAATCGTTAAAATGCTTAAATGACGACTTACAGATGAGGTCAGACTGGACATTGCCTATTTGCAACGGAAAAGAGAGGCTTAAGAAAAACGGAAAAAAAATTCATTCTACCCAAAAACCAGAGGCTCTTTTACATAGAATTATTTTAGCTACCACAAACAAAGATGATATCATTTTTGATCCTTTTTTAGGTACTGGAACAACAGCAGTGGTTGCTAAAAAATTAGGTAGAAAATATTTTGGTATAGAAAAAGATAAAAAATATTTTAAAGCTGCTAGTGAACGATTAAAAAAAACGAAGGTAATTGAGGATGAATATTTAGACACAATTGAAAACAATAAATCAAAACTAAGAGTTCCTTTTGGTTCTCTTGTGGAACTAGGAATATTAAAGCCTGGCACTTCACTATTTGATCCTAAGAGGAGGATTATCGCTAAAATTATGGCTGATGGAAGCATTAAATGTAAAGAGTCAGAAGGTTCTATACATAAAGTAGCAGCATCAATTATGGGAACTGAAAGCTACAATGGTTGGACTTATTGGCATTGTAATATTAATGGATCTACTGTTGTAATTGATAGTTTAAGACAGAAATTTATCACTGAAGCTAAAGCCTAATTTTTATAAACTTTACCTAAGTATCTTTTTACAAAAAATCTACGTTTTACTAAGAACTTCAAAAATAGATTTCTTATATTTTGCATAACTTTGCTTGAAAAATGAAATGCAAAAAAATTAAAATTTGATCTACTTCTTATGATTTGTGCTCTTTTAGATCTATTTTCAAAATAATTATTTTCTTTATCAAGCCTATCTTTTGTCAATAAATTAAATATTTCAAAAGCACTTTCTATAGACTGCCCCGCACCTTGTGCAAGGGTTGGTAAAAATCCATTAAAAGCATCTCCAATATAAAATACTTTTTTATTAGAAGAAGGTTGTATTTTTGGAGTAAAATACAGAGG
Organism: uncultured Pelagibacteraceae bacterium; assembly: GCA_902603945.1. Taxonomy (GTDB): domain Bacteria; phylum Pseudomonadota; class Alphaproteobacteria; order Pelagibacterales; family Pelagibacteraceae; genus Pelagilacustribacter. Next base: position 9,410 of record CACKWP010000014.1, read on the forward strand.
CCATGTTTTAATTTCATTATCAAAAATATTTTTGAAATTAGGGTTTTGTTTTAAAACTAAATTTTGAATTAATTGTTTAGTGCTATCAGGATCATACTTTTTACATCTCATTATACAAACTAAGTTTAATTCTTTTTTCTGATTAATTGGGTAAATGACAATATGACAGTTGCCGCCAAGAATTAAATTTATGTTGTCTTCACTAATGTTAAGGTCATATTTTGATTTTATTATTATTCTTGCTGCTATCGCTTTTTTAAATTTCGGCTCTATTTTTTTCTTCTCAAAGAAAGATCTTGTACTTGAAAAAATTCCATCAGCGGCAATTACAAAATCAACAAGATCATTAGTATTATCTTCGAATTTAATCAGAATTTTATCTTTTAACTCAGAAACTTCTTTAATTTTTTTTCCAAATCTTAAATGTTGTGTGTAAATATTTTCTTTTAAAAATTCAATTAAAGTTGATCTTTGCAAAGTTGTATACTTTGCTTCTACATTATTAAACTTAGATAAATTCAAATCGCATATTTTTTCATTTTTTAAACTATAGAAAACTAAAGTATTCGGATTAAATATTTTTTCTTTTTCAATTTTATTAAAGTTTATTTGATTTAAAATTTTGACACTATTGGTTGCCAGTTGAATACCATAACCTTCTTCGAGCGATAAGCTCTCCTCCTTTTCATAAACCATGAATTCATGCTCTGTGAACTTTTTTATAAAGTTAGCAAGTGTTAAACCTGCTATCCCAGCTCCAATAATTGCAATTTTTTTTTTCATTAAAATAAAGTAGATACTTGATTGAAAATTTTTCTTGTAAAACTTGGTATGAACTCTTTTTTGCTTTTAATAGAATGCCAGTAATAAGATTGAGGAATTTTATTAGAAAACTTATAATAAAGATTTATATTTAATTTTAAATTTGAAATTGAATTTTTATAGTTTTTTAGAAATATCCAGTTATTTTGATTTGAATTGTTTCTCATTTTTTTTATTGGCGGAAGATAAAAATTTTTTAAAAAACTTACTTCGTTCTTTTTAGTTAAAGCAATTTGTCTTTTTTTATTAATATAACAAAAAATATCATAGTTAATTGTTTTGACTTTTTTTTCATTTATAGTCTTAGACTTCTTAGAAGATTTTAAATGTTTACAACTTGTTTTCAAACAGCAATGACTACATTTTGGGTCTTTTGGTTTGCATATTAAAGCTCCGAACTCCATTAATGCTTCAATAAAATCTGAATTTCTATTTGTAATAAAAAGGCTCTTTCTATTAAGAGAAATTAATTTTTTAAAATCAATTTTTGTCTCTTTTTTATTTAAATACCTTGCGAATACTCTTTTAACATTCCCATCTACCGCTAAAGTTGGTTGATTGTGTATAAAACCCAGTAAAGCATTTGCAGTGTAATCACCAACTCCTGGAAGTTTTTTTACCTCCTCAAAATTTTTTGGAAGTTTAGAGTCATATTTTTTTACCAATAATTTTACTGATGCTAATAGGTTCCTTGCTCTTCTATAGTAACCCAATCCTTCCCATAGTTTAAGAATTTGATTTTCATTTATTTTTGCCAAGGACTCAAGTGACTTATATTTTTTAGTAAACTTTTTAAAGTAGGGAATTACTGTTTTTACCTGTGTTTGTTGCAACATAAATTCACTCAAAACTCTGTAATAAAGCTTTTTAGGCGACTTTTTGCTAACACGCCAAGGTAAATCTCTTTTGCTATTATCATACCAAGCTAGAATTTTTTTTGATAATGTTGGGCTCAAATGCATAATAAGAATAATAATAAAACTCAGACTTTCATACAAGGACTAAGACCCTTTTCAAGTTCTATTCCTAAAACATTAAAAAAACACCTCAGAAAAGGTG
>CACKWP010000015.1 GCA_902603945.1 uncultured Pelagibacteraceae bacterium
TATAATTGTATTGATCAGGTTAAGTTAAAAATAGTGCAAGAAAAAATGGAGTTAAATAAAACAGTTTTTCCAAAATTAAAAGATTTTTCTAGAATTGAAGAGAAAATGAATAAGATAAATAATAGTGAGCTAAAAAGTTCACTAAATAATTTTTTAAAAGCATTTAATGACAGAAATAAGTAAATTTATAAAAACAACCCTGTTAATTTTTCTAATTTCAACCTCTTATTTAGAGAGTAAAATCTTAAGCATTGGAAGTGCTAATGCTAAAGTAACAGTTAAAGTTTTTTCATCGTTAACATGTCCCCATTGTGCAACTTTCCATAATTCTATTTTTAATAAACTAAAAGAAGATTATATTGATAAAGGTCTTGTAAAATTTGAGCATCACGCTTTCCCATTGGACTTGGCCGCCCTAAATGCAGAAATAGTTGTAAGATGTACAGCTAATAATGATGAGAAATTTAAATTATTGGAAGAAATTTATAAAAAACAATCATCTTGGGCTGTTGGGTCTGATATAAATAAAATTAACACTTTAATAAAAAAAGTAGGATCGAATTTTAATTTATCAGAGGATAAAATGGATGCGTGCTTAAAAGATACTAATGTTCAAGATATAATTCTCAATGAGAGAATTGAAGCTCAAAAGAGATATAAAATTGATTCCACCCCTACAATATTTGTCAATGAAAAAAAATACTTAGGTAAAGTAGATTATAAAAACTTTAAAGAAATAATAGATAAAAATTTATAGATGAAATTTAAAAAACTTGACATAACCGGTTTTAAATCCTTTTCTGAAAAAACAACTTTCTTAATTGAGGATGGTCTTACAGGAATAGTTGGCCCTAACGGATGTGGCAAATCTAATATTGTAGAGTCTTTGAGATGGTGCATGGGAGAAAACTCTGCAAAAAGTATGAGAGGTTCAGGGATGGAAGATGTCATTTTCTCTGGAACTTCTAATAGACCATCTAAAAATATATCTGAAGTCGCTTTATTACTTGAAAATCAGAATAAAGACGGACCTTCACAATATAACGAATTTGATGAAATTTCAGTTAGGAGAAAAATTGAAAAAGATAAAGGTTCAAAATATTACATTAACGATAAAGAGGTCAGGGCGAGAGATGTTCAAACATTATTTGCTGATTTATCTACCGGTGCTCATTCGCCTTCTTTAATAAGTCAAGGAAGAATTGGTCAGCTTGTGACTGCAAAACCCATAGAAAGAAAATCTATACTTGAAGAAGCTGCGGGTATTTCAGGAATTCATGCTAGAAGGCATGAGGCTGAGACAAGATTAAATGCTGCTGAGAATAATTTAAAAAGAGCTGATGAGCTTAAAAAACAACAACAAAAACAGCTAGATAGTTTAAAAAAACAAGCCGAAGAAGCTACAAAATATAAAGAAATATCTAAAGAGATCAAAAGAATCGAGGCCGGTTTGTATTATCTTAAAATTAAGGAAATAGAAAAAAATAAGAAAGATATTTTAGAAAAATTAGGTGAATATGAAGACGAAATAAGCGCAGTTAATATAGATCTTAATCATAATAATACGCTCTTAGATGAAGAAAATATTAAGCTTACCCCTTTGAGGGATAAAAAAATGGAAAGCGCTGCCAGCTTACAAAAACTTAATTTGGATATGTCTAATCTCATTGAAGAAGAGGCAAGAGTAAAATCGTTACAAGAAAAACTTGAAAAATCTATTAAAACCATTGAGTCAGATCTAGAAAGAGAAAAAAGCATTTCTTTAGATGCAAACCTAAATGAAAAAAGAATTTCTAAAGAAAAAGAGGAGCTATTAAAAACAGAGAATAAATTATTAGAAGTAGAAACAAGTTCATCGAAAGAGTTAAAAAGCTCTAAAGAAAAACTTGATAACTTGCAAAATGAATTAAGCTTATTGTTAGATGGAATTGAAAAAGATATTGATCAAAATAAAAAGCTAACAAAAGAGACTTTTAGAAAACTAAAAAAACTTGTAAAAAATATTACTTCTTCTCAGGAAGAATACGCTGAAAAATTTAGTAAAGATAAATCTATTCAAAGTGACTCTATTAAAAGAAAAGAGAGAATAAAAAATATAGATATTGAATTAGAAAATTGGAGAAACTTAAGATCAAACTCAGAAAAAATGACCTCTGAATTGACAGAACGAAAAAACAAATTACACACTGAAATAAATGAGAATCAAAAAAACCCAGAGCGTATTGCAACATCAAAAGGTCAAAATCTTCAAAATTTAGAAAATACAAAAAAAAGAAATGAAGAAATAGAGAAAGAATTAATTGATTCCGAGAAAAAATATAATTCTATCAATCAAAATATTAAAGAAATACAATTAAAACTTTCTGGACTTAAGGAAAATAAAGCTAGAAATGAAGCAACTATAGAAGGAATAGAAAATAGAAAAAAAGATTTACTTTATTCTGTTAAAAACGAATTAAAAATTGAGAATGAGGAATCGATTTTGTCTCAGTCAGATTTAAATGAGATAACTCCAGAAAATCTTCCAACAATAGAAGATCAATTACAAAAGATTGAAAAAATAAAAAAACAAAGAGAATCTCTTGGATCTGTTAATCTTAGAGCAGATGAGGAAACAAAAAATTATGAAACAGAAATAAAAAAAATGGAGGATGATAGAGCTGATTTATATTCGGCAATAGTTAAATTAAAAACAAGTATCGAAGAATTAAATCAAAAAGGAAGAGAAAGATTGCTTGAAGCGTTTACAAAAGTTAACAGAAAATTTAATGAGGTTTACACAAAATTATTTAATGGGGGGACAGCGAAAATAGAACTTGTGGACTCAGAGGATCCTCTTGAAGCTGGTTTAGAAATGTTTGTATCACCTCCTGGAAAAAGATTGCAATCAATCACACTATTGTCAGGAGGTGAGCAAGCATTAACCGCCCTATCATTAATCTTTGCAGTATTTTTAGTAAATCCCTCGCCTATTTGTGTTTTAGATGAAGTAGATGCTCCTTTAGATGATGCTAATGTTACTAGATTCTGCGGACTTTTAGATGAACTTACAAAAATAACAAATACAAAATTTATAATTATAACGCATCATGCTTTAACAATGTCTAGAATGCATAGACTATATGGGGTTACAATGGCTGAGCAAGGGGTAAGCCAACTAGTATCTGTGGATTTACAAAAAGCTGAAGAGTTAGTTGCTTAAAATCAATCATGACTGTTCCTGAAGATTTTAAAACTCGCCTAAAAATTGCAAAATCAAAAATAAAAAAACAGGTTCAATCTGATAGTGAACAAAAAGGCTCATTTATGGGCGGTGCTTTCAAATTAGGCACTGAACTTGTAGCGGCTGTTGCTGTTGGGACAATAATTGGGTTTATTTTAGATAATTGGTTTGATACTAAACCTTGGTTAATAATAATTTTCTTTTTTTTAGGTGCGGCTGCAGGAATGTTAAACGTAATAAGAACTGCAAACCGAATGCAAAAGGAAGATTAACATAGGAAATATATGGCGAGCAACCCGATGCAGCAATTTAGCGTCCATAAAATTGGGCCAGAAATTAAAATTGCAGGAATAGATTTATCATTTACCAACGCAAGTTTATTTATGGTTATAAGTGCATCAATTATTTTATTATTTTTATTTTTTGGATCTAAAGAGAAAAAAATTATACCCAATAAAATTCAACTTATGGCCGAGATGTTTTACGCTTTTGTAGCTAAAATGATAAGCGATACAGCAGGGTCAAAGGCTAAACCTTATTTTCCTTTCATCTTCAGCTTATTTATGTTTGTGCTTTTTTGTAACATGGTCGGAATGCTTCCTTACTCATTCACGGTTACTAGTCACATAATTGTTACATTAATCATGGCTTTATTTATTTTTATTGCAGTTACAATTATTGGATTTATTAAACATGGTTTTAAATATTTAAGCATATTTGTTCCTAGTGGAGTTCCTGTAGTTCTCCTGCCATTAATTACAATAATAGAGATTATTTCATATTTAAGTAGACCAGTAAGTTTATCGGTAAGATTATTTGCAAACATGATGGCAGGACACACTATGTTAAAAGTATTTGGTGGATTTGTCATAAGTTTGGGATTGCTAGGTGGTTGGTTGCCACTTGGTTTTTCAGTTGCATTAACTGGCTTAGAAATATTAGTAGCATTTCTTCAAGCGTATGTTTTTGCAATATTAACCTGCATCTATTTAAATGATGCATTAAATTTACATCATTAACAAATAAAGGAGGAAAAATGGAGTTAGAAGCGGCAAAAATGATTGGAGCAGGACTTGCTGCAATCGCACTAGCTGGAGCAGGAGTAGGTATCGGAATTATTTTTGGTAACTACTTATCTGGTGCTATGAGAAATCCGTCTGCAGCTCAGAAACAATTCCCTAACTTGCTTTTGGGATTTGCCTTGGCAGAAGCAACAGGATTGTTTGGATTAGTAGTAGCTTTAATTATTTTATTTGCATTTTAGTAAATTAGTATGAAGCGATTACTTGCTTTTACAATTGCTACATTAGCAATACGAAATAATCTTTTCGCAGCTGAGGCTGGGATGCCTCAGCTAGATCCAAAGTATTGGGCGTCTCAAGCCTTCTGGCTAATTTTAGTTTTTACAATTTTATATATTTCAATATCAAAGTTTTACCTTCCAAAAATTAAAAATAATTTAGAAGATCGTGAAAATAAGATTAAAAAAGATATAGATGACGCAAATAAATTTAAAGAGTTATCAGAAACAAGATTAAAAGAGTATGAAAGAATATTAGAAAATGCAAAAAAAGAAGTGATAAAAATTCATTTAGAATCTAAAAACACATTAGATAAAGATATTCAAAAAAAAAAAGAGACAATTGAAAAAGAGATTGAAAAAGAAATATCAAAAGCTCAAAAGGAAATAATTGAGCTCAAAAAAAATTCAATTTCTGAGATCCAAAAAATTTCAGAAAATATAGCTGCAAGTATAATAGAAAATATTTCAGGTGATAAACTTAATGAAAGCAGCATAAAGGCAACAGTTGAAGATGTTTCGAAAAAAACTATAGGTAAATATTTATGATAATAGATGCAACTTTTTGGGTAATGGTTTCCTTTTTTGTTTTTTTGGGGCTTCTTATTTATTTTAAAGTTCCTCAAAAAATCATAACATTACTAGACGAGAATATAGAGAATATTAAGAACCAAATTAATGAGGCGGACAAACTTAAAGAGGACGCTAAAAATATTCTGATAGAGCATGAAAAAAAAATTAGTAATTCAAAAAAAGAAGTGGCTATGATGATTAACAAAGCAAACGAGGATGCTGAAAAAAACGTTATCAAAACTAATCAAGATTTTCATAATTTAATGGAAAGTAGAAAGAAAAACTCTGAAGAAAGAATTAAACAACTTAAAAATCAAGCTATTAAGGATATTAAGAATACATCTGTGAGAATTGCTATAGAGTCGGTTGAAAAACTGTTCAAAAACTCGCTAGATAAAAGTAAATTAGATAAAATTTACGCTTCCAGTATTGAAGAAACAAAATTAGCACTTAAGAAAAAATCTAGTTAGAATAGGCCATTACATATGGCAAAAAAAATAATTGTTATAGGATCTGGTTTTGGAGGTTTGGCCGCTTCACTTAGATTAAAAGCTAAAGGCTATAAAGTTACTTTAGTAGAAAAACATCCTGATCTTGGGGGTCGCGCTAGAGTTTTTAAAAAAGATCAGTTTATCTACGACGGCGGTCCAACAGTAATTACTGCCCCGTATCTATTTGAAGAATTATTTTCGTTATTCAATAAAAATATTAATGACTATGTTGAAATAGTCCCGCTAGATTTATGGTATCGCTTCGTATTCAGTGACGGAGATACTTTTGATTATAATGGAAGTGATAAATCTATGGAAGAACAAGTTAAAAAGTTTAACACTGCTGATTACGATGGATATAAAAATTTAGTAAATTTTACTGAAAAAATTTTTAATAAAGGTTTTACAGATTTATCGGACAAGCCTTTTAATAATTTTATCTTTATGATGAAACAAATTCCTTCTTTATTAAAGTTGAAAAGCTATAAGTCAGTCTACTCTTTAGTTTCAAAATACATCTCAAATGAAAAATTAAGAAGAGTATTTAGTATGCACCCACTTTTAGTGGGTGGAAACCCATTCAGTACAACATCGATTTATACATTAATTTTATTTTTAGAAAAAAAATGGGGCATTCACTACTCTATGGGAGGAACAGGGAATGTAGTTAAAGCTTTAGAAAAACTAATGATTGAAGAAAATATCAAAATTATCAAAGACGCTGAAGTTACAGAGATACTTACAGAAAATAAAAAGGTTAAAGGTGTTAAAATTAATAATTCAAAGATATTTAATAGTGACTATGTGATTTGTAATTCTGACCCTCCTAATGTTTATAATAACCTAATTAAATCCAAGGAAGATTATGATTTTTTATTCAAACAAAAAATGAAAAGAATGGATTATTCCATGGGATTGTTTGTTTATTATTTTGGTTCAAAAAAAAAATTCAATAATGTTGCACATCACACAATTTATTTTGGAGAAACCTACGAAAAACATCTTGATAAAATCTTTGAAAAGAAAATACTTTCTGACGACATAAGCTATTATTTACATCGACCATCAGCAACTGACCCTAATATGGCTCCAGAAGGGCAAGATGCTTTTTATGTTTTGGTTCCAGTACCAAATAACTTGTCAAAAGTTAATTGGATAGAAGAAGGTGATAAATTTAAAGATTTAGTTTTAGATAAAATGGATAAAACTGTCCTTCCAGGTATTAAAGAAAGTGTAGTAAGCGATTTTTATTTAACACCTGATTATTTTGAAATTGATCTAGCAACTCTTTATGGCTCTGGATTTTCAATTCAGCCAAAATTTTCTCAGTCAGCTTATTTTAGATTTCATAATCAATCTGAGATATATAAAAATTTATACTTTGTGGGTGCTGGTACACACCCTGGTGCTGGGATGCCTGGTGTTCTTTCATCGGCAAAAGTTTTAGATAAATTATTTTAATGAAAAGTAATTTATTAAAAAAGCACGCTAAATCTTTTTATTGGGCAAGTTTTTTTCTATCGAGAGATACTTTCAAAAAATGTTCATCTTTATATAATTTCTGCAGAACCTTAGATGATATAGCTGATAACAATACCAATCTTCAATCCAAAAAAGAAATTTTTTTAAAATTCAAAAAAGATTTTGAAAATAAAAATCTTAACAATCAAATTATAAACGATATGTGGTCAATAATTGATAGTGAAAGTATTTCTAAACAAATAGTAATAGATTTATTTGATGGTGTAGAGACAGACTTAGAGGAAAAAGTGGTAATTAATTCAAAAAAAGACTTACTTGTTTATTCTTATAGAGTTGCTGGAACAGTCGGATTAATGATGTCAAAAATACTAAAAGTTAAAAATAAAGAAGCTCTTAAAGGCGCTATTGATCTAGGTATTGCAATGCAGCTTACCAATATTGCTCGTGACGTTTGTGAAGACAAACAACGTAATAGACAATATGTCAGTCACGATTTTTCGGCAATTCAAGAAATAATAAATGAGTCTCAAATATTTTATGAAAATTCATTTAACTCTATTCGTTATATACCATTTAAATCAAGATTTTCGGTTATTGTTGCAAGGCGTGTTTACAGAAAAATAGGAGACTATATCCTTAAACAAAAAAATATAAATAATTACAATAAAGCTGGCAAAATCTATGTTCCAATTTTTGAAAAAGTAATTCAGACCTTTTTATCTATATTTGACTTTGTTAAATTATTTTTCATTAAAAATTTAAATAAAGGTAACCAGTCAAATCATAATATTTTAGAACAAGAGATTAATATAAATGAGAGAATTTGATTATATAATTATTGGCGGTGGATGCGCGGGTTTATCTTTAGCCTATGAGCTTGAAATTAATGATAAGCTAAAAGATAAAACGTTAGCAATCATTGAAACTCGTGAAGAATATAAAAGAGACAAAACGTGGTCATTCTGGAGAGTATTTGATCATAATTTTGATGATTGTGTAATTAAGAGTTGGAACAATTTCACTATAAACTCTAAAGATAACTCACATGAATTAACAAACAAAAAATTTCCTTACCAAAGTATCGATAGTGGCAAATTCTATAAAAAAATAAACTCCAAGCTCTCCACAAATTCTAATATAATTTTTTTTAAAAATCTGAGTGAAATCAACTCAGAAAATTCGGTAATTTTTAATAGTGTTCATAAAAAAGAATTAGATAAATCTAAATTATGGCAACACTTTCAAGGTATCGAGATAGAAACACCTAAAAATATTTTTGATGAAGATATAATAAATCTAATGGATTTTAATTGTGATCAAAGAAATGATGTTCACTTTTTTTACACTTTACCATTTAGTAAAAATAAAGCTTTAATTGAAACAACTTGGCTTTCAACTTTAGAGGATCAAAGCTTAATGGATTACGATCTTCAATTAGAAAATTATATAAAAAATAATCTTGGTATAAAAAACTATAAAATAAATTTTACTGAAAAAGGCGCTATACCACTTTTTTATCCTTCATTCAAAAATGAAAATAAAATAATCAATATTGGATCTGTAGGTGGTATGACGCGATTAAGTACTGGATATACTTTTTTAAATATTCAAGAACATAGTAAGTATATTGTAAAAAATATTGAAAATATTGATGGTGCGAAAATATTCAACCTAGGAAAAAAATATCAATTTTTAGATAAAGTATTTCTAAGAGTATTAGAAAATCATCCCGAAAAGATGCCTAAAATTTTTTTTAATATGTTTGAAACTTCTTCAAATACGATTATAAAATTTTTATCAAATAAAAGTAATATTATTGAAGACATAAATATTATTAGCAAAATGCCAAAATTAATTTTTTTAAAAGCATTATTTAATTAATGGAAAATATTAACTTTAAACACTCAATTATATTTTTTAATTTTTGTATTTTGATAAGCCCTCTTTATCTAATGCTCAATTTTGAACCAGTTATATTTTGCTTGTTTTTAATTTTAATTTTGGGAATTTCTCACGGTGCATTAGATAATATCAAAGGAAAAAAGCTTTTAAAATTATTTGGATACAAACAAAATATATCCTTTTATCTTGCCTATGTATTAATTTCATTATTGATAATAATATTCTGGTTAATATTTTCTAATACAATTTTATTGCTATTTTTGATTATAGCTGCCTATCATTTTGGAAAAGAAGACACCGTATTTTCTTTTAGAAAAAAATTTTTCATCTCTGAGTGTTTATTCTTCTTAAAAGGATCAACGGTAATTATGGCTCCATTATTATTAAAGAGAGAAGAAACAAATGAAATATTTAGAATTCTTAATTTCAATGTTTTTGAAGCAGAATTTTTTAGTAATGAATTTTTAATTGGAATGTTATGCCTCAGTTTTTTATCATCTATGTACATTTCAAAAAAAGAAAATACAAATCTTAAAAGTGTCATGATCATGGACTTCTTTTCTTTAATTATATTAAATCTTTTTTTGTCACCTATTTTAGCTTTTACTCTTTACTTTTGTTTTCTTCACTCAATTAGGCATTCGATTACTCTTATTTTTGAGTTGGATAGATCTTTCAAGCCAGGACTTAAAAAATTTATAACGAAAGCTATCCCTTTAACTTTTGTAACTGCAGTAATATTTTTATTTGCGATATATTTTTTAAATAATTTTTATAAGCTTGATGAGGCTATTTATAAGGTAATATTTATTGGTTTGGCGTCACTTACTTTTCCGCATATATTGTTAGAATATCTTTTAGAAAAAAATGAAAAAAGAACTTAAAATTTATTTAGCATCACCAAGAGGATTTTGTGCTGGAGTTAAAAGAGCA
>CACKWP010000016.1 GCA_902603945.1 uncultured Pelagibacteraceae bacterium
AGTACAATCAAAAAGACTAAAACACCAAATGGTACGAAGGCAAACAATCTTTTTTTAAATGTATTTTTTGAGGTAAAGATGTTGAGACCATAGCAGAATCTCTGAAATAAAAAAAATTTTAGTTCTCTATCCTCATGATAAACAAAAATATTTTTTTTAAAAGAAATTTTTAAATTTTTAAATTTTTTGTTCAATCTAAAAAATAAATCATGGTCTTCACCAATATAAATCTTCTCATCCATTCCATTTACACTTTGATATATTTTTTTGATTATAAGAAAATTAGACGAGTGGAGTAGATCAGTGAATTTGTTTACACTTTTATAGTTAATGAAATTATATCTCGCTGTTACAAAATAAGATCTTTTGCAAAAATGAGTGATTTTTTTCCAAAAATTTTTATAATTGAATGGTAGGTTTGGACCTCCAGTTATTTGGATGCTATCTTTTTTTAATTCATTGTATGCATTTTTTAACCAATCTTTCCCAGGCGAAGCATCACTGTCGATAAAAGCTAAAATTTGAGAATTAAACTTTTTTGCCGCTAAATTTCTTTTTTTCGACATTGTCTCTTTAGGCGATTGAATGATATTAATTTTAAACTTATATTTTTTTAGTAATAATTTATTTTTAATTTCATCTAAAACAATGGTAACAAAAAATCTCTTAAATGATTGTGTTGAAATTCCATCAAGGCACCTTAATAACCTATTATCAATACCTATTGATGGAATTATTATATTAATCTTTGACATTAAACTATTTTTTAATAATCGATCTTACAAGACTAGGTTGGTATCTCCAGTTGGATAAAACATTGTAGCTTAATGCACATTCATAAGTGCAATGACAATTTTGTTTTAAAATATTATCTTTAATTTTTTTTCTTGTGCCAGTATTCCATAAGTCCATAAAATTCATTTTAAAATCTCTAAGCTCTCCAATTTTATCATTTTCTAAAATCTCACAAGGATAAACTGAACCAGAGGCCGAAATGATACCAAATAAAGAACCCGCGTGGCATGGACTAATATAATGTGGGCTCATGTACATTTTACGAACCATCTCATTTGCAATTTTATCTTTCTCTCTATGTAATTTACCTTGAATACTAAAAAGATTATAATTTTTTAGAATCTTTTTATTCGAGTCATTTTCAATTTGTTTTGAAAGCCAACTGTAAGCATCAAAAATTTTTTGCTTACTCTCTTTTGGAGTTTTAAAAACACCTTCATCTCTTACTGCTATACATTTAATTGAATTGAAATTATATTTTTCAATAAATGATCGATAAATTTCTTTAATATTCTCAGAATTTTGATCACTAATTGTAATCGCTACAACTGGCGTAACTCTTTTATCTATTTTTTTAAGAGCATGATAAGTATCATAACAATTATCAAATAAATTTTTTACTTTTCTAACCGCGTTATGTTTTTCTGGAGCATCATCTATAGAGATTTGAAAAGTCAATTCGATGTGTTGGTATTTGTCTATTATGTTTTTTGCAAAAGAGATTGTTCTATCAGGAAGACTTCCATTAGTTGTTATATACATTGATTGTATTGTGGTATTTTTAATATATAAATCTGCAATATCATTAATTTCTTTTCGAGCGAATGGCTCTCCACCAGTAAAATTAACATTCAATAAAGATTTACCTAAATTTTTTGTTAGCATTTCTATCTCATCCACACTGAGTTCATTTGCAAAAGTTTTTGGATCGTCAAAATCTATGAAACAAAATGAACATCTTGCATTACATCTATTTGTTAAAAAATGAACTAAACTTATAGGTTCATTCCTGGTGAAATAAAGATTTTTTAGAACTCTTGTAAGCTTTGCTTTTTTTGTAATCATCAAATTCTTTTAAATTTACTTAGTATCTTAATTATACATTATTTTTCTAAAGACATCTTAATTTTCTTAGCAATTTCTAAAAAAAGCTTAGAAACTTCATGCTCCGGCTCAGAAAGTGTTAAAGGATTACCTTTATCTGCCGAACTTCTTAAGTTTTGATGAATAGGTAAATGACCTAAAAATTCTTTATTAAATTTTTTAGCAGTTTCTTCAACTCTACTTTCTCCAAAGATTTTATATTTTTTATCATCATCACCTTTGAAGTAACTCATATTATCAATTAACCCTAAAATTTTTACTCCGGTTTTGTCAAACATTTGAATTCCTCTCTTTACATCAAGCAAAGCTAAGTCTTGAGGTGTTGAAACAATTATAGCACCATCGACTTTTACTTCTTGAGCAAATGTAAGTTGGGTATCGCCTGTGCCTGGCGGCATATCAACTATAATTATGTCCCTATTTTTCCATAAAACTTTTTGGGTCATAGTTTTTAATGCACTTATAACCATAGGGCCTCTCCAAATCATAGGCGTCTGTTCATCTACTAAAAATCCCATAGACATACACTGTGCGCCATACTTTTCTAATGGCATCATTGACTTACCATCTTCACTTTTTGGTTTGTCATTTAAATTTAATAGTTTTGGAAGAGAAGGACCGTAAATATCAGCATCGAGAATTCCAATTTCAAATCCTAAATTTTTTAGAGCAAAAGCAAGATTAATTGCTACAGTTGATTTTCCAACACCACCTTTAGCACTTGAAACTAAGATAACAAACTTTGTTCCATTGATTGGGGTTTTAACAAATTGTTTTGGTGGAGGTTTTTGGGTCATCTTTTTAATATATTAAACAATTTAGACATTTTATCGCTTCTTCTTAACTTGTTTTTAGGACAAAAGTCACTATATAAAGTGAAATGGGTTTTAAAGACAATATTTCAAATAATCAATCTCCCTGGGGAACACCTCCAGGTGGAGATGGAGGCAGAGGAGGCGGAGGAAACGGCTCTGGTGCAAGACAAGATCCACCAAATCTCGATGACCTAATTAAAAATTTTCAAAAAACCATAAATAAATTTTCTGGCGGCAAATCTGGTGGTTCACGACCAATAGTAATTGGTTTAATTATTGTTGCCTTACTCTACGTCGCAAGCGGCCTTTATAGAGTGCTGCCTGATGAGCAAGGAGTAGTTTTGAGATTTGGTAAATACGTAAATACAACTCAACCAGGATTGCATTATCATTTTCCTACACCTTTTGAAAGGGTGCTTACTCCCAAAGTGACAAAAGTAAATCGAGTTGACGTCGGTTTCAGACCAGCAAGTGACTCAGGAAGATCTTCTGGGGTCGGGAATGTTCCCGAGGAAAGTCTTATGTTAACTGGAGATGAAAATATAGTTGACATAAACTACTCAGTATTTTGGGTAATTAAAGATGCTCAAAAATTTTTATTTAATATTCAAAGTCCGGTAGAAACGGTAAAAGCTGCTTCAGAAACAGCAATGAGAGAAGTTATCGCAAAGAATAAAATTCAAAATATTTTAACTGAAGGAAGATCAGGAATTGAGGTTGAGGTTCAAGAAATTACACAACAAATTTTAGATGAATATGGTTCCGGCATTCAAGTAACTCAAGTACAAACACAACAAGCAGATCCACCAGAACAGGTTATTGATGCTTTTAGAGACGTTCAGGCTGCGAGAGCAGATAGAGAAAGATCTAAAAACGAGGCAGAGGCATATGCAAACGACGTGATACCGAGAGCACGAGGGGAAGCGGAACAAGTTTTACAACAAGCAGAAGCTTATAAAAAAGAAGTTGTTGCTAAAGCCGAAGGTGAAGCGAGTAGATTTTTAGCAATATACAATGAGTACAAAAATGCAAAACAAGTGACACAAGAAAGAATGTATCTTGAAACTATGGAAAAAGTTTTAGCAGATATAGATAAAGTAATTATAGATAAAGAGTCTGGTTCAGGCGTTGTTCCTTATTTACCTTTACCAGAACTAAAAAAATCAGGAGGTAATAATTAATGAAAGTAGTTAAACTATTAGTACCTGCAATACTTATTATTGGTGTCACTATTTTCCAATCTTTATTTATCGTACAAGAAATTAGCCAAGCTATAGTGCTTCAATTTGGTGATCCAAAGAAAATTGTAACCAAAGCAGGACTTAATTTTAAATTACCATTTATTCAGAACGTTGTTTACCTTGATAAAAGAATTTTAAATTTAGATAATGATCCAGAGGAAGTAATCGCGGCTGATCAAAAAAGATTAATCGTTGATGCATTTGCTAGGTTTAAAATTGTTGATCCTTTAAAGTTCTATATTTCAGTAGGGAATGAAAGAGTTGCAAGATCAAGATTGTCTACAATTATTAACTCTCGAATAAGAGGTGTTTTAGGTACACAAGAACTAGCTACTTTATTGTCGACAGATAGAGCGAGGCAAATGCAAATTATTCAATCTCAAGTTAATGAGGAGGCAAAAAATTTTGGAATTACTATTGTTGATGTAAGAATTAAGAGAGCAGATTTACCTCCAGCTAACAGTGAGGCAATTTATAAAAGAATGCAAACTGAAAGGGAGAGAGAAGCTAAAGAATTTAGAGCACAAGGTGCAGAGATTGCGCAAAAAATAAGATCTACAGCCGATAAAGATGTTACAGTTATTTTAGCTCAAGCAAATAAAAAATCAGAGATTATGAAGGGTGAAGGTGATGGTGAAAGAAATAAAATATTTGCGAACGCTTTTGGAAGAGACCCGCAATTCTTTGCTTTTTATAGAGCTATGCAAGCTTATGAAAAGGCATTAATTGGAGGAGAAACCTCTCTTGTATTGTCACCTGATAGCGAATTCTTTAAATTCTTTGGAAAATCTATTAAACCTGCTCTTAAAAGATAATTATAAAATATAATTGTGGAAGAGTTTATAATAGCTATTGGCTTAATATTTTTCGTGGAGGGTTTGCTTTTAGCCATTTTCCCGTCAAGAATTAAAAGTATGTTAGAATTAATCAAAAATACATCTGAAAGTAAGTTAAGGTCACTAGGTACTGTTTTTTTGATTATAGGGTTTATAATAATTTGGTATATAAAAAATTAAATGAGTTTTATAAAAAAAATACTATTTACACTCTTTATTCTTAACTTTTCTATAGTCAACGCAAAGCCTGTACCTGAGTCTTTCGCTGACTTAGCAGAAAAATTAATGCCCTCTGTGGTAAACATATCTACTACGCAAACTGTAAAGACTACAACTAATCAGTTTCCTTTTCAATTTCCACCAGGATCTCCTTTCGGTGAAATGTTCAAAGATTTTGAGAGACCCACAGAGAGAAAAGCTTCGTCTTTAGGATCTGGTTTTATTATTCAAGATAATGGAACAGTAATAACCAACAATCATGTTATTGCAAATGCAGAGGATATTTTAGTTAGAGTAGGAGATAAAGAGTATAAAGCAAAAGTTTTAGGCGCTGATCCTTACATGGATATTGCTGTTTTAAAAATGGAAACAAATGAAAAATTCACAACTGTAAAATTTGGAGACTCGGACAAAGCAAGAGTTGGAGATTGGGCTGTAGCTATTGGTAATCCCTTTGGTTTAGGTGGAACAGTAACCGCAGGAATTATTTCAGCAAGAAATAGAGATATCAATTTAACAAGATATGATGATTTTATACAAACCGACGCTTCTATAAACCAAGGTAATTCTGGAGGTCCATTATTTAATCTAAAAGGCGAAGTAATCGGAATTAACACTGCGATTATTGCTCCAGGTCAATCAGGATCAATAGGAATTGGTTTTGCAATACCAGCGAATGCAGCATCTAATGTCATTAATCAATTAATTGAATTTGGAGAAACAAAGAGAGGTTGGTTAGGAGTTAGAATACAAGAAGTTACAAAAGAGATTGCAGATGTAGAAAAACTTAAAAAACCAATAGGAGCATTAGTAGCTAGTGTAGGGCAAAACAGTCCAGCAGATAAAGCTGGAATTAAAGCTGGCGATATTATTTTAGAATTTGATGGAAAAAAAATTGATACAATGAGAACACTTCCAAAAGTTGTAGCTAACACAAAGGTTGGAAAAAGTGTTCAATTAAAAATTTGGAGAGATAAAAAATCTATTACTAAACGTTTAGTTTTAGGAAGATTAGAATCCTCAGAAGAATTTAAGGAAAAGAAAACTAAAATTATTAAAAAAGAAAAAGAAATAGAGTCTTTAAAAATAACAGTAAGAGATGTCACTAAAGAAGATATCACATCAAGAAGATTAAAAAAGAATACAACAGGAACAGTTATTCTCGATATTTCAAGCCGAAGTCCACTAGTCAATCTTTTGAGTATAAATGATATAATTATAGAAGTTCAAAAGAAACCTGTAAAAAATTCAATAGATTTAAATAAAATTGTAGAGAGCATTTTTAAAAAAGGTGAAAAAACATTATTGTTGACAGTAATCAACAGTCAAAATCAAAGACGGTACCTTGGTGTTAAAATAAATTAATTTTGTTAAAAAAAATAATTCTAATAGCAGGACCTACAGCTTCAGGGAAATCATCGTTAGCTATACATTTAGCAAAAAAAATAAATGGCGAAATTATTAATGCAGATAGTATGCAGATTTATAAAGAATTTAAAATCTTATCCTCAAGACCATCAATAAGTGACTTTAAAAAAATTAAACATCATTTGTACGGTATAATTTCTGTAAAGAAATACTTCTCAGCTGGGAATTGGTTAAAAGAAGTAAAAAAGAAAATTAATCTTTGTTTGAAAAAGAAAAAAATTCCTATTGTTGTTGGAGGAACAGGTTTATATTTTAATACAATTACCAAAGGAATAAGTAAAATTCCCGATATTGATCTCAAAACTAGAAATAAAGTAAGAGCTTTATATAAAAAGCTTGGTTCTAAAAATTTTTTTGAAAAACTTTTAGTTCTTGATCCTAAAGCAAAAGATAAAATTTTACCAACAGACTCTCAAAGATTACAAAGAGCTTATGAGGTAAAAATTAAAACAAAGAAGTCATTATTTGATTGGATAGTTGAAACGAAATCTGATTTTTTAGATTTTAATTTAAAAAAAATTTATATAAATATACCTAGAGAGGAACTCCTTTTAAAAATTTCAAAAAGAACTGAGTCCATGTTTAAAAAAAATTGTATAGAAGAGGTAAAAAAATTCAATTCTCTTAAGCTTAAAAAAAGCTTATCTGCTAATAAGCTCATTGGTGTTCAAGAAATCAATCAATATATAAAAGGCGCCATTTCGTTAGAACAATGTAAAGAACAAATTAACATTAAAACAAGGCAGTACGCTAAAAGACAAAATACTTGGGCTAGGGGACATATGAAGAATTGGAACAAGATTTATTCGAAAAATTTCTCCATTCTTCTAAAAAAAACATTAAAAGTGGCGAGCTAAAACTTGACGCAATTCATTTCTAGGCTAGATTGTATGGATGCCAAAATTATTTAGTGGAGCAGAAATTGTTTTTAAAGCGCTAGAGGATCAAAAAGTAGAATATATTTTTGGTTATCCTGGAGGCGCAGTATTACCAATTTATGATGAATTAAAAAATCATAAATCAATCAAACATATTTTAGCAAGACACGAACAAGGCGCAGGTCACTCAGCAGAGGGATATGCAAGATCAAGTGGTAAGCCAGGAGTGTTATTAGTTACATCTGGGCCTGGAGCAACTAATGCTGTAACAGCACTAACCGATGCTTACATGGATTCCGTTCCTCTTGTTTGTATCTCAGGACAAGTGCCAACACACTTAATTGGAACTGACGCATTTCAAGAGTGTGATACTACAGGTATAACTAGACCGTGTACAAAACATAATTGGTTAGTGAAAGATGTAAATGATCTTTCAAGAGTTTTGCATTTGGCATTCGAAGTGGCAACGACAGGAAGACCTGGACCGGTTTTAGTAGATATTCCAAAAGATATACAGTTTAAAAAAGGTAAGTATAAATTTTTTAAGAATACACTTAAAAAGAAACTAAATGGAAAAGCTACTCATAAAATATCTAATACAGAGTTAGATAAATTTATTGATCTGATTAAAAAATCATCAAAGCCTATATTTTACACAGGAGGAGGAGTTATAAACTCAGGACCAGAAGCCAGCAAATATTTAAGGGAATTAGTTTCGTTAACAGGTTTTCCAATTACTTCAACTCTACAAGGATTAGGAGCTTATCCTGGAGATGATCCACAATTTTTAGGCATGCTTGGTATGCATGGAACTTACGAAGCAAATAATGCGATGCATGATTGTGACTTAATGATAAATATTGGCGCAAGGTTTGATGACAGGATCACAGGTAAGGTTGATGAATTTTCACCAAAGTCAAAAAAAATTCATGTTGATATTGATCCATCCTCAATTGGGAAAAATATCAAAGTGGATTTAGCCATAGTTAGTGATGTAACAGAATTTTTAAAATTATTAATAAAAAGGTTTAAGGAAAAAAATAAAAACTTTGTAAATTCTAATAAACAAAAAACATCAAAATGGTGGGAACAAATTGGAAAATGGAGAGAAAAAAAGTCTTTAAACTTTATAAATAGCGATAAGATTATAAAACCTCAACAC
>CACKWP010000017.1 GCA_902603945.1 uncultured Pelagibacteraceae bacterium
CCCAAGCTATTAATGTCACTTTCCAACAAATTCAAAAATATGAAAAAGGTACGAACGGAGTAAGTTCAAATAGACTAATGCAATTGTCTCAATTTTTAAAAGTACCAATTATTTATTTTTTTGAGGATTTCAAAGAATTTAAAGATATCAATTCTAGCGAAGAATTTAACGATGATTTAAACTATTCTTTTTTAAGTAGAACATTTTCCTCATTATCAAGAATACAAAAAGAGAAGATTTTACAGATTTTAAATAATTCTTCCAAATTTGAAAAAGTTGGCTAATTGGCTCCTCGGGCAGGACTCGAACCTGCGACCAATTGATTAACAGTCAACTGCTCTACCAACTGAGCTACCGAGGAATAAATCGCAACATACTTTTTTTAGCTAAATAAAACAACTTAAATTTTTGGAGGCCACGCCCAGAATCGAACTGGGATAAAAGGATTTGCAATCCTCTGCGTAACCATTCCGCCACGTGGCCACCATATAGATTTAATCATGATTAGAATCACATTTTTAATCTATTTTTATTATTATCGAATAAATATAACTTATTTTTAGGTAAGTAAATTGTAATATTTTTATCTTTAATATTTTTAGTACTTTTTATTCTTATTTCAGTACCATTTATATGCGTGTAGATAATTTTTTCGGAACCTAAATTTTCAATAAGATCGATTTTAATTTCAGCTGCAATTTCACTTATATTTTCTAAAGATAGATGTTCTGGCCTGATACCTACATAAAAATCATTTTCAAATTTTGAATTTTCAAATTTAATTTCTTTATTGAATAATTTAAATGTATTTTTACTAATAATATCTTCAGTTTTGACTTTAAAGATATTCATTCTAGGGTTTCCAATAAATTCAGCTACAAATATATTGTTTGGGTTATCATAAATTTCGTCAGGAGTTCCAAATTGTTCAATTTTTCCTTTATTCATTATCACAATTTTATCAGCTAAAGTCATAGCCTCAATTTGATCATGAGTTACGTATACAATATTACTTTTCAGTTTCTTATGTAATTTTGAAATTTCAACTCTCATTTCTGACCTTAGAGCTGCATCTAAATTTGAAAGAGGTTCATCAAATAAAAACAATTTAGGATTTCTAGTTATAGCCCTTCCAATAGCAACTCGCTGCCTCTGTCCTCCTGAAAGTTCCTTTGGTCTTCTATCCAAAAGTTCTTCAATTTTTAAAATTTTTGCTGCCTCAAATACTTTATCTTTAATTTCATTTTTTGAAATTTTTTCAGATTTAAGGCCAAAAGAGATATTTTGAAAAACATTCATGTGCGGATACAAAGCATATGATTGAAAAACCATTGCAATTTGCCTTTTTGAAGGTAACAAATCATTAAGAAGATTATTTTCTAAAAAGATTTTCCCTTTATCTATTTTTTCCAATCCAGCTATCATCCTAAGTAGTGTTGATTTTCCGCATCCAGATGGTCCTAGCAAAACTATAAATTTACCTTTTTCAACTTCTAGGTTAAATTTACTAATTACGTGGTTTTCACCAAAAGATTTGTCTATATTTTCAAATTCTAAAAAAGGCATTTTCAATAAATTTAGTTAATTCAAACCTCATATGCATTTTAATCATAGAAGAATTTTTAACCTTATTGTTAAACTTAAAACATTATTTAATTAATTAATAGGAGGAAAAATGAAAAAAATTACAGGATTCATTTTTGCTTTAACTTTATTAACGTCTAATAGTTTTGCAGATATTACTTTTTGGACTACTGAAGTTCAGCCAGCAAGAATGGAAAAACAAATGGAGATGGCAAAGTCATTTGAGTCTAAAACTGGTATTAAAGTGGAAGTTATTCCAGTTGAGGAAAAAGATTTAGGGTCTAGAGCCACTGCAGCTGCAGCTGCTGGAAATCTCCCTGACGTAATATATCACACTCTTCAATATGTTTTACCTTGGGCCGAAGCAGGGATACTTGATGTAAATGCTAACAATGACGTAGTTAAAAGTTTAGGAAAAAAAACTTTTGCTCCAGGTGCATTGAACATGGCAAAAAAAGGTGGAAAAATTGCTGCTGTACCAGTTGATGGATGGACGCAAATGGTAGTTTATAGGAAAGACTTATTCAAAAATGCAGGTCTTGAACCACCAACAAGTTACGAGAATATTGTAAAAGCTGTGAAAGCTCTTTCAGGCGGAGAAATGTTTGGATTTGTAGCTGCAACCAAAACTGATGAGAACTTTATGAGCCAAGTTCTTGAGCATGTTCTTTTAGCTAACGGAGTAAACTTTGTTAAAAAGGGCGGAACAAAAAAACAAGGTAAAGCACTAAAAAACTCTTTAGAGTTTTATAAAGTTATTGCTAAAGCTAGTCCTCCAGGAGAATTATTTTGGAAACAATCTAGAGAACTTTATTTCGCAGGAAAAACACCAATGATAATTTGGTCACCGTTTATTATGGATGAATTAGCTGGACTAAGAGACTCAGCTCCTCCAACAATCAATAGTGATCCTACATCTCCAGAACTTGCATCCAAAACTGGATTTATCACTAATTTTAGTGGACCAAATAATAAGAAGGGTGCTGCTTGGGCAGACGTAAGATATTTTGGTATTACTGCTGACGCAGATACTGATGAAGCAAAAAAGTTTGTTGAGTACTCTATGGATGAAGGATACACAAGCACTTTAGCGATTGCGCCTGAAGGAAAATTCCCTGTAAGAAGAGGAAATTCTTCAGATCCTGCTGCATTTACAAAAGCTTGGAGTAAGCTACCAGTTGGTGTAGATAGAAAAAAACCGTTAACTGAACTTTATTCACCAGATGTAATCAATAACATCGTTGCAGGATTAGATACTGCGAACAGATGGGGAGTAAAAGAAGGTGAACTTTCTAGAGCATCAAAAATCATTAATGCTCAATTCTTAAATAGAATTACAAGGGAATACATCGATGATCAGATATCAGTTGACGAAGCAGTTAAAAAAATTAACGCAGAATTAGCAAAATTCTAGCAAATATATTTCTTAAAAGCGGATAATAAGATATTATCCGCTTTTAAATGAGTACCTCACTATCAAAAATAGAAAAAAGGACAGCATATACACTTCTTTTACCTGCTGTATTCTTGGTTTTTGCAATAATTTTATTTCCAATTTTTGCGAATGTATGGATTAGCTTCAAAGAAGTTGGACTTAAAGATATAAGAATTCCCGAGCCTAGGGCAAAAAAAATTGTAAAAAATATACAAGATAGCAATTTTGAATTAAAAATTATCTATAAATTAAGAAATAGTTCTTTAATCCAAGATATAAGAGAAGTTAGATTTTCAGATAAATTGCCTAAAAATATTGAACCGTTTAATTTGGATAAAAGATGTAAATTTAAGTCACAAAAAATTAAATGTTTCTTTGGAAATTGGGAAGCAGGTTATCGTGAAAATTTTGAAATTTTTGTAAAAGACGTAAATAACAATGCTATCAATAAAAATGATATAAAATCTTATAACCCAGATTTAAATGGAAAATCGAATAATATCTTATTGACTACAGATTTTACTCTTAAAAATTTTAAAAAAGTTTTCATGAATAACAATTTTTTTGAGCTTTTAATGACGACTTTTTATTTCACTTTTTTTGGAACATTTGGAGCTATTTTACTTGGCATATTTGCTGCCCAACTTGTAAATCAAAAATTTTATGGAAGAACTTTTATGCGAAGTATACTGCTTTTTCCTTATGTAGGCCCCGTTGTTGCTTTGGCTTATACTTGGACTTTACTCTTAGATCCTAATAGCGGTACAATAAATTCTCTTCTAGTAAATTATGGAGTAATCGAAAAACCTATAAATTTACTTGGACAAAAGTATTTAATTATTAATATTTTAGGATTTGAGTTAAAACTTAGATTAGCATTAACTACGGTTATATTTTTTGAGATTTGGCGATATTTCCCTTTAGCCTTTTTATTTATATTAGCTAGACTTCAAGCCATTCCGAGGGATCTTTATGAGGCAGCTGATGTAGATGGTGCTGGGCCGTTTAGAAAATTCTTTTATATTACTCTTCCACAAATCACAGCGATTTTATCAATATTATTTATGATTAGATTCATTTGGAACTTTAATAAGTTTGAAGATATATTTTTATTAACAGGCGGTGCTTCGGGTACTTTAACGTTACCAATAAGTGTCTATCAACAAGGATTTGCAATATCAAACATTGGCATGGGTTCAGCAGTTTCAATAGTAATCGTATTATTATTAATAATTTTTATGATTATTTATTTCAAATTAATTGGAAAAAAGGCAAATGAAATTTAAATCTTTGATAATAACTTTATTTGCATCATCAATTTTTCTTACAATAATAATTTGTATATGGAAAATACTGGCAACTTTGCAAGGTTTAAGTTTTACAAATCTTAACTTTAATTTAAATCTATTATTATCACTCGGATTAGTAATAACTTCTGTATTTATTGGAAAAAAATTTAATCATATCTTAAAAATTTTTATATTATCCTTATCATTTACAATTTTATATACATTTTTAAATGAAAACTCCCCTATGTGGTTTTCAGCAGGTATTTTTTTACTAATTTTACTTTTTACAAATAAATTGAAAAAATATGATTTAAAATATTTAAATCAGGATTTTATATCTGAAAAAATTGTGTTCGAGTTTTTATCTTTATTTGCAATAGTATTTTTTGCATTAGTTATATTGTTTCCATTTTATATAATGTTTGTTACCAGCTTTAAAACGCAAACAGCTTTATTAATTAACCCGATTGATCTAAGTATTGATTTTTCAAAAAATATTTTTGAGATATTCAAATCTTACTTTGTAATTTTTAAAACATATGATTTTGGTAGATATATTCTTACAAGCTCGTATGTATCGGTTGGAACTGTTTTAATAACCTTATTATTTGCTATCCCCGCAGCGTACGCTGTTGCAAGATTAAATTTCTTTGGTAAGACTTTTCTTTCAACATCAATATTAATAATTTATATGTTTCCAGCAATAGTATTAGTAATTCCTTTATACACTGTTTTTAGTCAACTAGGTTTGAGGAATTCTGTGGAAGGCTTACTAATAGTTTACACAGCAACCACTTTACCCGTAGCCATCTATATGCTTCAGGGATACTTTAAAAGCATACCTAAAGAAATTGAAGAGGCGGGACTTATAGATGGACAAAATTGGTTTGGGATAATCATTAAAATAATAATTCCTCTTAGTTTACCTGCTATCGCTTCAGTATCGTTATACGTATTTATGATAGCTTGGAATGAATTTCTATTTTCTCTTATGTTTTTGGATAATCCAAAAACATTCACATTATCTAGAGCAATAAATCATTTAACTGGTGATGCCGAAACACCACGGCAATATCTAATGGCTGGATCTGTGGTAGTTACTTTACCAATACTTTTAATTTTCATATATTTTGAAAAATATTTAGTAAGCGGCTTGACAGCTGGAAGTGTTAAAGGATAATGAATAACTCAATTAAAGAAGCAAAGAGAACCTTAATAAACAACAGAAGATTAAATTACACTTTACCTACTAATACTAAACTTTATCCAGCCCAATGGAATTGGGACTCAGCTTTTATTGCATTAGGATATTCTAATTTCAATTTAGACTATTCATTTAAAGAACTTGAAACTCTGATTTCAGGACAATGGGATGATGGAATGATACCACACATTCTTTTTCATATTAAAGATTTAAATTATACTCCTAACTATAAAGCTTGGAATTGTGGTAAAAAAGTTTCCTCATCTGGAATAACTCAACCACCGATCATGGCAAGTATTTTAAGGATAATTATTGAAAGACAAAAGTTTACAAAAAAAGAAATAAAAAAATATCAGCCTTTAATTTTAAAGATTAAAAAATGTTTAGAATGGTTTATTAGATACAGAGATCCAAAACGTACTGGTTTAATTTCTATACTTCACCCATGGGAAAGTGGTTATGATAATTCCCCTTTATGGGATAAACCGATGAGTATGATCAAAACAGAATTAAATCTTAATTACAAGAGAAAGGATAATAAAATTGTCGACCAAAGTCAAAGACCTTTAAAAATTGATTATGATAGATATGTAACTATTAAAAATCATCTAAAGGAAATGAATTATGATCCAAAAAAACTTTACTTCAAATCAAAATTTAATGTCGTAGATGTTGGATTTAATTCACTTTTTCTAAAAGCTTTAAAAGATATGGATTTTTTACTTAAATGTATAGATAAAAAAAATTCCTCCATAAGAAAATATATTCTTTTAAATGAGAGTAAACTTGTAAAATTATTTAATTCAAAAAAAATGACATTTAAAAATAAAGATATAAGAAATAATAGTTTAGTAGATATACCTTCAATAACTAATTTTTTTATGCTATTTGCTGATTTAAACAATAACTCAATTAATAGGTCATTAATAAAAAGTTTAAAAAAATATAATAAAAATAATAAATATCTTTTTCCTTCAATAAATTCTAAACACACATCATTCGAAGAAAAACGATACTGGAGAGGGCCGGTATGGGTTAATTGCAATTGGATTATATATCAAGGTTTAAAAAATAAAGATAAGAAGTTTGCAGAATTAATAAGAAAAAAGACCTTGAATTTAGTCGAAAAAAAAAAATTTCGAGAATATTACAGTTGTAAGTCAGGTTTAGGAATGGGTGCTAAAAACTTTTCTTGGACTGCTGCCTTATACCTAGATTTTAAACTTAATAGTTATTGAAATCTGATATATATCTCTAGATATCAAAAAAATGGAATTTAAAAAATACAATCATAGTATAGAAGAAAAAAAAATCTCGGATTTTTGGATTAAAAAAAACTTATTCAAACCAAAAAAGAACAAATCAAATAAAAAATTTTCTATAGTAATTCCTCCACCTAATGTAACCGGTAGATTACATATGGGACATGCTCTAAACAACAGTCTACAAGATGTTTTAGTTAGATTTAATAGAATGAAAGGCCTCGAAACCCTGTGGCAGCCAGGTACAGACCATGCCGGAATCGCAACACAAGCAGTTGTTGAAAATAACCTTTTAAAAAAAGGAATTAAAAAAAATGATTTAGGAAGAGAAAAATTCATCAAAAAAATATGGGATTGGAAAGAAGAGTCTGGTGGAATAATTTTAGATCAACTTAAGAAATTAGGTTGTTCGTGTGATTGGTCCAGAACGAGGTTCACTATGGATAAGGATCTTTCTAAAGCTGTAATTAAAGTTTTTGTTGATCTTCATAAAAACAAACTAATTTACAAGGATAAAAAATTAGTCAACTGGGATACTAAACTTCAAACTGCTATTTCTGACTTGGAAGTAAATCAAAAAGATGTTCAATCTCAATTGTATTACATTGATTATACGATAGAGAACTCAGATCAAAAAATCACTATCGCTACTACCAGGCCAGAAACAATGATGGGAGATACCGCGGTTGCTGTAAATCCAAAGGATGAAAGATATGTTAATTTAGTTGGAAAAAATGTTCTTATTCCTATTGTTAATAGGACTGTCAAAATTATTTCTGACAATTACGCTGATCCGGAACAAG
>CACKWP010000018.1 GCA_902603945.1 uncultured Pelagibacteraceae bacterium
GGTAGACGCTGTTCCGTATTCTGACCCTAAAAATTATATCAAACAATCAAAAAAAATTGCTGAAGATTTAAATAAGATAGACTCTAAAGGTGTTTATTGGGCCAACCAATTTGACAATATCGTTAATACTGAAGCTCATATTCAAACTACGGCTGAAGAAATTTGGAGTCAAACCGCTGGTATGATAGACGGATTTACATGTGCAGTGGGAACTGGAGGAACATTGGCTGGTGTTTCTATTGGATTAAAGGATAAAAATAAAGCTATTAAAATTGCTTTATCAGACCCGATGGGATCTTCTCTTTACTCCTATTTAAAAAATAATAAATTAGAAAGTTCCGGCAACTCGATTACCGAGGGTATTGGAACTGGTAGGATAACAAAAAACTTTGACAGAGCATTAGTGGATGATGCTTTTCAAACTGATGATACTGAAGCTTTAAATATAGTTTATGATTTAATAGAAAAACAAAAAATAGTTTTAGGTGGATCTTCAGGAATTAATATCGCTGGTGCAATTAAACTTGCAAAAAAAATGGGTCCTGGAAAAACAATTGTTACGATCCTTTGTGATCATGGCAAAAGATATGCGAGTAAAATATTTAATAAAGAATTTTTAAAAAGTAAGGAATTGCCAGTACCTAAATGGCTATAAAATCTGGCTCAAGAAAAGTTTTGTTCTATCCGACTTTGGATTTTCAAAAAATTCTTTAGTCTTGGCACGTTCAACAATTTTTCCCTCATCCATGAAAATCATATAATCCGCAACTTCTTTAGCAAATCCCATTTCATGAGTTACTACTATCATTGTCATTCCGCCTTTAGCTAAATCAACCATTACATCTAAAACTTCTTTAATCATTTCAGGGTCAAGAGCAGATGTTGGTTCGTCAAATAACATAATCTTTGGTTCCATGCAAAGCGCTCTTGCTATTGCCGCTCTCTGCTGTTGCCCTCCTGAAAGTTGACCGGGAAATTTTAAAGCTTGATCATCGATTTGAACTCTAGTTAAATTTTTCATTGCTATTTCTTCAGCCTCTTTTTTTGGTAATTTTTTTACCCAAATAGGTGCTAACGTACAATTGTCTAAAATTGAAAGATGAGGAAATAAATTAAATTGCTGAAAAACCATACCAACCTCAGCTCTTATCTTTTCTATGTTTTTAGTATTTTCAGCTAATTCGGTTCCGTCAACAATAATATTTCCCTCTTGATGTTCCTCAAGTCTATTTATGCATCTTATTAATGTGGATTTTCCTGAACCAGAGGGTCCACAAATCACTATTCTCTCTTGAGGTGCAACTTCTAAATCAATATCTTTTAGAACTTGAAATTTATCAAACCATTTATTTACTTTTTTTAATTCAATTATTTTTCCCATTTTATCTCTCAGTGCTCAATTTTTTTTCCAAATTTTGACTATATCTACTCATTGCATAACATATTATCCAGAAAACTAAACCTGCAAATACATAGCCTTCCATTGCCATTCCAAGCCATTTAGGATTAGTTTTTGCTAAACCTATCATACCTGCTAATTCCATCAACCCTACAACAAAAATTAGTGGCGTATCTTTTACGAGTGCTAATAAAGTATTTGCTATTCCAGGTATCACTAATTTAAGCGCTTGAGGTAATATAATAAGCACATTCATTCTCCAATAACCCATTCCTAGAGACTTTGCAGCCTCATACTGTCCTTTTGGCAAGGCTTGTAACCCGCCTCTAACGACTTCTGCCATATAAGCAGCTTCAAACAATGTAATTGCTATTAGAACCCTGATTAACTTATCAATAAAAGTTCCATCAGGTAAAAACATAGGAAACATCACAGCTGACATAAATAAAACAGTTATTAGAGGAACGCCTCTCCAAAGTTCTATAAAACCAATTGAAATATATTTTATAGCTGGCAACGAAGATCTTCTACCAAGAGCTAAAAATACACCTATAGGAAAACAGAAGAGAATAGCAAATGCAGAGATAATAAAAGTCAACGAAAGGCCACCCCAAGCAGCACTTTCAACATATTCTAAACCAAAACTACCTCCAGAAATAAGCTTTATTCCAAAGAATGGATAAACAAAAACTAGGAACAAAATGAAATATTTTTTGAGTTTTGCTGATACAAAAAATGAAATACCTACAATTACAAATAATGTTAAAAATGCTGTATTTATTCTCCATTGTTCAGCATTAGGGTACAGGCCATACATAAATCTATTAAACCAAACTTTAATAAAAACCCAACAAGCACCATCGCCAGTGCAATCATCTTTTGAATTACCTATAAAATTAGCATCTAAAATAAACCAATTCAGCATAGGGGGTATAGATTTTATAATTATAAAAATTGTAAAAAGGGTTAGTAAAGCGTTAAAATTATTTGAATTAATATTTTTATTTAAAATATCTAAAGAACGAATACCGCTAAATTCAATTCTGATAAGATAAAACCCAATAAAACCTAATATCAAGGGTGAAAAATAACTTAATTGAGAGGGTAAAAAGCCAATCAAATTAAAATCAAAAAAGGCGTTAAAAAAAACATCTATCAAGCTTATAGAGACAAGCAATAAACCTATTGGAACATAGGTTTTAATATTCTCTCGAGATGGTTTTACAATAAAATTCATTATTTTTCCTTTATAGCCATTTTTTTATTGTACCAATTCATAAATATTGAAATTGAAATACTTAAAGTTAAGTAAGTTAGCATTGTAATAGAAATTATCTCTATCGCTCTACCGGTTTGCATTAGTGCTGTGCCCGCAAAAACTAATACAATATCAGGGTAAGCTATTGCGGCCGCCAATGAAGAATTTTTTGTTAGATTTAAATATTGGTTTGTAGTTGGTGGAATTATAATTCTTAATGCCTGTGGCATTACTACTAATTTTAAAATTTGATTTTTATTTAATCCTATACTCGCAGCGGCTTCTTTTTGACCTTTGCTTACCCCCAGAATTCCAGCTCTTACATTTTCAGCGATGAAAGTAGCTGTATACATTGAAAGAGCCAAAGCCAACGCAATTAATTCTGGAATAATACTAACACCGCCTGCATATGTAAAAACTGTTGGAGAAAGTTGTTTTAAAACAGGATATTCAAAAGTAAGAGAAACACCAAAAATTAAAAAAGTAATCAGAGGAAGTAATATTAGTATAGATAAAGATATTATTGTCGTAGGTAATTGTTTCCCATACTGTTCTCTTTGCTTTGTAGCGTAAGAATTAAAATAGTATATCGAAATAAAAGCAGCTACTATAGATAAAAGAAAAATATTGAAATTTGTCCAGATAAATTTTGGAACATACCAGCCTTTAATTGTTAAAAAAGAAATATCGTAAAAACTTATTCCATTTTCAGGTAAAGGTAGTGCTCTCAATGCAGCAAAGTACCAGAAAAAAATTTGTAAAATTAATGGAATATTTCTAAAGATTTCTACATACCATTCTGCAACTTTAGCAATTAGATAATTATCAGATAATCTAGATACACCTACAATAACTCCGATAATAGTTGCAAAAAATATTCCAATTACTGAGACTAAAATAGTATTTAATAAACCTACCAAAAAAGCTCTTCCGTACGAATGAGAACCATCATACTCGATCATTGAAAATGTTATATCAAAAGAGGCTTCTTGATTTAAAAAACCAAATCCAAAAGATATTCCTCTATTACCCATGTTGATTTGAGCATTTGTAGCAAAATAAATAACTACAGATAGTAGAGCTAAAATTGTTAGTGCTTGAGGAATTAAATCTCTAATTTTTTTGTTTTCAATGTTAAGTTTTTTAAGATTCATTTAAAATTTGAGATTAAAAAAAAGGGCTGGATAAATCCAGCCCTTTTTAATTTATTAGCAATTATCTTGCTGGTGGTACATAAAGAATTCCACCCTTAGTCCATAATTGATTTGGACCTCTATTAGGTAAAATTCCAGTATCAGCTATGTGTTTTTTATAGCTTTCTCCGTAATTACCAACTTGCTCGATAATTCTTAAGCTCCAGTCATTATCTAAACCAAAAGCTGCGCCTAGTTCACCTTCAGAACCAACTAATCTTTTAATAGCTGGGTTTTCTGAGTCTTTTAGGCTAGAAGCATTTGATGAATTTACACCATACTCTTCAGCTTCGATCATAGTATTTAGAGACCATCTTACGATATCTTCCCATACCGCATCCCCTTGTCTTACAACAGGACCTAAAGGTTCTTTAGAGATCGTTTCAGGTAATACTTTATGCTCGTCTGGGTTAGACATTTTTGTTCTTTGTGCAGCTAATCCAGATTTATCAGTTGTGTAAGTATCACATCTTCCAGCATCATAAGCTTGAACTACTTCGTCAGCTTTTTCGAACGCAATCGGTTCATAACTTATGTTTTTAGAATTAAAGAAGTCTCTCATGTTTAACTCGGTAGTAGTACCTGTGTTTGTACAAGCAGAAATACCGTTTTTGAAATCATTCACAGAATTAATTCCTGAATTCTTTCTAACCATGAAACCTTGACCATCATAAAAGTTTACACCAACAAAAGTTAAACCAATGTCAGCATCTCTTGATAATGTCCAAGTTGTGTTACGTGCAAGCACATCTATTTCACCTGATGTTAAAGCCGTAAATCTTTCCTTGGCACTTAATGGAGTGTATTTAACTTTGTCTGCATCGCCTAATACAGCAGCTGCTACAGCTCTACATACATCTACATCAATACCAGACCAGTTTCCTGATGCATCAGCATTTGAAAATCCTGGTAGACCTTGTGAAACACCACATTTCACAAAACCTGCTTTTTTAGTATTTTCTAAAGTTTTAGATTTTTTTGAACCAGCTCCTCCACCGCCTTGGCCGCAAGCGACTAAAAGCAGAGACGCAAATCCAACTAAAATCCAAGTTTTGATTGATTTGATCATATTAATGATATCCTCTTTAGTTATTATTGTTAACAATATTTTTGAAACGAAGTTTCAAAACATGTATTAGTATGAT
This sequence comes from uncultured Pelagibacteraceae bacterium, assembly GCA_902603945.1. Classification (GTDB taxonomy): domain Bacteria; phylum Pseudomonadota; class Alphaproteobacteria; order Pelagibacterales; family Pelagibacteraceae; genus Pelagilacustribacter. Next base: position 4,996 of record CACKWP010000018.1, read on the forward strand.
CTTTTTTAGATTGAAATACAATTGTACAAAATTTGAGGATAAATAAATATAGGGATCGAGACTAACTTTTATCTATATATATAAAAATACAACTACATTCTCTAAGTTTTTTTGGTCAACTCTATTAACCTACTAGTAGTTCTTTTAAAAGTTTGTAAATGTTTTTTAGATGAACCTAAATTATTAAGATCATTTGCTAATGATAAGGATAGTGTTATTTTTTTTTCATAAAGAATGTCTACTAAAGTAATAAATCTTAGTTGTTGATTAGAATTATCATCATTAAAAATAGGAATTTCGTCAATAAAAATATGATCACTAATTTTTGAAATATTAATATAATCTTCGGCTCCTAAATTTTTGTCGCATAAATCACTAAATTTTAATCTAAGAATACCATTATAAAAATCATTAATTATAAACTCTCTTCCTTTAGTGGTTATCTTCTTTATTTCCCTTTTTTTATTTTTTGTAAATTCTCGAAAACTCTTATTAATCATGAATAATGTGCTTTCATTTAATGGATAAAATAATCTTTGATCCGTGTTCAAGCTTTTAAGCCTATAATCGTCTTTTAATAATAATTCTTTTTGAATTGAATATTTTTTTATAATTGAAATAAACGGTAAAAATTGTTCTCTCTGCAATCCATCCATATAAAGATCATTTAATTTTGTATTTGTAGTTATTATAATCATAATTTTTTCAGAAAAAATTACTTCAAATAATTTTCCTAAAATCATAGCATCAACGATATTAGTCACTTGAAATTCGTCTAAATATATTAGCTTGTAATTTTTTTTGAGGTTTTTAACAAAAGAAATTATTGAATTATCTCCTTCTTTATCATGTCTAAAATCGTGAAAACTAATCATAAATTCATTAAAATGTAATCTAAGTTTGTTCATTTTTAATCGATCATAAACGAAATTAAGTAACATGGTTTTCCCCACACCAATATTTCCGTGTAAATAAAAACAAAGTTTATTATTTGACTTAAAAAAAAAATTTGAAAAATTTTTTTTGGGATTTAAAAATTCGTTAAAAAGTTTAATTATTTCTATTTGTTGTACATTTATTTCAAATTTATTTTTCTTACAGAATTCTTTAAATAAATTTATATATTGATCATTCTGCATTTAGTGAAAAGTTTTTTCCCATTTTATGCAGCTTTTAACTATAAAACTTAGTTTATTATACTTAGGTCTCCATTTTATAAATTTTTTAATTTTTTGCGTGTTAGCAATAATCATTGCCATATCGCCTTTTCTTTTTGACAATTTTTGTATGATTATTTTTTTTCTTATATTTTTTTTAAATTCATTTATTACGTCTTTAACTGATTTTCCTTTTGAGTATCCACAATTAAATATGCCCGATTTATTTAACTTATATATTTTTGCTAACACCTTCGAATGAATCTCCGCAATATCACTCACATGAATATAATCGCGAATGCAGGTGCCATCTGGAGTCTTGTAATTACTCCCATAAATTCTGAACTTTGGTTTTTTTTTGTAAACTTCTACAGATAAGTTTTTAAATAATTGGTCACCCTTGTTAATTTGACCAATTTTACCACTTGAACTAGCTCCAGCAACGTTAAAAAATCTCAGTATTCCAAAATTAATTTTATTTTTTTTACAAAATTTAATTATCAATTTTTCACCCATAAGTTTTGTTTTACCATAAATACTCGTTGGTT
>CACKWP010000019.1 GCA_902603945.1 uncultured Pelagibacteraceae bacterium
CAGAAGACAGAAAATTAATTTTTTTTCGTAAAAAAGAATTGAATTTTTGAATAATCGTCATAGTTGTTTTTATAAAAATAAGATCATCTTTGCAATGCTAGATGGTCAAAAAAGCGCTATTTTGCTATTTATTTTGAGCAATATACGCCTTGACTTATAACAAATTTGTAATAAAACCAGCGCTCACCTCTACGAAATTAATATTTTAACGTAGCTAGGGGTGTGTAGATTTTAATCTCTAAAATCTTAGCTTTTTTAAATTGTAAATTTTTAAGAAGAGAAGTGTGGACGGCTAGGTTAATAAAGAAATTGTCGTACACGCTTTAACGAAAAATAACTTTGATTACCTCAAAGTTATTAAAGCTAGTGTGCGCCGTTATTAAACTTGAGAGTTTGATCATGGCTCAGAACGTACGCTGGCGGCACGCCTAACACATGCAAGTCGAACGCAGTAGCAATACTGAGTGGCAAACGGGTGAGTATAATGTGGGAATCTGCCTTTTGGTTTGGAATAACACGGGGAAACTTGTGCTAATACCGAATAAGCCCTTACGGGGAAAGTTTTAACGCCGAAAGATGAGCCTGCACTTGATTAGCTAGTTGGTAAGGTAAAAGCTTACCAAGGCAACGATCAATAGCTGTTCTTAGAGGAAGACCAGCCACATTGGGACTGAGACACGGCCCAGACTCCTACGGGAGGCAGCAGTGGGGAATCTTGCACAATGGGGGAAACCCTGATGCAGCGATGCCGCGTGAGTGAAGAAGGCCCTTGGGTTGTAAAACTCTTTCGTCGGGGAAGAAAATGACTGTACCCGAATAAGAAGGTCCGGCTAACTTCGTGCCAGCAGCCGCGGTAATACGAAGGGACCTAGCGTAGTTCGGAATTACTGGGCTTAAAGAGCTCGTAGGTGGTTAAAAAAGTTGATGGTGAAATCCCAAGGCTCAACCTTGGAACTGCCATCAAAACTTTTTAGCTAGAGTGTGATAGAGGTAAGTGGAATTTCTAGTGTAGAGGTGAAATTCGTAGATATTAGAAAGAACACCAAATGCGAAGGCAACTTACTGGGTCACTACTGACACTGAGGAGCGAAAGCATGGGTAGCGAAGAGGATTAGATACCCTCGTAGTCCATGCCGTAAACGATGTGTGCTAGACGTTGGAAATATATTTTTCAGTGTCGCAGCGAAAGCATTAAGCACACCGCCTGGGGAGTACGACCGCAAGGTTAAAACTCAAATGAATTGACGGGGACCCGCACAAGCAGTGGAGCATGTGGTTTAATTCGAAGATACGCGCAGAACCTTACCAACACTTGACATGTTCGTCGCGAGACTAAGAGATTAGTTTTTTCAGTTCGGCTGGACGAAACACAGGTGCTGCATGGCTGTCGTCAGCTCGTGTCGTGAGATGTTGGGTTAAGTCCCGCAACGAGCGCAACCCCTACTTTTAGTTGCCACCATTTAGTTGGGCACTTTAAAAGAACTGCCAGTGATAAGCTGGAGGAAGGTGGGGATGACGTCAAGTCCTCATGGCCCTTATGTGTTGGGCTACACACGTGCTACAATGGTACTTACAATGGGATGCAAAGAGGCGACTCTTAGCTAATCCCTAAAATGTACCTCAGTTCGGATTGTACTCTGTAACTCGAGTGCATGAAGCTGGAATTGCTAGTAATCGCGGATCAGCGCGCCGCGGTGAATACGTTCCCGGGTCTTGTACACACCGCCCGTCACACCATGGAAGTTGGTTACACCTTAAGGCAAAGCTTATACCTTTGACTACGGTACGATCAGCAACTGGGGTGAAGTCGTAACAAGGTAGCCGTAGGGGAACCTGCGGCTGGATTACCTCCTTTCTAAGGAAGACCAAAAATTTCTTTTGGTCTCAAAAAATTAAGTTAATGTGGCCGTCCGCATTTCTCTTCTTATAAATTAAAGTGTCTCATAAATGCTTAGGGGCCGGTAGCTCAGGTGGTTAGAGCGCACCCCTGATAAGGGTGAGGTCGGACGTTCGAGTCGTCCTCGGCCCACCATTTTTCACGGGGGATTAGCTCAGCTGGGAGAGCGCCTGATTTGCATTCAGGAGGTCAGCGGTTCGATCCCGCTATCCTCCACCATTGACACTTTTAGCTTTTTTAAATTGTAAATAAATAATATCAATTTTGATTGTTCGACTTATTTGAACAATCAAACAATATCTATATCCGATTGTTCGAATAGATGAACAATCTATAAATGTTCGAAAAGATGAACATTTTATTAAAAATTTAATTTAGACAGAAAATTATTTTCTGTGCATAAATCAAGCGTTTAAGGGCGTATGGCGGATGCCTAGGCACTGAAAGGCGATGAAGGACGTGGTATACTGCGATAAGTTTCGGGGAGTTGTATGCAGGCTTTGATCCGAAAATTTCCGAATGGGACAACCCACCACTTTATGTGGTACTTCAAACTGAATTCATAGGTTTGAAGAGCTAACCCGGAGAACTGAAACATCTAAGTAACCGGAGGAAAAGAAATCAATTGAGATTCCGTTAGTAGTGGCGAGCGAACGCGGAACAGGCCAGCAACAATATTGAGATAACCTAAATAGTTTGGAAAAACTAACCATAGATGGTGATAGTCCAGTAGGGGTAATGCTTAATGTTGTTCTTGAGTAGAGCGGGACACGTGTAATCTTGTTTGAATATAGGGGGACCACCCTCTAAGCCTAAATACTCTTCAGTGACCGATAGTGAACTAGTACCGTGAGGGAAAGGTGAAAAGAACCCCTATTAGGGGAGTGAAATAGAACCTGAAACCGTATGCCTACAAACAGTCGAAGCTCTTTTTAGAGTGACGGCGTACCTTTTGTATAATGGGTCAGTGACTTAATTTATCCAGCAAGCTTAAGCCGTAAGGTGTAGGCGTAGCGAAAGCGAGTCTTAAATGGGCGTAAGTTGTATGAATTAGACCCGAAAACGAATGAGCTTACCATGAGCAGGTTGAAAGCAGGGTAACACTTGCCGGAGGACCGAACCAGTTGACGTTGAAAAGTCTTTGGATGACTTGTGGTAAGGGGTGAAAGGCCAACCAAATTCGTAGATAGCTGGTTTTCCGCGAAAACTATTTAGGTAGTGCGTTGAGTAAATTGATGTTTGGAGGTAGAGCACTAAAGGGGCTAGGGGAGAGAAATCTTTACCAACCCTCATAAAACTCCGAATGCCAAACATTTTACCTCAGCAGACAGACTGTGGGTGCTAAGGTCCATGGTCGAAAGGGAAAAAGCCCAGATCACCAGATAAGGTCCCTAAATCATGATTAAGTGTGAAAGGATGTGGAGATTCCTAAACAGCCGGGAGGTTGGCTTAGAAGCAGCCATCCTTTAAAGATAGCGTAACAGCTCACCGGTCTAATAGAGTTTCTGCGCCAAAGATGTAACGGGGCTCAAATCATGTACCGAATCTGTGGATTTATAATTTCTTCGGAAATTATATCTGGTAGCGGAACGTTCTGTAAGCCTGTAAAGGGATACCCGTGAGGGATCCTGGAGGTATCAGAAGTGCGAATGCTGACATAAGTAACGATTAACAGAGTGAAAAACTCTGTCGCCGAAAATCCAAGGGTTCCTGCGCAAGGTTAATCCGCGCAGGGTTAGTCGGTCCCTAAGTCGAGGGCGAGAGCCGTAGACGATGGAAACAAGGTTAATATTCCTTGACCAGATGGAAGTGACGGATTTTGTAAGTAGTTAACTCTTAATGGATTGAGTTAGCTGCGAAAAAGTCCCAGGAAATAGCTCCATCATTAGACCGTACCCGAAACCGACACAGGTGGATTATTAGAGTATAATTAGGCGCTTGAGAGAATGATGTTGAAGGAACTCGGCAAAATGCCTCCGTAACTTCGGAAGAAGGAGGACCCATTTCAAGGCAACTTAAAGTGGGTGGCACAAGCTAGGGAGATGCGACTGTTTATCAAAAACACAGGGCTCTGCTAACACGTAAGTGGATGTATAGGGTCTGACGCCTGCCCGGTGCTGGAAGGTTAATGCGATCAGTGCAAGCTGATTTCTGAAGCCCCAGTGAACGGCGGCCGTAACTATAACGGTCCTAAGGTAGCGAAATTCCTTGTCGGGTAAGTTCCGACCTGCATGAATGGCGTAACGATATCTCCGCTGTCTCCAACATCAACTCAGTGAAATTGAATTCTCCGTGAAGATGCGGAGTTCCCGTGGTTAGACGGAAAGACCCCGTGCACCTTTACTACAACTTTATATTGGTGTTAGGAATGATATGTTTAGCATAGGAGGGAGACTTTGATGTTTTGGCGTCAGCTAAAGCGGAGTCACCAGTGAAATACCTCTCTTATTATTCTTGACATCTAACTGCATGCCGTAATCCGGCTGCAAGACATTGTATGGTGGGTAGTTTGACTGGGGCGGTCGCCTCCCAAACAGTAACGGAGGCGTGCGAAGGTAGGCTCAGAACGGTCAGAAATCGTTCGTAGAGTGCAATGGCATAAGCCTGCCTGACTGCGAGACTGACAAGTCGAGCAGAGTCGAAAGACGGTCATAGTGATCCGGTGGTTCTGAGTGGAAGGGCCATCGCTCAACGGATAAAAGGTACGCCGGGGATAACAGGCTGATACCCTCCAAGAGTCCATATCGACGAGGGTGTTTGGCACCTCGATGTCGGCTCATCACATCCTGGGGCTGGAGCAGGTCCCAAGGGTTTGGCTGTTCGCCAATTAAAGTGGTACGTGAGCTGGGTTCAGAACGTCGTGAGACAGTTCGGTCCCTATCTGCCATGGGTGTAGAAAAATTGAGAGGATTTGTCCCTAGTACGAGAGGACCGGGATGAACATACCACTGGTGGACCGGTTGTAGCGCCAGCTGCAGTGCCGGGTAGCTAAGTATGGACGGGATAACCGCTGAAAGCATCTAAGTGGGAAACCCACCTCAAAACTAGTTTTTCCTATAGAGCCGTAGTAGACCACTACGTTGATAGGCTGGATGTGGAAGCGCGGTAACGCGTGCAGCTGACCAGTACTAATAGCTCAATTGGCTTGATTTATGCACTGAAAAAAATTTTTAATCTTGTACAAATATTTAAAATAGTAATGTACAAGAAATCTTAAATGTTAATGAAAAATAAAACTAATCCAAGAGCTGAGTTAATTTCATTTATGAGGGGTTTTTTTGTTTGCCCCATAATAGCATTTTTTCACTATAATAATTTAATCGAAACAATTATTTACAAAAAATTTAATGCAAATAGTTTCAAGATTATAAAAAATAAAATTTTTTTTGAAAAAATATTAGATTACCTCGTTAGCCTAGGATTATTGAAAAAGTTTCAAAGTAAATTTACAACAACAACACTTGGTAAAAAAATTTTCTTAAGATCAGGTTCTTTTTTACTTTTACACTCGTATAAGCCATTTATAAATAACTTAGAAAAAAGTTTGATCAAAAGTAAAAAAATATCACTTAAATGCGACAGAAGTCAAAACGTTATAGGTAGCGGTTCAACAAATAATAAAAAATTTTTTCCTAAAGCCATAGAGCTAGTAAAAAATGAAAACATTGGTTTATTAGCTGATATTGGATGTGGAGATGGAAATTTTTTGTCACAAATATCAAAAAAATTTCCATCAGCTCCAATATTTGCATCTGATTTATCTAAAATTGCCGTGAAAGCTGCAAAAAAAAGATTGTCACAATATATACCTAAAAATAAAAAAAAATTTTTTGTATGTGATGCAGCTGATGTAAAAAAATGGTCAAATGAAATTAAGAAAATAAAAATTAAAAA
>CACKWP010000020.1 GCA_902603945.1 uncultured Pelagibacteraceae bacterium
CAACTAAACGTGTTACCTCTTTAGAGTTAGAAAAAATTTTGTATGAAGCATTACCTGTTTTAGATCATGGTTTTGTAAGAGTGGTTGATTATATGGGCGATGACAGTTCTATCGTTCAGTCAGCAAGAGTATCTTATGGGAAAGGAACTAAAAAAGTTTCAACTGATGAAGGGTTAATAAAATACTTGATGAGACATTGGCATTCTACACCTTTTGAAATGTGTGAGATAAAATATCATGTAAAACTTCCAATTTTTATAGCACGTCAATGGATTAGACATAGAACAGCTAATGTTAATGAGTACTCAGCTAGGTACTCAATCTTGGATAAGGAATTTTATATTCCAAATAAGGATCAACTATCAGCCCAGTCAACTTCTAACAGACAAGGAAGAGGGGATTTAATTACAGGAGAACAAGCTGACGAAGTTTTAAGGATTTTAAAAGATGATGCTACTCGAACGTATGGTAATTATGAAAAAATGTTAAACGAAAGATTTGATGGCACAACTATAGATCAAAACAAAGCTGGCCTTGCAAGAGAATTAGCTAGAATGAATTTGACCTTAAATTCTTACACTCAATGGTATTGGAAAACTGATTTATTAAATTTACTTAACTTTTTATTTTTAAGGGCTGATAGTCACGCTCAATATGAAATTAGAGTTTATGCTGAGACAATGTTAGAAACTGTAAAAAAATGGGTTCCAATTACACACGCAGCTTTTTTAGATTACAGAGTTGGGGCAGCTCATGTTTCAGCTAAAGGATTGAAAGTAATAAGGTCTATGTTGAATGGCAATAAAATTAATTATGAAAATTCTGGTTTAGGCAAAAGAGAATGGAATGAGTTAATGGAAACTTTAGAATTAAAAAATAAATTAATTTGATTTAATTTTATTATGATTGATACACATATAAGACATAATATTAAAGAATACGATAAAAAATATTTCAATCGTGGATACGGCATCAAATACCCTGAAGGTCATGTAATTAGACATTCAAAATATTTCAAAAAAAAAAATTCAATCTTAGATTTTGGTTGTGGAAATGGCACGCATTTAAATTTTTTTTCTCAAATAAAAATAAAAAATATTTACGGTGTAGATACTTCAAAGATAGTTAATAAGATAAGAAATAAGAAATTCAAGATTTTCCGAATTAGTCAAGATGAGGATTTAACAAAAAAATTGAAACGGAAATTTGAAATTATATTCTCCAATCAAGTTTTATATTATCTTAATGACAAAAGTATTAATTTTTTTTTAAAACAATTCCATTCTTTGTTAAATAAAAATGGACTTATGTTTACTACATGGATGGCTCCTATAGGTAATTATTATAAACTCTCAAAAAAAATTAAGGGGTCTGAGATGAGGGAGTTAAACTTTAATTTAAGATTAAAGGAAAAAACATTCATTAACTTTAAAACAAAAAAAAAAATAGAAAAAATTATAAAAAAAAATCGTTTTAAATCATTACATTATGGACACTACGATCAAGAAATGAATCATAATGAGGTAGATAGTGGAAGCTATCACTATTTAAATCTCTCTAAAAAAATTTAATTTAATTTAAAAGCAATAATTTGATCACCTAACTCTTCTTCATATCCAAAGAATTTTCCTCCCCCAGAATTTACTAAAATATACTGTTCTCCCTCGTAAAAATATGTCATAGGCGATGAAGATCCGGCAAAAGGTAATTGATATTTCCAAATATTTTCGCCTGTTTCAGAGTTGTAGGCGTACAAATATTTATCTGGAGTACCAGTTGCAAATAATAAATTTCCAGCTGTGCTTAAAACTCCTCCAAAATTTTTGTCACCAATTATTTTTCTATTATCTGTCTCTCTTGCTCCAAAAGGAATTGACCAATTAATTTTTCCAGTGTTAATATCAATGGCACTTATTTTACCCCATGGCGGCGGAGATGCAGGAAGTTTATCTTTATCTAAAAATAATTGCCAAGATCCCCATTCCCTGAGTAAATTATATTTTTTTAAAATTTTATCATGTTCGTTAAAGTAATTTTTAATAATTTTAATTTCCTCCTTATTTAATTTTGGCATACCTTTTGCGTAAGAATGTGAGTAATTAAAATTATCCAAACTATCTAATGATTTTATTTTATTTGTAAAAGTTATACCTATCAGGTTTGGAATATATGTGTCCCCGTAAGTTTCACTTGCATACTTTCCTTTACGATTAATTCCGTGGCAACTTTGACATTTGGCTTCATATAAACTTTTTCCTTTAGCATCGATAAAATAAGGTAATTTTGAATAAACTTTTTCTATTGTTTCACTTGCAAACTTTTTAGATTTTTTTTGGAAAGGGGAGGCGTAGTTATTTTTTGAAAAGAATGAAAAAAATTTTTCATTTAAATTTATAACTTTTGTAAGCAACCTGTCATAATAATAACTTCTAAGCACCCACGGGTAATGGTTCGATGGAATTATTATTTGATCATTATTAAAATCTAAAGTTCCGCCATACCATGATGGGCCTCCATGCAAACCATACATAAGAACATCATAATTTAATGATAAAGGAATAAAATCTTTGTTATATTTTGCTTTCCTAGTTTTAAATTTTAAATAATCTATATTTTCTTTATCACTTAAGGTCTTTAAAAAACTTTCAAAATCATATCTCTGATCTAAAAGCGGCTCAGGTAAAAGTATTTTTGTTTGTTCTGTAGAGTAAGTTTGATTATATTTAGAAGTTTCAGTTTTTAAAGTTTTAAAATTTTTTTTATCATCAAATAAAAATTTACAAGTTTTTACATCAATAGCAAAAACGTTACCAGTTTTTGAAAATGCATATACTGCTCTTTTTTTTTCATTTAAAATTTTTACGTCAGTAAAAATTGGACTTCCTACCATATCGAAGTCCCAATGATCATGTCGTACGTCTTGAAATTTACATTTAATTTTACCAGTATCACCATCAATTAATATTAGGCTATTAGTGTAATCAGGATCGATGTCTGTTTTTCCCCACAAATGAACTAAATTACTAGTTACAATGGCTACAGTATTAGTTGTCTTATCATACGAAAAGCCAGACCAAACTCTTGCACCATTAAGATTAATCGTCCAGTTTTTTTTCCCCTCACTAAGAGAAAAGCTTTCGATCTTATTTAAGAAAGCCACAAGAACTTTTTCATCATACACTATAGGTGAAAGTAAAGATTTTGAATTTCCAAAATATCCATTTTTACCTATATCTTTATTAATTTCTCCTGTTGATTCTTTGATAGCCACAACCCCCGAACCCGTAGAGACAAAGATAGTGCTTAGTTTGTCAGAATAAAGTAAACCTCTTTTTGCGGTAGGATTTTTGAGACTTATCCTCCATTTTTCTTTTCCACTACTTGGGTTCAAAGATATTAAATTGTCATTTACTGTCGATATTATTATTGAATCACCAGTGAATATAGGAGTTATCTGACTATTGTTTTTATTCTTGGGTATAAACCCATTTTTATGTGTCCAGGCTTTTTTTAATTGAGAAATATTTTTTATATTAATTTCTTTTAATTTTGAAAATTTATGACCCTCAAAATTGCCATTACTAAAATCCCAATTTGTTTCATTAGAAAGTGCTTCCGTTATTAATAACAAAAAAGAGAATATAGTTGAAATAAATAATCTAGAAGTAGGTTTTATTTTCATTTTTTCATTTGATTTCATACAAACATAAATCTTTTTCATAACAACCATTTGATATTAAATTGACATCATATGAGTCTAATTTATATTTTGAAATAATAAAATCAGCCCCGAGTTCTTTTGCCGCTTTAAAATTTAATCTAATCTTATTAACATCTTTTGGATGATAAAGCGTGGTATAAACTCTACTTCCAAAATTATCATAATAATTTTTAAAAAATAAATTAGCTTCTAATTCTTTTTCAATTAATTTTCGAAATTTTTTTTTATACGAAAGAGGATAAATTGTATGATATCCATCCATGACTTTCATGTCATGATAAACAGCAACCATTGGATCTACACCAATTGATATGACTCTATTGTCCTTTACTATTTTTTTAATTTTTAGGTAATCATAATGATTGTAGTATCCACTAAATGTAAATAAGTTTTGATAATTTTCTACTTTATAAATTTTACTTTTCACAAATGGAACTATAGAAGAATTTACTTGAAATAAAATTATGCCAATAATAACAAATATCGATAAGATTTTTGTATAAAGACTCTTCTCTTTTAATATGAAAATCAGAGAAAAAGCATAAAAGAATATCTCAGCTCTTGCCATATAATCCCAAGTTAAAGTTTTAAATATATTTTCAGTATTATTTATTAAATTTGCTATCCCTTCATATTTCAACAAATCTATAAATAGGCTTGTTAAAATTATTGCTATTAATGGGATTTTTATTTTTTTATCTCTAATTAAAAAAAAGCTAATCAAAATTGGAAATTTTATAAAACTGAATGGAAGTGCTCTAATAAATCCAGAACCTATATTTTCAAAGGAAGGAATACCAAGTAAAGCTTTTAAAAAAATTGTTAAAGAAGTAATTAAAGGCAATGATATCCTCTGAAACTCTTCTCTATGCAATTCTACAGCCGAGCTAAATCCAACTAAAATAAGAGGCCAATTTATTATTAGAATGCAAATAGAAAATAGCGATAATACTTTGAAAGAATTTAAAAGTTTAGATCTATCAAAGAAAAATAAAAAGATGAATAGAACAGGAATAAACATGCCTGTCATAACTACATCTGAATTTATTCCAAAGAAAGTTATTATTAAAAAGTGTTTAATAGCTAATTTCTTTTTATATAAGATTAAATAAACAAGATAAGGTAAGATAGCTAACCCGAAATCCGTCCAAGTAAATATATTCATTGATGCATAAAGGCAAGCAACAAATGCACATAAATATAAATTCCTATTAATTTTTTTAGCTAAAGTAAAAAAACTATAATAGGAAATTAATTTAACTAATATGTCTGTTATCCAATAAGCTAATTCTGTATTAAAATAAGCATATAAAAACATTGATGGGAATAAAGCTCTTCTCAAATATTCTATTTTTATTTCACCATTTAAAAATATTTTGACGGCATCCGCATCGCCACTCAAAAAATTTCCGATTACTTTGTTGTAAATTATTTCTGCATCTAAGATGTCATTATAAAAAAGTGTAATTTTACCAAATAAAATTAAGGGAACTAAATAACTTAATGATAAGATAGATAAAAATATAAAGTGTTCCTTTTTTTTTAGTTTTTTTATATTCATTTAATCAAAAAATTTTATTCTTATTAATTCAAAAAACATTTTAAAAGTATCTATAAATATATTTAGTTTGCTATCTTTTCTATGTGTCCAGGTTACTGGAATTTCGTCAATTTCAATATTTAATATCTGACATAATTTGATAATTTCAACATCATGAGAAAAACCATTGTTTTTCAATTGTTTAAAAATTTTTTTGGCAGTTTCTTTTTTATACAGTTTAAATCCACACTGAGTGTCTTTCAGATTTGTATTAAACAAATATTTTACAAAGTTGGAAAAAATTAATCCTAAAAATTTTCTATAAATTTTATAAGTAATTTGAGAATCGGGTAAACTTCTTGAACCAAAAAAAATTTTATTTGGCGATATAGAGAATAAATTGAATTTTTTTTGCCAAATATTAATTTGACTTAATGACACAGATATATCTGTGT
>CACKWP010000021.1 GCA_902603945.1 uncultured Pelagibacteraceae bacterium
ACCTTGGAAATTTTATACGATTTTTTTCACTGTAATTAGCTGCGTCAATCCATTGAAAAATTATATTTAAATATTTATAACCTTTAGAATATGTTAACTTTTTCCATGAGGCTAAGATTGCTCTAGGATCTCTTATTATTTGGAAAGCTTTATGTTCCTTACTCATTTTTAAAAAATTTTCAATATTTCTCCACTCATTATTAGCAACTTCTCCTATGAGTTTTTTCCCTTTTATTTTTTTCCTGATAAGCTCAGCAAATATATTTAAAATATCTTTATAAGAATTTATTTTTTGATCTCTAAGAATTTCTTTTGGATTGATGGTTATTTTGTTTCGAATTTTAAGCCTCAAACATACTTCTTGAATTAGTTTATATTGATTTGAATATTTATTAATTGGTTGATATTTACCTATTACAAATCTAAAAAAATGGAACAAGTCAGTTGTAATAAATATTCTTTTATGACAAGTCAACATATTTGAGGCTAATGATCCTCCTGATCTAGAGAGACAAGTTCCAAATATTAATTTTTTTTTCATAAATATTTCTGAGCTTTTTTTAAATCTTTTAAATAATCAATATCAATTTTTAACTTCTCATCTATTATCGGAACTCCGATAGATGATCGCGTAATAAATTTTTTCTTTTTTTTAAATTCTTTTGATGAAATTAAGTACATCGATCCATTAAGAGTGTAATCTTTTTTACTTACCCTATTTACAATTTTTTGCTTAAATAATAATTTTGAATTAATTTTTTCATTAGATTTTTTTAAACTTACAGTAACAAAATTTTTCTTTGAATTTTTTAAAAATTTTTGAATAATATTTTTAAAAAATTTTAAATCTCTAAAAGGAGTTGTTGGTTGAAGTAATAAAATACCTTTAGTTTTGTCTATTTTTTTTTCATACCATTTTAAAGCGTGTAACACCACTTTCTCGCTACTTGCTTTATCATTAGATAAATACTTGGGTCTTAACCAAGGTACAATAATCTTGTTTTGATGACCAATTTTTTTTGCTATTTCGGAATCCGTTGATAAAAAAATACAATCATTTTTAACAAGCTTTTTGGCAAATTTAATAGTTCTCTCAACTAATTTTTTTGATCCAAGTTTTAAAATATTTTTATTTTTAAGCCTTTTAGAGTTTTTTCTTGCTGGTATAAAAACAACTAGTTTCTTCACAATTTAAACTTTCTTTTAGAAACTTTAAGATCTTTTGGTTTAGCAAAATCTTGCCAGCTTTCATAAAGTGGAAACAAGATAGCCTTATTTTTTTTTGATATTATTTTGTTAAATAAGTCCGTCATACTTAAAAAAGTATTTTTTTTTACAAGTTTTATTAAGTTTTTATTTAGAATGTAAATTCCTGCGTTAATATAAGTTTTGGTGATTGGTTTTTCCTCAATATTAGTAATCTTTAATCCTTGTGATGCAACAACACCAAAAGTATGCTTACTTTTTATTTCTCTCACAGCCATCGTCGCTGCTGCATTATTTTTGTTATGATAATTAAGAAATTCTGAGTAATTAATATTTGAAATTACGTCACCATTTGTAACCATTATTTTGTTAGACTTATTAGGAAATATTTTAGACAAGGAGCCTGCCGTTCCAAGAGGCTTTTTCTCTTTAATATATTTTATATTTACTCCAAAATTTTTTCCATCCCCAAAATATTTGATAATTTTATGCTCTAAATAATGAGTAGTTATTATTAAATTTGTGAAGCCACTATTCTTTAAATTATTTATTATGTGTTCCAATATAGGTTTTCCATGTAAAACTATCATAGGTTTTGGTGTAAAAGATGTTTTATATCTCATTCTCCGACCAAATCCCCCCGCCATTATAATTACCTGGTTATTTTTTTTTTGTACTGATATTCTTTTATTCCAAATATGAAGCCCTAATATTTTTTTATCTTTTGATACAATCGGGATTTGCAAAATAGATTTAGATCTCATTAATTCTTTTGCTGTTCTGTAACTAGTATTATTTCCAACTGTTATAGAATTTTTCTTCATTATTTTGCTTACTTTTTCACTGAGAGGTAAACCTTTTAGTAAAGCTCTTCTCACATCTCCATCTGTAACAGTTCCAATTAGCTTATTTTTTTTTGCAACTAGAACAATTTGTAAGTTAGTTTCATTTAAGTTTTTAATTGCATCTTTAATTAAGTTATCTGAGGAGATAATGGATGATTTCCAATTATATTTATTTGTTTTCATATTATGTCTATAAATTTTTTCTGTTGATTTGAATTAAAATCTAATTTTTTCAAAATTGAAATAAACTTTCCTACCGAATTTCTTTTGAAGTATGGGTTTTGAATTTTCCTTTTTTTTAATTTTAAAATTTTATTAATTGATCTTTCAATTTTTTTTGTTTCATAGTTTATGTTGAAAGTACTTTTTGATTGTATCCTTCCAAGTTGTCTCAAACCTAAATTTATTGAGTAAGTTCCTAAGGACGGCGACTCAATTATTCCGCTTGAAGAATTTCCCATGATTAAATTTGATATTTTAATCAAAGAAAAATAAATATCTTTGCCCAAAGATTTAAAATAAAATGCATTTTTATTTGATATACAAAATTTTTTAATTTTCGCTCTTATTAGGTCAGAACCCAGATCATCGTTAGGCATAGTAAATACTATACTTGTGCTTCGAATATTTTTAAGAGAACTTAAAAGAATTGAAATTTGTTTATTGATGTTTTTTAAATTATTTGTCTCAGGATGCATTGTGCAAATAATTATTTTTTTTTTAAAATTAATTTTTAATTTTTTTTCAATCTCGTCCTTATTTAAAAATTTAAATCTGTCTATTTTATCTAAGCTTACTGAACCAATATTAAAAATATTTTTTTTATCCTCACCTAATTGTATCACTCTTCTTAAATATCTATTAGTTGATACGAAATGAAAATCTGATAATTTTGTGATTGAGTGCCTCATGGAGTCATCTAAAGAATTTTGTGTTAATTCACCCCCATACAGATGTGCTATTGGAACACCTAAAATAAATGCACAATAAGCTATACAAAAAATTTCATATCTATCACCTAATAAAATTATTAAATTGGGTGATAATTTTTTTAGCTCTTTTGAGAATTTGTTTAATATTTTTTCAGAATTTTTGAGAAGACTTAAACTATCATTTTTTTTTGATAAAATTTTGATTTTTTTGAAAATCTTAAAATTTTTCTTTAAAGCCTCATGAAATGTTAATCCATATTTATCTTCTAAATGAGATCCAGTTAGTAACAATTTTGAATCAAAAGACTTTTCTTTTTGAAGAGATTTAATGACTTCAGAAAGTATACCAAAGTCAGCTCGAGTGCTAGAAACTATACATATTTTTCTTGTTTTAAATTTTTTCATCTTTTTTGTAGGCCTTTTTAGATTTCTTATTAATAATCTTGTTAATGTTCATCGGAGAAATCCCATTTTTTCCGATCCTTTTACAAGTTAAATTTTTAAAACTTAATATTTCATTTTTATTTATTTTTTTTTTTGCAACTAAAAATTGCCGGCAATTTTTTATGTTTTTCTTTTCGCTTTTTGAGATAAATTTTTTTTCTTTTCCCAAAATTTTTTCAGTATTTCTTATTGATTTAACCATTGCTGCAAATTCTCTGAAATCTAAACTGCACTTATGATCTGGACCTTTAAGTTTCTTATTTAATGTAATATGTTTTTCAATCACTGACGCTCCAATAGCGACTGCTGAGATTGGCACTTCAGTGCTTAAAGTGTGATCTGAATAGCCAACTTTTACGTCAAATTTTCTCTTTAAAACTTTTATTGCTAATAAATTTACATCTTTAATAGGTGAAGGGTACTCTGTGTTGCAATGTAGCAGTGTAATATTACTTTTTTTAGTGCCAAATTTTTTTAAAACATAAATAGCATTACTTATATCTTTGAGTGTGCTCATGCCAGTTGATAAAATTATTTTTTTATTTAATGGGGCAATTTTTTTTAAAAGAAAATAATTAGTTATTTCGCCTGAAGGGATTTTTATAGTCTTCATTTTCAGTCTTTTAATTAACTGAAGATTTTCTGAATTAAAAAAGGAGGCACAAAATTCAATTTTCAATTTTTTACATATATTGTTTAATTTTATAAAATTTGTATTTGAAAGTTCCAACTTTTTTAACATTAAATGTTGCTTTTTGAATTTTGTTTTTTTTTGATATTGAGCAACTGATGTTTGCTTTGTAACTAAATCTTCAGATTTGAAAACTTGAAATTTAACAAGATCAGCCCCTGCTCTTTTAGCAATGTAAATAAGTTTTTCAGCTAATTTAAAACTACCGTTATGATTAACTCCTATTTCAGCAATTATTAATGTTTTCATTGGTCGTGAGTAATTATAGATCCCATTTTAACGAAAGAATTCTCTCTTAATTTAATTGTTTGTCTTATCACTGAACCACTGCCAACAAATGATCCTGAGCCTATTACGACGCTACTATTTATTGTTACAGATGTAGCTACGTGCACATTGTCTCTAATTCTTGATCCATGTTCTATAATTGAGTTGCTATTAATAATACAATTTTTGCCAATTATCACATTAGGTCCAATAATTGCTCCATGCATGACGACTGAACCTTCACCAATTTTTGAATATTTTGAAACTAAGGCATGTTTAGAACAAATACTTGGTAGATAAAAATTCAGTTTTTTAAGATTATTAAATATATTTAATCTAACTTTATTATCTTTAATTTGACCTACTCCTATAAGAGCATAATTATATTTTTTTGATAAATCCTTTAAGGAGTCATCACAAAATTTTATCTTATATTTTTTAAGTATAATTTTTTTTATCTCTTTTTTTTTTCCAATTATTTCTTTGAGTTTAAATTTACTTTGTTCATTAAGTAGATCTATACAGGACTCAGCGTGTCCTCCTGCACCAATTAAAATTATTGACTTTTGTTTTTTAATTTTTACCATAGGCTGAACTGCTTGGAATATTAATAATTTTTTTTTCTAAGATTTCTGCATTTGATAAATCCATCTTGGGGCATTTAGAAAAATGCTTTAATCTATGTAATGGTTTCCAACATGGTCTTACCTGTACGCCATTATTGTTTAAAAATTCTATTATCTTATCTCTTTTTGAGAGAGAATTTTCATTCAAAAGGATTGTTATTAACCAAAAATTACTTTTACAATTCTTAGATTGATTTAAAAGTTTAAA
>CACKWP010000022.1 GCA_902603945.1 uncultured Pelagibacteraceae bacterium
AAAGATTTTTGCTAGATAATATACCGTATTTATCGAATTCTAATATTAAAACATTATTACTTTTAAGAATATTTTTTCCAAGTTTATGATATTCTCCTTTAGTTAATACTCTTTCTATATAAATCCACGTTGTTTCATCAACAACCGATTTTGAGTGTGGTTGGCCTAATATTCTTATAACATCATTAAAATTTGATTTTTTTACTACTAATTTGTCAGCTCTATTATCAAGGAAAGTTATACCATGATTTTTATACGGATCTTGAAATTGACAGCTAACTAAACTAAAAAATATAATTATAAAAATAATACGAAAATGATATTTGCATTTAAGAAACATAGCAATAATTCTGAGTTATATAACACATTATTAAGTTTATCTAGAAATTTATTTTTTTACAATAATATCAAACTAAATGATAATTTTGAGACTAGAATTCTATTAATGTTTTTTCATTTTTCAATTTTGATGATTATTTCTAAAAAGAAGGGTAAAAAATTTGATCAAAAATCCTATGATAATTTATTTCATAATATAGAGAATAATTTGAGAGAGTTAGGGTTCGGAGATGTTTCCGTTAACAAAAAAATGAAAGATTTTAATAAAATTTTATATGATATCTTGCTTAAAATTGATTTAGCCAATTCAAATAATGATCAATTTAAAATCAACAATAAAATTTTATATAAGTATTTTGATCAAAAAGATCACAAAAATGAGCTAAATTTCAAAGATATAGAAAGGTATTTTAATGATTTTTTCAATTTTTGTTTTGAACTTACTCTCGATAATATGATAAAAGAAGCTAAAAATTATAAAATTAATTATGGCAGTACCTAAAAGAAAAACATCTATTTCAAAAAAGAAAATGAGAAGATCTCATCATAAGCTTTCTTCAGTAAATATTGTCGAGGATAAAAAAAGCGGAGAGTATAAATTATCTCATCACATAGACTTAAAATCAGGCTACTATAACGGGAAAAAAATCCTAGATATTTAATATTAAAAACATGTCAAAAAAAATTTCGATTGCTATTGACGCAATGGGTGGTGACAATGCACCAGATAAAACAATCGAGGGCGTAAAGTTATTCTTAGATACAAACAAATCTAACAACGATTTTATTTTAAATATATTTGGTGAGGAGAATATTATTAAAAAAAAAATAAATAAATATAATATAAAAACTAATTCAATTAATATTATTCATTCCAATACAGTTGTTTCAGACGAAGAAACTCCGTTAACAGCAGTAAAAAATTCTAAAAATACAAGTATGTGGAATTGTATTTATCATCAAATTGAAGGTAAATCAGATATAAGTTTGTCAGCAGGGAACACAGGTGTACTTTTAGTTATTTCAAGAATGATTTTAAAGATGATAGACGAGGTAAGTAAGCCAGCTTTAGCAGGTTTATGGCCAAATCAAAATGGAATGAATGTAGTTTTAGATTTAGGAGCAAATATTGAATGTAGTGAGCAAAATCTTATTGATTTCGCTGAGCTAGGCTCTGCTCTATTCAAATCTCTGTTTCCAAATGAAAAACCGAAAGTATCTTTACTAAACGTAGGCTCAGAAGAGATAAAAGGGACTGAATTACTCAAAGCTGCATCTAAAAGACTTAAAGATTTATCTAGTGAGGAAAACTTTATTTATAAAGGATATGTCGAAGGTAATAATATAATGAGTGGTGAGTCCAATGTTATAGTGACAGATGGATTTACTGGTAATATTGCTTTAAAAACAGCTGAGGGTACTGCAAAATTTATTACTCAAAACTTAAAAAAATCTCTTACTAAAAATATTATAACAAAAATATCATTAATATTTTCGTATTTTTCACTTAAAAAATTTAAAGAAAAATTAGATCCTAGGAAATATAATGGAGCAATTTTTTTAGGTTTAAATGGACCAGTAGTTAAAAGCCATGGAGGGATAGACTCAACTGGATTTTATCATTCAATAGATTTATGTTATAAGATAGTAAAAGGTAATTTAATGTCTGAAATTAAGAAAAATTTAAAACTTTCTAAAGGTGTTTAAAAAAGAATTAAAAAAAATAGATTTGGTTAAAGATTTAAGCTTAAAAACTGGGTACTCGCAAAATTATTCAAAAAAAATTGTTGATGATTTAATTGATATCTTTATTCAAAATATTAAATCTGGGAACTTGAATTTAAAAAATATAGGTTCATTTAAACTAATTAACAAAAAAGAAAGAGTAGGGAGGAATCCAAAAACTAAAGAGGAATTTATAATTACCTCAAGAATATCTCTCTCATTTACTACATCAAAAAAAATAATTAATGCTTTAAATAAAACAATATGAATAAATTAATCAAAATCTCAGAATTATCAAAAATGCTAAATCTAGTTGATCCTTTGACCAAAAAACCTTCGAACCATATATTGAGATATTGGGAAAAACAATTTAAAGACATAAAACCGAAAAAAATCAATAACATTCGTTACTATTCTTCTAAACAAGTAGAAATTATAAAAATGATTAAATTTCTGTTAAAAAACAAAGGGATGACTATTCTGGGGGTCAGAAATTTGTTGAACTCTACCGTAAATAAACTTGACGGTCATAAGGACCATAGTTTAAAAGCTGAATATTATAGAAATATTTTAAAGCTAAAAAGCAAATCATTAGTAGAAAAAATTAATAAAATTAAAAACTATGGCAAAAAAAACTCATCTTAAAGTTCGACTAGTTCCAGAAAGTAATCCCGACAGTAAATTTATTTACTATGCAAAAAAACCTACTAAAGGTGAGAAGGCTAAAGAAAAACTAAAACTCAAAAAATATAATCCCAATACTCGAAAACACGAATTTTTTATCGAGAAAAAACTTCCACCTCACAGTAAGTAGCTATTTTTTTTTAAAGTTTCTATATTCGTATTCTATAAATGCTTTGATCATTGATCGCCAGACTTTATTAGTGATTTTTGGATCTATATTCATTTTTTTGGATTTTTTCGATATATTTTTAAGAATTATAATTATTCTTTTTTTATCCACGATATCTTTTTTATATTTCTTATTCTTTATTACAGCATCAACAAGTTTAGTTCTTCTTTTGATTATGTTTAGTAAAGAATTATCTAATTTATCTAATTTTTTTCTAATTTTGAGTATATTTTTATTTACCATCGCGACAATTATAAAATTTAAGATTAATTTAATAAATATATAATATAAAATATGTATTCAAACGAGAAAAAAATAAATAAATTATTTTTTTATTGGTTAGCCACTTCATTATTATTAGTGTATTTTATTATTATAATTGGAGGTTTAACGCGATTAACTGACTCGGGACTGTCAATTACCGAATGGGAACTGATAAAAGGAATACTACCTCCTTTAAGTTCAAAATCATGGGAAACATATTTTGAGCAATACAAGCTTATACCACAATATAAATTACTGAATTTTAATATGACTCTTGATGAGTTTAAAATAATTTTTTTTTGGGAATATTTTCATAGAATATTAGCAAGATTTATTGGGATATTTTTTTTAATACCATTAATTTATTTTTATTTTTCAAAAAAAATTAAGATTGAATATTTAAGAATTTGTTATTTAATTTTTGCTTTGATAGTCGGACAAGGCATTGTTGGCTGGTATATGGTTAAAAGTGGTTTAGTAAATGACGTCACTGTTAGTCACTATAGATTATCAATACATTTATCAATTGCAATTTTTATCATTTCTATAATTTTTTGGTTAATTAAAAATGTTACATACCAAAAAAATATAGCTTTTTTTAAAATTTCAAGTAATAATTTTCCATTTCAATTTTTTATTTTGTTAATATTTTTACAAATAATAATGGGAGCTTTTGTATCTGGCTTAGATGCTGGTATGATATACCAATCATGGCCAAAAATGGGTAATAGTTTTTTCCCAAATGATTTATCTATTGAAAGTTTTAAAAATATTATAGAATTTGATAATCATTCTTTAGTTCAATTTTATCATCGTAGTTTAGCTTATTTTTTAATGGTTTACATAATTTTATTATCAATATTTATTTATGTTAATAGACTAATAAATTTGTATAAGCCTTTAAAAATTTTATTTTTTTTCTTATTTCTTCAAATAGTGCTTGGAGTTTATACTTTAATAAGTGGGTTAAATATTTATTTAGCTTCCTTGCATCAGATTACTAGTGTGTTGTTAGTTTTTAGCGCATTAAATCTATATTATTTTAGTTCTAAATAAATTGACTTTGATGTGCATTCTTTGTATTTATCGCCCATTACAATGACACCGTTTATAAAAAAAAAAGAAATTAAAAAAGACTGGTATATTATTAACGCACAAAACGCTGCTGTTGGTAGACTTGCAGCATATATTTCAAAAGTTTTGAGAGGTAAAAATAAAGCTACTTACAATCCACACATAGATAATGGAGATTTTGTTGTTGTAACAAATATTGATAAAATTAGATTTACTGGTAAAAAATTCACAGATAAAAAGTATTACAAACATACTGGTCATCCTGGTGGAATAAAAGAGTCAACTCCATCTTTCCTAAAAGAAAAAAATAAGACAGAGCAAATTTTAAAATTAGCTGTTAAAAGAATGTTGCCTGGTGGCCCTTTAGCAAAAAAACAACTTACTAAGCTTAAGATTTATAATGGAGATAAGCACCCTCATGAAATTCAGAAACCTAAAATTATAGATTTTGAAAAATTAAACAAGAAGAATGTTGTTAAATAATGGAACAAATAAATCAAACATTAACAAAAACGAAAAAGATTAAATTAGATTTCAAAGACAGCAAATATGCCACTGGAAGAAGAAAGAGATCTATTGCTAAAGTTTGGGTTAAGAAAGGATCCGGGAATATACATGTTAACGGTCTTAAAATGAATGAATACTTTAAAAGACCAGTTCATCAAATAATAGTAACGAGACCACTTCAGATTTCTGAAGTTGCAACAAACTATGATGTAAAATGCTCTGTCAAAGGAGGTGGTTTATCTGGTCAAGCAGGAGCAATTATCTTAGGTATATCAAAAGCA
>CACKWP010000023.1 GCA_902603945.1 uncultured Pelagibacteraceae bacterium
TTAAAAATAATCTCTACACATCTGCAGTTGACTCAGGTATCGAACCCAACATTATCATTGAATTTGCAAGAATTTTTGGATTTGAGGTAGACTTTCAAAGAGATATAAGAAAAGGAGATTGGTTTGAAATTTTATATGAAAAATTTGAAGATGATAATAACAAAGTAAGAGATACTGGTAAAATAATTTATGCATCAATGTACGTTAACGGAGAAGAAATAAATCTCTATAACTTTAAATTTAAAAATGATGAAGATTATTTTGATATTAAAGGAAAAAGTATTACTAAGTCTTTAATGAAAACACCAATTAATGGCGCAAGATTGTCTTCTTCGTTTGGTATGAGAAAGCATCCTATCCTAGGTTATAACAAGATGCATAGAGGTACAGATTTTGCAGCACCTAGTGGCACTCCTATTATGGCTTCAGGTTCAGGGACAGTAACTAGAGCAAGATGGTGTGGAGGTGGAGGCAACTGTGTTAAAATAAAACATAATTCTACTTATGAAACTATCTATGCCCATATGAAAGCTTTCGCTAAAGGAATTAAAGAGGGAAGAAAAGTTAAACAAGGCCAGATAATAGGTTATGTAGGCTCAACCGGTATGTCTACTGGGCCCCATTTACATTATGAAGTTTTGATAAATGGTAAAAAAGTTAATTCTCAAAAATTAAAATTGCCGTCTGGTAAAATATTAAAAGGTGAAGAGAGAAAACAATTCGAATTAGATAGAATTAAAATAGATTTAAAATTAAGTAATCTAAGATAGTTTATTTTAATTTGTTGCAGATCTTACTTCTTTTTCTAAATTTTCTTCTTTAGCTAGAGATTTATTATCGGAGTCACTTTTTTCAGATGGGTTTTCTCTTCTTTCATTGAGTTCGTTATATCTTCTTAAATAGTGATCTGCGTGTTGTAGGTAATTTTGTGCTAAAACAGGATCTCCATTACTTTGAGCATCCTTTGCAAGTTGTTGGTATTTTTGCATAGTTTTTTCAACATTGTTAATATTGTTCATCGAACCATTTCTATTAAAATTAAGGTTCCCATTATTGTTTAAACTATTTGAATTACCAGAATTTAGTGGCCCGCTTCTTCTTCTAAAATTACTTTTTTGCGGTCTTGATCTAAAGTTTCTTCTTCTATTATTAATCATTTATTATTCGTTTATCTATATAATGCAAAAATGCATCTCACATTGTTTTTATAATCTTTTATAACGTGTATAATTCTATAATTGTTATCAATTAATATTTTTGAAACTTTTTTTATTTGCTCATCACCAATTTCTAAGGCGAGCGTACCATTAATCTTCAAAATTCTCTTAGATTTGTAAATAACTTTCTTAATAAGGTCAAGCCCATCGTTACCACCATCTAGAGCCATTATAGGTTCAAATCTCTTTATATCTTCGCTTAAGTTTTTAATTTTTTTTCGCTCTATATATGGTGGGTTAGATACAATTAAATCAAATTTTTTACTAAATATACTCTCAAATGATTTATTAAAAAATTTTACTCGATTTGATAACTTATGTCTTTCCGCATTTTTTTTTGCTATTAAAATCGCATTTTTGGATATATCAACTGCTAAACCAACAGATTTCTCTAAACTGCTTAATAAACTTAAAATAATACAACCAGATCCTGTCCCTATATCTAGTATACTTATCTTTTTATCCTTAAATAATCCCACCAATTTTTCTACTAATAGTTCAGTTTCTGGCCTTGGTATAAGTGTATCTTTGTTTACGATAAAGTTTTTACTCCAAAACTCTTTTTCCTCGAGTATATATGCAATAGGCTCATTTTTAGATCTTCTCTCAATATACTTTTTAAATTTAAGAATATTTTTGTGATTTAATTTTTGATCTAAATTAACCAAAATTTTCTCTCTACTCTTATTTAATATATTTGAGAGAAGTATTTCTGAGTCTAAAATATGTGAAGAAATTTCACTTTTTCTAAGTAGGTTGGATCCAAGTTTAATTGTTTCAAAAATATTCATGAATTCAAATTTTCGAGTTTTAAATTTTGTTCTTTAAGCCTCAGTTCCTGATTCATTTCTTCATGAATTTCACCGCTTAAGAATTCATCTAGTTTATGTAATGTTAAATTTATTCGATGATCTGTTACTCTTCCTTGAGGAAAATTGTAAGTTCGTATTCTTTCAGATCGATCACCAGATCCAATTTGGCTTCGTCTATTTTTTGATCTTTCTTGATCTTTTTTTCTTTTTTCCGCTTCATAAACCCTAGATCTTAATATCTTTAAAGCTTTTGCTTTATTTTTATGTTGAGATTTTTCATCTTGTTGACTCACAACAACTCCGCTTGGAATATGAGTTATTCTTACTGCACTATCAGTAGTATTCACTGATTGTCCACCAGGTCCGCCGGCCCTAAAAACGTCAATTCTCAATTCTGACTCTTTAATATTTATATCAACATCTTCTGCTTCGGGTAAAACTGCTACAGTTGCTGCAGAAGTATGGACTCTCCCCTGCGTTTCAGTTTTAGGAATTCTTTGCACTCTATGAACACCTGACTCATATTTTAAATAGGAGTAAATATTATCACCATTAACAGAAAAAATTACCTCTTTAAATCCGCCAGCTTCACTTTTAGAAATATTTATAATATCTAATTTCCACTTTTTTTTTGAACAAACTTTTTCATACATTTTAAACAGATCAGCACAAAAGAGTGAGGCCTCTTATTTCTACGATCGCATTTTTATTATCATCTTCATCTTTTGGTAATAAAAATATCTTTAAATCAGTTTCGTTTTTTTCTTTTCTTTTAATTAATTCTATTAAATCTTTTTCAGCAAGATCTATAATTTCTTGATCGTTTGATTTATCCTGCGCCATATTTAGTAAATCTTTTTTTTCTTTATCAAAATTCACATATTCTTTTGCAATACTTATAATCTCTCCTAAATTGGAATACTCTTTGGATTTTTTTGCGAACAACTTTGGATCAATATTTCCTGAGGAAAGCTCTTTTTCTAAACTATCATGTTTGGTGATAATATCTTTTACTTTATCAATAGGTACCATAATTTACTTTTGCTCTTTAGTCTTTTCTTCGACGAGTTTAACAACTTTATCAATAATTTCTGAGCTTGGAATTTTTGTATGAGGAATACCTGATAAGTACAAAAGATTACTATCTTGACCACCGCCAGTTAAACCAATTTCTGTTTGTGCAGCCTCACCTGGTCCATTTACAACACATCCTATGATCGAAATGTTTATAGGTTTTTTTATGTGAGCTAGTTTTTCTTCTAATATTTTTACAGTCTCAATAACTGGAAATGCTTGTCTTGCGCAAGAGGGGCAAGATATTATATTCACCCCTCTTGATCGTATACCCAAAGATTTAAGAATTTCAAAACCAGCCTTAACTTCATCTACTGGATCAGATGATAGTGATACTCTAATTGTATCACCAATACCTTCCATTAAAAGTTGACCAATTCCAATTGAAGATTTAATGCTGCCAGTAAAGAAACCTCCAGCCTCTGTCACTCCTAAATGTAAAGGATAGTTGCAAATATTTGATAACTTTCTGTAGGCCTTAACAGTAAGGAATATATCAGAGGACTTAACACTTATTTTAAAATTAAAAAAATCATTATCCTCCAAAAGTTTTATATTTTGTTCAGCGCTTTCTACTAATGCTTCAGGACAAGGCTCCTTATATTTTTCCAATAAAGTTTTGTCCAATGATCCAGCATTAACGCCAATTCTTATTGAGCAATTATTATTCTTAGCTGCCTTTATAACTTCCAAAACCCTTTGATTTGTTCCTATGTTACCAGGGTTGATTCTTAAACAGCTAGCACCCATTTCAGCAGCTTCTATCGCTCTTTTATAATGAAAATGAATATCAGCTACAATTGGGACTGAAACCTCGCGAATAATTTCTTTTAGCGCTTTAGTTGACTCTTCATCAGGACATGAAACTCTTACAATATCAACTCCAGCTTCTTCGAGATCATGAATTTGTTTAATTGTTCCTTTAACGTCAGTTGTTAAAGTGTTAGTCATTGATTGAACACTAATAGGTGCCTTACCACCTACTATCAATTTACCAACCTTTATTTCTTTAGTAATTTTTCTTT
>CACKWP010000024.1 GCA_902603945.1 uncultured Pelagibacteraceae bacterium
TAGAAATAAAAAGAAAATAATCGGTCTTGAAGGTTTTGGCATTAAAATCAAGAAACAAATAATAATTAAATGAAAAGAATATTAATCATCAACTCAAGTTATTATAAACAAATATCTAAAAAATTAGTATTAGGTGCAAAAAAAGTACTATTAAATAAAAAATTTAATATAAGTATTTTAGATGTGCCGGGTATTTATGAAATTCCAATCGCTATAAGAAAAAATATAAATAAATTCCATGGTTTTATAGCTCTAGGTTGTGTAATTAAAGGTCAGACTCCTCATTTTAATTTGATTACTGACTCAACATTTAATGCGATACAAAATCTGTCTATTGAATATAATAAACCAATTGGAAATGGTATCATTACGGCTTTTAACATTAACCAAGCAAAAATAAGAAGTGATAGATCAAATAATAAAAAACCAAACAAAGGGTCAGAAGCTGCAAACGCAGTTATTTCTATATTAAATAATGGACCCAAAAAAATCTAAAAACTCAACCCCAAGAATAAAAGTAATACAAAAACTATATAATTCTTTAATGAATCCTGATGCTGTAATTGAGTTCCAAAAGAATCAATTTAAGAAATTTATAAAAGATGTAGTTACTGGTACCTTAGAAAGATCAGAATTAATTGAAGAAAAGATAAATTTGCATCTTAGTAATGATATTGACTTATCAAAAACTGATAAATTGTTAAAGATTATATTATATGCAGCAATATTTGAGATGTTATTTAAACACACCACACCAAAAAAAGTCATTATAAAAGAATATTTGGATGCATCTGAACATTTTCTAGAAAAAATTCAAATTGGATATTTAAATGCTATTCTAGATAAAATATCCAAAGAACTAAGAAAAGGTGAGTAAATATTTCAAAAAAACATGAAGTTTAGCTTGCGTTTTTAATACTTTTTTGGCATTTATCCTCTAATTAAAATGACAAATTATTTAGAACTTCTTTATTTAATTTCTTTCACAGGTATTTTGGCTGTAGCTTATAGCTATCTGTTATCTGGCCAGATAATTTCTTCTAGTCCTGGAAATAATCGTATGCAAGAAATAGCAGAGGCAATTCAAATCGGGGCAAAAGCATATTTAAATAGACAATATAAGACTATAGCTATAGTCGGTATAATTGTATTAGCAATTGTAACTTATTTTTTTAGTTATCTTGTTGGCTTAGGTTATTTTATTGGTGCTTTTTTATCTGGTGTAGCTGGTTATGTTGGAATGTTAATTTCAGTAAAAGCTAATGTTAGGACTGCTGAAGCTGCAAGATCAAGTTTACAATCAGGTTTAACTATAGCGTTCAAATCAGGTGCTATCACTGGTTTGCTGGTAGCAGGATTAGCTTTATTAGCAATTACAATTTATTACATAATTTTAATTAATTTGGGGGTAGATAACAGAGAAATAATAAATGCACTTGTAGCTTTAGGTTTTGGTGCATCATTAATATCTATTTTTGCAAGACTTGGAGGAGGAATATTTACCAAAGGTGCGGATGTTGGTGCAGATTTAGTTGGTAAAGTTGAAGCAGGAATTCCTGAAGATGATCCAAGAAATCCAGCTGTAATAGCAGATAATGTAGGGGACAATGTTGGTGATTGTGCTGGAATGGCTGCAGATTTATTTGAGACTTATGCAGTTACTATTGTTGCAACAATGGTTTTAGCTTCAATTTTTTCCCCACAAGATTACAATTTAATGGTTTACCCTTTAGCAATAGGCGGAGCTTGTATTATCACATCAATAATTGGTACCTGGTTTGTAAAATTAGGAAAAAGCAAAAGTATTATGGGTGCTTTGTACAAAGGTTTTATAGTAACAGCAGTAACTTCTTTATTAGTAATGTATCCAGTAACAGAATCAATAATTGGTATAAAAAGCACTTATAACAATAATGCTGGAGCAATTTTTACTGGTTTAGACCTTTATATTTGTGGTGTTGTAGGATTTGTAATTACAGGTTTGTTAATTTGGGTCACCGAATATTATACTGGTACTAACTATAGACCAGTTAAAACAGTCGCTAAGTCATCTACAACTGGTCATGGAACAAACGTAATTCAAGGTTTAGCAATTTCAATGGAAGCTACTGCTATACCGGCTCTAATAATTGTTGCAGGAATTTTATACACAAACAGCTTGGCTGGCTTGTATGGTATCGCGATAGCCGTAACAGCAATGCTTGCCTTAACAGGTATGGTTGTTGCATTAGATGCTTACGGACCAGTCACAGATAACGCTGGTGGAATTGCAGAAATGTCGAAGTTACCAAAAAATGTAAGAAAAACTACAGACGCATTAGACGCAGTGGGAAATACAACAAAAGCTGTCACAAAGGGTTATGCGATAGGTTCAGCTGGACTTGGAGCATTGGTACTTTTCGCAGCTTACACTGAAGATATTAATTATTTCTCAAAAGTAAGTGGATCAGCACTTGAGGGAGTTAATGTAACTTTTGACCTATCTAATCCTTTTGTGGTTACAGGTTTATTAATTGGAGGAATGCTTCCATACTTATTTGGCTCTATGGGTATGCAGGCAGTAGGTAGAGCAGGAGGTGCAGTAGTTATTGAGGTTAGAAGACAATTTAAAAAGATACCTGGTATAATGAAAGGCAAAAGAAAACCTGACTACGGACGACTCGTTGATTTATTAACTAAAGCGGCAATAAAAGAAATGATTATACCTTCTCTTTTACCTGTTTTATCTCCGATAATACTTTATTTTATAATTTTACAAATTGGTGGATTAGAGGCAGCACTTTCTTCTTTAGGCGCTATGTTGTTAGGGGTTATAATAACAGGTTTGTTTGTAGCCATTTCAATGACAGCAGGTGGTGGTGCATGGGATAATGCAAAAAAATATATTGAAGATGGTAATTTTGGAGGCAAAGGATCAGAAGCACACAAATCAGCAGTTACAGGTGATACCGTTGGAGATCCTTATAAAGATACAGCTGGTCCA
>CACKWP010000025.1 GCA_902603945.1 uncultured Pelagibacteraceae bacterium
TCAATAATTATTTCATCTGTTGCATCAAGATGCTCGAATTTAAATGATAATTTTTTATAATTAAAACTTGCAAAAATTGATCTAAGAGGTCTTCCCCACGTCAAATTATGATCTGACCATTTCATTGATTTTTTCCAGGTAATTGATGCTAATGATTTTGGAATAATTTTAGTTAATAAATCTTCAACTAAAATTGATTGAGATTGTGTTTTAATAAAATAAAATTTTCCTTTCTCTGTTCCTTTTTCAATCAAATCTTTTTCACTAATATTTTTAGCTTTTAGAAAACCTTGTAAAACTTCATTAGGCGAACCTACTTTCGGACCCTTTATTTCCATTGCGTCAATTCTTATTTTTTCTGCTAAATCTTTAACAAATAAAGTAAGTCTCGTTGGCGAAGAATAAACGGATAATTCTTTATAACTTAATTTGTTTTCTTTAAATGAGCTTTCAATGGACTGTTTTAATTGTGATCTAGCAGCTATTTGTAATTGGGGTGGAATTTCCTCACTGTAAAGTTCCAATAAAAGTTCTGTCATAATTTAGTTTTGTGTGCTTAACCATAATGAGCCACAACCTTTTGCAAGTTCCCTTATTCTTGTAATATAACCAGTCCGCTCTGCGACTCCTATTACTCCGCGAGCATCTAATAAATTAAAAATGTGACTTGCTTTTAAACATTGATCATATGCAGGAAGTGAAAGTTTTTTTTCTAGCAAAGATTTGCACTCTTTTTCGGTACTTTCAAAGTTCTTAAGCAAGATCTCAGTATTTGCAAATTCAAAATTATATGCAGAAAATTCTTTTTCAGCTTGAAAAAAAACTTCTCTATATTTAACACCGTCATTATTCCAATCAAGATCAAAAACATTATTTTTTCCTTGAACAAACATACATAATCTTTCAAGACCGTAAGTTATTTCTACTGGAATAGGCTTGCATTCTAATCCTGTCATTTGTTGAAAATAAGTAAATTGTGTAATCTCCATACCATCACACCAAACTTCCCAACCTAATCCTGAAGCACCAAGCGTTGGGCTTTCCCAATCATCTTCGACAAAACGAATGTCATGATTTTTTACGTCAATTCCGATTGTAGACAAACTTTTTAAGTAAGTTTGCTTTATATTTTTGGGAGATGGTTTTATTATTACCTGATATTGATAATAATGCTGAAGACGATTTGGATTTTCACCGTACCTACCGTCTGTCGGTCTTCTCGATGGCTGCACATAAGCGGCTCTCCATGATTTTGGACCTAAAGATCTTAATGTAGTTGCAGGATGGAATGTTCCCGCTCCTACCTCTAAGTCATAAGGTTGTAAAATTATACAACCATTTTTTCCCCAAAACTTTTGAAGATTCATTATAATATCTTGAAAAGAAAGAAAGCTTAATTTTTTTTTAACTTTTTTTTTTACTGGCATTTATAAACCAAATCTTTGCCACATAGATTTTTCTTCAATTATATTTGCAAGTTTTTCTATAGGATCTTGAAATGATGAAGAAAGTTTTCTTGCTATAAATCCTTTTGGTTTTTCAAAATTTTTAATAATAACTTTATCTCCAAATTTTTCTTTTAAAACTTGATCAGCATTCCCTATGCCATCTATTAATCCTAGCTTAAGTGAGGCTTTACCAGTCCAAAATTCACCAGTAAAAATATTATTTTTTTCTGGATCTTTAAGCTTGGATCCTCTACTTTTTTTAACAACTTTAATAAAATCCTCATGCAGTTCTAATTGAATGGTTTTTAATCTTTTAATATCCTCTTCTTTTTCTTCTTTAAAAGGATCTAAAGTGCTTTTATTTTTACCTGCTGTGTAAACTCTTCTCTCTACTCCGATTTTTTGAATTAGATCTTTAAACCCAAAAGAAGCTGATATAACTCCTATTGAACCAATAATTGAACTTGAGTTAGCGAATATTTCATCTCCTGCACAAGCTATAAAATACCCTCCGGATGCCGCGACGTCTTCAGCAAAGATAATTACCTTTACTTTATTTTTTTCTGCTAGCTGTCTAATATAACTATAAATTAAATGTGATTGAACTGGTGAACCCCCAGGTGAATTTATTGATATAGCCACATGAGTGATTTTTTTTACTGAAAAGGCTTTTTTTAAAATGTCTCTTTGATTAGCTAATTCCATACCTTGCTTGAATTTTCCAGCTGAACCAATGATCCCTGTGAGTCTGACGTGGGGAACAACCTTTTTTTTCTTAAAAAATGAAAACATATTTTTACGATGATTATTTTATTCTTATAGCAGTAATAATCTAAATTTTAATTAATAAATGCGCTACTTATAGTTGAATTATGGGTGCGTCACCACGTTACTATTAAAAAATTTATTATTACTCAAAAACAAATATAAATATTGCATATGGGATCAGTAATTCCGCTAAAAAAATCAGCCAATTCTGCTTACTTAGAACTTAAAAACCTTCTTAGTAAAAAACTTCAAAAAGTAGAAGTCCTTATTGAACAAAAATTAAAAAGTGAGGTTAACCTAATA
>CACKWP010000026.1 GCA_902603945.1 uncultured Pelagibacteraceae bacterium
TAAGAGAGGGATCTTCAAGTATAAAAAAAGCTGAGGGTGCTGGATTAAAAGTGATGTCTCTTTCCGATGCAGCTGCATGGGCAGATGTAGTTATGATGTTAACTCCAGATGAACTTCAATCAGAAATTTATAAAAATCATATTGAACAAAGAATGAAAGAGGGAACAAGTTTAGCTTTTGCTCACGGATTAAATATTCATTTTGATTTAATTAATGCGAGGAAAGACCTTGATGTTTTTATGGTTGCTCCTAAAGGGCCAGGTCATACTGTTAGAAGCGAATATCAGAAAGGTGGAGGAGTCCCTTGTTTAATGGCCGTGCATAAAGATAGTTCAGGAAAAGCAAAAGATTTAGCACTCTCATATGCTTCAGCAGTGGGAGGCGGTAAAGCTGGTATTATTGAGACAACTTTCAAAGATGAGTGTGAAACAGATTTGTTTGGCGAGCAAACAGTTTTATGTGGTGGTCTAGTTGAGTTGATTAAAAATGGTTTTGAAACACTTACAGAGGCAGGTTACCCCCCAGAAATGGCGTACTTCGAAACGCTTCATGAAGTAAAATTGATTGTTGATCTTATTTACGAAGGTGGAATTGCAAATATGAATTATTCAATTTCGAATACTGCGGAGTATGGCGAGTATGTTTCAGGCAAAAGAGTTGTAGACAGTAAAACAAAAGAAAAGATGAGAGAAGTTTTAAAGGATATACAATCAGGGAAATTTACTAAGCAATGGATGGATGAACATAAATCAGGCCAAAAAAACTTCATAAAAATGAGAGAAGATCTTGCAAAACATCCCATCGAGAAGGTAGGTAAAGAGCTAAGAGCCATGATGCCTTGGATAGGCAAAAATAAGCTGGTCGATAAAGATAAAAATTAACCCATTCTGAGTCTAAATCACAAAGTTAAACTACATAATTATTTGCAAATTCTAGCTTTGATTGTAATATAAGTTGCTTTAGATTTTTATAATTATTTAGCTATGACAGATAAAAACAGAATAATAATTTTTGATACCACTATGCGAGATGGAGAACAGTCTCCAGGCGCATCAATGAGTTTAGAAGAAAAATTACAGATCTCCAGAGTATTTGATGAGTTAGGAGTTGATGTTATTGAAGCTGGTTTTCCTATAGCATCTCCTGGTGACTTTGAAGCTGTTACAGAAATTAGCAAAACTTTAAAAAAATCTATACCTGCAGGATTAGCTAGAGCTACAAAAAAAGATATTGATGCTTGTCACCAAGCTTTGAAGCATGCAAAAAATTTTAGAATTCATACTTTTATTTCTACAAGCCCTCTTCACATGAAGCATAAGTTAAATAAATCTCCTAATGAGGTTTTAGAATCAATTAAAGAAAGCGTAACATATGCTAGAAAGTTTACCGATGATGTTGAGTGGTCTTGTGAAGATGGAACGCGTACTGATATGGATTATATGTGTAAGACAGTTGAACTTGCAATTAAGTGTGGAGCTAAAACAATAAATATTCCAGATACTGTTGGCTACACAGTTCCCTCTGAATTTAAAAAAATTATAGAAACATTGATAAATAAAGTTCCAAATATTGATAAAGCAATTCTATCAACACATTGTCATAATGATTTAGGGTTAGCGGTTGCTAATTCTTTAGCAGGAGTAATGGCTGGAGCTCGACAGATTGAATGTACAATAAATGGAATCGGTGAAAGAGCAGGTAATGCCGCACTTGAAGAAGTTGTAATGGCTATGAGAACTAGACATGATCTAATGCCGTACACTACAAATATTAACACTAAACTTTTGAGTAAAGCTTCAAAAGTGGTATCCAATGCTACAGGATTTCCTGTCCAATTTAATAAAGCAATCGTAGGTAAAAATGCTTTTGCTCATGAATCAGGAATTCACCAAGATGGAATGCTTAAAAATAGAAATACTTATGAGATAATGACTCCAGAAAGTGTTGGCGTTAAAAAAACATCTTTAGTAATGGGCAAACACTCTGGTCGACATGCGTTTAGAGACAAACTTTCTGACATGGGGTACGTAAACGTAACTGATGACATTATAAATACTGCATTTGGCAAATTCAAAATTTTAGCGGATAAGAAAAAACATATCTATGATGAAGATATAGCTGCATTAGTTGATGACAGCTTAGTATCAGAGGATAATGTAATAAAATTAAAATCTTTAAAGGTATTTGCTGGAACAGGTGAACCTCAAAAAGCAGAAATGACTTTAGAAATTTTTGGTGAAGTTAAAAATGCTACAGAAACTGGAGATGGTCCAGTTGATGCAATTTTTAAATGTATAAAAAAACTTTATGCACATGATGTTAAATTACTTTTATATAACGTACATGCAGTAACGGAGGGAACTGATGCGCAGGCAACTGTTAGTGTAAGAATAGAGGAAAAAGGTAAAACTA
>CACKWP010000027.1 GCA_902603945.1 uncultured Pelagibacteraceae bacterium
TCAAGTCTCCACTTGTGTGAAACTTTGGAAATTTGAGAGAGCTTATAAATTTTTTCGGCTAATTTCTTGTCGTTGGTAATTAAGGCTCCTCCTGCTCCTGTTGTTATAGTTTTATTCCCATTAAAGCTCAAAACTCCAATCCTACCAAAAGTACCTAAATGTTTATTTTTATAATAACTTCCAACTGCTTCTGCGGCATCTTCTATTAGCTCAATTTTATTCAATTTACATATTTTTTTAATTTCTAAAACATCACCGCTTAATCCAAAAATATGTACTAAAATTAATGCTTTTATTACCTTTTTTGTTTTTTTATTTATACATTTTCCATTACTAATTTTAGTATTTTCTTTCAAATATTTGGACAACTTGTTTGGATCGACTGATAAATTTTTTTGATCAGAGTCAATAAAATGGGGTTCAGCATTACAATACTTAATTGCATTAGCGCTTGCTACAAAATTTAAACTTGGAATAAGTACTTCAGAGTCAAATTTTATGTTAATTGCTTTTAAAGCCAAATGAAGTGCACTAGTCCCGCTATTTGTAGCAATTACAAATTTTGATTTTGTAAGTTTAGATAATTTTTTTTCAAATTCTTTTACTTGTGGGCCTGCTGTTGAAACAAAATTACCCTCTATGCATTTTTTAATTTCTTTTATCTCAAGTTTATCAAAATAAGGTTCATGCAATTTTGGACTGTTGGATTTAGTTACTTTTTTAATTGTGTTGAGTAATATCTTAGCAAAATTTTTTTGCATATTTAGATGTTATAAATTTCTGGTTTATAGTTCTCGAGATTTTCTTTTTTCGAAAACCAATTGATAGTTCTAGAAATTCCTTTTATTAATCCAATTCTATTAGACATTTTTGGTCTCCAACCAAGAGCTTTTTTTGCTTTTTTGTTATTAGCTCTCAATTTTTCTATCTCACTTTTTTTTGGACGTATTCTTTTTTTATCACTAATAATCTCGACATTTACAGACATCTCTCTAGAAATTATTTTTACCAAGTCCAAAATTGAAACATCGTAACCAGTGCCTAAATTAATAATTTCCCCTGTAACATTCTTTTTAATAATTTTTAAAAAGCCCTCTACTGTATCATCAATAAAAGTAAGATCTCTGGTAGAATATAAGTTTCCTAATTTTATTTTTTTTTTTCCATTAAGTATTTGAAGAATAATAGTAGGTATAATTGCTCTTGCAGATTGTCTTGGTCCATATGTGTTAAAAGGTCTAATAATCGAAACTGGAGTTCCAAATGATTGGTAAAAAGACAATGCTAATTGATCAGCGCCAATTTTAGATGCTGCGTAAGGTGATTGACCGTTTATTGGATGTTTTTCATCTATCGGTAAATATTGAGGAGTTCCGTAAACCTCAGACGTGGAAGTATGAATAATTTTTTTAATATTTTGATCTTGAGCTGCTTGAAGAATGTTTAAAGTACCTTGAACATTTGTATCAACATAAGATTTTGGGGAATGATACGAATAAGGAATACCTATTAAAGCTGCTAAATGAATAATTTGATCACACCCTTTAATATTATCTCTAATTATTTTCGAGTCTCTAATATCACCCGAAATAATTTCAATTTTTTTTTTTATTCTATGTTCTATCTTATCAATCCATCCATAACTGTTAAATGAATTATAATAAACTAGAGCTTTTACTTTGTAATTTTTTTTTACCAAACTTTCCAAAATATGAGAGCCGATAAAACCATCAGCTCCAGTAAGAAAAATTTTTTTCATAATTACTGCTTTTTTACTTCTTTTTGAATTTCTTCGTATTCTTTACTAATTCTTTTTAAGTAATTAATTGCTAGATTTGTTTTCTTAGCAAATCCCTTTGGCGTTAAATAATAAAAATAATTTGTTTTTTTGGGATTTTTTTGAAAATTTTTAACTTTTATATACCCTTTGTTTTTAAGAGATTTTAAAATGTAGTTGAATTTTCCTAAGCTAAAACCTAATGTTTTAGCAAGACTCCTTTGATTTTGTTCAGGATTTTTTTGTATTTTAATTAATACGTCTAAGTAATCTTTGTTGTCTTTCATAGGTAACCTTTTTATATGTTCAATAGTTGAACAATACTTAATATTTATGTATATTTCAAATGATTTTTTTAAATTCACACAAAATTTATTAAATATTATG
>CACKWP010000028.1 GCA_902603945.1 uncultured Pelagibacteraceae bacterium
TAAATTAAAAAATTTATCCTTTGTAGATGCAACTTGTCCATTAGTTTCAAAAGTTCACAGAGAGTCAGAACAATTAAATAAAAATGGTTTCGAGATATTATTAATTGGACATAAAAATCACCCTGAAGTTATTGGCACAATGGGTCAGCTTCCAAATGGATCAATTAAACTAATTGAAACAATAAATGATGTTGAACTTCTAAAAGAAAATGATTTTAAAAAACCTCTGGCGTATATTACTCAAACAACTCTGTCTGTAGATGATACAGCTGAAATAATTAAAGCTCTTAAAAGTAAATTTCCAAAGATCAAAGGCCCTATTAAAGAGGATATATGTTACGCTACGACTAACAGACAGTCCGCGGTTAAAGAGATAGCTTCTAAGTGTGATATGTTTTTTGTAGTGGGTAGTCGTAACTCGTCTAATTCTGTCAGATTAGTTGAGGTTGCGAAAAAAGCAGGTTGTAATAATTCTCATTTAATGCACTCTGAAAAAGAAATTCCTTTTAATGAA
Organism: uncultured Pelagibacteraceae bacterium; assembly: GCA_902603945.1. GTDB lineage: Bacteria > Pseudomonadota > Alphaproteobacteria > Pelagibacterales > Pelagibacteraceae > Pelagilacustribacter. The sequence goes on from CACKWP010000028.1 coordinate 515, forward strand.
ATAGATAATTCTGAAACCATCGGAATATCATCTGGAGCGTCTGCACCAGAAAAGCTTGTTCAAACTTTGTTAGACAGTCTAAGAAAAGATAGAAATGTTTCTATTGAAGAAGTAGTAGTTGCAGAAGAAAAAGTTGTATTTAAATTGCCGAAAGAGCTCAATTAATGGCTGTCTACACAAAGTTAAATCAAAAAAAAATTGAGGAAATTTTATCTAATTATAATTTAGGGAAGTTAGACTCATTCAAAGGAATTGAAGAAGGTATTGAAAATACAAACTATTTTTTATCAATTGATAAGAAAAAATTTATACTAACTATTTATGAAAAAAGAGTAAGATCTGCCGATCTTCCTTTTTTTTCAGATTTAATGTCCTCATTAAATAAAGCTAGCTTTAAATGCCCCGCTCCTATTTCCAATAATAATAATGAAACTATTACAAATTTTGAGGGAAAAAAACTAATGATTGTCTCGTTTCTTGAAGGAAGAGCAAAACAAAATCTTTCACCTGCCAACTGTAAAACCATTGGGTTTGAGGTAGCTAAAATGCATGGACTCACAAAAAGTCTTAAACTAAATCGACAAAATGATCTTTCGGTCAATTCATGGAGAAAATTGTTTAATTCAGTTAAAGATAAATGTGAAAATATACATAAAGATCTTCCAAAATTAATTGAGGAAAATCTTATCGATGTTGAAAAAAATTGGCCAAAAAATTTACCAAAAGGAATAATTCATGCTGACTTATTTCATGATAATATTTTTTTTATTCAAGATAAATTTAGCGGTGTAATTGACTTTTATTTTTCATGTGAAGATTTTTTTGCTTTTGAAATAGCTATTTGTTTTAACGCTTTGTGTTTTGACGGTCTAAAAAGTAATTTAAGTTTTAACGTTACTAAAGCAAAGAATTTTATAGATGGATATACTTCTGTAAGAAAATTGTCCCACGAAGAATTGAATAATATTAAAGTTTTATCTCAAGGCGCTGCTTTGAGATTCTTACTAACTAGAGTATTCGATGCATTAAATAAAGTAGAAGGAGCAATAGTTAAAATTAAAGATCCAATGGAGTATTTAAAAAGATTAGAATTTCACAAGAATGCAAAAAATCATGAGGATTATTTCTTTTAATGAAATTAAAAATTTATACTGATGGTGCTTGCTCTGGAAATCCTGGGAAAGGTGGTTGGGCAGCAATCATATTAGATGATTCTAATCAATCAAGTATTTCTGGAAGTGAAAGTAATACAACTAATAATAGGATGGAATTAATGGCTCCAATTATGGCGTTAAAAAAAATAAGAAAGAAATCAGAGATTACAATTTTTACTGACTCTAAATATGTGAAAGATGGAATAACTGATTGGATTAAAAAGTGGAAAGTTAATAATTGGAAAAGTTCAAACAAGAAACCTGTTAAAAATAAAGATCTTTGGATTAAATTGGATAATGTTTGCTTAAAACATAAAGTTACTTGGAAATGGGTTAAGGCGCA
>CACKWP010000029.1 GCA_902603945.1 uncultured Pelagibacteraceae bacterium
AGTTTTAAAAGATAAAAATTTTATAAAAGATTTATATAGCGGTGGAGGAACAAAACAATTAATAAGCCTAATTAATTCCAAAATTAAAGAAAGAAAAAAAATAGTTTTACACTTTCTTGGGTCAAAAGCAGGTTTCTTAGAATGTCTTCCAGAATTAAGAGGAATGATTTCAAAAAAAAACTTAGATATAAGTATTATATCGACCTCTAGAAATGCAACAGTGCTTCAACCTGCAATCAAAAGTCAAAATTTTAAAAATTATAAGTTCAAAATATTTACCTCGTCAAATATTTCAAAGATCAAAAATCCCTTGCAACTTTTTATTTCCCTTAAAAAAGAGTTTAATTTAGCTAAAAAGAGCAATTATTTTAAGTATGATGTTTGGACAAAAGTTTTACAAAAAAAAATACTAAATAAGGTAATTAAAAATTTTTCATCAAAAGATAAAATAATTTATAATGAAAAATATTTTAAAAAAATTCGTCAATTAACAAGATTCACTTTTCCTGAAACCGTATTTTCGTATGATTATTTAAAGAAAAAAAAATATATAAAAATGAATAAAGCAAAAGTTCTCAATATAAACAAAATTGATAGAAAATTTAAAGTTACAACATTGAGTTCATCGTCGAAAAAGAGAGAATTTTTTTCTGATATTGTAATTTCAGTTAAAGGGCCTCAAAATATTAGAGACTTAGTTAAATTTAATCCATTATATAATTGTCTTTATAAAATGAATAATGGTCTTGTTTACGACGATGGGTTTGCTACAACCTCAGATTTTGAGTTAAAAAATTGTAAAAATATTTTTTTAATTGGATTTGTTTCCTCAGGTTATAATGCTAGAAGGGAGACTATAGTTAAAGCTATAAATAATAATGCAATTAAAGTTTCAAATAGAATTTCCAAATCGTTTTATAGTAAAATATGAGCAATACATCTAAAATAAATAGCAATGAAGACGTCCTAGCATGGGATTTATTTAATGAAGGTTCAAAAAAAAGAAATAAGAAAGTTCCTAAGATTTCCACTCTAGATAATAGATTAATTTTTGAGACTAAAAACCTGTTTGTAGTAGCTGGGCTCGGATGTTTTATCCCTGGATACTATTTAATTATAACAAAGTCCCCTTACACTTCGTTTGCTCAACTCGATGACGATGAATTTGAGGAGTATAATTGGCTGGTAAACAAACTAAGTGATAAAATTAAGTTTTTTTATAAAAAAAATACCGCGATTTTTGAACACGGTATGTGTGCTTGCGCAGGTGGTCTTGATCACGCTCATGTACATGTAATGCCTGCACCTAACAATGGAATTGAAAAGATTTTTAATAGTAGTGTAAATAATGTTTTAAGGAAAAGAGCGGCAGGTATTAATAAAATTGAATTTAAAAATCATACTTTTAATAACGTTCATGATATTTCTACAATCATCAACTTTAATGATGATTATAAAGTTATTGATGGATCTTTACTAAAAATTGAGAATTTAGAGAGTAGTAAAATTAGCTTTAAAGATAACAGAAATGAACTTCTTCTAAAACAACAATATATTAATTTTAATTTATATGGTAAAAATTTAGGCTTCTGCACCGATCATTATCTTGGAACTCAGTTTGGGAGAGAAATGGTTTACGAATTTTATTTACAATCAGATGAAAAAACCAAAGATATATTTAACCAACTCTCTAGAAGCAACCCGGGAAAATTAATTTGGCGTTGGCAAGACTATATGTTTGAAGATAATATAATAAAAACAATGAGAGACTTTTCTGAAAATGAAGAAAAATTTTTTGATAAAGAAGAAGCAGTTAAATATAAATTTATTAGCCATGTTATAAAGTAGAAATTTCAAAGTGTTAAGTCTAAAGATAGATTCATTACAATATTTCGAAATATTAAATCTAATTAATGGCTGCTATTCTCCAGTAAAAAAATTTATGAATAAGAGTGACATTGAAAATGTTATTCTTAATTATAAATATAAAAAAAAATTTTTCCC